>JBBRRB010000040.1:0-55438 GCA_038225555.1 Bryobacterales bacterium
GCCGCGATGGTGATGCCGCGGGCCTTCTCTTCCGGCGCGTTGTCGATGGAGTCGAAGGACCGGAATTTCATCTTCGGATTGTGCTTCGACATCACTTTGGTGATGGCCGCCGTCAGAGTCGTCTTGCCGTGATCGATGTGGCCGATGGTTCCAACGTTGACGTGCGGCTTGGTGCGATCGAATTTTTCTTTTGCCATGGGATTCGCTTGCGGTTTCGAAAAGTCTGGAGCCGTTGACCGGGATTGAACCGGTGACCTCGTCCTTACCAAGGACGCGCTCTACCAGCTGAGCTACAACGGCTTATGTGATCTGGTGGACAGGGAAGGATTCGAACCTTCGTACCTCGCAGGGAGGGACAGATTTACAGTCTGTTGGCTTTAACCACTCACCCACCTGTCCAGGGTTGTCCTGTTTCAGCTATTTTGGATTGTAGCACAACGGGGATTGCGTGAGGTTTTGGGGCACTCGCACCCGATCATGCTCAAACAGGTACTTCGATTCCCTCGGCAACCGTCGTTGCTTCGGGAATCTCGAATCCAAATTCCCGCATGCATTCGAGATGGCCTTCAATCGCTTCCTTCATTAGTTGACGCGTTTCGTGCAGCGTAGCGGCTGCGGCCACGCAACCTGGGAGGTCCGGGACGTGTGCACTGTAGCCCGTTGACGTAGGATCGTACAAAATGGCGTACTTCATTTCTTCAGCCCTGCTTTAGGTTGTCCGTGTCCTCTTAAGCTCTTGCAGATTGTAGCAGCACGGTTGGAGGCACCGTCAGCCAGCCGCGCCGAAGCAATGCTATCCTGTCCACGATCATGATTACTAGGGATGATGTCCGGTACGGCTATCGCCTGCTTCTAGGGCGGGAACCGGAAAACAACACAGTCGTTCAGGCGGCGATGGCGACCTATGCGAACCTTCAGCAGTTGAGGCAAACGTTGCTGGAAAGCAGGGAATTCGCCCCGGTTGCTGCCGCCGTATCGGGCAACCGTTTCCCCTTGGATCTCGAGCAACCGGACCTGATCGAAGTGAGCTGCAGCCCCCAGCTTCTGCAGCAGCTCATCGCCCGCGTGGAGCGTACCTGGACGCGCCTGGGTCAGGAAGAACCCCATTGGTCCGTTCTGACCCTGGACGACTTCAAGAACGCCAGCTTTGAGGATTATCAAGATGTCTTCCGATCTACGGGGCAGTATGATGCGCACCGATTCGCCGCCTGGGTGAAGCGAAACGGGATTATCCTCCGGCCGGAATGGACCTGCCTGGAATACGGCTGCGGGACTGGACGGGTCACCCACTGGCTGGCTAAGCAGTTTCAGAGCGTGATCGCGTGCGACATTTCCGAAAGCCATTTGGCAATGACCCGCGAAACCTTTCCCGGCGACCTGGCTGCTCGCGTGAGCTGCGTTCGCATTGAAAGCCTCGCAGTCTTGAGTCAGCTTCCAGAATTCGACGTGCTCTTCTCTATCATCGTTCTGCAACACAATCCACCGCCGCTCATTTCGTACATCCTCGACAAGCTGCTGGAACGGCTCCGTCCAGGGGGAATCGCCTTTTTCCAGGTGCCGACTCTTCGAGTTGGTTACCGCTTTGAGGTCGCCAAATATTTAGAAGAGAAGCCCGTTGATGGAATGGAAATGCACGTCTTACCCCAAAAGCGCGTATTCGAAATTGCCAAGCGTAACCATTGCGACTTGCTGGAGGTGCAGCCGGACAATAAGACCGGTCCGTCTGAATTCATTTCGAATACGTTCCTGCTGCAGAAGGAAGAAAGCTTGAATTAAGTGGAAGTTCTGCTATACTCAGGGAGTAGTTTGCAGTGCAGCCCTAGCAGAGCCCAGTCCATCCTCTTTGCTGCCCCCTTTTAAGTTAGTTGGCATCTCTTCCCAGCCGGAAGACTCGCTCATTCCTAGTTAGACTTTCCCGGATCGAATTTAACTCGACCCATCATCGGTGCTCCGTTGCTCCCGAAAGCATTTCGCTCAAAGGAGAATCACATGAAAAATCACTATCTGCGAGTCGCTGTCAGCGCTCTCGCACTTTTCGCGGCGTCCGTCGCTTTCGCGCAATCCAGCGGTGTCCTGCACGTTACCATTCCCTTCAGTTTCCTCGTAAACGGTCAGAAAATGGCCGCCGGAGACTACACAGTCGAGCAGTCCGGCGAAGCTGGGCTGTTGGTTCTGCATTGCTTTGCAACCCGACAATCGGCGATCGTGATGAGCGCTCCATCCTATGAACGCGCAGCCGACCGTGTGCCCGGCTTGTCCTTCGAGCGTCGGAGCGGCGAGGTTCACCTGGTTCGCGTGACAGAGATCGATGGACCTTCGCGCACATTGCCGGTGCATTTGCAGTAGCCACTCGGCCGAGGGCAGGCGATCCAGCTTGCCCTCGGCTTATTACTTATTCCGGTAATAATCCCAATAAAAGCGCGGCTTTCCATAAGTCTCGCCCAAGCCTGAAGTATCATTCAACCCCCAGCGATAGGGAATGAAGTCGAGCTTCGCGCCAGACTGCACGAGAAAGGCGCCTTTGCCTTCTGGAGCGTGCTCGGAGAGGAATTTCTCGACGCTTCCTGCACTTGTAAAATCGCCCTTGTACCATTTAAAGATCTCGCTCACTCGAGCCGTGTTTTCCGCAGGCAGAAATTGGTTCAGCTTAGTATTCGCGAGCCACGTTCGGACATTGTCCGTGAGTTGCTCGTCCAGGCGACTCTCCACGTAAGCTTCCCGGCGCAGCGGCGGACAACTGCGCGCCGCACAAACCAGCGCTCCATGTATGCGCGGATCGCCCATCTTGCGCAGCTTGCCTTCTATCGTATCGAGCGATACTTTCTCCCCATCTACCGTATGCCGAGCCTCGGTGAACGGGTGCGGCGTCTGCCAGACGCTGTCCACTGGATAATTAAGCAGAATCCAGCGAACCGTGAGCGCATTATATGCGTTGATCAGAGCGGCCTTGCGGGCGTTAGGCGAAGTGCCTTCCGGCCAGTGAGCCGCAATTTGCTCCAAGTACGTGTCGAGGCTCCTTAGACCCTCCTGTTTCCAGCGCTTGTAGTCAACCAGCGCCTCCGAACTGACGTACTTCTTCGCCAACGCATCCCAAGCGGCGTGGCTGAGCGTTTGCGCATGCATCGGCCACACTGCGGAGAAAACACAAAGGCACAAAATAACGCGGACCATTCAGGAGTTCGTGGCAGTCAGGCTGGGCAACATCGGCATGGATCGAGTGCGGATGCCGGTCGCTTGAAAAATTGCGTTGCCCACCGCTGGCGCAAGTCCCACGATGGGTGTCTCGCCCGCTCCGGCTGAGGGCAAATCCTTTCTATTTACGAGAACCGTTTCGATCATCGGCAAGTCGCTGAAGCGGGGCACTCGATATTTGGAGAGCCGGGCATTCAGGATCCGTCCGTTCTCGAAGTCGATCTTCTCGAACAGTGCGCCGCCAATCGCCATCACGACCGAACCTTCCACTTGGTTTTCCAGATGTTTGGGATTCACGATAGCGCCGCATTCAAATGCAATGGTTACGCGCTCGATCTTGATCTTTGCGGGACCCGCAGTGGACACTTCGGCGCAGCACGCCACATATCCGCCCTTTTCGAAACCGCACGCAATTCCAGCACCCCGTCCAGCGCTGGTGTAAGGCTTGCCCCATCCAAATCGTTCCGAAGCTGCGGCGATCACCGCCTTCATTCTCGGATTGCTCAAATTTTTATAGCGGAATGCCAGTGGATCCATGCCCACCGCATGCGCGAGCTCATCCATTTGACACTCCCGCGCGAAATGGTTGGCTGTGGCGGCCAAGCCTCGATAGGAACCTTGGCGCAGAGGTGACTTCACGGAATGAAACTGCACTTGCTTGTGCGACACATCGTAAGGCGTTTCGATTCCCGACGACCCCGAATTGTAGTTATGGAAATCCCAGGCGGTAACGGTTCCGTCCTTCGCTACTCCCGCGCGAATCTCGATTAGGCCCGCCGGGCGAAAATACGCCCAAGTCAACTCTTCCTCGCGCGTCCAGATCACTTTCACCGGTTTGCCAGCGCCCTTCGAGAGACGGGCCGCTTCGATGGCGCACTCGCCGGTATGCTTGCCTCCGTACCCCGATCCGGTATCCGGCACGATCACGCGGACATGGTTCGCGGGTATGCTGAAAGCTTTTGCGAGCTCTTCCTTCACTCCGAAAGGACGCTGTGTTCCGGTCCAGACAGTAAGCTTATCGCCAGTCCACTCTGCTACGGCCGCACGCGGTTCAAGAGGAGTGTGAGCGATGTAAGCGACGGTGTATGCGCTCTCTACCTTGTGGTCCGCAGCCTTCAAAGCCTCTTCCACCTCACTCTTAGGCTCATGGCCCGCGCCCTCGGGATTCGCTTTGAGATACGCGAACAATTCCTTTGATCCAGGCTGCTGGGGCACTGTGGTCCACTCAGGCTTCAGTGCGCCGACCGCCTTCGTGGCCGCGAATTCGCTCTCGGCCGCGACGCCGGCAAAGTCCCCATCGCGCACCACTTTCACACCGGTCACCTGATTCGAGTCGAGCGCTGTCAGCTTGGCACCGAACGATTCAGGCCGCAGCACCCGGCCATACAACATGCCGGGACGCTTCATGTCGGACGTGTACTGATGCTTGCCCGTGACCATGTCTCGGGCGTTCACTTTCGGCAGTGAAGTGCCAGCGACACGCCAATCCGAAGCTGGCGTAAGTTTTGCGCCTGCATCGATCGCCTTCACCAGTTGCTTGCCGCTGGTGATCTCGGCAAAGCGAATGGATGCTCCAGTCTGCTTGTTCTTCACGCAGCCGGCTTCCGCGACCAGAGCCGTGCGCTCCACCTGCCACTTTTCCGCAGCCATTCCGAGCATCTCTTCTCGCGCCGCCGCAGCCACACTGCGCAGTTGAGGCGCCATGAAGGGCGTTGTGCGGCTGCCAAATGTTCCCATGTCGAACGGGGTCAGGTCAGTGTCGCCGAAAACGATCCTGATCGAAGCGGGCAAGCAGTGCAGTTCCTCAGCCACGGCTTGCGTGAGGGAGGTTCGGATATTCTGACCGACTTCGGCCTTTCCGCAAAACACAGTAATGCTTCCGTCCTCTCCAAGATGCAGCCATGCTCCGATCTCTTTCGGCATCGCTTGCTGCCCCTCTGCGTTGCCGTCGAGGAGAAGAACCAGCGACAGGCCGAAGCCGATCGTCTTCAGGAAGTCGCGTCGGACCATTGCAAATTCAGGCGCGAACTTATAAGCCGGACCCTCGTTTAATTCGTAGCGCTCCAGTTCGATCATGCCTGGCCTCCCTGAAGTTTGCGGCTGGCCATGCGGACGGCCGTTACGATGCGAGGGTAGGTGCCGCACCGGCAGACATTGCCTTCGAGTCCCTGTCTGATGCGAGCCTCGCTGGGCGCTGGATCCTTGCGGAGCAGCGACACTCCCGAGAGGATCATCCCCGCCGTGCAGTACCCGCATTGCATGGCATCGGCCTCGATGAACGCTTCCTGCAGGGGATGCAGCTTGCCATCCCGGCTTAAGCCTTCGATGGTCGTGATTTGTTTACCTGCCGTGGCGCGGAGCGGGGTAACGCAGGATCTCATGGCCACTCCGTTGATCAAGACAGTGCAAGCGCCGCATTGTCCTTCACCGCACCCGTATTTCGCGCCGGTGAGATTCAGTTCATCGCGCAGCGCGAAGAGCAGACTGGAATCGGGATCGCCGTTCACCCGAACCTGCTTTCCGTTTACAAGGAGATCCATGCCAACATGATCTCAGATCCACACGCTGGTTTACTTTGACGGTCCCTTCGCTGGCACTTCGTCGGTGCCGTTCTGCTTTGCTTTCCGCGACCCCGTTCCAAAGCGCCGCCCCAGGATCATCTTGACGAGCAAGTGATCCGTCCCGCCAGTAACGCCGACTCCGACCCCAAAGTTAAACTCCCAATTTGGCCCCAGATTCAGGTCCACACTGGGGATGAATTGCTGCTGTTGATCCCGGAAAGGATCGAAGCCGGTCACCGGACCTAGCGATCCGTAATACTCCAGGCCGGCGTTCACCCGCTTGGTCAGATCGTAGCCAACCTTGAAGTTGGGCGAGAATACCACGCCCGCACTCACTCCCGGCCCATGAAAGGCGCGGTCGAGGGTGGGGTTGAATGCCAGATAGGTTCGCCCGATTTGTTTATCGATGATCGGTCTGATTTCCAGAGACCACGTATCGGCCGAAAATATCCGGCGCTGGTAGCCGACTTCGAGCGACAAACTCACACCGACTGGCCACTTCCATTCGTCCGGAACGCGGACGCGCGGCCGTATGTGGCTGCCCACATACTGCCAACCGTAACCGTTCTTAGCATTCGTGAACAAGTAAAAACCAGTCTCGAACCAAGGCGTGATTCCCTGGGTGATTTCTAAAGTTTCGTGCCAGGCGTGCTCGGTGGGCAACACGCCGTCAATCTTTTCCTTGGTGCCGCTGAAGGTGAAGTTGCTGTGCAGCTCAACCATGGTGCGCTTGGGTGCCACCGTCTCCGAGCCGTACACCTGGATCTCGTAGTTGTCCTGAGCGCGGCACTGAAGCGCGAGAAAGAGGAGCGTCGCAAGAGCGGGAATTAGTCTAAGTCCAGGCAAGTTTTATCATATCCACTGAGTCCCACTGCGGAGTGCCACGCTACCATAAGAGGGTGAAGAGAATTGCTTTGGCGCTTCTGCTTTGCTGTACCTCGCTCGTGGCCCAGAAGCCCGCGCCGCAGCAGCCTGATCCTCCCGAAGAAGACGAATCCATCGCTCCGAAGGAATATAGTTTCAACCCGCTCCAAGCCACCAAAGAAATCACCATTGGCAACTACTATTTCAAAAAGAAGAACTATCGGGCAGCAGCGAAACGCTTCACCGAGGCGACGCACTGGAACCCCGGTTTTGCCGACGCATACCTGCATTTAGGGGAGGCGTACGAAAAATTGAAGGATCAGGCAAATGCCCGGGTGGCTTACGCCAAGTACGTGGAACTCGCGCCCGACGCCAAAAATGTCGAGTCTATCCGCAAAAAGCTGAGTTCCAAGCGCTAAGCTTAACGGCCGGACGATCCGAATCCGCCTTCTCCGCGAACCGAATCGCCCAGGGCTCCTTCTTCCCACTCCACCGCCTCATAGCGGGCGATTACCATTTGCGCGATTCGATCTCCGGGATGCACCGTATAATCTTCCTGTCCCAGATTAATCAGAATGACGCGAATCTCACCCCGATATCCAGGGTCGATGGTGGCAGGGCTATTCGCCAGCGTGATGGCATGTTTTAGCGCCAAGCCGCTGCGAGGCCGCATTTGGGCTTCGAATCCTGCGGGCAGTTCGAGCGCTAAGCCGGTGCAAACAGCATGCGGGCGGCCCGGTCTCAAAACGACAGACTCGATAGACCGCACGTCCATCCCGGCGTCCTCATCGGGTCCGTGGGCGTATATGGGCAACTCCGCGTCGCCGGACAATCGCTTAATTCGTATTTTCATTCGATACCATAGCCTTGCATGCCCAAGCGCGTCCTGACAATCTCGCCTCTTCCCCCCGAGAAGTGCGCTTACGCGTTGGCCCGTTACAGCCGGTCTCCCGACCCGATTGCCAAATCCATCGAGTGGGTGCGCTCGCACGACTCGCAGAAGTTTCTCGAGAGTTTTTACTTTCAATACGGGCACGCGTCTATCGCCGATTTGGGCCACGTGGTCCTGTGCTTTGAAGGCATTTCGGAACTCGCGGCTACCGAGGCGGAAGACGAGCAGCTTTGGGACGGTCAAGCCCGCTCGTCCCGCTATCAGGATTTCTCCAAATCGGGCTTCATTACGCCTCCGGAATTCGACCAAGCTCAGGCCAACATTTACTCCCAAGCTGCGACAAAACTACTGGAGGGGTATCAGGAAATTCACGCGCGGATGAACGAGTATCTGACAGAAAAACTCGAACGTCCCGAGGACATGAAGCCGGATGCTTACCGGCGCAACATCGCCGCTCGCGCCTTCGATATTGCTCGCTATGCGCTCTTCTTCGGCATTGCCACGGGAGTGGGACAGGTTACCAGTATTCGAACGCTGGAGCGCCAGATCCGGCGGCTGAAGGCGTCAGAATATGGCGAACTTAGGGAGCTTGCGGTGGAGATCGCTCAAGCCTGCGCCGCCGAACCTGACTGTCAATGGGACGACACGTCAGCTCGCGAACTTGTGGCACCGACATTAGCGCGCCATGTGGAGGCGGATGAACATGCTAGCCAGAGTCGCCTGGATCTCAAACTATGGGCTCAACAGAATCTCCCGGCCCGACAGGCGCGACAAGGCGAGGCGGTCGATTTGTGCCGGAGTACGGACACGCTTTCCGAGGTGGTGGCCACGTTACTCTACCCAGTCACGAATTGGGCTTATCGCGAACTAACGGAGTTGGTCTGCTCCTGGAGCTTGGAGCGCAGGCGGGAGGTGATCGATACGGCCTTACGCTCCCGGACTCGCCGGGACGACCTGCTTCGAAATTTCAGAACGGCGCCATACATTTTTGACATGGTGATGGATATCGGCGCTTATCGGGACATGCACCGGCATCGTCGCTGCCAGCAGTTTCGTCAGGCCTTCTCCACTGAGTTGGGATACGAGACGCCGGAATCGTTGGCGGAGGCGGGGCTGGAAGGCCGTTACGCAAACTGGATGGAGCAGGCGAAATTAACTAGCGATTTGCTCCCGAATCCGAGTTGTCACTACATTCTGCCTTTTGCGACGAAGGCGCGGTTTCTGTTCAAGATGGATTTCGCCGAAGCCGAATATATCTGCCGCCTGCGATCCGGCGTGAAAGGACATTTCAGCTATCGACGCATTGCCTGGGAGATGAAGGAAAAGATGCAACAAGTCGAGCCTGAGCTGGGCCGGCTGATGCAGGCTACTCCCCCTTGGGTTGTAGACCCCCTCAATCGTTAGGCTATTCGACAGATTCACGCCAAATCTGCCGACCGGATTTGACCTTTTTTCGGTAAAAGTTTCCTCAAAGCCGCTGTTAACCTTTGTAAGTGCCAGTAACTACAGGTTTTAAGTGTTTGGTACGAAAGCTGCCTTTAGGAATGCGTGGCTGGAAGGGAAAATGAAGTCCAGCCGTTAATCAGGAGGAGTAAATCACATGAACCGCTTTGCACTCGCCATTACATCCATCGGGCTGCTGGGAGCCGCGTTCGCGCCCAACATGGCCGCCGACGAATGGAACAAAAAAACGATTTTGACCGTGAATGAACCAATCCAGGTTCCGAACAAAGTACTGCCGCCGGGTAAGTACGTCATGAAACTGTTGGATTCCCCGTCGAATCGGCACATCGTCCAGATTTTCAATGCGGACGAAACTCAGTTGCAAACGACCGTCCTCGCTATTCCGAATTACCGCTTGGAGCCGACCGGTAAGACTCAGTTCCAGTTCTGGGAAACGCCTCCGGGCCAACCGAAAGCCATGCGCGCTTGGTTCTACCCGGGCGACAACTTCGGTCAGGAATTCGCCTATCCCAAGATGGAAGCAACCACAATCGCAACCTACTCGAAAACCCAGGTTCCCACCACTTACGCCCAGTCCGAATCGGATTTGACGACTGCTCGCGTGGGCACGATCGATGAAAAGGGTACCGAAAAGGAAATGCCGGCTCAGACCGCTCAGAATATGCCTGCAGCAACTCCGGCTCCGGCGCCTGCGGCTGAACAGCCGATGCCCGCTGCCACCCCGGTTGCAACTCCGGCCCCTGAAGTGGACCGTCAGGCGGGTTCTGCAATGCCCGCCTCTACTCCGGCTTCGTTGCCTCACACGGCCAGCCCCTATCCTTTAGTTGGACTGATTGGCCTTCTGTCGCTCGCCGGTTATGCTGTCCTTCGCGTAGTCCGAGCCTAGTGAACTTAGTTCGTTAGTTGTTCGGCAAGTTGGCGTGCGGCTCATGAGTAATATGAGCCGCACGCTATTTAAGTCAGTATTTCCTTTCCTCACTGTCAATGGAGGCGTCATGAAAAGAGGCATTTTGATCGCAGGATCTGGTCTAGTTCTTTTTTCAGCGGCGGCCTACCGAGCTGTCGCTCTGCAAGACCCCCCACCCACACCACCTCAAGAGAAAGAGTTCGTCATCAGCACTACTTCCCGGCTCGTGCTTTTAGATGTAAGTGTAAAAGACAATGCCGGTGGGTTTGTCGCGAATCTAACAAAAGACAACTTCAAAGTCACTGAGGACGGGAAGCCGCAGGAGATCACGCAGTTTGCGAACGCAGATATTCCCGTGACAATCGGAATTCTGGTGGACGAAAGCGGGAGCATGCGGTCCAAGAAGCCCGAAGTAATCACAGCGGCGCTCGGCTTCATCTCGGCGAGCAATCCCCTTGATGAGATGTTCGTTTTGAATTTCAATGAGAAGGTCAAGCGCGGTTTGCCGGATACGATCATTTTTTCCGACGATACGAAGCAACTGAGAGCCGCGCTCTGGAGCGGCGCGCCGGAAGGTCGGACCGCGCTGTACGATGCCATCTTGGCGGGCCTGAAGCAGCTTGATATGGGCCGTAAGGATAAAAAAACGTTAGTGGTTATCAGCGATGGTGGGGATAATGTCAGCTCGGCGAATTTTAAGGACGTCATGAGCCGGGTCCTTCAATCGGCAGCAACCATATACACCATCGGAGTATATGAAAACGATGACCCGGACAAGAATCCCGATGTCTTGAGGAAGCTGGCCCAGGTGAGCGGCGGTGAATTTTATACTCCTCCCAAGTTGGAAGAGATTGTTCCAATCTGCCGCAAAATAGCGAAAGAAATCCGCACTCGCTATACCATCGGGTACATACCCCAGCTTGAATCTAATCGGAAACTACGTCATATTAAGGTTACGGCGGCGGCCCCGGATCGCGGCAAACTCATAGCCCGGACCCGTTCGACATATCTCATGAATGAAGACGCACAAACGGCGGATCGGACCAAATAATGACTGTGCGGCTCCACCTCCATGACCGGCAGGAGCTTCCTCGGCGGAGTACCCGCTGGTTGGAATATGCTTTCCTTCTATGCGGCCTGATCGCGGTGGACAGTTATATTTGGGTGAATGTCAACGAGAGCTACTCCCAGGTTTATGACAATTGGTCTCTGAATAGGCAGATTGAACGCCAGACATCTGCGACTGATAGGCACCCGCCGGCAGTCACGCCCAAACCTAATCCTTCCGACCTTATTGGACGAATTGAGATCCCGCGACTTGGGTTGAGTGCTACCGTGCGCGAGGGAGTGGACGCTTCTACTTTGCGCAGAGCTGTTGGACACATGCCTTCGTCAGCGCTCCCCGGATCCATGGGCAACGTCGCGTTTGCCGCCCATCGGGACACGCTGTTCCAGAAGCTTCGTGATATTCACAAGAGCGATGCTATCAGGGTAGAGACCCCCGACAGCACTTTTGAGTATTCGGTGGAATCCATGAGAGTTGTACAGCCTAGCGATGTCAGCGTTCTAGATTTCGAGAAAGGCGATCAACTACTTACACTGATTACCTGCTATCCCTTCAACTACATTGGGGCGGCTCCAAATCGCTTTATCGTCCGTGCCCGGCAAATAAACGTTACAGCGCGCACTGCGCGGTCTCAACACAGTGAGACAGGCTCTTAAGCTTCGCGGCGAGGGTGGTCCTCTTCAGCCCTAACATTTCCGCAGCTAGCTTTTTATTCCCGCCGGTTTTACGCAACGCCTGCTCCAAAATGTTAAGCTCGATGCCGCCCACGATTTTTTCGAAATCGAGTCCTTGATCCGGGACTGCCACGAACGCCTGGTACGACACGTCAGCGAAACGAGCTCTTTTGGGCAAAGGGAAATCGGCAGGGTAGAGAATGGACCGATCCCCACTTAGGGCAATGGCCATTTCTACTGCGTTCTCAAGCTGTCTGACGTTGCCGGGCCAATCGCATTCGCGGAGCCGCTCGATGACTGCATCCGATGCGTGCTTGGCTGCAATCCCCTCGCTCCTGCAGATTTTATCGATGAAATACCTGACAAGAAGCTCTAGATCGATGGTTCGTTCCCGAAGCGGCGGAACGACGATGGGACCGACATTCAGGCGATAATAGAGATCTTCTCGAAACAAGCCTTCCCGAACCTTCTCCACAAGATTTACGTTGGTGGCTGCGATCACCCGCACATCAACTCGAACTGTCTCCGAGCTTCCCAGGCGTTGAAACTCCCGTTCCTGAAGGACCCGCAGGAGTTTGGATTGAAGAGGCAAAGGCATGTCGCCGATTTCGTCGAGAAACAGCGTTCCCCGCTGGGCCTGTTCAAAGCGGCCGACCCGTTGTCCGATCGCGCCCGTAAAAGCTCCTTTCACATGCCCGAACAACTCGGCTTCCAGCAAATTTTCCGGCAGGGCGCTGCAGTTCACCGCGACCAGCTCGAATTGAGAGCGGTTGCTGGCTTCATGAATACAGCGCGCCACTACCTCTTTGCCAGTCCCGGTCTCGCCGCTAATGAGCACGGTACAGCGCCTGGGGGCGATCAGCCGAATTGTCTCGGCGACGTGGTGCATTTTCAAACTTTTTCCGATCAGCAGCCTCCTCCAGGGCGGTGCGCTGCTCGAAGCGAGGTGCGAGGCAAGGCTGTGAATCTGCCGGGAGCTTACGGCTGCGGCAATGGCGTCGGCCAGATTGGCTTCGTTTTGCAAAACCTGGTAAGCACCCAATTTCGTCCACCGCACTGCGTCCCCAAAGTTAGCCTCTGGTGCATGGAGAATTAATGAGCTGTGTGTCCCGAGCTGAAGGATTTCGTCGATGAGCAGTTCCGGGCTGGTATCCGGGAGGGGAACCGTCGCGATCACGACCTCGAACTCGCTGGTCTCCAAGTGACGTAGCGCCTCGAAGAGATTACCCGCGAAACTAACCGAAACGTCCGGCTCGTCGGCAAAGCAAGCTGCTCTGCCTGCTTCCTGGTCGACGATCCATAACACCCTTGTCTGCAATCGGTTTGAAAACCTCCGTCCCTTATTCCATCGACGGATGCAGAGCAATCTTTACGGCGGTTTCGACTTACTCCTGGGCGGTTCCAGAGGTACCGAGAAACGGGCGCACCCTACACTTAGCGGTGAAATCCGCAGCGGGAAATACGGCGATCACCCAATGATGCCCTGCAGTCCCTGGTACGGCAGGGAAGAAATGGTGTGACACACAATCCAGTTCTGCTCCTCCCAACCGCGCTTCTCATTTTTCACGAAGACGCGCCAAGTCCAAAAGCCACAGAGACTGCCGCAGAAGGCCCCTGTATGGACCGCGGCTAAAGTTCGCTTCCGGTCGAAGTAGACATTCCCAAGTGTGAGGATATCGACTGCTCCCCGGAACAGTTCCACATTGTTGGTAGAGTGATCAGGCTTGTTTTGCAGGCTACCAAACTGACCAGCGTCGCCGCTGCTAAGGAGCTCGTACGGCTTTGCGATGCTAAAGGCGCGCTCGAGTTTGAAGCGTTCCTTGGAATGCTGAGCATGATCGGCAACCAGCTCCGCGAAGCTGGCGCGGTACCAGTATGAAACAGCCACACACGACCGAAGATCGCTCTCCATTACGTTCCCCGTCACGTCCCGGATCAGGTATTTCGCATTGGTATCGGGGTGGCTAAGGCTCGGGCTGGCAAGGACAGCGGAGTAAACCGCATATGTGTCCGCCCGTCGATCCGCCGGGAGGTTTAAGCCCACCTTTTTCGGATCCTGGCTAAAAGACAGAAATGGTATCCAGACCCACAGCAACGAACGCATGGTAGACCGCATATCCTCCAAGCAGCCGCCAAAAGGCGAGCGCCCACTCGTTTTCTAGGGCTGTTCGCCCGGTTTCACCTTGCGCCACTTGCCGGATCCGGAATCGGAATCCGAAGTGTCCGGCTGAAGAGGCCCAGTGCTTGGTCCCCGACTACCCTCGGGTTCGCTGATCGCTCGCCGTTTCCGCTGACTCGAATCGGGGGTTATCAGCACGGGATCAGAGTTGCCGGTGGACGTAGCAGTGGCATCCGCAGGGCCACTTTCAGGAAGTCCGTTGGGTGCAACATAGGTATGACGATAGCGAATCTCAGCGTCAGCATAACGACTGCGGGCCGTATCGGATAACGCAACCTCGATGTGCCGTTCCTGTCCCGAACGAGCCCCCGCCGGAACTAGGAAATGCAAGGCGTAACGCTGGCGAATCCGGCTCAGAGTGGTTTCCAAGGCCGATGCATCGTCCACAGGAAGACTATCGCCTCCCGAATCGCGAGCGATCTCGGAGGTCCCAGCCGATTTCGTACGGTTGCCCCCGCCACCCTGCGAGCCGCCACCCTGAGAACCGCCTCCCGGGTAGCCGCCTCCGCCTCTGCGACCGCCGCCACCGCCATACCCGCCGGGAGGTCCGAAAATCACGCCCCCCAGGCCTCCGCCAATGCCTCCGCCGTTCCGCCCGCCGCCTCCTCCACCGCCCGGGTAACCTCCGCCTCCGCCACCGCGGCGACCTCCCCCGTAGCCTCGGTTGCCGACCGCATCCGGGGCGATTAACGCGCTCAGAACCGCATCGGCACGCGTCAGGGCACGAGAAACACTCGCCTCATCACGGTCGAACTCGGTCATATCGTCAGTGAGGATTACGATTGCCCGACGAGCATCTTTTCGGCCTTCACGACCGACGTACGCGGCTGCATCGAGCAACGCGCGCGTGATGTCGGTGCCGCCCCGGAAGGTCTCCTGCCGCAGCATGTTCTCTAGTTCGCGCTCAACTTCAGAGCGGCTGCTTCGCATCGAGAGCCGAACCCGGGTAGTGCGATCGAACACCATGATCCCGACCCGGTCCGTTTCGCCCAGCACGCTGAGGGCTTGGTGAGCCGCCGAGGCAATCCGCTGAACGTGGGGACGCATACTTGCGCTGACGTCAAAGAGCAGCAGCACATCGACCGGCATATTTTCGCTAGAAAAATTCCGTATCGGCTGAACTCGGCCCTCTTCGCGAAGGACGAAATCCTCGGCGCGCATACCGGTGACAGCCCGGTTATCGCGATCCAGGACCTGCGCATCCACGCGCACCAGCGACACATCGCTCCGAAACGTGACGTTGTCATCGGCGGGTGCGGCCGGAAGCAGCGCTCCACCGAGCGCTAAAAGCAGCCAAATACCTAAACACTTCATTTACTACTACTACGTACTGCGGGAAGGGCGCGTTTCGCGAGCTTTGACGCCGTCCCGCGCTCGCTTCAACCGTTCCAGCCGGCAAGCTCTTCAAACGCGTGAAATCTCGTATCTGTCCTGCTCGCTCATTGGGTCGGCAGTCTACGAGTCGTCCCGCTCCGCCATTCGATGCCAGAAACACGTGCAGCGAGCTGCTAATATTGCAATCGCCGAGAGCGTCGCGAGCCGACCACTATTCTTGTATTTGTGCAAAGAATAACTATCCCATCCCTGTGGGTTTTGGCGATCACCTTGGCCGGATGCAGTGCGCCGAAGCAAGAATTTCAGAACGAACCCAAATCTCAGCCCGTCGCCGTCGAAAAGCCCGATCCCCGCCCTGTCATCGTGGCCTTTGGCGACAGCCTGACCGCCGGGTTCGGCGTGGAACCTGGATTCAGCTACCCGGATTACCTGCAGAAAGAAGTTGACCAGCACGGGCTGAAATGGCGCGTGGTCAACGCGGGCGTGAGCGGGGATACCACTACCGACGGAGCAAATCGGATCGGCGAAGCGCTCGCCCCCAAGCCAAAGATTGTCATCGTGGAATTCGGCGGGAACGACGGGTTACGAGGGCTGCCGCTCGAGACTACGCGCGCCAACCTCGATCAAATCGTTGCCGAACTTCAGAAAGCCGGCGTCCAGTTGGTGATTGCCGGGATGACGCTCCCGCCTAACTACGGACCCGAATATATCCGGCCGTTCGAGCAGATTTATGTTGCCTTGGCCAACAAGTACAAGGTTCCGCGAATTCGCTTCTTATTGGAAGGCGTCGGAGGCAACCCGGCGCTGATGCAGCGCGATGGATTGCACGCCACCGCTGCGGGCAATGCGATTGTGGCGAAAAACGTATTCAAGACGCTGAATCCCCTGCTCGATAGGCCTAGACTGAGGACTGAAAGCGGAGATCACTGACCACGTCCGGGAACTTGATTGGGGATCGAATTGGAACGAGAAGGTCGGCCAAGCGATTCGGGCGGTGAGCGCTCTTGTATTTATCATCGGTCTTTTACCTGGATCCCTTGAAGCCTCTCATTCCCGTTATCATTGGCGAGCCCGAAATTCCGGGATTCCTGAACGTCCGGCAAGCGATTCCACTTAACGACTCCAAAGATATGAGCGGCGGACAAGCTTTCGATCGTGTCGAGCCGCCTGGAAAGGCGGCTGCAGCCGGGATTGGCTGCCCCACAAAATGGCATGGTTATTTCGTGACAGTCGAGCCATTGTTCCACGCGATTGTGTTGAAAGTTGCCGCGGGCGGTTTTACTCCCCGGTGTGCGCGCGAGTCGGAAGGCGAGGCAGTTCCGCGCATCACACGGGTTGAGAGCGGGCTGCTATCTGGCTGGTTACGACGATCCTGGGAGCTTTCGCCGCCTTTCGCGATCTGCTCGTAAAGTTCCAGGAGCAATCCCTCGGGACTCCGACTTGGCCTGCCATCATCAAAGCTACGGAATCGGTGGTTGCCCAAATGAACTAGCGCGGCATTTGGAAAGCCACAAAACCCTCAAATTTGCGTCCACCAAGAGGAACATAGATTCGGATGCCCCCTCTTAGCAAGACACACCTCGCCGGCAAGGACGACCCCCAGTGGTACAAAGACGCCGTCATTTATGAAGTACACGTCCGCGCTTTCTCCGACAGCAACGGAGATGGAATGGGCGACTTTGCGGGGCTGACCGCGAAGCTCGACTATCTTCAGGACCTCGGCATAACTGCAATCTGGCTGCTGCCGTTTTTCCCGTCGCCTTGGCGCGATGACGGTTACGACATCTCAGGCTATACCGAGGTCCACCCCTCCTATGGAACGTTGAAAGACTTTCAAGTTTTCCTCCGGGAAGCGCACGAACGCGGGCTGCGGGTGATCACCGAGGTGGTGATCAATCACACCTCAGACCAGCATCCGTGGTTTCAACGATCCCGACGCGCCCAGCCTGGAACCATGTGGCGAGATTTTTATGTATGGAGCGATACACCGGACAAGTACAAAGAAGCGCGGATCATATTCAAGGACTTCGAGACCTCCAATTGGACTTGGGACCCGGTCGGCCAAGCCTACTATTGGCATCGATTTTATTCCCATCAACCCGATCTGAACTTCGAGAGCCCCCATGTAAAGGAGGCGCTCTGCAAAGTGATCGACTTCTGGTTCGACATGGGCGTGGACGGGTTCCGTCTGGACGCCATCCCGTATCTCTACGAGAAGGAGGGCACCAACTGCGAAAATCTGCCCGAAACGCACGCCTATCTCAGGGAGATTCGGGCCCATATCGATTCGAAATATCCGAATCGCATGTTGCTCGCCGAGGCCAATCAGTGGCCGGAAGACTCGATCGCCTACTTTGGCAACGGCGACGAGTGCCACATGGCCTTCCACTTCCCCCTGATGCCGCGGCTGTTCATGTCCATCCGCATGGAGGATCGCTATCCGGTTACGGAAATCTTGAACCAGACCCCTCCCATTCCTCCCAACTGCCAGTGGGCCACTTTCCTCCGCAACCATGACGAGCTTACCCTTGAAATGGTCACCGACGAGGAGCGCGACTACATGTATCGCGTCTACGCCCACGATCGTCAGATGCGGATCAACTTAGGCATCCGGCGACGCCTCGCGCCCCTGCTCGGGAATGACCGCCGCCGGATCGAGCTGATGAACGCGCTGCTCTTCTCGCTGCTCGGCACGCCCGTGCTTTACTACGGCGATGAGATTGGCATGGGAGACAATATTTACTTAGGCGACCGCAACGGCGTCCGCACACCGATGCAGTGGAGCGCGGATCGCAACGCCGGCTTTTCCCGCGCGAATCCTCAGAAGCTCTATCTGCCCATCACCATCGATCCGGAGTATCACTTCGAAGCGATCAATGTGGAGGCGCAGCAGAACAACCCGAACTCGCTCCTATGGTGGACCAAACACCTGATCGAGCAGCGCAAGAATTTCAAGGCGTTCGGGCGCGGAACGCTCGAATTCCTGAATCCCGAGAACCGCAAGGTTTTGGCGCTCATCCGGCGGTTTGAAGACGAGACGATTCTGGTGGTGGCGAACCTGTCCCGTTTCCCGCAAGCGGTCGTCTTGAATCTGTCGAAATTTCAGGGACTGACCCCAGTCGAGATTTTTGGCCGCGCACCGTTTCCGATCGTCACGGAGGGTGGCGAGTACCCGCTGGCTTTGGGTGCGTACACCTTTTACTGGTTCGCGCTCGAAGCGCGCCCGCTGACGACGGAATCGGTGAATGAATCGCCGAATGTGCGCCAGGCTCCCGTGATCGAAGTCGATCGCTTCGCATCCGTTTTCACCCCAAGAACGCTTGACTCGTTATCGAAGCTTCTGCCTCCTTTCCTGAAAAACCGGCGCTGGTTTTTGGGTAAGGGCCGGCCCATTATCGACGTAGAAATTATCGATTCGATTCCTGTCATCGGAACGGCCGGACAAATCGTTTTAGCGGAGGTTCGCTATGGAGACGGCGAGCCGGAGGTTTACGCTCTACCCGCCGCGATCGCCAGCGGCGATGAAGTCCAAAAGGTCGAGAACCGTTTGGGCCAAGCAGCTCTGATCCAGGTGAAAACAGAGCACGGCGATGGCGTGCTCTACGGGGCCATCTGGAACCCGGCCTTCTGCGACGCTTTGCTCACTGCGATCGGCAAGCGTAGTCGTCTGCGCGGCAGCTCGGGCGAAATTGTCGGTTCTCATACCCGGGCGTTTCGGAAGGTGTGGGGGCCTGACCATCCGAGACTGGAAGCGTCTCCCGGGAAACTGGAGCAGAGCAACACCTCCATCGTTTATGGCGACCGATTCATTTTGAAGATTTTTCGCCGCTTGGAGCCCGGCCTAAACCCGGAACTCGAAATGACGGAATTCCTGACAGCGCAGGGTTTTCCGCACATACCCGCATTTGCCGGATCGCTGGAATACAAACGCTCCGATGGCGAATCGGTTAGCTTGGCTTTGTTGCAGGGCTTCATCACCAATCAGGGAGACGGATGGCAGTATACGATCGATTCCCTAAGCCGATTCTTCGAGCAGGCGCTGGCTCACCGCGACGATCCTAGCTCCCGTCGGAATGCAGAGAGCCCTTTTGCGCTGCTCAACGAGCGGCTTCCGGACGAGGCTCGAGATCTGATTGGACCGTACACGGAATCGGCGCGGCTATTAGGTCAGCGGACCGCCGAAATGCATGTGGCGCTAGCAAGCCGACCAGAGATCGCAGCGTTCGCCCCCGAACCCTTTACAGATCACTACCGCCTGGGACTGTATCACGGGATGATGGGCAAACTGACGCGGACGATGGAGTTCTTGACCCGGCGCTTGCCAAGCCTGCCGCGCGAGGTCCAAGAGGATGCCAGACGCGTGCTGAGCGCCTCGGACGCGATCGCCGCCGCGGTTCGTCCGCTCCGGGACCGGCGCTTGGATGCCATGCGGATCCGGCTGCATGGCGATTTGCACTTGGGTCAGTTGCTGTACACCGGAAAGGACTTTGTGTTCGTCGATTTCGAGGGCGAGCTGACGCGGTCCTTGGGGGAGCGGCGCATTAAGCGCTCGCCCTTGCGCGATGTCGCGGGCATGCTGCGATCTTTTCAGTATGCTTCCGATACGGTGCTGTTCGGACGCGTGCCCGGCGTGTCGGCGCGTCCAGAGTCGCTACCGTCTCTGGAGAGCTGGGCCAGCTTCTGGTATGGATGGGTGTCGGCGCTCTTCTTGAAGAGTTATCTGGATACGGTGAAATCGGCCGAACTTCTACCGCACGCGGAGGAGGACCTTCGCGCGCTGCTCTCGGCGTATATGATTGAGCGCGCTCTCGATCAACTCAACTATGAGCTGAACGACAGGCCGGATCAGGTAATGGTTCCGCTACGCGGGATTTTGAGTGGAATCCCCGTAGAAGTCCCCAGCGGCGGTTAACCGGTGGTCAAAGGCGGTCTGGCAGGTCTCCAGAAAGCTTGGTGAATAACTCGTTCATTTGCGTGGAATGCAGAACGGTCCCGCGCACCGCGAGAAAGCGGGGAAAGGCCAGCGTTGTGAAAATCGTATCGGGAGACGGAAATAGCAGCGGGAATAGTTCGACCAGCGGTTTGGCTTTGGCAGCCTGCCCCGATTCGGAATAGGCCCAAGCCAAGCTCGTCCGAACCTCGCCGTCATTGGCGGGAGGGGTATCGCTGTACGCCTTTTCGAGTGGCGGAACAGCGGCGGCGAATTGACGCGCAAGAACGAGGGCCACTCCATTCATCAGCGGGAAGGCCGACGCGGCGGGCGCGGGCGCAGCCAAAAACTGGCAAATCGCCGCAATGTTTCGCACGTTCGGAGCGGTGGCTGCTGAGGCGGCTTGCATGGCGGAGGCGGCGGCGCCCGACCGATCGCCTGTCTGCAGATGCCAAATGGATAATTGCGAAGCAACGAGCG
The DNA here is from genome assembly GCA_038225555.1 of Bryobacterales bacterium. Classification (GTDB taxonomy): domain Bacteria; phylum Acidobacteriota; class Terriglobia; order Bryobacterales; family Bryobacteraceae; genus JANXQZ01. The sequence continues at coordinate 20,545 of JBBRRB010000040.1, forward strand.
CAGCCGAATCCCCCCGTTCCGCCGCGAGTAGTTTTTCCATCCGGGCAAGGGCTTGCTGGCGTCGCCCGGAGGTAAATTCCCATTGGCCGCGAGCGAATTCAAGGGAGTCCGGAGGCGCAGACTTGTGCGCGGCAACATAGAGCTGGAAGACGGTATCGGCGCCCGCTACATCGCCGGTCATCAAGTGCGCCTGAGCCGCCTTGAGCAGTTCGCGGCCTCCCCCTGCGGCGGGATTCTTCTGCTGGGCCTCCCGAAAATAGCGTTCGGCCGCTGCGAAATCGCCAAACAGAAAGTGAACCTCGCCGAGAGAATCACTGGGATTCCAGTCGGCAGGTCCTACCGCTTCGCGATATTTGAGCAGAGACTTGCGGGCGTTGTCCAGGTCATGATCGTAGGCGTAGGCATACCCGAGCAAGTTAAACGAGGTTCCGTTTTGGGGCTCGAGGCGAGTGAGCGCTTGATAATCCTGAATCGTTTCCTTGTATTTGCGTTCGACTGTATGAATTTGAGCGAGCAGGTTTAGCGCCTGGGTGTTCGAGGGCGTTAGCCGGACGAGAGAGGTGAGTGCGGCCTCACGCCCACCCAGGTTGTCCTTAGCCGTGGCCGAGAGATACTCAAGCTGCGCTCGATCGAGCGGGTTTTTGGCGGATAAGGCTCCCGCTGAAGCGATTTGCGCGGCGTTCGCGCGATCGCCTGAGGCGAGCAGGATTTCGGCCAGGCCAATCGAGGCTGCTGAAAACTTCGGATCCTGACCAACGGCGGCTTGCAAGAGGCGGCTCCTTGCAAGCGGATCGGTTAAGGCGAGAGCCTCGCCGTAGGACTGGAGCGCTGCCTGATCTTGCGTGGAGAATGGGTGGGCGGACCCGCTGAGGTCCTTCGCGATTCCGTCCAGGAGCGGGAGAATTCCCGCAGCGGCTGGACCTTCTCTCACAATGGTTCGCACGGTGGCCCGTCGGGCGGGATCTTCCAGAGTGGCATGCACCGAAAGCTGGTCTCGAGTCAAGGCGAAGTAGCCTTGCAGAACCTGGTTGGCTTGGGAATTCGGCACGGAGCGGATCGAGTCTCCGATAAACGTGACCAGTTGAGGCACTCCGCCGAGATCGTACTGCAGAACAGCGGAACTAACGTGAGTAGCCCAGTCCAGCGTGGATTTCGGGGTTTGGTTCTCGAAAGGCAGCAGGAGGATGCGCTGCTCTTGCGCGCTCCGCTGGCGCGAGCAGGAGAGCAGCAAAACGGACGCGACTGCGACGCTGATCAGGCCTCTGCTAGGCAATGCTGCGTAGCGCCTTAGAGAACACGCTGCTCCTGGGCCAGCAGTTGTTTATATTCGGGGTTGTCCTTAAGAATGCCGAAATCGGGATCGTCCTGGAATTTCTTCCGCTCTTTGAACCCTTCTTCGAGAGCCTTCCGCATGTACAAGAGCGCCCGCTCTGCCGAACCGGCTTTAGCGTACATCTTTGACATGTAGAAGTGATATTTCGCTCGCTCTTCGACGCTGCGCTCCTGAAGCAGGACCCCATGCGTGCCGCGATGCTCGAAAACTTCCGGATCCAGTTCGAGCGCGGTCTGGAAGGCCTCGGCGGCGGCCTTATAGTCCTTGCGGGCGAAGTAGCCTGTGCCGAGATTGCTATAAATGGATGCCGACTTGGGGGTCAGGCGGAGCGCTTTCTTGTAATAATTGATGGCCCGCCGAAAATTCTTCCGGGAATACTCAATGGTGCCGAGATTATTGATCGCCTCGGCGTATTCCGGATTCACCTTAAGCGACAACTGATAGTATTTCTTGGCGTCGGCGAGGTCTTGCATTTGGTGATAGGCAATCCCCGTTTTGTTCAAGAGGATGGCCGAATTCGGTCCGCCCTCTTTGTAGACTTCCACCGCTTCGCGGAACATCTTTTTGGCCATGAAGATGTCGCCTCGAATTTCCGGGGAGACGAAATTAGGCGGCGTCTGCACCGGCGGCGCGGTTGGCGTAGATACATCCAGAAACCCCGAACTGACAGGCGAGATTTTGGGCGTCTGACCCGCCATCGTGACAACGGCGGCGAACTGAAGCGTGAATGAGATCACGGCCGGCAAACCGGACTTGGAAACCATATTGGCCTCCCTTGCTATCGTCTACTTTAACTCAGTTCGATAGGCGCGTGAAGCGGAATTGTCAAACTTGGGCTGGTATCCTCGAGATGGCAAACACAGGGAGGCTTCAATGTCTACAGCCAAAGTTCAACTGGAGCTGGTCGACGTGCTCGGCGCGCCGCTTGACGAGCACCGGATGCTCATTGAATTTTTCAGCAACGAAAGCTCTAAACAATTCCAGGCGCACGTTGCTCTGAATGGCGCTAGAACTGTCACAGTCAATCTTGAGGATCCCGGCAACGGCATCTATCGGATACGGCTCACTCCCACCAACTATCGTGTCATCCAGTTTTTCCTGCGCGTCGCGGAAGACTCGACCGTGACTCGGGATCCGGTGATTTTCCCGGTCGATGCGGATAAGGTGATGGACATCACAGCGCCTGCTTTCACGGCCTTGCCCGGCGAGCTTCAGAGCTTCCTGAACCGCGCGGAGGGAAGTCTGCATGGCAGCGCGCTCTATACCGGCTTGGCGCCGATCTTAAAAGCAGCGCTCTTGAACCTGTATGCGAAGTCCGCCGCTACCGAATTGGGAGACAGCACAAGCGTGTTCTCGAAGCTGGGCGCGATGATAGAGCTTGACCAGGATCGGTTGTTTGCTAAGACCGGCGCGGCGCTGCTCGAGGAAACACAACAGGACACTTTCTTTCATCAGGTAGGCTTCGACCTCCACAAGTCCAAACCGCCCTATGCTATCTTCGACAGCTATAAAACGCGTGACGCGCACGGCAATCTGCAACTGACGTTCTCCCGAAAAGGCGTTACCGGCAACGATTATCTGGCGGACATGGATATCGATGAAGGGCAGGGAATCAGTCACTTGTTCGAAGTACTGCAGAACGCGATTACAGGAGGACTCACGAATCCCTATAACGTCCGGGAGATCCTCGTGGCGGACCAGGAGCTGACGCCGCTGTACGGTTTCCGGTTCGCGGCAACCGGCACAATCACCGCCTCGGTCGCGGCTGGATAGGGTTTTCCTTAAACTCAAGTGGGGCAGGCAATCTTGCCTGCAGCCGGCTTTCAGCCGGCCTTATCGAGCTGCCGGAGAGCCGGCTGAAAGCCGGCTGCAGCCAGGATTGGCTGCCCCACTTATGAAGTTACAATCGTAAGTCAACCCACAATTATCCGTCGCGCAGTGGTAGATTAAGAGAAACCAAGTATGCACTAGTGGCTGCGATCACGCCTCGTGTGAATTGCGGATCTATGTGTACCGGAAAGTATGGACCGCTGGCCCGCAATGAACCGACACAAACCCGTTAGTGAAGCCCTGTTTGGTTGCTCCCGAGCTCTTGGCATAGGGCTGCTCTGTGCACTGGTCACTCCCGTAAGCGCGCAATTTATCCAGCCTGGCATCAAGCTGACCGATCCAACGGCAGCGAACGAAGGTTACTCGGTCGCACTGTCTGGCGATGGAAGCACGGCACTGGTGGGTGCTTACAATGCCAACAACGGAGTCGGCGCGTCGACGGTGTTTGTAAGAACGAATGGAATTTGGACTCAGCAAGGCCCCAAGTTAGTCGGGAACGATTCGGTCGGGGGCGCCAGTCAAGGCTGGTCTGTAGGCCTCTCGTCGGACGGTAATACGGCGATTGTAGGCGGCAGTTACGACCGGAACGGTTTTGGCGCGGCGTGGATTTACACGAGAACTAACAGCACATGGAGCCAACAAGGGAGCAAACTCGTCCCGAGCGATCCGTCGGATCAATTTCCTGCCGTGGGCTGGTCGGTCGCTTTGTCAGCCGATGGGAACACGGCGATTGTGGGAGGCGCGGGCGACAATAGCTTCGCCGGAGCTACCTGGGTTTTTGTCCGGAGCAATGGCGTTTGGAGCCAGCAAGGCGCGAAGATTATCGCTCCGGACGCCGTTGGCGCTGCTCTGCAGGGCAACTCCGTCGCATTGTCGGCCGACGGGAACACGGCCGTAATCGGCGGACCTCAGGATGACGGCTTTATCGGAGCGGCCTGGGTCTACACGCGAACCGGCTCTATATGGTCTGAGCAGAAAAAACTGATCGCAACTGGTGATATCAACACGGCGGAGCAGGGTCAATCCGTCTCTATTTCAGGCGACGGAAGCACAGTGATTGTGGGCGGAAGCGGCGACAACAACTCTCTCGGTGCTGCCTGGATCTATACCAGAAGCGGAGTCACCTGGACCCAGCAAGCCAAACTGGTCGGTTCGGGTGCCAGCGTCAATGCAAGCCAGGGCCAATCCGTCGCTCTGTCCGGCGATGGGAACACCGCGATTGTCGGCGGGGGCGGGGACAGCAACACCACCGGGGCAGCGTGGGTGTTCATTCGATCGGGTGGGGTCTGGAGTCAACCGGGCAGCAAGATCGCCGATCCAAGCGGCGCGGGCGCGAACCAAGGCCAGTCCGTGGCCATTTCGGCTGACTCCACCATAGCGATTCTCGGAGGTTCCAACGATACGAACGGGGTTGGTGCCTCATGGGTGTACGGGATCCCGCCAATTCTGCTCCTGACGGATACGCATATCGGTGCGATCTATCAGGGTCAGACCAATGCGAGTTATTCTCTCCTGGTTAAGAATATCGGCGGATCCACCAATGTCGGCATGGTGACGGTAACAGAGAAGCCCCCAACCGGGTTGATCGTTACCGCCTTGACTGGAACCGGTTGGTCCTGCTCGGTCGCCACCTTGATATGCAGCCGAACTGACCCGATCGCCGCAGGTCAAACGTATCCCCCGATTACTGTAACAGGCACCATCGCCGGGAACGCGTCTGGAAGCGTGACGAACCTGGCGACCGTGGCAGGCGCGGGTTCCGGCTCCTCGATCGGACCCCCCAACAACGGCGGGAACGGGAACGACGTGTCCAAGGTGATCGTCCCTGGCTCATTAGCTCAGTGGGGCGACGCTACGCACAACCAAGGCGCGCCACCGGCCGGTTTGAACAACGTGGTGGGCGTTTCGGCCGGTCTGTATCACACCCTGGCGCTCAGGACGGACAAGACCGTCGCGCAGTGGGGCGACACGTCGGGCAACCAGGGCGCTCCTCCAGCGGGATTGAATACCGCGATCGCGGTTTCCGCAGGCGGACAACACAGCCTGGCGCTGAAAACCGATGGAACGGTCGTTCAATGGGGCGACACTCTGCATAATCAGGGCGCTCCTCCCGCGGGACTCAGCGCAGTACTCGCCATCTCGGCGGGGGGCCAGCATAGTCTCGCCTTAAAGACGGACGGAACGGTGGTGCAATGGGGCGACACGACTCACAATCAAGGCTCGCCGCCGACGGGTCTCAGCAATGTAGTCGCGGTCTCGGCAGGCTTCTATCACAGCCTCGCGTTAAAGAGCAATGGAACCGTGGTGCAGTGGGGCGACACGACCGCCAATCAGGGCGCGGTTCCGCAAGGTGCGGTGAATTTGGTTGCGATCTCTGCCGGGAAGTTCCACAGCTTGGCGCTCAACAATGCGGGAGCGGTGGTCCAATGGGGCAGCACGGCGTCCGGCCAAGGCGCTCCTCCCGCCAATCTCGGAATCGCGAGCGTCGTCTCCGCGGGAGGGCAGCATAGCCTCGCCCTAAAGAGCGACGGTACCGTAGCGCAATGGGGCGATACCACCCAGAATCAGGGAGTCCCGCTGGCGGGTTTCACGTCGGTTATGGCGATCGCGGCAGGGGGAAGCCACAGTCTTGCCCTGATTCCCCCGATCACCACCGGCAGTGTGACAGCTCTGGCTGGAACACCGCAATCGACCGGCACCGGAACGCAATACGGGACGGCTCTCCAGGCCAAGGTGCTGGACGCGAACGCCGTGGCCGTGAGCGGCGCGACCGTGACCTTCAGCATCCAGCAGGTGAACGGCGCAGGCGCATCTTTCGCCAGCGGCCAAACGGCAACGGCACAAACCGGCCCGTCCGGAATTGCCACAGCGCCAGCTCTTACCGCTAATCAAACTTTAGGACAGTTCACCGTGACAGCGGCCGTTGCGGGAGTAAACGCTCCGGCCACCTTCACCTTGACCAATGCGTTAGTCAATGGAGTGTTAACCGCGAATGCGGGAACGCCTCAGACGGTTCTCCCGGGTGCCCTCTTTGCAGCCTTGAAAGCCAAGGTAACGCACACGGATCTGAGCGTGGTGAGCGGCGCAGCCGTCACGTTCACGGTGATGCCAGGCGGCAATGGGGCTGGAGCCTCATTCGGTGGCAGCTTGACGGCTGTGATTCAAAGCGGCGCGGATGGGATTGCGACAGCGCCTGCACTTACCGCCAACGCTCTTTCAGGATCCTTCACCGTGGTGGCCGGTACGCCCGGCGTAGCAGTTCCGGCGACCTTCACCCTCACTAATTTGGCAGTCTCGGCAACGGGCGGCAGCGGCCAGAGCGCAGTCACGGGCAATTCTTTTGCGAATCAGCTTCAGGCAACCGTCTCGGCGGCAGGGGTTGGGGTCCCTGGAATTACCGTGACATTTACGGCTCCGGCGTCAGGAGCGTCGGTAACTTTCCCGTCTGGCAACTCGGCCACAACGGATGCGAGCGGCGTGGCGAAGGTCATCGTCAAAGCCAACGCGATCGCCGGCTCCTACACGGTGGGCACGACTGTGGGCGGTATCTCCTCGGCAGCGACATTCTCGCTGACCAACGCTCAGGCCTTCATTACCAGCGTGACATTGGGTTATGCCCGTGGCGGATTCGTCAGCGGGTCAGGCATGCAGTTTACGGTGGGTTCCTCTCCGCTGACAGTCAGTGCGCTCGGCCGGTTGTTTGCTGACGGCAATAGCGGGACCCATACGGTCAAGCTAATCAACGCGACCAGCGGGAACGATTTGCCGGGCGGTTCGGTATCGGTCAACATGCTAGGCGGAACTTCGGGCCAGTTCGTTTATGCGCCGCTCGCCAGTCCCATCGTTCTGGCTGCCAACACGTCCTACTATTTAGTCAGTTCGGAAGGCGGCTTCGGCGAGGTTTGGTACGATTCCAGCCTCGTCGTCACCTCGACGGCGGCGACTGTGAACGCGAGCGTCTACAACTCCGGCGTGGGTTATGACGCTACGCCCACATCCAACTCCACTGTGGTTCCGTTAAACTTCATCTATTCCTCCGGCACCGTGAACCAGCCGCCGACGGTTAGCATTACTGCCCCGGCATCTGGCGCGACCATCTCCGGCAAGACTGTCCCAGTTTCGGCTACCGCTTCGGCTACGGCAGGCCAGACCATCGCCAGCGTGCAGTTTAAGCTGGACGGCAATAGCCTAGGTTCCGTCTCCGGACCCGGACCCTTCAATCTGACCTTCGACTCAACTTTGCAAAGCAACGCGAGCCACTCCTTGACGGCAATCGCCACCGATTCGCTCGGAGCGAGCGCAACGTCGCAAGCCATTACCGTAGTGATCAGCAATGGCGGCTCTACTCCACCTCAGGTTTCGGTGACGGCTCCCGGCGCGGGAGCCATCGTTTCGGGCAACTCGGTAAACTTCTCGGCCACCGCCAGTGCCGTTGCGGGCCAGACCATCACCAGCGTACAGCTCTTCGTGGACGGCAACGCTTTGGGTGCGGCGCTTGCGAATTCGCCCTATCAACGAACCTGGGACACCACGGCTGTGCCGGATGGTTCGCACTCGTTAACCGCGCAGGCTACCGATAGCGCAGGCAAATCGGCCACATCCGCAGCCGTTGTGATTACGGTGAAGAACGTTATTGTTCGGGCACCTGTTCCCTTCATCACGGGCGTGACGCTGGGCTATGCGCACGGCGGCTTCATTAGCTTTTCCGGCATGCAGTTTACGGTGGGCGCGTCGCCGCTGACGGTCACTTCGCTCGGCAGGGTGTTTGTGGATGGCAATAGCGGGACACACACCGTCAAGCTTGTGAGCGCGCCTGGCGGAAACGACGTACCCGGCGGTTCGGTATCGATCAACATGCAGGGCGGAACTTCGGGCCAGTTCGTATATGCGCCGCTCGCCAGTCCGCTCGTTCTGCCCGCTAACGCATCGTATTACCTGGTCAGTTCCGAGGGCGGCTTCGGCGATCTCTGGTATGATTCCAGCTCTGTTACTACGACCGCCGCCGCGGCTGTGATCGGGTCGGTCTACTCTTACGGCGCTGGGTATGACGCGTCCCAAACATCCAGTACCACGGTAGTTCCGGTAAACTTCCTCTATTCCTCGGGCGTCGTCAGCCAGCCTCCTACGGTGACCATCACCGCGCCATCCTCGGGTGCGACGGTTTCCGGCAAGAGTGTCACGATTTCCGCTGCCGCTTCGGCCTCAGCCGGCCAGACGATCACCAGCGTACAGTTCAAGCTGGACGGCAACAGTCTTGGCTCTGTGGCAGGTCCGGGACCCTACAATTTGGTATTTGATTCCACCTTGCAATCCAATGCGAGCCACTCGCTCACGGCCACCGCTACCGATTCGCTCGGTGCGAGCCAAACCTCCCAACCCGTGACGGTGGTGGTCAACAACGGCCCCACCCCGCCGACGGTCTCGATCACGGCACCTTCCAGCAATGCGACGGTGTCGGGCAAAAGTGTAAACCTGTCGGCCAATGCCAGCGCCGCCAGTGGGCTAACGATCGCGAGTGTACAGTTCAAACTCGACGGGAGTCCGATTGGGGCTGCGGTAACCGGTTCCAGCCCATACTCAGCCACGCTCGATTCGACTACGTTGTCCAACGGCACGCACGTACTTACGGCGCTGGCGACGGATTCAGCGAGCGGCACCACCCTTTCCTCACCCGTCAACGTACGGGTGTCTAACACGCCACCTACCGTATCCATCACCTCGCCAGCGCCGAACACCTCGGTTCAGGGAAAAAGCGTGCAGATTACCGCCACTGCGGCGGCGGCGAACGGACTCTCGATCGCTAATGTCCAGTTCAAAGTGGATGGAAACAACATCGGGAACCCGGTAACCGGAAGCAGCCCCTTCAGCATTATTTTGGACAGTACTACGCTCCAGAATCAGGGGCACCTGCTTTCCGCGATCGCCACCGATACGGCTGGCAACAGCACGACTTCCGGGACCGTGACCATCACAGTGAATAATGTCACGCAGCCGCCCGCGGTCGCCATCACCGCACCGCTGGGGGGCGCAAATGTTTCGGGTAAGAGCGTACCCGTCTCGGCCACGGCCACGGCCGCTGCCGGGCTCACCATCGCCAGCGTTCAATTCAGGGTGGATGGCAATAACGTGGGCAATCCCATTTCCGGACCCGGACCTTACAATCTGACGCTCGACACCACCGCGCTCGCCAACGGACAAAGGACGCTGACTGCGTTCGCGACCGATTCGGGCGGCGGAACAGCGACCTCGATAGGGGTGGTCGTAAACGTAAACAATGCGGTTCCGCCGGTTGTTTCGATCACCGCCCCCGCGCCGGGATCCACGATTTCGGGCACGGCGGTCGTCGTGTCGGCCAATGCCACGGCAGCGCCCGGGCAGACAATCACCAGCGTGCAGTTCAGAGTGGACGGGACGAATACCGGCAATCCGGTAGCTGGTCCGGGTCCCTATAACTTGACTCTCGACACCACCGGACTCGCGAACGGGCAGAGGATTCTAACGGCATTCGCCACCGATTCGGCTGGATCCACCGCAGTTTCCAATGGCGTCTCGGTCACAGTCAACAACACGCAAGGCCCTACTCCGTTCATCACCGGCCAGACCCTTGGTACACTCCGCAACGATTTCTCGGGTTATGTCGGGATGCAGTTCACGGTAGGAAATGCGCCGATTAGCCTAACCTCAGTGGGTCGAATTTATGTTTCGGGCAATTCGCAACTGCACACTCTAAAGCTGGTCGATGCTGCAACTGGACTCGATGTTTCGGGAGGCACGGTATACCTGTTTATGAGCGGCGCAACGCCTGGCAGTCTGTATCAGTACGCTACGCTGTCAGCTCCGGTTGTTCTACCTGCGCATACCTCGTATTACCTGTTAAGCCAAGAAGGTTATGGCGACCAGTGGTATGATCTTGGCCCGGTTAGACGGACAACTGTCGCGACTGTGGATGCGGCGGTGTATGGATCCGGGTTCGGTTACGTGCGGTCCGGCGCCGCGGAAGTTTCGTTTGGTCCCGTGAACTTCTTGTACACGGTGGTTTCAAACTGAGATGAGTGTCCGTTATCACTCGCTCGCAACCTGAACCAGTTCGTCCCCGCCTGCCCGGCTCGCGTGGATGCGAATGGTCAACATGTAAACGACGATAATCACATTCGTCCCCAGGATCATCGCCCGGATGGGCGTCGCCTTTTCCGCCAGCTCATAAAACTCCCAGGGCAGATACAGACAGCCCGATAGCAGCGCGAACCACTCGGCCCATACCCGGCGGTGCCAGAGCCCATAAGCCTCCACAAAACGAACCGTCGCATAAGCAAGTCCGCCAGCCGCGATCGCCCAGAGTTTCGCATCGGTCAGTTTGTACGCAGCGCTGATAATAGCTTGCGACATGTGCTTTTCAGGATTTAAGTGCAGCACGCGCACAAGGTGCTCGGCCACTTCCCCGGCATCCCGATGAATCAGGGTAAGCAGGCCAAGTTCGAGCAACAAGACAATGCTTCCCTTGAACGCCTCGAAAAGCGCCACCGCCCTTAAGCCGGCGGATTTCGAATGTGTGTCTATGGCTTGCGGCAGCGGGCGGGGTTTTCGATTCCTACGTCGAGCCATGTCGCTCAGTATCTCATCCCGCTCTACTCCTGGCGCAAGCTTTCCATAGGATCCAGTCTCGCGGCTCGGCGGGCGGGAGCGGCGGCGGCGAGAAGGGCTACGCACGAAAGCAAAAGCAAACCCGCGATCAGCGCGCGCGGATCGGTCGGCTCCACTTCAAAGAGGAGCGAGCGAAGAAAACGTGCGGAGGCCAAAGAGCCGAGCGAACCCAGGATTAGTCCTGCAGCGGTCCAGCGCATGGCATAACGCAGCGTCATCCCAACGATCCGAGCGGGCGTAGCGCCCAGCGCCATGCGCACCCCGATCTCGCGCGTTCTCTGAGCCACCAGGAACGACATTACTCCGAACAGACCACTCGCCGCCAGCAAGACTCCCATGCCTGCGAATGCACTGAGCAGTTCGGCATTGAAGCGCGGCCTTTGCGTGAGCCCATCCATTCGTTGCGGCATAGTTTCGGTTTGTACCGGCAGAGTCGGGTCCAACGACGCTACAATCTCTCGAATGGATCCCGCCGTCAACGCCGGACTGATTGCCGTGCGCGCCACCACGAAAGCCGATCTCCATCCCAGGGGCGGCTCCTGGTTGCGGTACGTCGCATCCGGAACTGCCTTCCGAACCAGATAATATTCCGGTTCGCCTGGCCCGGCCAGCCCGCGATTTTTAACGTCCCCCGCAATTCCGATCACGGTGAACCAATCCCCTTGCTGACTCTTCAGAACCCGCTTCCCCAGGGGATCCTCGTTTGGAAACAGAGCTCGCGCCAGCATCTCGCCGAGCACGATGGAGTTGGTGTTTGCGCCGCGATCCTGTTGGCTGAATCCCCGCCCTCGCCGAATGGGAATGCCGAGCGCGGCAAAATAAGCGGGCGTTACGTATCGCCAGGCGACCATGCCGCCCGTCCCTTCCGGCCTGCGGGGCTTGCCGCTCACCTCAATTGTGGCGAGAGGACGGCTGCGCGTGCCGCCCGACGGAGGCACTGAATCGGCAATCGCGACAGCTTCCACGCCCGGAGCGCTCGCCAAACGTCGCTCCAATTCGTTGAAGAATGCGAGCTGATCGGACTCTCGGCCGTAGCTCTGGCGTCCAAGCACGAAATGAGCGGTCATCACCCGTTGTGTTTGCATGCCGGACGGCACAGACTCCAGCTTCCACAGACTCCGCAGCAGAAGGCCCGCTCCGGTCAACAGCACCAGGGAGATCGCGATTTGCGCGGTCACGAGGGCGGATCGCAGACCAAACTTCGTATCGCCGGTAGATCGCCAACCGCCCAAAACGCTCGCGCCCGGCGACCGGAGCGAGGGGGCGATTCCAAACAGAAGACTCGAACCGATCGACACCCCAGCGGCCAACAGCAGAACGCGCAGATCGATGGAAGCATCTTCCAGGTGCGGCAATCCGCCCGGCGCGCTGCCAACGATCACTCGAAGCAAAATATAGGCCAGCGCGCAGCCGACCGCGCCGCCTATTCCGCCCAGCAGCAGACTCTCGGTGAGCGTGTGCCGAATCAGCCGCAAACGCGAGGCTCCGAGCGCGATTCGCATTGCCATCTCGCGGTCGCGGGACACGGCGCGGGCAAGCAGAAGATTCGCGATATTGGCGCAGGCGATCAGCAGAACAGCCAGCACCGCACCGAAAAGAATAAACGAAGCCACGCGAGCTTCTCCCACCTGGCGGTCCCGAACCGACCTGACTCGCAGGGTCACCTCCTTGCGGAACTGCGGCGGCACGGTTGCCAGCGCCCGCTGGAAATGCGGCTGTAGCTGAAGGGTGGCTTGCGCGGCTGAAACTCCCGGCTTCAATCGACCGAAAACGCGCAACGCTCTGCCCTGCCTTTCCGTAGCTTCGTTCAGCGCTTCCGGAAGGAGCACTTCTGTGTGCGTGAGCGTGGGCATTTCGAAGCTAGGGGGAAGGACTCCGACGATTACGGTTGAGGCTCCATCCAGCGCGATGGTTCGCCCCACCACTTTAGGATCGCTCGCGAAACGGCTCCGCCATAGCCCGCTCGAGATCAGCGCTACTCGCGGTCCGTTGGGCCGATCCTCTTCCGCCGAAAAGCTCCGCCCGAGCGCGGGCGAGATGCCGAATGTTCGCAAGAAGTTGGACTCCAGCCGGAGACACTGGAGGCGAAGCGGGTTCTGCTGCTCGGTTAGATCGCAGGCCTGTGCTCCGGCTGTGAAGGAAGTGACCTCCTCGAAGGGACCGGGTTCATGCCGCAAATCGAAGTACTCGGATGCGAACATGAACTCGTTCGAATCGAGCGGTGCCATCATTCCGGCGGACACCAAGCGGTCCTCATGCGCGTACGGCAGAGGGCGAAATAGAATGCGATCGACGACGCTGAAAACAGCCGTGGTCGCACCGATCCCGAGCGCGGCCGCGAGAATAGCGGTGAGGGCGAATAGAGGGTTGCGGGCGAGTCCGCGAACAGCGTAGCGCAAGTCCTGAAGCATCGATTCTTAGACACCGTAAGCAGAGCGTTGTTCCTGAAGCGCGGCCGCTCGTTTTTTGGCGCCTGCACGCTCGCCTAATATAATGGAGTCATGCGCACATCAAATCCCGCGTTAAGCGGCAATACGTTCAATTGGGCTGCCGCCCGGCCCGGGTATGGCGGGGTGATCACAGGCGAGGTGATGACCGTGAACGGCACTATCAACCGCGCACTGATCCTGCTGCTCTGCGTGCTCGCCACCGCATCCTGGACTTGGTCCCAATTCATGGAGTCGCGCGACCCCGCTTCTGTATTTCCGTACATGATCGGCGGCGTGATTGGCGGGTTGATTATGGCGCTGCTCACCGTATTCAAGAAAGAATGGTCCCCCGTCACCGCGCCGCTTTACGCGCTGCTCGAAGGACTCGCTCTTGGAGGGGTATCGGCTCTTTTCGAACTGCGTTTCCCGGGCATCGCTATGGAGTCGGTCGGTCTCACATTCGGGACCTGCTTGTGCCTGCTCATCGCGTACCGCGCAGGCTGGATCCGCGTCACGCAGAAATTCATGATGGGCGTGGTAGCCGCCACCGGGGGAATCGCGCTCGTCTATCTCGCCACGATGGTCCTCGGCTTCTTCCATATTCAGGTGCCGGGAATTTACGGCAGCGGCCCGGTGGGAATTTTATTTAGCCTAGTCGTCGTGACTGTGGCAGCCCTCAACCTGGTGCTCGATTTCAGCCTCATCTCAACCGGAGCTTCCAGCGGCGCACCGAAGTATATGGAATGGTACGGCGCATTCAGCTTGATGGTGACGCTGATCTGGCTCTATCTGGAGATGCTGAATCTGCTGGCCAAGCTCCGGGACCGCCGCTAAATATATAATAGGCGGCATGAAAGCCATTCTTGCCGCACTACTCTCGTCTGCGTGCGCCTTCGCGGCGGGCTCGGGTCTGGACTCGCTCGTCAAGATCGATTCCGGCCTGGTAGCCGGCAGCGGCACATCCATCCGTGCCTATAAAGGCATACCGTTCGCCGCACCGCCCGTAGGCGACCTGCGCTGGAAAGCTCCTCAACCGGTAAAGCCCTGGAAAGGAATTCGAGTCGCCAAAGAATTTCCGAACGCCTGTCCGCAACTGCTGCCAATGCCCAACGGGCAAAGCGAGGATTGCCTGGGCCTCAACGTTTGGACTCCAGCTCAATCCGCTTCCGCGAAACTGCCAGTGATGGTTTGGATCCATGGAGGCGGCTTTCAGATCGGCGCAAGTTCGCAGTCAGTCTATGACGGCGAGCCTCTGGCATCCCAAGGCGTGGTCCTGGTCAGCGCGAATTACCGCCTAGGCATCTTCGGATTTTTCGCTCATCCCGCGCTCAGCCAGGAATCGCCGGATGGAGTGTCGGGAAATTACGGCATGCTCGACATGGTCGCAGCACTGCGATGGGTGAAGCGGAACATCTCGCAATTCGGAGGCGACCCGGACAATGTCACCATCTTTGGGGAGTCGGCTGGCGGCACGGCAGTGTGCCTGCTCATGGTGATGCCGGACGCGCGCGGGCTGTTCCAGAAGGTGATCTCGGAGAGTGCCGCTTGGATGGATAATCCGATCACGCACTTGAAGGAAACCTGGAATGGGCGAGTGCCCGCTGAGAAGTTCGGCGAGCGCCTGGGGACCGATCTTGCGGCCTTGCGGGCGAAGAGCATGGCCGACATCGTCAAACTCGGCGGCGTGATGGATACTACCGGCGAAGCAGCGGCGAAGGGGGAGACTTACATGCCGGTGGTGGATGGAAAAACTTTGCCAGACGATCCAGCGCGCCTGTTCGCGGAGGGCAAATTCCCCAGCGTCGCATTGATCGCTGGCACGAACGCAGACGAGGGCACTCTGCTCGGCGGCCCTCCCGTTCGGGACCGGGCTGGCTTGAATCAATGGGCGTCAAAAACTTTCGGGGACCACTCGGACCGCCTTCTGGCTGCTTACCCGACCCCCACCGATGCCGACGCCTACAACACAGCAACTCGCATGCTGGGCGACTTCCTGTTCCTGGAAGGGACGCGATCGGTTCTCACCGCAGTATCGAAGACGAATCCCAAGACATTTCAATACCAGTTCACCCGGCTGAACGGAGTCGGAAAGCGGCTGAAGTGGGGCAGCTTCCATGCTTCGGAGTTGCCGTACGTTTTCGGCACGCTGCCCGATTCGGCCTATGGTACGGTCCCGATGTTTTTCGGGGACTTCACTGTGGGACCGGACGACTATACCGACCAGGACACGAAACTCTCAAAGGCAATGAGCGGAGCTTGGGTTCAGTTTGCAAAGACCGGTAGTCCGAACGGGACCGGGCTGACGTCCTGGCCCGCTTTTAACGCAGCCAAGCAGAGCTACCTGGAGTTTGGAGACCAGATCGTCGTAAAGAGCGGCCTGCACGGGAAGCAGTTGGATGTCCTGAGCGAATATAACGAAGGAATCAGATCTCATCCGACACGCCCCGTTTCAACAATCACTCGGTGACGAGGAGCCTGCGACGCGCGGCGACAGTAGCGAAAGCGGCCAGGGACAAGAACACCAGCGCAGCCGGCGTTGGCTCGGGTACATTGGCGAAGTTCAATGCCAAGCTGTCCACTATGAAAGCAGAAGAGTTTGGATGAAGAAAGTTCGGCGACGGCACAGAATGCCCAACTAGGTCTGCCGTGCCAGAGCCGAAAAAGGGGAAGTCGTGAGGACCAGGACCGTGATCAAATGATTTTATGTCCAGACTTAGGGTAAACGGCAAATGCACCGTTACGGGACCTCCGGAGTAAAGGAATGTGCCGATGTCGAATGTCCCGCCAATTGTGGATAGATACGGAAAACCACAGTCGGCACCGAAGGAGAGACGGGAGAAGCTGATGCCGCCGCCGCAGATGCTTCCTGAGGGATCCACAACGATGGTGCCGTTGAAATCGTTAGAGTAGGGGACGTTAATGTAAGGTGAATGCAGATTCATGCCGAGGATGCCAGTGATGGAAGTGTCGGCAGTTTGGATATTTGTCGCTCCCCTATTTTCGAAATTAAACCCTAGAAATGTTGTCAAGGTAATGCTCCCGGAAACAATCTGAGCGGCGGGAAGTAGAGCCGGGGAAAGTAGAAAAAACAGCAGTTTCAGAGAACGCATCGAAATACCTCAGAGCCTCTGACGCATTTCAGCCGCCAAACTCCAGGGACTAATACATAGGATGTAGGGGCAAGAAACCCATTCGCAATGCGTCAGAACACGCACATGCTGCGTCGGCCCACGCACAATTTACCGGAGCCAAGCAGATCTATTTGGAGTTCGGACTCAGTTCCCATCCGAGGCGCCCGCTTTCACGTATAATTCGTTGAAGGAGTCCGTTATGAAAAAGCTAGCACTCACGTTCGCCCTGATGTCCGTCGCCGCGTTTGCGGAGACCTGGACCGGCACTATTTCCGACGCCAACTGTGGAGCGAAACACGCCGATGCCTCCCAGAAATCCATCGATTGCGTTCAACGCTGCGTGGGTCGCGGCACAGCTCCGGTATTTGTAACTGGCGATAAGGTGATTAAGATCGCTAATCCGGATGCAGTCAAGGAAGCTTTGGGCCACAAGGTGGAGCTTACTGGCGAACTCAGCGGTGATACCGTGACAGTCGCCAAAGTGACAATGTCCGAATCCAAATAGCGTCCAGGAGTGGGAGGCCAGCACGAGTGGCCCCATCAAGACAGGTCAGCAGACGCTTATTGAAGCTGTAAGTGGCTTTCACTAGCTGATCGGGCACGATGAGTGTTTGCCAGTCCCAAAGACCGCCGCGCCTTGATTCTGAGTGCAGGCCTAAACTTAGTTCGGTGGGGCGGGACCCCTGTCCCGCGGCCGACGCCCTCGTTGGCTTGCTCGAACTTATTGATTCGCACGAGCCTGGCGAGGCACCGGGCTCGGCTCAGAGGAGCCGCCCTAAGGCTCTCTCATGTGGGAACCATTCAAATTGACGCACTAGACAACCACCTTCAAAAACCAGCAGCGAAAATCGGACGCAATGCGCTCTGTTCCTGCGGAAGCGGCCTCAAGTTCAAAAGGAGCTGCGTTTCGAAAAACACCAGCCCTGCAGCCGCCGCAGCCTGATCGCAATTACTCCGCAAGCATCGGATAGCGGCAATTCCAAAACCGCCCTAACCTCGAAGCATGGCCCATGGAACAATATTCTCCGTCATGACCCCAAACCCCGCCGAACAGAATTACTGGGAAGCGAACTACTGGGACGCACTGGTAAATCGAGATGGACGCATGGACGGCATCTTCTACTACGCGGTGCTTACCACCGGAGTGTACTGCCGCCCTTCCTGCCATTCCCGGTTCCCCAAGCGAGAGAACGTCGTCTTTTTCCAGCAGCGCGACCGCGCCGAGCAGGCTGGCTTCCGCGCGTGCAAACGCTGCCATCCGCAGAATGTGCTGCGCGCCGACCCCCGGGTGGAACTGGTGGAACAAGTATGCCGCTTTGTGGAAGGCCGCCCGGACCAACCGGTCACGCTCTCGGCTTTGAGCAAGGAGTTCGGACTCAGCCCTTTTCATCTGCAACGCAGCTTCAAGGAACTGATCGGCATCTCGCCTCGCGCGTACGCCGATGCCTGCCGGCTCAAACGTTTGAAGACCGGGTTGCAAGAAGGGCACAGCGTTACGCGGGCCCAGAACGACGCCGGCTATGGATCATCCAGCCGCTTGTACGAACGCACTGCAACTCAACTAGGCATGACGCCGGCGTCTTACCGCAAAGGCGGCGCTGGAAGCCTGATCCGCTACTCGATCGACGACTCTCCATTCGGGAAGCTGCTGGTGGCTGCAACCGAAAAGGGCATCTGCGCGATTCAATTGGGCGATTCCGAAAAAAATCTCCGCGAAGCGCTTCACGAAGAATTTCCCACCGCCACCGTGATTGAAGAAAAGCCGTCCCCGAGTACCCAGACCCTGATCGCGAGCCTGGTGGAGGGTCATCCGCTCAGAAAGCGCTTGCCGCTCGACATCAAAGCTACGGCCTTTCAACGCCTTGTTTGGGAACATCTGCAATCCATTCCCGCCGGGCGAACGGAGTCCTACAGCGAAGTGGCCCAGGCGATCGGCAGACCGACGGCTACCCGCGCCGTGGCTCGGGCGTGCGGATCGAATTCCGTGGCGCTCGCGATTCCGTGCCATAGAGTCGTGCGGAGTGACGGCGAGATGGGGGGCTATCGTTGGGGTGTAGAGCGGAAGAAGGCGATCCTAGCCGCAGAGGCTGCAGCAGCGGTCAAATAAACTATCCGCCCGTCGGGAGTGGAACTGTGCTATATTTCACGCATCGGTAAATTTGGGTGATCGAACAGTCGATCGCAATAGAACGGCTGGCGTTTTTTGGGTGAAGCGCTGGATCGATAACGGGGATAGAGCACTTGTGCGGCATAACGGGATACACACACTATAAGTGTAGGCCGGAGTCAAATCGTATCTGGTCAGCAACGATGGCTCTCGCTCATCGAGGGCCTGATCAGCAAGGCGTCTTCGAGTCGGACTCCGTCTCGATGGGTGCCGTGCGCCTGCGAGTAATGGATCTCGATGGCGGAGACCAGCCGATGCGCAGCGATGATGGCGACACGGTCATCATTTTCAATGGCGAACTATTCAATAACACGGAGCTGCGCGAAGAGTTGCGCGCTCGCGGAAAAATATTTTCGACCCGCTGCGACACCGAAACCGTGCTGCAAGCTTTTTTGGAATGGGACTTGGATTGTCTTCCGAAGTTGCGGGGGATGTTTGCCCTTGCGATCTGGTCTCAATCCCGCCGGCGGCTGATCATTGCACGAGACCGGCTGGGCATCAAACCGCTTTATTTCTATCGCCGTGGCCGGGACCTATATTTCGGATCGGAATTAAAGGCTCTCTTCGCGCACCCCGAAGTGGACCGGCATTTAAGCACCGAGGGCCTGCATTATTACACCTCGCTGAACTATGTTCCGGCTCCGTTCACGCTCATCGAGGGCATTAGAAAAGTCTTGCCCGGAGAGTGGATGGAGTGGCAAGCAGGCGAAGTTCGCTCCGGTCGCTACTGGCAATTGGCGTTGGAACCCGATTCAAAGCTGACCCAAGCGGCTGCCTCCGAAGAACTCGACGGTCTGCTCAGCGATGCCGTGCGTGAGCAGCTGGTCGCCGATGTTCCTGTTGGCATTTGGGCCAGTGGAGGCTTAGATTCAACAAGCATCTTGCACTACGCGGCACAGCATTCATCCAGACAAATCAAGACATTCTCGGTGTCGTTCAGCGGTCGCAAGTTCGACGATGGCGGTTACGCCCGACGCGTGGCAGAGCGTTACGGTACCGATCATCACGAGTTCGACCTCAATCCCGGAGTCGATCTGCGGAGTGCGATTGACGAGCTAGCTTACTATTCCGACGAGCCAGGCGCCGACGCTGGCGCGCTGCCGGTCTGGTTTCTATCGAAGATGACGCGGGAGCACGTGACCGTGGCTCTTAGCGGAGATGGGGCTGACGAACTCTTCGGCGGTTATTCCACCTATTTAGCGGATCGGTATGCCCGGTCATTGCGCCGAGTCCCGGCCCTGGCGCGGCATTTGGCGTTGAAGCTAGCGCGAGCCATTCCCGTCTCCGACGAGAAAATCGGACTCGACTACAAGGTGCAGCGCATGCTCTCCGGTTCGCTGCTCTCGCCCGCCGACGCCCATTTTTATTGGAACGGAACCTTCTCGGAAGTGGAGAAAAAGAAGCTGCACCTGCGCAACGGCCATCCCCCGGTGGGGTCGCTGATGGATAACCTGCCTCCATCTTCCAGCAGCGTCGGCCACCTGAATCGGTACCTTTGGCTGGATCAGCGCTACTACCTTCCGGACGACATCCTGTACAAGTGCGACCGCATGAGCATGGCCCATGCGCTCGAGGTTCGTCCACCCTTTTTGGATCACCGCATTGTGGAATTTGCCGCGCGACTGCCGGAGAATCTGAAGGTCCGCGGAGGCGAACTCAAGTTCTTGCTCCGTCGGCTGATGAAGGGCAAATTGCCCTCTGAAGTGATCACCCGGAAGAAGGAGGGATTCGACATACCCGCGCACGAGTGGTTCCGCGGCGTGCTGCGTCCGCTCCTGCTGGATACGCTCACTCGGGATGCCGTAGTGGAATCCAACCTGTTCCATTGGCCTGAAGTCGAGTCGCTGCTCCGCGCCCATCTGGAACGCCGTGCTAACCTCGGATATCACCTATGGGGCCTGTTAACACTGTTCCTATGGATGAGGCGATGGGGCGTACAGACAGCGCCAGCCTTGGAAGAGAATCGAGAGATTTTCAGCACCGTTTCCCTTACCAGCTAATTGTTCTCCTGTTCGCTTCGGTGGTGTTTCTTGGATGTGCCATCAGTCCGCCGTCGCTGATGGACGACGTGGACGCGGTGCAGGCGCAGATTGCGCGCAACATGCTCGATTCGGGAGACTGGGTTACGGCGAGGCTGGACGGCGTCGCTTATTTAGAAAAGTCCCCTGTGAAATACTGGCTGATCGCCACCTGCTTCAAGATCTTCGGCGTATCCGATTGGGTAGCTCGGCTTCCGATGGCCCTGGTCAGCGTATTGCTTTGCTGGCTCACGGCTCGAATCGGGGCGTGGGCCTTTTCGGAACTGGCGGGCCTTTGCGCTGGGCTGGTCCTCTCCACCTGCATCGGGTTGTTCCTCTTCACGCGCATCTTGATCCCGGACGTGATTCTTACGTTTACGATCGCGCTCTCGATGTGGGCGTTCCTTCGAGCGCTGGACGACGACGAAGCGCGGCCTCGTTTATGGGCAGGGGTGATGGCAGCAGGCATCGGGACCGGGTTGCTGCTCAAGGGGCTGATCGCCGCTGTATTCCCGATCGCGGCCGCTCTGCTTTATCTCGCGTTCAGCAATCAATTGAAATCGCGGCGCACGTGGGAGCGCCTGCATCTGCTCTCGGGAATCCTGATCGCGCTTGCCATCGCCGCACCCTGGCATGTGCTGGCGACATTGCGAAACCCGCCCTATTTTTATTGGTCGATGAAGAGCGCTCCGGGAGAGTATCACGGATTCTTCTGGTTCTACTTCATGAATGAGCACGTGCTGCGGTTCCTGAATTTGCGGTATCCCCGAGACTACGACACCGTGCCCAGAGTGTACTTCTGGCTCTTCCATCTGCTCTGGCTTTTTCCGTGGAGCGTCTTTCTTCCGGGCCTTTTCAAACTTAGCTACAAGCCGGTGGGTCGCGCCGGGAGAACGCGCTTGCTAGCCCTGTGCTGGATCGGCTTCATCCTTGTTTTTTTTACATTCTCCTCCACCCAGGAATATTATTCGATGCCATGCTATCCCGCCCTCGCATTGCTTTTGGGATGCGTGATGGCGCGTCCAGGTGCGTTAGCAATCCGCATTGGACAGGGTCTGGTGGCGGGAATGGCGGCTTTGGGGGCGGTCGCCATCGTGTATATCCTAAGCCAGGTTTGGGCATTGCCAACCCTTGGCGACATCTCGCGAGCGCTGACGCAAAACCCCGATGCCTACACGCTCTCGCTGGGACACATGGGCGACTTGACGATGGCTTCGTTCGCCTACTTGCGGCTGCCCCTGATCGTGGCGGGCATTGCGTTATCCATCGGCGCGGCGGGACTGATTTGGCGGAGAGGCGTTTCCGGGTACTTCGCGATAGCCCTCATGATGGCTTTGTTTTTTCATGGGGCTCGCTTGGCCCTGGTGGTGTTCGATCCCTATCTCTCCTCGCGCCCCTTGGCTAACGCGCTTCTGCAATCGCCCCCGGGCCAGTTGATCGAAGACAACGCCTACTACACGTTCTCCTCCGTGTTCTTCTACACGAACCGGACGGCTCTGCTGCTGAACGGACGCAAGACCAATCTCGAATACGGGTCGTACGCGCCTGATGCGCCAGACCTGTTCATTGGCGATGAGAAACTTCGGGCATTGTGGGGCCGCCCGGAGAGATATTATTTGCTCGTGGAAGGTCCAACGGTCGGGCGGATCGCATCCTTGGTCGGAAAGCCCGCGCTGCATGTCATAGCGGAGAGCGGCGGCAAGTTCCTGTTCGGCAACCATGCGCGTACTGATTGACGCGACTTCGGTTTTGCTTCGTAGCGCCGGCATCAAGAGCTACACCTACCATTGGATCCGCCACCTCCGGGCGCTAGCGGGCGAAGACGCCATCCAAGCCTTCCCGCTGCTCGGCGACTTAGGCGCCTTGCGGCATGAGAGCTCCGTGCTGAGCCCGGCATCCACTTATCCGCGCCTGGCTCTTCTGCACCTGATTAACATGACTGGCAGCCAGGGGATCGATTGGATGGCAACGGGATTCGATGTATTTCATCTCTCGAACCAAGTGAGGGCGGTCCCGAGCAAAGTTCGAATGACGGCGACGGTTCACGACCTCACTTGCTGGCTGCTGCCTGAACTTCACACGGCGGGTAATGTGCGAGCGGACCGCAGCTTTGCCGATCACGTGTGGAAGAAGGCGAGCGGTCTGATCGCAGTATCTGAAAACAGCAAGCAGGATGCGGTCAGGATTCTCGGCATTGCGCCGGAGAAGATTCAAGTGATTTACTCCGGTGTTTCGCAGGAATACTTCGACGCCAAGCCGAAAGTATCGGGGCGTCCGTATGTCCTTTTCGTAGGCACCATCGAGCCAAGGAAAAACGTGGACGCGCTGCTCGATGCCTGGCATCTGCTGAGGGCTGATGTGCGCGCAGAATACGATCTGGTGATCGCGGGTGCGACGGGCTGGGCCTCCGAGCGAACCGTGGCGAGGCTTAACTCCGGCATGGAAGGGATCCGCTATTTAGGCTATGTGGCCGAGGCGGAACTTCCTGGGCTGACTGCGGGCGCTACGGCGTTCGTGTATCCGTCTCTTTATGAAGGCTTCGGGTTCCCGGTGGCGCAAGCGATGGCGTGCGGAGTGCCGGTGATTACGTCGAACAACTCTTGTCTGCCCGAAATCGCGGGCGAGGGGGCGATTTTCGTGGATGCCAGAAGCGCAGTGGAGACAGCAGCGGCGATGGAACGCGTGCTCACGACGTCCGAATTGCGGGGGCGTCTGGCAGAGGCTGGGAGGAAGCGCGCGCAACGCTATCGCTGGGAAGAGTGCGCCCGGCGAAGTCTGGACTTCTTCCGGGGAGTGAAAGAGCGTAGCGTATAATTTAGGGAGGAAGCCACCCTAGCTCAGTTGGTAGAGCGGCTGATTCGTAATCAGCAGGTCGCCAGTTCGATCCTGGCGGGTGGCTCCATTATTATTAATCACTTAGGAATCAATTGATGCTCAGATCGGCGGTTAAGGGAGCCACCGAGGGAGCCACAGGGGAGCCACCTGGCAAACCGGACAGATAAGCGCCCACTTTCGATACGGCGGTACGTTTGCCTTCAGCCGAAGCGTGTTGGTATACATTTCTCGTCAGGCGGACGTCTGAATGTCCGACGATTTCGGCAATGGTCTTGTCGGGTACGCCTTGTGCCGCGAGCAGGCTGACGCAAGCATGGCGGAGGTCGTGAAACCGTCTGCGTGGCAGCTTGGCCGCATCCATGAGCTTATAGAAGTCCCGTAGCACGTTCCGGTCAATCAGTGGCGTCCCGATACGGGAAGTGAACACGTACCCGGTTTCCTTCCACCCTTCCCCGGCAAACTGAGCTTCCTGGAACTGGCGCTCTCGGTGCCGCTTTAGACCTTCAATGCAGATGTCGGGGAGCGGAACGACGCGGCGGCTTTCTTCCGATTTCGGGTCTACTCTCTGTAATTTGCCGTCGATCCTTTGCAGAGTATGAAAAACTCGAAGTTCGCCGATGGTCAAGTCTATTTCATCCCATTTCAAGGCGAGTGCTTCACCGTGCCGCAATCCAACGGCGAGGGCAACCGTAAAGAGGGCTTCCAATCGATGGCCGATGATGGCCGCGAATAGCCGTTTCGTCTCTTCCGTGGTCAATGGCGTGATCTTTGGCGAGGCACCTTTGGCGGGCCGGGTCAGAGCGGCAACGTTGGATTCGACCAGCTTTTGCCGGATCGCTTCGTTCAAGGCGATTCTGAGCACCGTTCGAAGATACCGGACAAGGGAGGGCGAGTTACCGGCCTCGACCTTCGCCATAAAGAATCGACTCAGGGCGTTGATTTCGAGCTTCTGAAGCTTCACAATCCCGATACCCGCGACTTGATCGAGACCTGCCTTTTTCCATGTTTCGGAGTTCATGCTTTTGACCAAGTGATTGCGGACCATCTGTTCGTAAGACCGGTATGTTTTCGGTCGAACGCTCGGCTTGACCGTGCATTCGAGCCACTCCGTCAAGAAAGCCGCTACAGTGCTTTGATCCGTGGTGACAACGCCCCCGCGCTGTTGCTTATTCAGTGCGGCGGTAAGCCTCTCTGAACATCCTTACGGCTCGTCCCGACGAACTTTTTCCGCTTGCGGCGGCGGTTCCCGTCCACAATCTCATAGCCGAGTTGCATGACGGCTACCCACCTTCCGGGATTCTCTTCAAAGATGGTGCCTTCGTTCTGTCCGCGTTTTCCCATAACACTTTTCCTCTCCGTTTAGTTCAATTTAACTCGTCGGCGGTCGCGGTATGCCCGGGTGGCGTCGCGTCCTGACTGCTTCTTGCAATCTTCACAGTAGCTTCGTTTGTTCCTGGCGGGTTGGCGAGCAGGCGCATATGGACTGCTGCAACTCGAACAGACAGCGAAGCCAGTACTACCGACTATGGCCGAAGCAATTTGTAACACCAAGCCACTGTAGAGCCATGGGGTATACAATTCCAATCGGTTTCGAAGCGGATTTTGAACGAGTCGAATACCGGCGGCATCTATCCAACGGCCAACTTCTTGATTTAGATAGACAAGAAGTTCCTGCCATGGGTTCTTGCTCGATTCTCTACGCGAGCTGATGATAAATTCCATCCACGCCGTTGGTGCTTCGGTCGACGGCGGCTCCGCAGTCGACGGCCACTCTTTCGCGGGCGGAATTTCGCATTGCCGGAGCTTGGCGACCACGTGTAAAGCGCGGGTGAACTGTTCAGCCCAAAATTGCCAGAGTTCGATCGCTTCGAAGGTATAACGACCGACATGCTCTTGATCACGAAGAAAGATATCTGGATTAAAAGCCTGAAAAGTCCTAGGAGGCGGCACGATTGGTTGGTCTGGGTGTAGATACCGGATTCGCTGACGAGTGGACACCGTAAGCTCGCTGAGTTTCTCAGTTCCATATGGCAACACTCCCAAAACACCGTGCTCACGCGCAAACCTGAGTATGGCGGTGGTGTTGCCGTTTCGAAGTTTCAAGAACTTCTCCAAGAGGCCAACAGTTGGCCCCTTAAGTTGATCTCCAAGTTCGAATTCGATGGCCTTTCCCGAACCGTCCAGCCAAACGGCTGATGGAAGGTGCCATCCCGTTGTGCTCATGGGTCGTTCCAACTGACCATTCCCCAAGCCGAAATCACCCAACATCAAATCTCCTAATGGTAATACTGAAGTAATACTAAAAACATTGCAGGCCATGCAACGCCATGGTACCACAGAGATGTGCCCAACACTAACAATCCACTACGAACAATGCCGCGACCAGCGAACACACCACCAGCCGAGGAAAAACTCCTGCTGAGAGCTAGGGAAGTGTCACAGCGACTCGGCCTTGCTCGGTCCACGGTATACATGATGATGTCGTCGGGTGAACTCACCACAGTGAGGCGCGGGCGCTCTGTCCGCGTACCCGCGTGGGCCCTAACCCAGTGGGTCGAGGCCAATCTTCGCGGATAGGATGCGTACTGCTGCCCCAGAGGGCCGCGTGAGGCCGCGCCGCCCATACCGCCCGTACGAGGTCTTATACGCTACGCTGCCATGGGTGCCAGCGCGAGGTAGAGCTACCGGTCAGTCAAAGATCACGTCGGTCACGGTCCTAGGTGCGATATCCGACTGGAGATTCGCTGGCGGGACCCCATCCAATGATTGAGCTTGGCGCAAGCGAGGTGCAGCGATACATGAGAGTCCGCGTTCCGGACCTGAGGGAGCGCGCGCTTGGTGGCGAACGGCGTGGGCCTTGTCCGGTGCATAAAGGGACGCGCGACAATTTTGCGGTCAATATCGAGACCGGCGCGTGGTTTTGCCATTCACGGTGCTCGCGCGGGGGCAGTATCTTCGAACTGGAAGAATTGCTAACCGGGGCAGACTTCGCATCCGCCAAAGCCGAAATTTTCCGAATCATCGGCCGTAACGACGGCTTCGAAAACGGTCACGCGTGCAGGAACGGCCACGCTCAGTCCGGGCGCGCCAAACTTGGCCGCATTGTAGCGACTTATGACTACGTCAATGAAGCCGGCGAACTTCTTTCCCAGGTCACCCGACACCACCCACCAAAAGACTTTAGGCAACGGCGGCCCAACGGTTCGGGAGGCTGGGTTAACAGCCTTGACGACACCCGCCGTGTTCTTTACCACCTTCCGAATCTGATCAAGGCTGACACGGTCTACGTGTGCGAAGGCGAAAAAGACGTTCATGCCGTTGAAGCGTTAGGTCTCACCGCTACCTGTAACCCGATGGGTGCCGGGAATTGGAAGTCGGAGTACGACGACTCGCTCCGCGGCAAACACATAGTCGTGTTCCCCGATAACGATGCGGCGGGACGAAAGCACGCAAAAGCGGTTTGCGAGTCGCTCCTGAATAAGGCTGCATCCGTCCGCATCGTCGAGATTCCAGGCCTTCCCGACAAAGGAGACGTTTCCGACTGGGTGGAGGCCGGGGGCGATCTATGCGCGCTGTTGGCGATCGTCAAGGAAGTCGGAATCGACTTCAAGTTGGAAGGCGAGACTGGCAAGGAAAAACCCGCAGAGCCTCTGCCCAGTATCGTCGCAAACGACCGGCAGCTCAGGGAGATCTCGAAGGAGTCATTGTGTGCCCTGCAGGCCGCGAACGATCCGCCCAGCCTCTTCGAGCGCAGCGGCAACATGGTCTCAATCCGAAAAGAGGAGACCGGGCGGTACTCGATATCAGATATCACGCCTGATGCGCTGAGGGGATACTGTACGAGGGCCGCGAACTATGTCAGAAACGTCATGACCAAAAATGGCCCGAAAACCAAAAGCTGTTCGCCGCCCAAAGATATGGTCCTTGATATCTGTAACCTGTCCGGTTCAGAGTGGGAATTCCCCCCGTTGCAGGCCTTGATTGAGTCGCCTGCGTTACGGCCTGACGGGAGCATAATCACCTCTCCGGGATATGACCCCGCAACAGCGCTATATTATGCACCGATCCATGGTTTTCTTATGCCCGCTGTTTCTACCGCCCCAGACTGCAACGACATCAAGCGAGCTCTGGAGTGCATTGATGATGCCATCGGAGAGTTTCCTTTTGTGGGCTTGGCAAGTCGCGCTAACGCGATTGCTGCTCTTCTCACACCGGTCTGCCGTCCCGCTATCAGGGGTCCCACTCCGTTGGCGCTGATGGACGCCCCGGCTGCGGGATCGGGCAAAACTCTCTTGGCCGAAGTGCTATCGCTGATTGCGACAGGAAGGGAAGGAGCGCTGGTCTCACTTCCCCGAGATAACGACGAACTGCGGAAACAATTGACGAGCACGCTCCGCGAGGGGTCGACTGTGATCGTAATTGACAACATCAACCGGCGACTTGACTCGGGGGAATTCTGTAAGATTCTCACCGCTAGCGTTCATGCTGATCGTTTGCTCGGAAAGTCCGAAGACCTGCACTTGCCCATTCGTTGCTCGTGGATCGCGACGGGCAACAACATCCAACTCGGCGGCGACATGCCGCGCCGATGCTATTGGATTCGAATGGACGCGCAGACTTCGAAGCCTCATGGCCGAACCGGGTTCCGGCACCCGGATTTGAAGGGGTGGGTTCGTGCCAATAGGGGGAAGTTGCTTGCTTCCTTGCTCACCCTCGCGACCGCATGGTTTAAGGCTGGTAGACCGAAGCCGAAAGTTAGCCCGGTTGGAAGCTTTGAAAACTGGACAACCACGATTGGGGGAATTCTCCAGCACGCAAATGTGTCCTGCTTTTTGGAGAACACAGATGAGTTGTACTCGAAAGCCGACGGAGAAAGCACCCAGTGGGAGAATTTTCTCCTGACAGTCGATTCCATTCTGCATGGTGCGCCGTTTCGGTCTGCTGACTTGGTCGCGATTATCAACGAGAAGTCAGAGAATCAAAATGAGCCGTCCAAGCGAGCTGCTGAGTTGTTGGACAATTTGCCGGATTGGCTAGCAGGTAACAGGGAAAGAAGCGATGGCCTTCAGAGGGCGATAGGAATTGCTTTCGCGGAGAAGGTCGGCAAGCGCTTTGGCGATTCCAGCGTTCACCTGGAGCGACCTGGGACAAAACAGCGCGCTGCACTTTGGCAGGTAGTCAACCCGAACAGCGGGGGAGGGAGGACCTAGTGGTGAGTCCAGTGAGTCAGACTCACCGACAAAAGATTGTTTTTTCAACATCTTGGCTCATGTCAGTGAGTCAGGTGAGTCTTTTTCACTCCCCCTCACGCGAAGGAAAAATATCGAGATTATGGCTTTATCAGTGCATATGAGAAACTTCCCCCATTCGACTCACCGGACTCACCGAACTGCAATAACGTATTTAATATCAGCAACTTACGGCAGTGAGTCAGACTCACCGGTTTCGAAACCAGCAAGGAAGAATAACGGGAAGACGCCCCGAGGAGAGCGGGTTCTTCGGGTCATGACGGCGCGGTTTTGGCCCCATACGGAGCGATTCTGGAGCGCAAATAACCGCAAATCGTCAAGTATTTGACGATTATGTTACGTTCCCACGATGTTTGAACGATGTTTGAACGATTTCAGAACGATTCGGAACGAAGGAGAAATGAATGGACTTTTTCACGACTGGACAAGCCGCTAGAGAGCTGGGAATCCCTAATAGTAGAATTCGCCAACTAGCGGAGGCGAATCTGATTCCGGACGCCATCCAAACCGAGACGGGCCGATGGATGATTCCCGCGACTGCTGTTCAGACATTCAAGCAGACCGGAATCCCGCAAATCCCTCACACGCTGCCGCGTCCCAGCGAACAGGACGCGGAGACATCCCCGCCGCAACGGAAGCGAGCCGAGGTCGAAGTCATCCCTCCCGGCCTCTACGCGCCACCATCGCAAGATTTGATTGCCAGCGTTGAGGAGGTGCTCAAGCTCAAGAATATGGCCGAGGCCATCGGCTTCAGGAAACAGATCGTTGAGCAATCGAAATGGTTTGACGCGGACACGAGGAAGACAGCTCTAGAAAGGAAGAAAGAGGATACCGAGGCTCAAGAAGCCGACCGCTTGGCAGCCGCGGAGAAGCGCCGTGCTACGTGGCTTGAAGCCCAAGTCGCCTTTGGCATCAAGGAGCTTCCCTGGGAGACACCGACGGACGTCCTGCCAAGGCTTCCGGAACTGATCCGGGCCAATCTCGAACACGTGAGCGACACTCAGGATCTGGCGAGCACGCAGCAACTCGTTATCGACGCGGTGCGATCCCTTCTAGAACCGTTCGAGCGGAAGAAAATGCTCACACGAGTGGTTGAGGGTGCCGTCCAGAGTCTACCGTTCGAAGCGAGACGCGTGAGCTCGCCATGGGCCGCCCGCGCCACTACAGCAGCATGGACGGCACTAGACGGCAAGGAACAAGCACCGCAATCCTACCTTGAGGCAGCCGCCATCTTGGCAGTTCAGGCAATCAAAAAGGAGTTCGAGCACCAACAGCATTGTGACGCCTGCATTGCTTTCCTCCGTCAGAGCTTGCCCAAAGGCCATACGAACGCCGAGTTGGAAAGAGCAGTCGATCTTGCCAAGGCAAAACTTGAGAACGCGCCGCAAGGGATGTCCAGGACTCAGATAGATAAGCTTGTTGCCCAGGCTTTAATTCCGCTGGTTGGCGAGATAGGCGCGCGGTTCAAGAATGAGGCCGAGCGGAAGCAGTCGCAGGACGGATTGAGATTGCGAGACCATCTGGTTAACACGGCAGGTACCATTCTGTTGATGGCGGGCCTGACGAATCAAGAGCGGGAAACAGTAACCGGTAAACTCCGCGCTGCCCTTGCGAACAAACCCGCAGATACACCCGAAAGCGTGCTTACCGGTCTACGGAATGCTTTCATCGAGAAGGGAGAGCGCCGCCATGCCAAATTGCAGAGGTGTGCATCCCTCGCCGATGCGACGATCACACGCGACTACGGGAAGGTCGTCAGCGGGCTGAAGCAAGAAGGCTATACATTCGAACCCCTAGACAAGGAAGAACTTCGGGACCTTCGTGCAAAGCTCATCGAAGAGCTCAACGGTGACGAATCCCCGGAGGATGCAACCGACAGCTTGGAAGAACTCGTTTGCGCGAGCTTGAGGATTATAGTATGAGGGCTGCTATCTACGCCCGCGTAAGCACCCGAGACAAGCAGCAGGATGTTGAGAACCAGCTTCTGCAGCTCCGAGAATTCGCGGGGCACCAGGGCTGGACTGTCTCGCGTGAATACATCGACCAGGCATCCGGGAAGAATTCCAAGCGTGACGAGTTCAGAGAAATGTTCTCAGCTGCATCTAAGCGGGCCTTCGATGTCGTGTTGGTGTGGGCTTTAGACCGCCTCACCCGAGAGGGAGTGGCCGAGACCTTCGAGCACATCAAGCGTCTGAAGTCGCACGGCGTAGATTTTATCTCCTACACCGAGGAGCACTTTCGGACCACCGGGTCATCAGGCGAACTGCTAATCGCGGTTGCGGCATGGATTGCCAAGCAGGAGCGCATCCGCATGAGCGAGAGAAGTCGAGCTGGTCTCGAGCGCGTCCGGCGAACGGGAACCAAATCCGGCAAGCCGATCGGCCGACCGCGGGTGATCTTCCGCCGCGACCAGGTGAACGACCTTCGGGCGCAAGGGTTGTCATGGAGCGAGATTGCCAAAGCCATGGGAACGAGTCAAACCTCAGTACGCCGCGCCTGCGACCTTGCCAAAACGGTATCGACGCCCAGCCCGATTAAAACACGGGAAACGAACAGGATTCCGAATTTCCTGGAAGCCTGCCACAAAGAACCCTTTCTGGCAAAGGAAGTATCATGACCCCGAAAAAGATTAGTCCACGCCGATTGATCCAGTTGCCTGCGGAAATGCGGAAAGCCCTGAGCCAGTTTCGACAAGAATTCAAAACGCGGTTTGAGGATCAACTAAAAAATAAACAAGTCGCCCGGGCAGCGGCCCAGGCGCTCAGCAACAGCTTGCGCACCCACGCCAAGCGAGGCCGCAAGCCCCGGCGAGACGTCAGCACAGCGCTACAAATTATGAACGACCCCCAATGGGCGCACATTCCGAGGCCCAAGAGGTGGCGTATCGCTTATCGCTCTTCGATCCCGAGGTGGAACCAGCTTACGCCCGACCGGCGCTCTGTAGCTCAAATATTGCTCCGCGAGCGTGCCAAGGCCAGAGAGAACACCCTGAAGCGCCGAGCAAAGCAGAAAGAGCAGAACCAAGGGCGCAGTTCCTCGTTGCCGGTCTCCTGATTGTCGGGGGTGAAGCTTGTGAGATGCAAGTTTGCAAGCGTACCGGAAATTCTCTTCGAATCAACAATAGCAAAGGCCGAGGACGAACAGGTCTCGATTTGAAGTACCTACAATCGCCGGGTTGGTGCCGATCTGGAACGTGGACGCGAACATTCGGTAAGCGCTGCGCGACTTTTGACGGTCAATTCCGTGAGCGGCGTTTCACGGGGAGCGATGCTCGCCGGTCTCGGGCTGGCCGGTCCAGCATTCTCCGAGTAGCGCGTGACACACCCGACGTTCAATTTCTCAGAGCCGGACTCAGAGGCGGCGGCAGTCGCCGAGTAACGTCGGATGCAAATGACAACGTTCATTATCATTCACGACGTGAGTTGGCAAGGGTCCGATCTTTGGGTCCGAGCTTTTGTCCGAGTTCCGGACGAGGATGAACGAAGTGCCAAAAAGCTGATGAGGGTTGCCGCTAAAACTGCCGCTGCCTGAGAGCTAAGCCGGCCGCGTTCGCCCAAGTACCTATTTGTTTCTGCTAAGAGGATTCGCATAACTGCCACTCATCTTGAATGGAGCCCAATAAAAGGGATGAGCCCATTCTCGATGCGATCGTACTTCCCTTTGAGCAGCGACGCTCGCATCAGCCACATTGTGGCCTTGTGCAAGTTGGCTATAGAATCTGCCCATAAAGACTACACTGGCGTCATCGTCAACATTCCAGAGGGTCGAGCCGACTGTGCAGGCTCCCGCTACGAGAAAGGCGTTTGCTATTCCTCTGATGCTGTCCGGATGGACGTAACCTAACGCGGTCTGACAGCAACTTAGCATTACAAGCCGAGTGTGGAAGCCAGGATCAAAGTCGTAGAGAAACTCTGCGGTGAGCAGCCGGTCCGTTAACGCAACAAATGATTCGGCAGGGTCCCACGAGTCTGAAACGCCATGCGTAGCGAGGTGAAGAATCGGAACGTGGGTTGGCGAGGGAGGTTGTTGCTCGTGGGGAAGGTTGCGGTATGGATAGTAGTGCATCATCAGAGCGTCGAACGTCGCGTGTCCTCCGGTTCTCGGCGTGGCGTTGATTATTCGACCAACCAGTGCTGCTTCGGCTTGTGCACCGGGTAATGGTTCGAGCGTAATCTGCTGCTTTAGGCCGCGATAGGTAGCGGAGAAGGAGGATGTGAAATCGGGGGCGGCCAAAATCAACGACGCAGGTGACTCGGTATCACTAGAAGCATAGCGTGCCTCGGCTCGCAAACAGAGGAGGTAGGCCGTGACCGAAGGCCAATACACGATGCTGAATTGGTCAGTTAGATATAGTCCGTCATCAAGCAATAAACATGCAAATGGAACAAACTGCATGGTCTGGTCCGCGATGATCGCGAGGGTCTTCACGCCTAGGGCCGTTAATCTAGAACGGACTTCCAAGGGAATCAGCAGCTGGGCAACTTCCAATAGTAAAGAGGTGATGGGTTTGGCTTTTATTCCCGACGCGGCGGCAACGACGGTGGACTTTACACGGGAAAGCACCGGTGGTCTGAACGTAAACGGGAAAGCGTGAAACAGTCGTGCAAGAACTTCAGAGACGCCCGAGAGTCGCAAACAGAGGCAAGCACCATCTGGGAAGACACCCCACAGGATGTATCCGTCGTTCACTGAGATGTAATACAGGATGGCCGGGCCGGTCTGCGCTGAAAGCTGAAGGATTTCTTCCGCCGATGCGCTTGCGATCTCTCCAACTGAGCCTGTGAGCCCACGAAGGACGAGGCGATTGTTGGCGTGAGTTCGCCCCATCCAATCGGTTAGGGCCCGCGCGCTAGCCTGTTCAGCCAAAGCTAGGGAATCGAGGCCGCCGCCACCACCTTCGGGGACAAGTAGCTGGATTGCATCGCGAGCAACGCGTGATCCCAGCTGCGCTACCTCGTACGAGAGTCGGTGGCCAAATGCCCCTCCTCCCGCTACTGACCGCGATCGCAATAGATCGAAATGTTCAATTGCCATCACGGCAGCGACAAAAGAGTATGATGCGCCAGGCCGCACGGCTCGACGACGCCAATTCAGGTACAACTCCCAAATTGTTTCAAAGTTGGTAGCGGTTGCGGGATCGGGAGAAGATTTTCCCTCCGCTACCCGATTCGCTGCGTGTCCTGCTAAGCCGAAATACCAGAGAATCTCTAGGAAGTCCGTTTCAACCAACGCTTCATAAAGGCTCTCCGCTCCTACTTCGAGCTCTCCCAAAGTCTCTGATACGCGAAGGATTTCAATCAGGCTGTCAGGTTCCTCCGGTTTCGACATCAGGCTTCGCAGCCGGCGACGTAACCGGAGCTTCGGAAGTTCGGTCGTCGCCTCGCTTGGCAATGAAAGCAACCCAGTCTCAGACCCGGCCTCCGCGAGCATCGCCTTTGCCTGCTGTGCGATGAAATCACGCAACATATCGCATGCCTGCTCGACGAAATCATTAGTGGCGCCACCCATCAAGACGCTCCCAGCTGTGGCGCTGGCAGTTTGAATAGAACCCCATAGGCTCCTCCGCCTGTGCTTGACTTCTGTTAACAATTGGCACCATAAGATAAAAAGATTTCCGCCAAGCGTGTCGGCTCCTGGAATCGAGTTGATTCGAAGAGCAAGTCGCATCGCAAAGCAGTAATGGTATACAGCCGCTTCGAGCGTACCAGTTGCCTTCTGCTTTAATCCGAGACCGCTTATTTCAATACTCAACTGTTTGATTCCGCTGTACGCCAGTCCGGCGGAACCAACACCGGTCAGATCCTTCCACGTCTCAGGATTCTCGACATCCATCGCCGTAACGCCCGGCTTGCTATGAGGCAATATGTACGCTTTGCCCGAAGCAAAGACGCACAGTATCCCTCTGGAAGAGCGATCCGCGTACTGCTTGAGTTGGCTGATCAGGTGAGACCTATTGGCACCTCCGTCCTCGGCAATTGCCAGAGGAGGATCGTTCTCAACCCCGTGTGGCTCACCGAGGTCCGCAAGGTAGGTATGCCCCGGCAAGATGCGGGGGATCATGCCGTAAGGCTTAGAGTCGGTCTCAGTGCCAAAGGCAAAATCAAGATTATTAACGCGTGCTCTTCGGCGCTTGGCAAAAGTGACCCAGTAGGGCTTGTCTGAAGTGACCCGGATTGGGAACGGGAGTTGGAAACGGGGCCTGCATCCACGCCGCAGGCGTTGCTGTGGGGAGTAGAGGATCAGCGATATCATCCACGCCGA
>JBBRRB010000041.1:0-52844 GCA_038225555.1 Bryobacterales bacterium
CAAGCGGAGGCTCGCGAGGCCGCCCGCAAGGAAGAAGAGCGTAAACAGGCCGCAGCCCTGGAAGCGGCCCGCAAAGAACAAGAACGGAAAGAGAGCGAAGCTCGGGAGGCTGCCCGCAAGGAAGAAGAGCGTAAACAAGCTGCAGCGCTAGAAGCGACCCGCAAAGAACAAGAACGGAAAGAGATCGAAGCTCGCGAGGCCGCCCGCAAGGAAGAAGAGCGTAAACAAGCCGCAGTCTTGGAAGCAGCCCGCAAAGAACAAGAGCGGAAAGAGATCGAAGCTCGCGAGGGTGCCCGCAAGGAAGAGGAGCGCAAACAAGCTGGAGCCCTGGAAGCGGCCCGCAAAGAACAAGAGCGGAAAGAGATCGAAGCTCGCGAGGCTGCCCGCAAGGAAGAAGAGCGTAAAAAAGCCGCAGCGCTAGAAGCCGCCCGCAAAGAACAAGAACGGAAAGAAATCGAGGCTCGCGAGGCTGCCCGCAAGGAAGAAGAGCGTAAACAAGCCGGAGTCTTGGAAGCAGCCCGCAAAGAACAAGAACGGAAAGAGATCGAAGCTCGCGAGGCCGCCCGCAAGGAAGAAGAGCGTAAACAAGCCGCAGTCTTGGAAGCGGCCCGCAAAGAACAAGAACGGAAAGAGATCGAAGCTCGCGAGGCGGCCCGCAAGGAAGAGGAGCGTAAGCAAGCTGCAGCGCTAGAAGCAGCCCGCAAAGAACAAGAACGGAAAGAGATCGAAGCTCGCGAGGCCGCCCGCAAGGAAGAAGAGCGTAAACAAGCCGCTGTCTTGGAAGCGACCCGCAAAGAACAAGAACGGAAAGAGATCGAAGCTCGCGAGGCTGCCCGCAAGGAAGAGGAGCGTAAGCAAGCTGCAGCGCTAGAAGCGACCCGCAAGGAAGAAGAACGCAAACAGGCCGCATTGCTCGAGGCCGCCCGCAAAGATAGAGAACGCAAAAAGGCCGATGCCCGCAAAGCTGCCCGCAGGGAACAAGAGCGTCGGGAAACCAAAACCTCGGAGCAGCCGGTCGCCCTCGATTCATCGGCCGCTGAAACCAAACTCTTTCCGGCTCCCCAACTTCAAGTCCCCAAGGCGAATGGAGACTCCCCCGCTGTGGAAACCGCAGCCTTGGGGGTGCTCGAACCCCGACCCATTGCCCAGCGGGACATGTTCGCATCAACCGGAACACTCCCGTCACCCGCTCTGTGGGAATCCCCGCGAGGCAAGGTCATCATCGGAGGCCTGGGTGCCGCCGGATTGCTGCTGGCCGTCATGGCCTCAGGCCTCTTCAAGACCAAACAACCCATTGAAAAACCCGGTGCCACCCCCGCGAAAGCGTCCTTTACATATAACGTCGGCTCTAGCGAAAGACCCTCGGCCGACATAAGCATTCAAGGCATCCATGTCCCATACAGGGCAACTTCCACGGCCACTTGGCTGTCCGCGGATCCTCTGGTCGGGGCAAGTCTGGACAAGTTGGCGCTGCATGTTCAACCCGCTGGCTTGAAACCAGCGTCCTATGAAGGTGAGATTCAGATAGCTTCCTCCGATCAGAGTCGCCCGTTTACTAGCATGGCCATCCCGGTCCACTTAGATGTGATCGGCAAGTCTGTTGGAAATACGAACCCACCGCCTGCTGCCCTGCGCGTGCAACCGGCCAGCGTGAGTTTCGACTACCGCGACGGCAACCCCCTTCCCGGCCCCCGTTTCTTATCCGTCTCTGGAGGACCTCCGTCGATCGCGTTGCAGAATCCCAAGGACGCCGCTTGGCTGATCACATCCCAGGCGCCATCAGGCGTCGTGGTTAACATCCGCCCCGCTGGATTGAGCGTCGGCAGCCATGCCGCAGTGTTGCTCATCGGCTCCGCGGGCCAGCCGACGGTCCGAGTGCCGATATTGCTCAACATTCGGTCAGGTGTCGGCACTGCGGACACGACCTCCCCCCAAGTTCATATTCGCTGGAAAGGTGAATTGCAGCCCGGCGATGTCCTCAGCATTACGGCAAGCTCGGCCTCTTCCGGCTCATTGGCAGCCGGCGAGTTGCCCGCCTCCCCGATCCAAATCGATCCAAGCGGCTTGGGCCGGATGGTCATCGAAAGCAGTCCATCCGCCGCTAACGGCTTCAAGCTTCAGCTTCGCAATATGAGCACCGAACCGGTCACGGGCTTTACTTTGTATTTCCGGGCGCTAAAATAGAGAATCTTTTCAAAGTGTGGCGACCCATCCATTTCTTTCCGCCCGTGATTAAGGCAGCCCTCATCATTGCGGCGCTGGGGTCCCTCGCTGCCCAAACCCCGTCTGAGAGGTTGGCCAGCGCAGAACACTCACTCGGCCAAGGCGCATGCAAGGCCGCCTATAACGAACTGGAACCCATTCTAGGCACGAAAACGATCCTTAGTCTGGATTCGACTCAATTCAATCGTCTCGTGATTCTCTTGGCCGAGGCGGATAACTGTGTCGGATACTACGGTGCTGCACTGGCGCTCATCAAGATGCCAAGAGTCCAGCCCGGCGCCCCGCTTCTGTATTTTCGCGCCGAAGCGGAGAAAGGTATGGCTCAGTACGCGGAAGCAGCGGCGGACTACGAAAAGGCGTTTGGCATGGCGCTCCCCAATTCGCCAGAATCAGAGCGATGGACGGTCCGCTTGCACGCCGGTGCAGCCGACCTGCGCCGATTGACAGGCAATTTCAAAGAAGCGCGCAGTCGCGTGCAACAGACGCTTGCCTTGGCCGAAAAACTTCCGCCCGACGCGATTGAACGGGCCTACGCCGCCCTAAGCGCCGCGGATCTTGCCCGAGAGCTGGAGGCTTTCGCCGAAGCCTCTGCCCAGTACGCGCAAGCCCGCAAGCTGGCGGAAAAACACGGAGCCGACCATTGGCTCGCCGCCCGCGCATCGCTGGGCCTGGGCCTTCTAGCCTTGCGGGAAGGAAGTCTGGATGTGGCTTCGCGAGAGCTAAACAAGTCCAACGAGGCCACTCGCAGGACCATGACTGAGAGCGATGTCTTCTTCCAGACCTCCGATGCGCTAGCCATGTTGGAACTAGCCAAGGGTGAACAGGCCGGTTCCGAAGATTCCTCCAAACGCTTGCTGACGGACGCCGAAGCCGACTTAAAGGATGCAATCGACTCGGAAAGCAGAAATCACACAAAGGAGCATCCAGAGACCGCCCGCTCCCGCAGTCACCTGGGCGTCTTATATCTGTCGCGCACCAATCCTGTCAAGGCTATCGAACAGTTGAAGGCAGCCGAAGCGGTGCAACGAAGTTTCTTCGGAACCGCGCATCCGGATCTCGCCTTCACGCTTTCGAACCTGGGCCGGGCTTACCGCATGCAAGGCAAGTCCCAGGAAGCCAAACGCATCCTGGACGAAGCGCTCGCGATTCAGGAAACTACTCTGGGGAAGAACTCGCTGGCCGCCGCTGTCACCCGGATGGAACTAGCTGACCTGGCGCCCGGCAATGCAGTGGAAACCGAAGCCGTCTATCGCAACGCCCTCGCTGTTGAGGACCGTTTAATCGCCAAGGATTCGGCGCTGCGCATGAGAACCGCTCGCGAACTGGGACTGCTGCTGCACGGCAACGGCAAGCACGACGAAGCCAACGCCCTCCTGACCGGCTGGCTCAAGGGGAAGGGCCAATCGTTGTCCTCCTCCGACAAGGAGCGGTTCACGGTGGAGTTCGCGCAAGCCGAGATCAGTCTCGATCAAAAGAATTTCCCAATTGCCGAGAAACAATTCGAGAGCGTCGTGAAGCAGGCGCAGGGGATCACACCGCAGTTGCTGACCGCCGCCCGCAAGGGTTTGGCGGACTCTCTCTATGGCGAGCGGAAATTTCGGGAGGCATCCAGCCTTTACGAGAGCGTGCTGCCCAAGCTTGCCGATCACCCCGCGATTGTGAACGGCTGGATGAATCTTTCCTCCTGCTATGCGGAGCAGCAGCTCTGGAACCAGAGCATGAAGGCTGCTCAAACCGCGCTTGAAGCGGTGCAACGCGCCAAAGGACCCCAGTCGGAACGCACGGGAATCATTCTCACCATCGTGACCACGTCGGTAGAAGCCGGCAGATCTCGCCAGGTCGCAAACTACATCGATCAGTGGCTGGCCGCCAGGAAGGCCGCCTCGGACGCTCTCTCCAGCGGCGACGCCCGCTTGATCGAAAGGTTGTCAAGAGATCTCTCCGCAGCCGAGCAATACGACCGGGCCGAAGATATGCTCCGCTTCCTCTTAAGCAGCCGAAACGCCCAAGCCCTCCAAGGCATGAATGTTGGCGATCTGCAACTCCGATTGGCGGAAGTATTGGTTGCGCGTAAGAAGTTTGGAGAAGCGGCCGATTTGTACGAAACGCTGTCCCGGAGAATGCGCGTCGCTCACCGTCCCTCGGATGCCGAGGCGCTGCTCGTCAAGGCTCGGGACCTGCGGGAGAAATCTCCTTCCGATCCGAAACTTATTTCCACCCAACAAGCGCTGGCACAGAGCTACGTTTTGAATCGAAAATATGCCGAAGCCGGCACCCTGTTCGACCAAATCATCGAATCGCTGCGTCAACGCCACGCGGAGGCCAGCCCTCTCCAGGCCGCCGCTCTCGATGGACTCGGAACCATCGCGCAAGCGGAAAAAAACTTCGACAAGGCTGCCAGTCTGTACGAGCAGGCGCGCGTTATCCTCACCAAGCCCGGTGCCCAGCCGCCTGCCGGCATCCTCGCAACCGTTCTTTTTCACATCGGTGAACTCAGAATGAGCAATAACGACCGCAAGGGCGCCAACGAGGCGTTCGAGGGCTGCCTGGCTTTGTCCAAGAATCTTGCTCCGGATTCGCTTCCGCCGGTAGAACAGTTCGACCAGATCGCAGGAGCGTACTTGAGGCAGGGCCGGTTTGACGAAGCCGAAAAGCTGTATCTTGAAAACCTGGATGCGCGGCGCAAAGTATTCGGCGAAAACAGCGCAGACGAAGGCTGGGGCTACTACTCCCTCGCGAACTTCTATTTAGTACGAAAAGCTTACGACAAGAGCTCAGACTACGGTCAACGAAGTTTGAAAATCTTCACGAGTGCAGCCGGAGGTGAAAGCGAGGAAGTGGCCCTGGCGTCCCATCTCCTTGCCAATTCTTACGGAGAATCGGGCAATCTCGATAACGCCATCGAAGCTACCGCTCACGCCGAGCAGATTCAGGAGAAACTTGGCCGCTCGCGCGAGGAGATCACCACTTCGCTTTCTACTCTTGCCCAATATCAGCGGAGGCACCAAAACTACGAGGAAGCTCGGAAGGTGTACAAGAAAATGGAGGAGCTGTGGAAGCCGGAATCCTTCTCTAACCCGAACTATCAGATGGCCGTAAGCGGGCTGGCTGCCACATACGCATATTTGAAGGACTTCTCCACGAGCCAGGACTGGTATAGAAAGCTCTCTAACGGCCTGCAAAACGATCCCATCCAGCTTTCCAAGGCCGCTCAATCCTACGCGGCAGCCCTCACTGCAAACGGTAAGAAAAAGGATGGGCAAAAAATTCTCGATCAAGCCAATGTCCGCAATACACCCCCGCGCCGCTAAGCCGCAGTCAAAATTTCACTAGGGCTTAACTTGCTGAGTTGTACAATCGTCAATGGCCGTTTTGGCCATCTGAGGAGCGATTGCAGTTATGCGAAACAGCTTGGCCTTGACTTTTTACACCCTCGCCGCTTTAACGTGCCCGGTGACTCGGCTCTCCGCACAAGCGTCGCTCACCGTGGCCGGGTCCCCGTACACTCAGAACTTCGATACGCTCGCCAGCACTGGAATGTCCTCCGCACTCCCCGCTGGATGGCAACTCAGCGAGACAGGTACTAGCCCCAACGTGAACAGCAGCTATCAAGCCGGGGATGGCAGCAGCAATGCCGGCGACACCTACAGTTTCGGATCCGTCGGTAGCAGCGACCGCTCCTTCGGAACGCTTCTGAGCGGCACGATTACACCAACCATCGGCGCCTGCTTTACGAACAGCACCGGGGTAACCCTCATCTCGCTCGCCATCGCCTACACCGGCGAGCAATGGCGTTTAGGCACTGCAGGACGAGCCGACCGTCTTGACTTCGGATACTCGGTAGGAACTTCCAGCATTGCCACTGGAACCTATACCGCGTTTCCCTCACTCACCTTCTCCTCGCCCACTACCACGGGCACAATCGGCGCGCTGGACGGCAACGCGGCTGCGAACCGAGCCGCACTCTCCGCCACCATCACCGGCCTGAGTATTGCCAACGGCCAGAACTTCTGCATCCGCTGGGTGGATTTCAACGCCACGGGAGCGGATGACGGATTAGCCATCGACGATTTCTCCTTGACTCCGTTGGCCTCAGTATCGTCCAATCCGACCAGCCTGGGGTCGGCATCGCCGAATCCGTCGCTGCCTGGGACTGTTACGATGTTGACCGCCACCGTCACCCCCGGAGCGAATCCCTCATCGACCGGTATCGCGGTAGCTTGCGACCTGACTTCTATCGGCGGCGCTTCCACCTTCGCGCTGCCCAACTCGGGAGCCAATGTTTACTCTGCCTCATACACTCTGCCGATCGCGACCGCAGCTCAAGCCTTCTCCTTGCCTTGTATCGTCTCCGATTCTCAGTCGCGTTCGACGACCTTCAATATCGCGCTCACCGTGATTGGCCCGATGTCTTTGCTACTGTCTCCGGCCGCGTTGCCAAACGGCTTTGAAGGCGCGAACTACACTCAAACCTTGACTGTGGCTAACGGAGCGGGATGCAGCTTTAGCCTCACAGGTTCTCCCATTCCTGGCGTTTCACTTACCTTCTCCGGCAATGGCAATACGGCCGTGCTATCTGGCATTCCCGCCTTTTCGGGCACCTTCAATTTCACGGTGAATGCCACATGCTCCAACGGCTCCGTCTCCCAATCCTACAGCCCCGCAATCGCCTTCGCGTGCGAGACTGGCGTGAAAACTTCCACCGCCATCCACACAATTCAGGGAACCGGCCCAGCCAGCCCGCTGGCGGGGCAAACCGTAGAAGTTGAAGGAATCGTCGTAGGCGATTTTCAATCCTCCTCGCAACTAAAGGGATTTTATCTTCAGGAGCCCGACGCTACCTGGGACTCCGACCCGCTCACTTCGGAAGGCATCTTCATCTTCGACAACCTCATCGGCGCGGACGTGAACATAGGCGACCGTGTGCGGGTCAAGGGCAAGATCGACGAATTTTCATCCTCGGGCTCCGTCCTCGGCACCACGCAGAGCTCTACCCTTACAGAAATCGGCACCGTGCAAGACAAGCTCGTCTGCAGCAGCGGCAACCCGTTCACCCGTACTGCGATTTCTCTCCCGGCCGCCAATTTGGGAGATCTGGAGCGTTATGAGGGAATGGCCGTGCAGATTGTGCAGCCGCTGACCGTCACTGGCAACTTCAGCCTCGGAACCTTCGATCAGATTGATCTTGCACCCTCCGTTCTCTATACTCCAACGTCGTCGTCGGACCGGTCCACCTGGGCTGCCCGCGCCAGCTTGAACGCCCGCAGCGTGATCGCTCTGGACGACGCTAGCTCACTCGCCAACGCGAATCTCTACCCGACGCTGTTCCCGCAGGGAGGCTTAAGCGCATCGAACACGTTGCGGGTTGGCGCTATCGTGAACTACGATCCAACCAGCAAGACCAACGCCCCGTTGATCGGCGTCCTCGACGACCGATTTGGCGAGTACCGCATCCAGCCCACGGCTCCG
Source organism: Bryobacterales bacterium (assembly GCA_038225555.1). Taxonomy (GTDB): domain Bacteria; phylum Acidobacteriota; class Terriglobia; order Bryobacterales; family Bryobacteraceae; genus JANXQZ01. The sequence goes on from JBBRRB010000041.1 coordinate 7,693, forward strand.
GTAACGTTTCACAACGCCAACGCCCGCCCCGACGTTCTTCCAATTTTGGCGAATGTAGGAGGCCGCTTCCGGGCCGTCAGCGCCAATGTGCTGAACTTCTTCACCACGCTGAGCAGCAGGGGAGCGCAGAACCAGACCGAGTTCGAGCATCAAAAGACGAAAGTGATCGAAGAGCTGAGCGCGATGGACGCCGACATCTATGGACTTAGCGAAGTCCAAAATTTCGCTAATGGCAATACTAATGGCGGCGCATACACTAATGTCGCACTGCAGTCGCTGGTGGATGGGCTCAATTGCAAGAAGGCCGGAGGTATAGGCACGTGCGCGAATCCGCCCTCAACTCCGTACTCGTTCATCGATACGCTGGGCCAGGGATCGAACAACGGGACCGACGCGATTCGCAGCGCGATCATCTATCGAGCTGACCGGGTTACGCCAATAGGAATGCCGGCACTCTACTATCAAAACGACACCAACCGTCCGGCCCTCGCCCAAACATTTCAACCGGGATCTGGTCCTAAAGCCTCCCGGCAAACATTCACGTTTGTGGTGAACCACCTCCGGTCCAAATCGAGCGCGTGCGGCGGGGCCAGCGACGATCCGTTCCAAGGCAACTGCAATGGACTCCGATTGAACTTCGCGCAGAACGTCGCGGCTTGGCTGGCTGGCAATCCGACTGGCGACCCTGCCGGTGCTGATCGCAAGCTCCTGCTGGTGGGCGATTTCAACGCATATTATGGAGAGGATCCGATCCAGTATCTGCAAGCTAATGGCTACCGGGACCTGATCGCGGACCTGATTGGCCCTGGTGCCTACTCTTACAACTTCGGGTCCGAGGCCGGATACCTGGATCACGCGCTGGTGAACTCCGCGTTCAATCCGCTGATTCGAAGCGTCGCGGAGTGGCACATCAACGCCGACGAGCCCAGTTCTCTGGAAGCGCTGAGCAGCGTCAACAAGAGCGCGGCGGCCCAGATCGCCTACTATGGTGCCGATCCGTTCGCGGCTTCGGACCACGATCCCATTGTGATCGGCTTCAATCCCCTGGCGGGCGACCTGAATGACGATGGCGTGGTGGACGCGGCAGATCAAAGAGTAATCATCTCAGCCTTGGGAAAGAATGCAACCGCTGTCGACCGCCGCATCGATTTCGATGGAGATGGAAGAATCACTCTCAACGATTACCGTCTGTGGGCCGCCGCCTACCGCGCTTTTATACAATAGGACTTCCAATGAAAACAACTCTATGCTTTTTCGCCGTGTCCCTGCTGGCTCATGCCGCCACAATTTCGCTGAGTGCCACGTCGCCTGTGGCGGTGGGATCGTCCTTCGACGTGGTCGTCCAGACAACCAACGTTTTCGCCGGCCGGTCGGCGGGCGATCTGGTGGAGGGCTACGGGTTTAATGTGTCGATCGGGAACGCGGGCATTTTCAAGTATCTCGGAGAAACTCCCGGGGCTCTATTTACGGATGTGTCTGGTGCTTTTGGAGGCACGCCTATGGTAGCTGGATTTGCCACTAGTCTCGCGGGAATTGGTCCAGCCGACTTTAGCGGCCCGCTGATGCTGGCCACTCTCCGCTTTACGGCGCTAGCCGCCGGAACCACTACGATCGGCGTAACCTCTTCCAGTAACGATTTGAATCAGGGGCTGATCTTCGCGAATCTTCCGTACGGTTCCATCAGTGCCGTTGCTCCCGTCACGGCTTCGATTCCAGAGCCCGGCACTTTGTTGCTTACAAGCGTGGCTGGAGTGTCGATTTTCGTGGCCCGGCTTCTGAAAGGACGTTAAGGCCGGACGGAACGGCCCCTACAGACGTTCGAGCCGGGTCTGCGAATCGCCAAAATTGTCGAGCTTCACCCCAAAGCGATCCATCAGCGATAGGTAAAGGCTGCACATCTTGCGATTATCCTCGCTGGCATTCAGATAATTCAGCGAGCGTCCGGTTTCGAGCGTGCCGCCGAGTCCGCCGGCGAGCACCAAGGGCAATCTGAAGTTGTCGTGCTTGCGTCCAATCCAGAGATTCGAAAGGAACATCAGGCAGGTATTGTCGAGCACCGTGCCATCCCCTTCCTGCATGCTGTCCAGTTTGGACGCGAGATAAGCATACTGGCTGACGTGGAAACGGGCGATGCGTTCGTACCCATCCGAATTGTTATTGTGCGATGCGGAATGATGGCCTTCCTTGACGTCGAGAAACGGATAGTACATCGCCGAAAGGTCGCGAGAGATAATCAGCGAGGCGACGCGCGTCTTGTTGGTCTGAAACGCGATAGCAATGATGTCGCACATCAGCCGCGCGTGATCGCGCAGGTCCTCGGGTAGTCCGTTGGCAGGCCGGTCCATCGTCGCGGCCACAGTGTTCTTAGCCTTCGCTGCGTCCTCCGCATTCTCTTTGCCCTTGCGCATCCCCTGGACGCGTTTCTCCACTTCACGAACGCTGGTCAGGTATTCGTCAAGCTTGCTTTTATCCCCTGAACTTACCTTCCGGCTAAGGTCCTGGGCGCGGTCTTTCACGCGGTCGAGAATGCTGAGATTGAGCAGGCTGCCGCGGTTGTCGAACAGGTTGTCCCACGCTAGCGAAGGATACACTTCCACCGGGACCGGGGAATCCGGACTCTGCCAGGAGATGTGCGAACTGTAGGCCATGGAGAAGTTCGTCTCGTGGTAGCCCGTCATGGGCTGCTCGCATGCCAGAACGATGCTGGATTGCGGCGTGTCCTCGCCCACGCGACTGGCAATCATCTGATCCACGCTAATGCCGGAGTGGATCACTGCTCCCTTTGAAATGTGCGCGCCCGACAGCAGACTCCCGGTTTGCCCGGGGTGAATGCCCTGACCAGTCAGCGCCTTCACGTAGAGACCATCGATTACGTTGATCTTCTGTTTCAGAGGCTCCAACGGCTCCAGCGTTTTGCTGAGTTTCATGGCGGCGCCCTCACCTTCGGCGCTCCAATGATCCTCATTGATGCCATTGCCTAGGAACACGACGCCGAAGCGCTTCGGAAAGGCAGACGGCGATGCCGTATCGGCCAAAGCGTGCAAAGATTCAAGCCACGGCAAAGCCATCGTGCAACCGGCCCCGCGCAGGACGGTGCGTCGGGAAATGCCAGGCGCGGAGTTCTCTTTCAATCGGGACATTCTAATCACCCTTCCTGGACCGTGATTCGGGCATTGTGCTCGAATCTGGAATTCTCTTGTTCAAAAACTGCGGGCTTGTGACGATGGTCTCCACCAGCGAATTGAAGCGAAATTCTTTCGCCGCGAGCCGGGTTTCCATCCGTTCGATGATGGATTCGTCGGAAAGTTGGAGTGACCGGCCGAGAGCGTAGGCAAGCAATTTGCGGCTGAGATTATCAACGAAGCCTTGCTGTCGGTGTTCGCGGATAAAACTCTGCAGTCCTTCGAATCCGGTGCCTTGGCTGCCGCCGGGATAGCTCACGCTAGTATCCACTGCACGCCCTGCGAGGTCTTTCGTGCGAGCGCCCCCCACAGGTCCATAGCCTTCAAACGCCAAGCCGAATGAATCGAACTTGGCATGACAGCCGGCACAGGCCGGGTTCTCCCGATGTTTGGCGAGCATGTCACGCACTGGCAAATCCGATTTGGCCTCATCGTTGGGCAATTCTGGAACGACGGGCGGCGGTGGCGGGATGGTCTCGCCCAGCACTCGCGATACCACCCAATGTCCCCGCTTCACCGGACTGGTTCTCAGTCCCGGCGAGTTCTGGGTTAAAAACACCGCCATGGGCAACAGACCGCCTCGCCCGTAGCTCCCGGCATTGTCCACCCGAACCCAGGAGTTGGCGTCTCCTTTCACTTCGGGCATGGCGTAGTGTTGGGCCAGCATGGGATTCACAAACGTGTAATTCCCATACACAAGATCCAGCACGGAGCGATTGTTGCGGACCGTGTCTTCGATAAAGCGGATCGGCTCCTGAAACATAGCCTCGCGGAGATCGTTGTTGAAGGTGGGGAAGCGCTCCCGATCCACCGAGTTATTCGTTTCGAAGTGGCGGAACTCAAGCCAATTGCCGGTGAATTCGGTGGCCATTCCTCGCACCCGGCCATCTTTGAGCATGCGGCGAGTCTGCGCCAGCAGAACGTCCGGTCTTTGCAGATCGCCCGCCGATGCGTGCCGCAGTAACTCATCATCGGGCATGCTGGACCACAGGAAGTAACTCAACCTGCTCGCCAGAGCATAGGTCGATAACGGTCGGCTGGGGGTTGTGGAAGTCTTCAGTGGCGCAGTCCCGTCCAGGAGATCGATCCGGTATAGAAAATCGGGCGACATCAGCACGCTGACAATTGAATCGCGGATGGCGTCTTCATGCGACAGCTCGTTCTTGGTTCGAAGCGCATGGTAATACGCCAGCACATCGTCGCGCTCCGATTTGGTAAGCGGTCGCCGGTACGCATTTGCGGCGAATCGGAGAAGAGCCTGCAGATTCTTCGGCTCCGCATCCGTGCGCTCCTTTTCCAAATTGCGCAGGGTGCTGTTCACGCGATCAAAGTGATCGCGGATCGCCAGGGGAGCGACGGGGTCATTCTTCGAATCGGCCGCGGCCTTGGCGAGATAGGCATCTCGCATCTTCAAGATGACCGCAGCATCGGTGACTTCGTGATCCGCAGGGCGAGCCGTGGCAGACTCGGCACCCTTGCCTTGAACCTCGCCGCTCTGATTGAAGAAGTACTGAACCCATGTGCGGGCTGTGAAACTGGCGATGAAATCGAACTCATCCCACAGGCCGTTGATTTCCTTCCGGCCTTTTTCGTCGAGGATCAACTCCATAAGCGGCGTATCGTCGCGGAAGAAGCCCACCACGCTGTGATAGCCCGCGCTCAGAAGCCGACCCTTGTCGGCCGAGTCGTCCGGAAAGTAACGGCCGCGCTCCGTGACATAGAACGTGTCCGGGAAAACGGAAGCGAACCGAGTGAACGCGGCTTCATAGCGGCTGCGCTGTGCAGCCGGAATTACGAGATCGGGGTCACCTGCGCGAGCTTTCGCCGAGAGAGCGGCCCAGCGGGGTGCGGCTTCTTGATGCAGCCCGGGATACTTGGGTATTTCGGGCACTACGGGCGGCGGGTCGGTATCGTTGCGCAAATCCTTGGGATCGCTTTCCCGGCGGTGGGCAGCGTACTCCCTAAGCTTCCAGTTCAACAGGGGCTGCGATCCGGCGGGCAGGCCTTTTACTTTTGGCGCGGAGAATTGCATCGCCGTATGGGTCCGAATCCTGACCACGAAATCACGCATCTCAACGCACTTTGCATGTAACGCATCCGATTGGTTGGCGGCTGGCGAGGGCAATTCTCGCCACATTTTCTGAAGCTCCGAAATGGGACCAACCGCGTCCTTGTCATTTAGAATCTGCCAGACTAAGGGAAGATATTTCGAGCTTATCTTCGAATCTGCTGCGAGTGCGGCCAGGGTCGCGCGCGGTTTTCCGAGAGCGGCTCGATATCTGTAACGCCACGCGGCCTCAAAGTAATCCGCATAGTTTGTGGGCTGCCGCAAGTAGAAGCTTATGATTCGCTGGATCGCATACTTCTCGCGATCGGTCTCCACCAACATCGGATGCGGTGCAAAGTCGATTGCATCAGGTGAGAGGACCATATGATCGGCTACGCCGCGGGCAGCCTGCAAGTACTTCTTCAGCAACGCGGGCGACATGGTCAGCGATTCGCCCGAGTTGTCGAAACCTGCGGGATTGGCTGGATCGATGGGAAATTCGCGCGTCACCTGCATGTCCCGGCCGGTGAGGTCCCGAATCGTGTAGTTGTACTCGGCGTTGCTCAACCGTCGCGCCAGTACCGGCCCAGGATCGCCGGCGGACTTCCTGACTTGTTCCGCGCGCACCGCCTGAATCCAGTCGATCACATGCTGGCTCGCTTCCGCTGGGGGCGTCGGCAGCGGATTGGGCGGCATTTCCTTCGCCGCAAGTCTTTCCATCACCAGTGCCCAGCGAGGATACTCTTGCGCCACCATGTCCATGGTGGTGTACGCCTTGAGATCGAATTGCGCTGCAGCCGTCTGCCCGCTATGGCACCCGACGCAATACTTTGTGACAAAAGGCCGCACGGTTTGCTGGAACTGCCGGTCCAGGGTAGGAGCCGTGCTGCCACTCGCGCGCATGGCGGCGAGCGCGAGTATGACGGGGAGGACTCGACGCTGCATCACAAACCCCATTATTTCATAATCTTAAATTCGGCAGCTTAAAAACGCTCGCTACGAACGAACGCGCCTGTATTAGGAGAACACAATGGCAATCGGGCTGCTGAAGCAGTTGACCAAGGCGGGCGGTCCTGGAGCGCTGTCTGGCGGCAGAGCTGACCGAGCACATGGGTTCTGACAAGCACGATCCGGCAGGCTACAACAGGGCAGCTCCCGCAACGGGAAGAGCAGCAAAAAGCTGAAGGGGGATTTCGGCGAAATCGAGCTGGAGACGCCGCGGGACCGCAACGGAAGCTTCGAGCCCAGGATCGTGGGCAAGCATCAGACCCGGTTGAGCGGTGCAGAACCGGGCGGTCTACATCGCGTTTGGAATCCGCATGGACGGGACCAAGGGTGTGCTGGGGATGTGGGTCTCGAGGCAGGAAGGAGCCAAGTTCTGGCTCAAAGTATTGACCGAGCTGCGCAACCGCGGGGTGCAGGACATATTCATCGGGTGCGTGGACGGGCTGAGGGGATTTCCGCCTGATCGCCTTTCTGCTTCAGCTTCTTGAGCAGGCGGCGCACTTGCCGCTCGGTGATGCCAATCTCTTCGGCAGCTTGTCTCTGGGTGATCAACTTATTCCTGGCCTTCTTGAGTGCAACCGGCCGGTCTCGCTCGGCTTGCGTCATCAGCAGCTGTCCTTTGTTTTCCACCCTCCAGAATCGAGGTTGTCAATAGGACATTTCTACTTTGCCAAATAGGACATTATCACTTTGCTGCGACAAGGGAGATGACTTCAACCTCGCGAACCCGGGGTCCGTTCGGTTTACTGACTCAGCGCGTCGGCCAGACGTTTGGATCGGGGGTCCACCGGCGCTCGCGAACTTGGTGGCCGGTTCACGGTTTAGAACGAAAGTTGTTGAACGATGGACTGCGCAGCCCCTTTGCCTGAGCGGATGCAATCCGGGATGCCTATTCCATGATAGCCATTGCCGCCCAACTCGATGCCGGGCAATCGTCGCATCAGGGTTTGAATGGTTCCAACTCGTTGTCCATGGCCGACCGTGTATTGAGCCATGGATTGTTTCCAGCGGGTCACGTGTGAAAAGACCGGCTTCGCCGTAAGTCCCATGATGTCCCGCAGTTCGTCTTGAGCGCTTCGAAGCAGCTCCTCGTCGTCGCGGCACATCGACGCGCCGCCGAAAAAGCATCGCAATAAGACCTTGCCTTCCGCGGCCCGATCGTTGAATTTGTTGTTCACCCAGGTGCAAGCCTTCAAGTGTTTGCGTTCGAGTTTCGGGACCAGAAAGCCGAATCCCTTGCCGGGCGCGTCCAAGGATTCGGTATCGTAGCCCAGCGACATGGTGATCGAAGAGTTGTAGGGGATGGCGTTTAGCAAGCTAGCCAAAGCCCCATCGAACGGCATCAATAATTTTCCGGCGACGTACGCGGGAGCGCCGATGAAAATCCGCTCGGCCCCGATCCAATTTCCATTCACTCGGACACGATACCCATCGGGCGTGCGCTCAATCGCCTGGGCTTCCCCTCGAACCACATCGGCCGCGGATGCCAAGCCATCTATCAACGTCCCGAGGCCGCCTTTCAGCGTCTTAAAAAGCGAACCGCCAGACCCCGAACGATTTCTGGCAGCCCGAAGCCCGCGCGACAAGCTGCCAAACTTCGATTCGGCCTCGACAAATCGCGTCAGAACGCTGTTCGCGCTCAGGGTTCCCGGATCTCCGCCAAAAACGCCGGCCAGCAGCGGCTCCGTAAGATAATCCAGCGCCTCGCGCCCAAAGTGGTCGAGGATGAACTCTTCGACGGATCGATCCGGGCGCGGTCCGCGGGGTTTGCGGAATGTTTCGAGCGCCATCCGGATCTTGGCGGGCCACCCAATCAGACGCGTCGCGATCAGCGGCAGTGCCTTCGTCGGAACCATCATCAGCATGCCATCGGGAAGCGGGATCATTTTCCCGTTGCGCACAACGTACGTGATTCGCAGATGATCGTTGGAATCGATGACCTGATCGGCCAGCCCGACTTCCCGAATAAGCTCCAATGCCCAGGGTTTCGACGAGAGGAAGCTATCAGGCCCGCTCTCCAGTAGGCACCCTTGAATCTTTTCGGTATGAATGGTGCCGCCGAGACGGGGCGACCTCTCAACCAGCGTTGCGCGCAGCCCGGCCTTGTTTAAATAGTGCGCAGCCGATAACCCGCTGATTCCACCACCGATGATCAGGACGCGGTTATTCACCCCGCTCCTATTGGAATTTGAATTCGCGGACCAGCTCGACGACTGCCTTCACGTTTTCCACGGGCGTTTCCGGCAAAATCCCGTGACCCAAATTGAAGATGTGACCTGGGCGGGATCCCGTTCTCTTGAGCAGCTCATGAACGCGCACGCGCAACTCGGGAAGGGGCGAAAATAAGACGGCCGGATCGAGATTCCCCTGGACTGCGGAGCGGTAGCTGATATCCGTCCAGGCTTGATCGATATTGACGCGCCAATCCACTCCCATGACGTCGCCGCCCGCAGCGTGCAACTCGCGGAAGAAGCCAGCCGCTCCGGTGCCGAAGTGAATCACGGGCACGCTGGAAGACCGAACGCGTTCAATTAGAGCGCGCGAATATGGCGCTACAAAGCGAACGTAATCATCCGGTCCAAGCGCGCCGACCCAGCTATCGAATACCTGGATGGCTCGAGCCCCCGCGGCCACTTGAGCGATCGCGAACGGACCCAGCACATCTACCAGCTTGCCCATCAGCCGACGCCAGAGAGTCTCATCCTTGTACATCATCTGCTTGGTGCGCAGAAAAGTCTTCGACGGGCCGCCTTCGATCATGTAGCTGGCTAGCGTGAAAGGCGCGCCGATGAAGCCGATGACCGGAACTTTGCCCGCCAATTGCCGAACCACCAACTGGATCGCTTCGCTCACATAGCCGAGCTCGTCCGTGTTTCCGGTCGACAACGAATCCACGTCCGACGAAGTCCGAATAGGGTTTTCGATCACGGGACCCTCGCCCGAAACAAACTTCAGCTTGAGGCCCAGTGGCTCGACCGGGAGCAGGATATCGGCGAAGATAATCGCCGCGTCCACATCCAGGACTTCGATGGGCTGAAGCGTTACCGTGGCGGCAAGGTCTGGCCGCTTGCAAATTTCGAGGATCGAATTCTTCGCCCGGATTTCGCGGTACTGCTTCATGTACCGACCAGCTTGCCGCATAAACCAAACCGGCCGAACATCGGTCGGTCGGCGCCGGCAAGCATCTAAAAATCGACTGTTCATTGAAGCCATGCGCATGGCACACCCGCCCTGTCCTCGCAAAAAAAGATGCGAAAGTCCTTTTTCTTATGTTTGGCCGCCCATTGGCGACCGAGTATATAATATGGCTTCGTCCAAGCCTCGCTATCGATGGTCCTGGGTGCCACCACCGAAGTGGAGAGCATGCCTTGCGACGGGAAACCTGTTCTCGGGTCCATGATGTGGCTGTAGAGCTTTCCTTCGGCGAGGAAGAACTTCTCGTAATTGCCCGATGTGGAAAGCGACTGATCCTTCAAGACCACGCTGGCAACCGACTCTCTTTCGTTCTTTGGATTTTTGATGTTCAATGTCCAGCCGCTCTCGTTCGGAGGCGCGCCCAGGGCGTAAATGCTGCTTCCCGCGGCGGAGACCAGCGCCGAGGTAACCCCGCTTGCACGCAGCAGATCGACAATCTTGTCGACGGCGTAACCCTTTCCGATGCCACCCGGGTCCAGCTCCACTCCTTGCCGGGCAAATCGGACCGTGCGCTGCTTCTCATCGAGAAGAATGTTCTTATACCCCACGTTGGCAAGAGAGCCGCGCACTTCGGCACGGTGGGGCAGGTGGCCCGAGCCTTTGTAAAACCCCCACACCCTCATCAGCGGACCCACCGAAATATCGAACGCTCCTTCGCTTTCTTTGCTGTACTCGACGCAGGCGGAAAGCAAGCCAAACAATTCGGGCGATACCGGCACAGCCCGGTTGGCCGCCTCGCGATTCACCTCGCTCCATTCGCTGTCCGGCAAATAATTGGAAAGCAAGCGATCCAGTCGACGAGCCTCCTCCAGCGCCTGCGCGACGTTGGCCTGGAGCTTATCCCGGTCTTCGCCGTAAATCACCACTGAATACGTGGATCCCATTGCGTCCACGCTCCCCTCGGCTCTCATCCGTTGGGATTTTGAGGCGGGCGCCGGCGCGGCTAACAGCGCCGTCGTAAACAACAAAGTTAGCACAGGACGTTTCATTCCACGTCTTTTTTTTCGGCATCCTCGTCGGTGTCGCGCGGGCGCCCCTTCTTGATGCGCTTCAGCAGATGCTGAAGCCGGTCGCCCAGCATGGCCGTGGCGTCCACCTCAAAATACAGATCGGGAATGCGGTACATGTCCAGCCGATTCGCTAACTCTCTCTTCAGGAACGACTTTGCGTTCTCGAGAGCTGCCAGGGCAGGCTGGGCATCTTCGCCCGTGGAGGCCGCCACGCGGATCACCGCGCGGCGCTTATTGGGCGAGATTTCAACGGCGGTAACGATGATTGAGGTTAAACGAGGGTCGGACATCTCGTAGCCGATGATTTCAGCGATTTCTTCCCGAATCGCCTCGGAGATTCTTTCGGTACGATAATCCATGAATTAACGACAGTTATCATAGTCGCATAGGTCCGTTGGCATCTTCTGCACAGCTGTAGCGCGGCCGCACGGTTTTCGGCGGCTGATCCCCCGCTTGGCTCGCCGTGCTTTTCAACTGCGCGCACTTCCCCGAAATGGTGACAACCCGTTTCGCGGTCAAGTGTTGTCGATGTTCGAGTCGGATCACCATACTCCGCAGAGATCAACGGAGGCTGATTCTACGTCCCTGGTTTCCTCATTCTACCCATTCCAGAGTAACGCCGACCAAGGTCGGACCGAGCAGCGCTGCAGCCTCGCGCTCCACCCCCTGCAACACCTGCTCGGCATGTAGGCGATCGGCGGAAACAGTGACGGCTGAAATCAGCGCCCGCTGCCAGAGATCCTGATAATCGATCTCGGCCACGGCCACGTTGAACTTCACCCGGAGCCGGTCCTTCAGACCTTTCACCGTGTGTCGTTTGTCTTTCAGCGAATGAGCGTCCGGAAGCCGAAGCTCCAGATTCAAAACGCCAATGCTGGGCATTATTGAAAGGCTACTTGATTACCTCGGGAGCCACCCGCTCGGTGATGAACGCCTCGATGATGTCGCCCGCCTTCATGTCCGGATAATTCGCGATCGTGACGCCGCACTCAAAGCCGGCTTTCACTTCAGTGACATCATCCTTAAAGCGCTTTAGCGTATCGATCTTGCCCGTGTGGATCACCACGTTGTCCCGCAACAGCCGGATCTGGCTGCTGCGCTTCACGAACCCATCCAGCACATAGCTGCCGGCCACATTGCCGACCTTGCTGATCCGGAACACCTCGCGAATCTCAACGCGTCCCTGGTACACTTCCTTGAATACCGGTTCCAGCAAGCCGGTCATCGCGCGCTTGATCTCGTCCGTCAAGTCGTAGATGATCGTATGCAGTCGGACGTCAACCTTCTCCTGCTCGGCGAGCGAAACCGCGTTGCGTTCAGGCCGCACGTTGAAGCCGATCACGACCGCTGTGGAGGCGGAAGCCAACAGCACATCCGATTCGTTGATGGCACCCACGCCGCTCCGAATCACGCGGATGCGCACCTTGTCGTTCGAGAGCTTTTGCATCATGTCCGTCAGCACCTCGGCCGTTCCGCCGACATCCGTTTTGAGGATGACGTTCAACTCCTTGACCTCGCCTTCCTTGGCCATCTCGTTGAACTTCTCGAGCGTGATCCGTCCGCCCTTGGACATCGCAACGTCGCGTGCCTTGGATTCGCGGTAAAGAACAATTTGCTTAGCCTTGGCTGTGTCGGTGACCACCTGAACCGTGTCGCCAACGTCGGGCAGCGAATCGAGCCCAAGCACTTCCACCGGCATCGACGGCTCGGCTTCCCGCAAGGGACGTCCGCGATCGTCGAACATCGCGCGAACCTTGCCGAAGACAGCTCCGCAAATCAAGTAATCGCCCACGCGCAGCGTTCCGTTGCGGACCAGCACCGTTGCCACAGGTCCTCTTCCGCGGTCCAGTTGCGCTTCGAGCACGGTCCCAACCGCCGGACGATCCGGATTGGCCTTGAAGTCTCCCAGGTCGGCCACCAGCAGGATCATCTCGAGCAAGAGATCGAGGTTGGTCTTAGCTCTCGCAGAGACCGGAACCATTACCGTATCGCCGCCCCACTCCTCGGGAACGAGTCCGCGATCGGATAACTGCTGCTTGATGCGGTCCGGCTGCGCATCTGCCTTGTCAATCTTGTTGATGGCGACGATGATCGGAACGCCGGCAGCCTTGGCGTGATCGATGGCTTCCAGCGTTTGCGGCATTACTCCATCGTCAGCAGCCACCACCAGCACGACGATGTCGGTGACTTTGGCCCCGCGGGCGCGCATCCGGGTGAACGCTTCATGACCAGGGGTGTCGATAAAGACGATCTTGCGGCCGTTCTTCTCGATATAGTATGCGCCGATGTGCTGCGTAATTCCGCCAGCTTCCTTGTCCGCCACGTGGGTGAGACGGATGGCATCGAGCAGCGAAGTTTTGCCGTGATCGACGTGGCCCATGATGGTCACGACTGGAGCCCGTCGCACCAGATCCTTGGGCACCTCGGTCATTTCAATGCCTTGCGTCGACTCCTGCTCGAAGCTCACTTTGTTTGTGGAAGCCCCGAAATCGCGAGCCAACTGCTCCGCCATTTTCGTATCGAGAGTCTGGTTGATCGTGGCGAAGATCTTCTTCTCCACCAGCTTCTTGATCACCATGTTGGCCTTCACGCCCAGCTTCTCGGAAAGCTCTTTCACGGTGACGCCATCGGCGATGGTAATCTCGCGATCAATGGGCGGCGGCGCCATCTGCTGGTCGCGCCGCGAGGGCATGCGAACGCGACCCTCTTCCTGCTCCACGTCGCGATGACGTTCGCGCGAAACCGGCTTGCCTTGATGCCGGCGTTGCTGTTCAGTAACTGGAATCGCAGACGGCGGCTCTACCCGGGACGACGGCGATATGGGGTGCATCGGTCGCGCTCTGGCGCCAATGGGTCGCGCGCCGCCGGGGAAAGATCCTGGCGTGCCAGGTCCGCGCTGAGGACCTTGATTCGGCCGAATGGGGCCGCGATACAGAGGTTGGCCTGGAATCGGACCAGCAGCAGCCTGGCGCGGTGGCGGCGGCAATCCGGGACGCGGTGCCTGGGGCACCGGAGGCTGACTGGGCACCGGGCGGTTCTGCTGCAAACGCGCAAGCATCGCGGGATTCGGCGGTACGATCGGACGAGCGGCAGGCTGTCCCGCGAGGTTTGGACGCACTTGCGCCCTCAGCGGCACGTTCGGCGACGGTGTCATGCTTGGCTGCGCTGGCTGACCAGGGGGCGGAGCTGGCGGACGCTGCGGAGGGGGAGCGGAACGCGCCGGGAAAATAGGCGTTCCTGGCCGCACTGAGCGCGGTGCCATCGGGCTCGGCGGCGGCGGGGCGCTCGGCGCCGGACGAGGCTGGCTAGGCATCGCGCTAACCTGCGGAGCGGGCGGAAGCGGTTGCCGGGGACCCGAGAGTATTTGTCCTGGGCGGGGCGGGGGAGCCGACGGGACCGGTTTCCCCTGAATCGGAGCAGTTCGCATTTGCTGCTGAATAGGGGCTGAAGGCGACGGATTTGCTGGAGCTTGCGAAAGCGGCTCCCGAACGGCAGGTTGCGGAGGGGCGGGCACCGCCGCTGCAGTCGAAGGTCGGGGTGCCGGATAAGGAGCTGGAGGAGGCGGAGCTGTCCTTGTCGAAGTGACTCCAGCCAAGGGAGGCCGGATCGGCGCTGGCCTCATGCGCGGCATCTCGTCAATGCGCGCGGATGGCTCCAGGCGAACCGAAGGCGTCTCCGGCGGCGGAGCAGCTGCCAGCGGCGTTACGGCATTTTCGTTTGTCTCGTCGACCTTCGCAACGGCATGCTTTGCCAAGTTTGGCGAAGCTGTCTCCGTCGCAATTGCCGATGCGGGAATTGCAGCCCCCAAATGTGTTTCCGGTTGCGTGCCCTGGTAAGCAGGCTCGTTGGGCCCGAAGCCGTTGCCCATAATCAGCGGCTTGCCGCCGTCCCCGTGGAAATGCCGCCGGACCAACTCCGCGACATCAACGTCCACTGAGCTGGAGTGCGTCTTCTTTTCCGTCACGCCGAGTTCGGGCAACACCTCGAGGACCAAGTGCGAGGGGACCTCCAGTTGCCTGGCCAACTCGTTAATCCGGATTTTACTCATAGTCAAAACTGCTGATTCCCTCGTACTACCCTCTTTGACCCGCGTTCTCCGAGTCTATTATCTTATCAAATTCAGTTTCGCCAGCCAGAGTAGCGGGCTCAGGGAGATCGGCTAACTGCGAAGGCGCAACGGACAAGTGCGCTTCCGCAGCGTCCACCACTTCCATCTCGCCGTCCTGCGCTTGCTCGATGTGGGCATGCGGCTGATCCTCTCCGGCTTCTTCGGGCATCTCTTCCAGGACTGCTTCGACTGTCTCCGGCTCTTCTTCGTCGATAATTCCGTCTTCAGAAAGTTCCGCGCCGGCCTGCTCGGCCGCATCGAATTGGCCGTAGTAACCGTTGACCGCCATGAGGATTTTCTCGATCATCTCATGATCCATCCCAGGCAGAGCCATGAGATCCTCGGGAGTCATCGACCCAAGTCTCTCCACCGTGCCGACGCCGCCTTCGACCAGCTTGCCTGTAATGCTTTCGCTTAAGCCGTGTTCGATCAGCATCGACACCGGCGCGCCTGACGGAACCAGCGCCTCCATGGCGTGCTCTACTTCCTGGCGCTTTTCCTCTTCGCTCTTGATATCGATTTTCCAGCCCAGCAGCTTAGCCGCAAGCCGGACGTTCTGCCCTTTCTTCCCAATTGCGAGCGAAAGCTGGGTATCGTCGACGATCACTTCCATGTGCTTCTCAGACCCGCTGACAACTTGCACTCGAGAAATCTTGGCGGGACTCAGCGCATGCGTGGCAAACACCACCGGATCGTCCGAATACTCGATGATATCGATCTTCTCTCCGCGCAGTTCGCGAATAATGGACTGGACTCGCATGCCTTTCATGCCTACGCACGCACCCACGCAATCCACATCGCGGTCTCGGCTGAAGACGGCGATCTTCGTCCGCTCGCCAGCTTCGCGCGCGCAGCCTTTGATGATCACGGTATTGTCGTAAATCTCCGGCACTTCCTGCTCAAACAAGCGCGCCACCAGTTCCGGGGCCGCGCGGGAGACGATCACGCCCGAATTTTTTCCGCCTTTCTCCACGCTCTTAATTACGCAGCGCACGCGATCGCTTACGCTGAAGTTTTCAAGCCTGCTCTGCTCTTTCTTCGGCAGCCGCGCTTCCGTCTTGCCAAGATCGGCGATCAAGTCTTGTCCTTCGATCCGCTTCACCGTGCAATTTACCAACTCGCCGACCCTGCCGGAATATTCCGAGAAAATCGTATCGCGCTCCGCCTCGCGGACCTTCTGAAGAATCACTTGCTTGGCTGTTTGGGCGGAAATTCGGCCCAGCGCCTCGGTCGGCTTGGCGAATCTTACTTCAGAATCGATCTCGGCGGCGGGGTCGGTTCGTCGCGCGTCATTTAGCGAAATTTCTTTTACCGGATCCTGAACGGTTTCAACTACTTTCTTTATCCCGAAAATTTCGAGAGCGCCGGTTTTCTGATTGAAGTCCGCAACCAGATCTTCGGTAGTCTTGAAGTGCTTGCGAGCGGCCACAAGCATGGCGTCTTTCACTGCGTCTACAACGATTTGCGGATCGATGCCTTTCTCCTTGCTCAAGATCTCGATGGACTGATAGATCGTTCCCACTGTTTCCTCTTTTGTCTGCGCCCTGGGTTTTACCACTCGAACTTCAAGTTAGCTTTTTGCACTTGCGCGAGAGGGATTTCGATGCGCTCTCCGGCTGCGGGATCAAGCGCGATGAATCCGTCCGCGCAGCCCGCCAGCGTGCCTTCCCAATGAAGCCGGCTTGCAATCGGTTCCCGCAAAACGATCTTCGCCTTCTTGCCGGTGAAGCGCTCGAAATCTCTCGGTGTCGATAGTTTACGCTCTACGCCAGGCGAGCTGACTTCCAAGGTGTAACTCGCGTCCGGCACAATCTCTTCCGCGTCCAAGATCGCCCCCGCTTCGTTTGAAATTAGCTGGCAATCGGCATGCGACACGCCTTCCGGCTTGTCGATATAAATCCGCACCAGCCGCGCCTTCCCTCCGCCTAGAACCTGGACGTCAACGATCTCGATCCCGACCGGATCGGCGACTCGCTGTGCGATGTCCATAACTTTGGCGTGAATGGCGTCTCTGACAAGATCGGGCATAGAGCAATAAAAAAGTGGGCTTTCGCCCACTCTGTTCATTCGACACTCTTAGTATACACCACAGGGTAACAGTGGGAGTCGAGCCGAAGAAGGCAGCAGCGCTTCTCGACTACAACCAATTTCCCATCAGAAAGAATGGCGCCCAGAAATATGGGTGAGCGTAAGGCGCTCTGGGATCGCGCGCGTATGCGGGCGCTTGCACGTGGCTGATGGAACGTGCTGGCTCGTGGATCAGAGCTCGCTCAGGGGCCGAACTCCGCTGCACCTCCCCTGTCCCGTGCAGCAAGCCCAGTTGCGCCTGCCGCAAGGCCTCTAGTTTCGTGATCCCCGGCGCCGACTCCCGTATCCGGTAAAAATCCTGCATGAGTCGGCTCGTGCTCGCATCCGCTACTGGCCACAGGCTTGCAATTACCGCTTTCGCTCCTTGACGTTGCGCAAGCACTCCAAAGCCTTCCACTTCCTTTCCGTCCGCGGTGTTGTCGCCGACACCCGTGTTGCAAGCCGAGAGCGTCAACACCTGCACGCCGCCAAACAAGTTCGGAAGCTTCTTGATTTGAGCCAGGGTTAACAAGTTGCCATCGCCCATCAACAGTGCGGACTTCGTTTCGTCGCCGGGCCGAAAATCGAAATGGCTCGCGATGTGAACCGCCGGAGGACGCTTCCTCAACTCTTCCCGCATCGACTGCTCGGTGAAATCCTCGTCCATCTTGACGTGACCTTCGAGGACGCCGCTCTGGTCGCCAGCTTTTTCGTGGATAATACCGGCCATTTCCGCCGCCACGTCGGGCAAGGCGCTGGCCCCTTCATGCGCTTTGGTAACGCCGAACCCGGCCGCAGTCCAGCGCTGGTCGGGCCGGTCCTTCAGCCGCGCGTTGCTGGCGGGCGTGAACACCGACATCCGGTACTGCTCGATCAGATACTGCTTGCCATCGAAAAGCGCGCCTAGCGGCACATAACGCAATGCGCCATCGAGCGACCACATCAGCGTCTGCGCCTTGGCCTGCCGCAGATCCTCCGCCATCGGCCCCACCAGGATCTTGTACAACTCCACCCCGAGCGGACGCGGATCCAGTTTCGGGCTCTGCGCCGCTTCGCGAAACGCCAGGATTTTTCGATTCAGGTCCGCTGCCGCGATCGGGTATTGGTAGGCTTTTTGCACGTCCGGAGTGATCAGGATCGCTCGATACTTCTCGTCGCCGACGAGGGTGTAGATGGCGACCGTTCCCGCAGGCAATTCCCGCAAATCCTCCATCAGGCCCTGCGTGTCCCGAATTTGTTCCAGCTTGGCGGCCGCCGCGGGCTTGGCGCTGAACTGCGTTGCCAGATTGCCGAGGAACTGCTGGAACGCAGCGTTTCCGGCCTCCAGATCCTTTTCCAATTGTGCCAGCCGCTGCGTCTCCTCTGGCGTCAATGTCTTCTTGCCGAGCAGAGCCCCATGCTCGGTGCCGATCGCCACCAGCCGGTCGCCGACTTCCCGATAGCGCTTCTCACTTTCAGCCTCCTCGGCCGTATAGCTGGCGCGACTGTTCAGGCCGCCAGTCTCAGTGCTATCGCGGCGAACGAAGTCGAAGTATTCTTCTTCCTTCAGCAGATTGAGCACCTGCTGCGCTTCGGGGAGGCGCCCCTGTGAGATGAGCAGATCCGCAAGAGTGTGGTAGCTCTGCTCCTGACCTTTGGCGAAACTTTGTTGTGATTCACGATCAAGCCCTCTGATGTCGGAACGGATCGCTTGCAGCGTATTCACGGCCTGTTTGCCATAGAAGATAGCAAGGCGGGGTTGGGCCGACGCTTGCCAATCGAGCATCAACTCGGAAAGCGCCATCGCCTCTTCACGGCGGGCTTTGATCTCTCGCAGAATCGAGAGGGCCCGAACATGGAAAGAGACCGCCTTGTCCTTCTGGTTCATACTGCGGTAAGTGGTCCCAAGGCCGCTTAGCACATTACTCGCAGTGTCTCGGTCTTTGATCTCACCGGAGATCGCCAGCGCCTCTTCAAAGTAGCCAATCGCCTTCCGGTGCTGGCCCAGCTTCTGATAGGTCTCGGCGAGAGCGAGCAAACTGTACGCCTCGCCTCGACGATCTTTAAGATCGCGCTTTATCGTAAGTGCCTGCTCCAAATAGCCAATCGCCTTCTCGTGTTGGCCCAGAGAGAGATAGGCATTGCCAATATTGCCTAAGCTGGTTGCCTCAATGCGCCGGTCTTTGATCTCACGAGAGATCGCCAAAGCCTGCTCCTCCAAGCCAATCGCCTTCTCGTACTGGCTCAAAGAGTCGTAGGCGAAAGCGATATTGTTTAAGCTGTTCGCCTCGCCTCGACGGTCCTTGATCTCGCGCTTGATCGCCAGTGCCTGCTCGTAGAAGCCAACCCCTTTCTCGTACTGGCTCAAATAGGAGTAAGCGTTGCCGAGATCATTCAAACTGCTCGCCTCGCCTAGGCGGTATTTGATCTCGCGATAGATCGCCAGAGCCCGCTCATCATAGCCAATCCCCCGCTCGTACTGGCTGAGATTAAAGTAGGCGTTGCCGAGATTGCCCAGGTTGTTCGCCTCACTTCGGCGGTCTTTGATCTCGCGAGAGATGGCCAGGGCCAGCTCATAGAGACCAATTGCCTTATCGTACTGGCTCAGAAAGGCGTATGCGATGCCGAGATTGTTCAAGCTTGCCGCTTCGCCTTTGCGGTCGTGAGCGCTCCTATAAGACGTTACGGCTTGTTCGTAAGCTTTGATCCCTTGTTGGTAGGCATCCTTTCCTACCCAGTTCTGCGCTTCGCGGAACGACTGTTGAGCCGCGACGCGATGGTCATCCTCAGCGACAGCTGTTCTCAGTTCTTCCACCCTGACTTCATAGCGCCCGGAATTGGCAGTCCGATTTTTCGCGTTCACGTCCAGCCGGTAGTCTCCGGCCGCATGTGCGACCCAAAAGAGGGGCTCCTGGCCTTGCGTGCCTGGGATCGTGTCGACTTCGGCCAGTTTCTGCCCGTCCGGTCCGAACCAGCGCAACAGCACGTCCACTCCCAACTGCCTCACGACCACGTGCAAGAACTGGCTGGCTTCCAGACGCACTGGGTACGAGTGCGATTGGCCTCCAGCCAGATCGTCCTGAATGGCTTTACCCGTTTCGAGCGGTTTTGAAATTGTTTGCGCGTAGGCTGCGAACGCAAGCAACGCCAAAGCTAACCGCAAACCAGAAACACCCAGCATTCAGTAAAACTCCATCAGGCTTACTTCGAAATCTGCAGCGGGAACTTTAGCAGCAGGGTTCCCCCCGGCTTCGCTTCCACGCGGTACATGGTCTGCGGAAGGGGATCTTCTTGCGTGAGTGGCTTGCGATCCTTTCCCGCATTCTTTTCGGCCAAGGAATAAGCTTTCCCGGCTTGCCCCGCAGCCTCCAGCCGGTACACCCTCGCCTTCCACTGGTTCTCCCAGGCGTTGATTTGGGCGTCGGAAATCTTCAATCGCTCCCGCCCGATTCGCAGCCCTGGAATCGGTTCTGAGCTGACCAGAACAGTCAGGACCTCATTGAGTTGATCGGGGCGGCTCTTTCGGACGGTGAAATACGACGGAGCATCTTCTGCCGAAGGGATCTCGATCACAGTGCCCGCCGAGACTCGGTTGTCTCCAGCCCGGGTCCGCAACGTTGGAAAGATGAGGTAAGCGTCGCTGCGCGTGCCGTCGGCGTACTCATCGCGGTCGAGTACATATAGATAGCCGTTGCGCGCTGTCTCGATGCTGATCCGGGCTTTCTGTCCTTCCGTTAGAGGCGTGTCAATCGCTGCTCGCTCGGGGGTCCACTCGGTGTTTCCATCGGCCTCGTGGATCAGCGCCCGCACGCCGGGTTCGTCGCTAGACTTGCTCGGCCGCAGCCGCCATAGCGTTACCCCGATGAGGGAGTCATCGGTGGGCTTGACCTGAAGCTTGCGGGGCGCGGCTCCTGGTCCTGGCGGTCTGCGGCTCAGAAGAGTTGTGTCCCAAAGCTGCCGCGTCCGTACATCCGGGTCGTCTCGCACCTCCTGCGCCCAGGCGGCGCATGATGTCAAAACCAGCACCGCAAATGTAACGGGTATGTGTTCAATCATGCGTCAGCTTGATCAGGTGGACCAGACTCCCTCCATTTACTCTAACGACGCTGATCATGTTTTGCTCATCCCGCTCAATTGGCGGCGTCAGGCCTGCGTATTTCGCAAAAAAGGACTGCAGATCCCGCAGCTGAACCGGGTCGCGCACGGCTCCGCGATCCTCGAAATTGATCCATTTCTTCAGTGCTTCCAGATTGCTCAGGCTAGCTTTCGACCACACGATCCATAGCTTTTCGGTACCCTTCTCCTTATCGAACACCAAAAAACCTTTTTCTGGAATTTGGATCTCTTGGCCGGAGGAGAGCAAGGCTGAACTATTCTTGTTCAACGGCGAGGGGAAGAGAGTGTTGAATACGGGTGCCTGCGGCGTGGATGCTGCACCCTCGTTCACAATGTACAAATAACCCGTTTCGGGGCTGCTGAATATGAGCCGTATGCGATAATCCGCCTCGAAGATTCGGTCGCCGCTCAACCGGAACGGTGCTTGGTAGGGTTGGCCGTTGCGGTATTTCTGCACCATGACGTAGTAGCGCAGCGTCCGCCACAAGTCCTCGGTTTGCGCCGAAGCCAGTGGGGGTGCGACGGCGGGTGGACTAAACGGCCCGATTCTCCAATAGGTTGCCAAACCGGCGAAGGCAAGAAAAAGCACTGCGCCGCCGATTAGCAGCGATCTCCCGGAGCGCCAACCGGCTGGCTGGATCGGAGCTGACGTGTTGGTTGGTGCCGCAATTGCGAGCGCGCCCACTTTTCGCGGCAAAGCCGGGTTACCGACGTCGCCTTTGACCAAGTTATAAAGCTGGATTGAAACGCCGTGTTTCACTTCATGAGTGCCAAGATCATGGAGGCACTCCGGCCAGCCGCTCATCTGCTGCAGAACTTCCGCGCTCGTCCGTGACAGCAGAATATGTCCCGCATCTGCACAATCCATCACTCGCTGGGCCATGTTGATGCCTCCGCCAACCACGTTGATCTCATTTCTGATATCCGCGTGTCGGCAGACCGGACCAGTGTGCAGTCCCATGCGCAGTTTGAGCTCCGGTTGGGCTTTGACGACGGTTGCGATCTCAAGAGCGCACTTCACCGGGCAGACTGGGTCGCCGAAAAAGACGAGCGCCATTCCATCGCCAGTGGGTAGACAGATCAAGTCGTTGCGGGCTTGCGCTTGCTGGAACTCATAGCTGGCTTGAACGCAGTCTTGCAGTCTGGTGAGCAGTTCGGTCTGCTTGTCAATGGGCTTCACCGAGTAAGCGATGATGTCCATGAACAAAACGGAAGCAAGTTCAAAGGTCCGCGGCGGCGCGGATAGTGCTGTATGCATGATTACAGGGCAGGCCGCACCCGCCGATGCTAACACAGCAGGCACGCATACCCGCATGTTATTCTTGACCTTCATGTCGAGCATCTTTCGGGACCGCCTCCTTGCAGGCAAGGTCGCTTTTCTCACCGGGGGAGGCAGCGGGATCGGACAGCGCATGGCGGAACGCTTCGCAACTCACGGCGCCAAGGTTATGCTCGCCGGACGCAAGCAGGACAAGTTGGATGCAGCGGCCTCCGCCATTCAGGCCACAGGAGGCGCGGCTGCAACTGCAGCGCTCGATGTGCGGGATTACCCCGCCGTTGAGGCTGCCCTCAAGCGCACTCGCGATGTATTCGGCGAGATTGATATTCTGGTGTGCGCAGCCGCCGGCAATTTTCCCGCTCCGGTACTGGGCATGTCAGCGAACGGTTTCAAAGCAGTCATCGACATCGACCTGAACGGCACCTTCAACACCTGCCGGGCAGCCTACGAGCATCTCAAAAAGCCGGGCGCCTCCATTATTAATGTTTCGGCGAATCAGGCCACTCAGCCCATTGCTTATCAGGCGCATGTCTGCGCGGGCAAGGCCGGAGTCGAACTGCTCACCAAAACTTTGGCCATTGAGTGGGGGCCGGAGGGCATACGCGCAAACTGTATCACCCCCGGCCCGACTGACGACACCGAAGGCATGCGCCGTCTGGCACCCACTGAGGAAGCTCGACGCAAAGCCGTCGCCTCCGTCCCCCTTCGCCGTTACGGCACCAAAGACGAACTCGCCGACTTGGCGTTGTTTCTGTGCTCGGACGCCGCCACTTACATCACGGGTGCCGTCTATTTGTGCGACGGCGGCTCCTCGCTGCTGAGAAGCGGCATCGGCGCTGAGTAACTCAGTGAGCCCCCGCACGCCCAGCCTGCTCCGTCAACTCGGTTTCGTGAGCGCCACCGCGCTCGTGGTATCGAACATGGTGGGCACCGGCATATTCACCATGTCCGGCTTTCTCGCTGGCGATCTCGGCTCGGCCAAGTTGCTCTTCCTGATCTGGGGCGTGGGTGCGGTCTGCGCTCTCGCGGGAGCGTTTTGCTATTCCGAACTGGGAATCAATTTCCCCAGCTCCGGCGGCGAGTACGTTTATCTCACCGAAGCTTACGGCCCAACCTGGGGCTTTATGACGGGGTGGGTTTCGTTTTTCGCTGGCTTCTCCGCGCCCATCGCTCTGGCCGCATTGGCCCTCTCTGACTACCTCGGCTTTTTTTTCCCCGCCTTGAAACAGGCCAACTCGGTTCCCATCTTCGGGTCCGGCGATTGGGTGTTCCACTTCGGCGGAGCGCAAATTACGGCCAGCATTATCGTGGCCGCGTTCACGATCATTAACTGCCTGGGAGTGCGCCTGACAGCGCAGCTTCAAAACGTTCTGACTGGAACGAAAGTCTTCGTAATCCTGATGTTTCTAATCGCCGGTTTTTCCTTTGGACACGGCAGTTGGGAGCATTTTTCCGTTCCCGCCGTCCGGACCAGCGCGACCCCCATTTTTTATCAGTTCTTTGTGAGTCTCTTCTTTATCTATCTCGCTTATAGTGGCTGGAACGCCGCCACTTATGTCGCCGAGGAACTGAAGCAGCCAGCCAGGACGTTGCCGTTATCGCTGGCCGTGGGAACTGGATTGGTTGCCGCTCTCTTCCTGGCTTTGAATCTGCTGTTCGTGTATGCCGTACCAATGGAAAAGCTGAAGGGCGAGCCGGCTGTCGGCGCGCTTGCGGCGCAGTATCTCTTTGGGCCGGAAGTAGCGGGAGTTTTCTGGGCGGCGATGGCTTTGTCTTTACTCGCCACCGTGAACGCCATGGTGACGATTGGTCCGCGGGTCTACTTCGCGATGGCGCAGAATGGCGCATTTTTCGCGGCAGCCGCCAAGGTCCATCCGCGCTGGCACACTCCGGTGATCGCCATCGTTGCCCAGGGAATCTGCACCATCCTGATGACCATGACGCCTTTCATCAATCTGGCGTTCTTTATAGGGTTTGCGCTGAATTTCTTTGCGGTCATGTCGGTTGCGTCGCTGTTCGTTTTTCGCAAGCGGCCAGGTTGGCGCAAAATTCGCGCGGTAAGTTTCGCGTATCCGTTGTTGCCTGTATTCTTTATCTTGATTGGCTTTTGGATGACGATCTTCGGATTCACGTTCAATCCGCGCGTCTCGATTGTGGCACTCGTAATGATCGTGTCGGGCGCGATCGTGTATCGCACGCGGATGTATTCGGATCGAAGAATTAGCCGCCAACTCGACTGATGGCTTACGCCAAAATATCCCGAACCACCTCTCCGTAAACATCGGTCAGCCGGAAATCCCGTCCCGCATAACGGTACGTCAGCTTGGTATGATCCACGCCCATCTGATTCAGCATGGTCGCATGCAGATCGTGAATCGAAACGCTCTTCTCCACGGCCTTGAATCCAAACTCGTCGGTCTCGCCGTAAGCCATGCCGCCCTGCACGCCGCCGCCCGCCATCCACATGGTGAACCCGTACGGATTGTGGTCGCGCCCGTCGCCGCTTTCTGAAACCGGCGTGCGCCCAAACTCGCCGCCCCACGTCACCAGCGTCTCGTCCAGCAATCCGCGCTGTTTCAAGTCGGCTACCAAAGCTCCGCACGCCTTATCCATATCCGGGCACCGCTCGGTCAGATTCTTGTTGATCTTCGAATGATCGTCCCACGGCTGGCCCGGCCCGTAATACACATGCACGGTCCGCACGCCTCGCTCCACTAACCGGCGCGCCAGTAAACAGCCATGCGCAAACGGCGTGTCGCCATACATCTTCCGCATGGCCTCGCTTTCGGTCCGGATGTCGAAGACATCGGTGGCCTCGAACTGCATGTTGTAAGCCGTCTCCATCGACTGGATGCGGCCGTCCAGAAACTCGTCCTGCCCGAACGCGTCCTCATGCTCCCGGTTCAAAGACTGAATCAAATCCAACTGCTTCCGCTGCGACTCTTTGTCGAGATCCTTGTTCTTCAGGTACTTGATCATCTTGTCCGGTTCCGTAACCGAATCGTCGAAGTAGGTGCCCTGGTGCTTGGCTGGCAGAAACCCCGAGCGCGCGAGACCTCCGCCGCCGCCCTGGCCAGGGCTCAGCACCACAAAACCCGGCAAATTTTTGTTTTCGCTGCCTAGGCCATACGAAATCCACGAACCCATCGATGGACGCGTCGCCGCGATGTTCCCCGTATGGAACAGACTACGCGCCGGCGTGTGAGTTGGATTGAACGTGTACATCGACTTGATCACGCAGATCTCGTCGATCACGGATGCGATATTCGGCAACAGGCTCGAGACATGTACGCCTCCGCGACCATACTGTTTAAATTCGAACGGCGAAGGCAGCAGGCCGCCGGTCGTGCGTTCGGTGCGCAGATCCACGGAGGAAGGTCGCAGGCCCTGATGCTTCAACAGCGCCGGTTTCGGATCGAACATATCGAGCTGCGAAGGTCCGCCCACCATGAACAGTACGATGTTGGCCTTCGCCTTCGGCTGGAAGTTCGGGAACTTCGGAATCGCAGGGGCGGAGTTCTTACCCGTTACAGCCGAGGCCGCGCGCGCCTCTTCGGAGAACATGGCAGCCAGGCCCACCGCGCCCATTCCGCCGGACAGTGACGCGATCCAATCGCGCCGGGAAAGCTTGTTTTTCATCATGGCCAGAAAATCACCTCATTCGTCGCCAGCAGGGCTTGCGCATAATCGGCGAGCGCACCTTTGTCGAGATAGCTCAGTGCAAGATCCAATTCTTTCGGACTCGGATCCCGATCCAGCGCCCGGCGATACAAGGCGCTCACCTTGTCCGAATTCTTGGTTTCGGAATCCACCAGCTTTACCAGATCCTTCGCCCGGTCTTTGATAAAGGTGCTGTTCATCACAAATAACTGCTGCAGCGGCGACGTTGTTAGGTCGCGCTGTGGCGCACTCATGGTGGGGTCCGGGAAATCATACAGCGCGAGCAAGTTGCTTAAGCGGCCGCGGCTCACGCGCCCGTAAACGGTTCGATGGTGACTCTCCGCTGCATCCAAATCCTCAGACATTGCAACTGGCTTTTCATCCAGCGTGCCTGAAATTTCCAGCAGGCTGTCGCGGAACGCTTCCACGTCCAGCCGCCGCGGATTCATGCGCCACAGCAAATGATTGGTTGGATCCGACGCCATGCCATCTGCACGCGGGTGGCTGGCTTGCAGATAGGTCGCCGATAGCATGAGCTCGCGATGCAGCCATTTCAATGACCACCCGTTAGCGATGAAACGCGCCGAGAGATCGTCCAGCAGTTCCGGATGGCTGGGCTTCTCCCCCTGCACTCCGAAATCGCTGGGCGTCGCGACTAGCGGTTTGCCAAAATGCCACGCCCACGCGCGGTTCACAATCACCCTCGCCGTCAAAGCCGCGCCATCGCTGAAGATCCGGTTTGCCAGCTCCAGCCTGCCTGAGCCGATCTTAAATGTCGTATCGCCCTTGGAAAGCACCGAAAGGAACTGACGGGGCGCAATCGGACCGGGGGAAGCGACATTTGCGTGCGGCAGGATATTCATGTCGCGAGCCACGCCTGGCTTAATATCTACTAGCGTGAGATCCGGATCGGAGCCGTTAATCCAAACGCCTGCATCGAACACCGATTGCATGAAGGGAAGATCGGAAGCTCCCTGCCGACGACGCCGCCCAGCACCAGCGGGAAAGGGAGGTTTCGGCGGCGCTGGCTTCGCCGGGTCAACCGCGGCAACGTCAGGCATGGGTTTCTTCGGTTGCGGCGCCCTAGCCAGATTGTTCAGGTAGGTCCACATCTCCGGATGACTTTCCTTCAGGAACGCCATGGAATCGCGGACTTCCTCCATCTCTTTGGTGAACTTCACCACCTGCTTTGCTGCGGCTTCCGGCTTGCTACCCGGTTCGCCGCTCATCAGGTTCGCAAGATAGCTCAGGAAAAAGAGCCTCTGCGAAGCGAACATGAATTTCTGCTCGGTCTCCTTATCCACTTCGGCCAGCGGACGAGGGGCCGCTACGGTCGACGCAAAAACGCCCGCCAGCGCATAGTAGTCCTTCGTTAGAATCGGATCGAACTTGTGATCGTGGCACCGCGCGCAGGCCACCGTCAGGCCCATGATGCCGCGTGAAACGGCATCCACCCGTTCGTCCCAGCCGTCCGTGTACAGCGTCTCGATCACATCCTTCGAGAGACGCAGATCGGTGTGATACATCGGCGCGGAGCCCAGATAGCCGAGAGCGCGCAGATCGTCGTGCGAGGTGCCCGGCATCTGATCGGCCGCCAATTGCAGCTTCACAAACCGGTCGTAAGGCACGTCTTTGTTGACCGCATCGACCACCCAATCGCGATAGCGCCACGCGAACGGATAGGGGGGATTCGTCGCCTCCGACGTGGGATTGTCTTCCCCGAAACGAGCCACATCCAGCCAATACCGCCCCCAGCGCTGGCCGTAGCGCGGCGATGCCAGCAATCGATCAATGAGCGCCTCGTAAGCATTTGGCGCCGGGTCCGCGACAAACGCCCGCACTTCTTCGTAAGTAGGGCGCAACCCCGTCAAATCCAGCGTGGCCCGCTCGATCAAAGTCGCTCGATCTGCTGCGGGCGAAGGCTTCAGCTTATTCTGCTCCAGGTTGGCGAGGATAAACCAGTCGATTTTCTCTTTCGTCCACTGCTGCGCAAAAGCAGAATCCCGGATCTTCGGCGCGGGCAGCGCATTCACAGGTTGGAAGGCCCACCATTTCCGGCCAGTCTCGATATCCATCCCTAGCTTTGCAACCGTTGCAGCGGCTTTTGCGGGCGCGTCCTTCCTGGGGTCCGGAGCGCCAGCGGCGATCCATTTTTCAAAGGCCGCGATCTTGTCTTCCGGCAGCTTCCCGGTAGGGGGCATGCGCAGCTCGGTGTCGTTATAGGTCAAAGCCCGCAGCAAACGACTGTTTTTGGCGTCGCCTTCCACGATGATCGGTCCGCCATTGCCGCCCTTGCGAACGCCCGCCTTGGTATCGAGCACCAGCCCGCCCATCGGCGACTTCAATTTCGACGAGTGACATCCATAACACTTGTCGGCCAGCACCGGGCGGATCTCTTTCTCAAAAAATTCTGTGGAGGGACTTTGCGACAGGAGAGGAGCAGCAGCGAGGGCGTAAAGTGCCCACGCCTTCAGATTGCCAGCCGGGTGGAGCATTACCACTCAATGATATCAAGATTCGCGGACTTTCAGGATCTGATCTGCCGCAACGTTTTGCATGCGCTGCACTGTGCCGCTGGGCCAATCTATTTGAAGGAGCCGCACCTTGGACTCCCGGCCGAGCCCGAAGTGTACGCGCTTGTCGCTCGCGGAGGCGTAGCTCCCCGCCGTGCTGACAAAGCCGAATTGCTCCGCACCCGATTCTGTCACGACGCGAATGCGTGACCCAATGCCATCGCGATTGCTGCGCACGCCGATCGTATCCACCAGCAGCCAGTGATTGCCAGTGCCACCGCGATTGTCGAGCACGAGAGCTGGGCCGTCATTGCAGTTCACGGCTATATCGATGTTTCCATCGTTATTCATATCCCCGAAAGCCGCTCCCCGCGCGGCATACCGGCCTTCGAACGCCCCCGCGACTTCTTCAAACCTTCCGCTGCGATTGCGCAGCAGCAGTAAAGGCTCGCGGTAGCGTTGGAACTTGTTCGTGAGTTCGATGTTGTCCATCACGTGCCCCTGCGCGATGAAGAGATCTTTGAAGCCGTCGTTGTCGTAGTCAATAAACTTTGCACCCCAGCCCGAGTGGTTGGCGGTGATCGGGCCAATTCCGGTTTGGTTGGAGACGTAATCGAACGCTTGCCCTTTCTGGTTGTGATAGAGGGCATAACGCTGGCTGGCTAAAGCGTTGATGAAGATGTCGGGCGAGCCGTCGTTATCGTAATCGGCGAAATCGATGCCCATGCCGGCGAAGGTCTTGCCGTCCTCGTCGTACGCAAGTCCAAGTCGCGATCCCACTTCCGAAAATGTGCCGTCGCGATTGTTTCGAAAGAGTTGTTCGGGGAACGAGTCGTTCGCCACCGCAATGTCCGGCCAGCCGTCGCCATCAAAGTCATTGATTGCGATTCCAAGGCCTTTGCCGGGGGCGGATTCGAAACCGCAGGTCTTCGACACGTCGGTGAACGTTCCATCGCCGTTGTTGTGGAAGACGAGATGAGTGACGGGTTTGAACTCATTGGGATGGCAGTAGCTTCGGTAACCCGGCTTGTGCTCCCCGCAGAAGATATTGGCACTGAAATCCCAATCCAGGTAGCGGGTGACGATCAGATCGAGATGGCCATCGCGATCGTAATCGACAAAGCAAGCCGACACAGACCAGCCGCTGCCAGCAACGCCCGCGGCCCCTGTGACATCGGTGAAAGTTCCGTCGCCGTTATTCCGATACAGAAAGTTTTCGCCCAGGCCGGTGACGTAGAGATCGGGAAAGCCATCGTTGTTGTAATCGCCCACCGCGACACCCATGCCGTAGCCGCGGCCCTGCAAGCCGGCAGTGACGGTGACGTCCGTGAAAGTGCCATCGGGGTTGTTGCGATACAGGCGATTCCAGAAGCGCGGGTCGGACTTGTCCGGGACCGCGCCAGCCGGCATGGGGTCGCGCAGCGCAGCACCGTTGACGAAGAAAAGATCAAGGCGCCCGTCGAAGTTGTAATCGAACATGGCAACGCCCGACCCCATGGCTTCGGGTAGGTACTTCTGCGACGTGCGGCCTGCGCTATGGCGAAAGACTACTCCGGATTTCTTTGCGATATCGCTGAACCCGCGATGACCGCCGACTGTGGCTCCCCAGGCGCGTCGGAGAAAATAGGCGAGCGATGTTCCGAGGAATGATCGGCGGTGCAAGAATTATTCAGCATAGCTTCTTTCGTGCGGCTTGGCGTGCCGAGCCTGCTGGAGTTAAATTGAGATAACGTGCTCGTGAAGTATGCCGCCATCGCAACCCTCGTACTCGTCGCGAGTGGCCAGACGCTCGATCAAGCCAAGCGCGCCTTCGACGCGCAACGATATACGGAAGCAGCGAAGCTTTTTGAAGCGGCGCGCGTGAGCGACCCAGCCTGCGAGATTTCCTTCTTCGTGGGCGTCACGCGTTACCGTCTTCATCAGGTTGACGCGGCGCTGATCGCGTTTCAGGAAGCGGCAGAGTGCGATCCAAAACTCACCGTCGCGCACATAGCACTGGGTGAGGCATACGCGGAACGGGGGAACGACGGCAAGGCCTTGGCGGCGTACGAGCGCGCGCTGACCCTGGAGCCGGAGAACCCGCCCGGCCTGCGGGGCGCAGCGTCGCTCTATCTCCGAGGCAAGCTGAATGAAAAGGCCGCCGCGACGCTGGAAACCTTAGTGAAACTGGACCCGACTGACGCGCAGGCGCGCGCCGATCTGGGAGCGGCGTACTTCGGCATGAGCAATCAGGAAGGCGCGGAGAAGGAGTTTCGGGAGGCGCTTCGCCTCAATCCGAAGTCTGCGGCAGCACTTCTTGGGGTAGGAAATATTCTGCTGCGCAAAGGCGAAGAGGAACATGCGGTGGAAGTGATGCGCAGGGCAGTGGTTCTATCGCCGAAGGCCTTTGAGCCCAGGTTCGCGCTCGGGTCCGCGTATAATCGTTTGGGGCGATTTAAAGAAGCGGCGGCGGAGCTTGAGACCGCAGTGCGGCTGGGTGGCACCGAATCCGAAGTGTATTACCACCTGGCGCGCGCTTATGGCGGATTGGGCCGCACTGAAGAGAGAAGCGCTACGCTGGCGAAGTTTGCCGAGCTCAGTCGTCAGGCGAAGGCCGATACGGAAGCGCGCAGGGAGGCGCTCAAAGTCGTGGCGCAGGCCAAAGCACTCGTCGACGCGGGCGATCTGGTTCACGCTCTGGCGCGGATGGAACAAGCGCGGGATCTGAGCCCTCAGGATGACACTGTCTTGTTCCGGCTTGCCAGTCTCGATTATGACTTGGCCCATTACGACAGGGCACTTGATTGCATCCAGGAGGCAATTGCCTTGGCACCGTCGGAGTGGGTCTATTATCTACTGCAGGGGCTGATCGAAGGGCGTTCGGGAAGGCTGGAATTAGCACGCAGCAGCCTGCAGGTGGCAGTGCGTTTAAATCCGTCGGCTGCGGACGCACACAACGCGCTTGGAGAAGTCGCGTTGCGGCTGGGCGACGCCGATGCAGCCGAAGCCAGCTTCCGAACAGCCTCAAAACTGGACCCAAGCCAAGCAGCCTACCGTGCGAATCTGGAGATCGCCCGCAAGGCTGCCACAAGATAAGAGCGGGGCGCCGAATGTGATATGATTTCGGCACTCGCAGCGTAAGTATTCAGGAGCCCCATGCTATTCCGCGCCCTTGTTGTCGCCGCCCTTTCAACCTTTTTGCTTGCGCCGAGCGCGAGCGCCCAGGTTTTGTACGGATCCCTCACCGGAAACCTCACCGACCCCAGCGGCGCCGTAGTTCCCGGTGTCCGGGTTGAGGCTTTGAACACTGCCACGGGTGTATCCCGCGCCAGCGTCAGCGACGATCGCGGCGTCTATCTGCTCAGCGATCTGCAGCCCGGCTCTTACCAGATAACCACTAAAGCCCCGGCCTTCGCCAGCCGTGTTGACAATGGCATCACCATCAGCCTGAACTCGACTCTTCGCCTCGAAATGGTGCTGCAGGTGTCGCAGGTGGCCGAAAGCATTACCGTTAGCGCTGGCGTTGTTACGCTGCAGACCGACCGCGCCGACATCAACAACGTGCTGCAGGGCAAGCAGATCGCCGACCTGCCTTTGATCAACTCTCAGGGTCGAAACTTTCAGCAGCTCTTCAAAATTCTGCCTGGATTTACGCCGCCTGTGGAAGTGCACTCCGACGCTGGCAACCCGCAACGGTCGATGGCAACCCAGTCCAACGGGCTGCCGCAATCCGGCAACGCAACCCGGCTTGACGGGGCCACCATCAGCTATCCCTGGCTGCCGCGCCTGGTGGCGTACCTGCCTCCGGTGGAAGCGGTGGAAGCGGTGAATCTGGTGAGCAACAGCTTCGACGCCGAACAAGGCATGGCGGGCGGCGCGGCGATGAACGTCCAGATTAAATCCGGAACGAATCAGATCCACGGCGCGACGTGGGAATATCACACCAATAGTCAGCTAAAGGCCCGCAATTATTTCTATTGCCTGTATTCCTGCACGGGCGACCCCAACCATCCGCCCAAGAATTTGAACAACCAGTTCGGCGGCCTGGTGGGCGGGCCCATAATTAAGAACAAGCTGTTCTTCTTCGCCGATTGGGAGCGCACCACCCGCCGTCAGGCCGCCTCCGCGCTGCGCACCATCCCCACGGCGGCGCTGCGCAGCGGGGACTTCAACGGTACTGGCACCACGGTGTACGACCCTAGCACCGGCACACCCGACGGCAAGGGCCGCACGCCGTTTCCGAACAACATGATTCCGGCGTCCCGCATCGATTCAGCGTCGCTCATCATGGCCAACTTGATTCCGCTGCCGAATCAGAGCGTGTTTCCGAACAACTACCTCTCCATCGGAACATACAGCCTGACGCGCGACAACCTCGACTTCAAGATCAACTATGTGCCCACGGACAAGATGCAGGTCTTCGGCCGCTACAGCTTCTCGCCGACGCTGATCTTCGATCCTCCGTCGCTAGGCCCGGCTGGCGGCGACGCCACCAACGGCGGGCAGCCCGGCCGCGCCCCGGGGCTGATCCAGAGTGCGGGCATGGGAGGATCGTACACGCTCAGCCCGCACGTGCTCTTCGACGCCGTGATCGGCTACACCCGCATCCGCCTCAGCGCGCAGAATGTGGACCTTGCCAAGAACTACGGCCTGGACGTGCTGAAGATCCCTGGCACGAACGGCGCGGAGGCGCTGCAGGGAGGATACCCGCGCTTCACCTTCGGCACGGTGTTCTCGTCGCTGGGCAATCCCAACGTCTCGAATCCCTTCCTGTTCCGCGATCCGCAATACTACACGGGCGAGAACATGAGTTGGACGAAGGGCTCCCACTCATTGCGCTTTGGCTTTGAGTATTCCAAGTACGACATCAACCACTTTCAGCCGCAAGCTTCGAACGGTCCGCGCGGCGGCTTCAACTTCAGCGGCGGCCTGACCTCGCTGAACGGCGGGGCATCGTCCACCGGGTTCAACACGTGGGGCGACTTCCTGTTGGGCTTGCCGCAAACGATGGGCAAGGATGTGCAGTATGAGAACCCGGCCACCGTTCGCATGCCGAGCTACGGCTTTTACGCGCGCGATAGCTGGCAGATCAACCGCCAATTGACGGTGGATTATGGCGTTCGCTACGAGATCTATCCTGCTCCGAGGCGCGACCATTTCGAGGCGGAGCGCTACGATCCGAACACAGACAAGGTATACCGAGGCGGCTACGACACCGGCATCGGGCAACTGGCTCCCCGGCTCGGCATCGCTTACCGCTTAAATGAAAAGACTGTCATCCGCACGGGCGCGGGCATCAGCGTGGACCCCACGTCATTCCGCTATCTGCGCGACGCTTACCCGGCTACCATCTCAAGCCAGTTCTCCGGCGCAAACAGCTTTCAGGCGGCTGGCTCGTTCCGGACCGGCATCCCGAGCGTGGTGGGGCCGGACCTGAATCAGACCGTATTCACGCTGCCTGCCGCTGTGGGCACCACGACATTCCCGCAGAGCTTCCACCGCGGTTATATCGAGAGCTACAACTTCACGGTCCAACGCGACGCTGGCGCCGGCTTCAACGTTCAGGCGGCGTATGTGGGCAGCCGCGGCATCCGCCAAACCGTGATCCAGAACATCAACGCGGCCGGACCGGGCGGCGGCAACGCAGGGCGCGCGCTCTATCCGTCGTTCGGCCGCATCTCCAATGTGAGCGATTTCCTGCCGTTCAACACATCGTCTTACAACTCATTCCAGAGCCAGGTAACGCGGCGCGTGGGGGCCACGTTGATCGGTGCGTCCTACACGCTGTCGCGCGCGATTAACTACGCCGACGACCAGGATTCAGGCCTCACCTGGAACTGGGTCCCCATGCTGCAGCGCAACAAGGCGGTGGCTGGATTTGACCGCACGCACAACTTCCAGCTCTACGGGAACTATGCGCTGCCGTTCGGCAAAGGTCAGAAGTACGCCGATAGCGGGTTTCTTTCCAAACTGGCGGGCGGCTGGCAGACAAACTGGATCCTGAGCCGGTATAGCGGCACGCCGTTTACGGTAGGCACTTCTGGCACTTCATTGAACGCGCCCGGCAACACCCAAACTGCGGACCAAGTGCTCCCGACGGTGGCGATTCTAGCAGGACACGGCGTTGGTCAGCCGTACTTCAATCCGTCCGCTTTTGCGCCGGTGACGGATGTGCGCTTCGGAAACAGCGGCCGAAATATTCTGCGTGGTCCCGGGCTGTTCAACCTGGACGGCAGCCTGTTCCGCACATTCAAGATCACCGAGCGGTTCGATCTGCAGTTCCGGGCCGAATGCTTTGGGCTGACAAATACGCCTCAGTTTGGGAATCCCGGGGCGACGGCATCGTCGCTCACGAGGAATGCAGACGGCAGCATCAAAGCGCTGAACGGGTTTGGCGAGATCACCAGCGCCGGGGGCGAGCGCGTGTTCCGGTTCGCGGTGAAGATCTCGTTCTGAGAGCAGCTTGGACCACAGTTAAAACTTGAACCGTAGACTGAACTCGATGTTGCGAGGCTGGTTCGCCTGCGGATTGCTGAACTGCCCGTAAGCTCCGCTGGTGATTCCAGTGTTAATCCCGCCGAGCAGATGCCGGTTGGCTACGTTAAAGGCGGAAGCGCGGAACTCGAAGGATTTCTTCTCCGTCCGACCGAATGGGAAGTCCTTGCTGATGGCCACGTCTTCGCTCAACTGGATGGGCTGGCGCAGGTTGGGAATCACTGCGGGAACGTTGCCGAACACTCCATTCGGCGGTTGGACGAAGGCGGTCGGATTCAGGTAACGGCTGGTTGGGTCTTTGGGGTTGAAATTGGGATTGAGCAGCGGTTGCCCTGGCACGTAGTTCGGGCGCGCGTTGCCCGCGCCGTACAAATTCTGGCCGGAAGAAACGCCGAAGGGGGTGCCGCTCTGGTAGTGCTGCACGCCCGAAGCGCGCCAGTTGCCGAGCACGGCCATGACTACGGGGTTCCAGTTGCTGCCGACCAGCTTGCCTTTCCCGAACGGCAGATCGTAGATTGTCGCGGCGGAAAAGACGTGCGGACGGTCGGAAGTGGAAATGTCCTTCTCGGTGTTCTTGGCGTACACGTTGGGAGAGGTGTTGTTCTGGATCAGCTTCGACCACGTGTAAGACACGAGCAGATAAAGGCCGTGCGAATAGTTGTGCTGGAAGCTGGTTTCGAGCGCATTCCACGTGCTGTGGCCGCCGTTCGTGGTTCCGCCCAGGCCAGTGTATTGGGGGAAAGGAAGCAGCGACTGGGCTAGCGAGAAGTTGGTCGGATACCCGGCATAGGGTAGCTTGTAGCCGCTGTTCACAACGATGGGATTCGTCAGAACTGTGCTCAGCGGCGACGTGAGAAGGCTGCCATAGATCCCGATGTACTTCGGGTCAAGCTGGTTGTAGTTCTGGGACGATTGCAACTGGTTGCCGTAGTTGGCGTGGAAGCTGGCGCGAGCCAGGGTGCTGGTTGAGAAGCTGTGCTCCAGCGTGAAGTTGTAGTCGTAGAACTGCGCGACTCTGCCATCGGAGAAGTAGTTGGGGCTTCCGAAATTTTGAATCGTGGGACTAACGATGGGGGGCTTTCCGGCGGTGACTAAATTGCCGAACGTGTTATATCCGTCCTTAAGAAGAAACGAAATATTGGTTGTGAGATAGCTCCCGATCGCCCCGAAACTGCCTCCGAAACCCTGGATGCCGCCGTCGGCGTTGCCGTCTTCGCGATTCGCGTCGTACATGACGCCTCCGCCCGCGCGGACCACGGTCTTACTGGTGATCTGGTAGGCGAACCCCAGACGCGGTCCCCAGGCGTTCTTGCGGTACTCGAGAAGCCTCGTTCGACCCGTCCGGCCTGACCCTGTGCCGGCGAAAATCAGCGCGCCGGGGAGATTTCCGGCGCCCGGATTCGGGACCGTTGGATCGAAATTGCTGTTCTGGAAATTCGATTCCATTCGCGACAGAGGCAGATCGTAGCGCAGCCCGACGTTGAGGGTCAGGCGGCTCGAAACCTTAATATCGTCTTGCACGAATGCTGCGTAGTAGGGATAGACATAGTTGATCCGCGCGCCGTAGTTGAAGGAGCCGCCGTTTGCTGTGCCGAGGAGGAAGGAAGCGTAGTCGAACCCGGTGGTCCCGCTCACGGCCGGGTTGCCGGTGGCCCCGGATCCGAAGCTCGCGCTGCCTGCGCACCCATTGCAATCCTGGCGCGAATAATTCACACGGGCATATTCAAATCCGAACTTGAACGTGTGCCTGCCCTTCAGCCAAGTGGCGGCGTCGCTGAAAGTGTAAGTCCTGCCGGGCGAACGCGTCGAGACGGTGCCGTTAAGATTCCCGTAGGTGCCTAAATTGTAGGCGCTGTAGTTGGGCGATTTCCCGTAACTCAGGACGCCCGGGATCGCGGTGGCCTTCCCG
This sequence comes from Bryobacterales bacterium, assembly GCA_038225555.1. GTDB lineage: Bacteria > Acidobacteriota > Terriglobia > Bryobacterales > Bryobacteraceae > JANXQZ01. The sequence continues at coordinate 44,237 of JBBRRB010000041.1, forward strand.
AAAGTGCCGTCAATCGGGCCGAGCCGGGTATTGCCTTGCTCGCCAAGATCCCGCTTATTGAAGCCGAATGCGAAATGGTTCAACAGATTGATCCGGATCGTCTGATCGCCGTTCAACCGGACCCACTTGGTGTTCCCGAACTCCTGAAAACCTTCGCCCACCGGTCCAGGAATCGGTCCGTCCAGGGGATAGCTGTTGAAGTACTGGGTGCTGAACACGCCGCTGAAGTGCATTTTCTGCGTGGCATTGTAATCGCCCTTGATAGCGTAAACGCCCTGATTTTCTCCCGGCGTGCGGGAGCCGTTGTTCTCGATCGGATTGTTGTTCAGATAGCCGTTGGGGTTGACAGGCAGCGGCACATAGCTCTGAAGAAGCGCCGACACAGGGTTGATGCGGCCGGGGCAAATGACGTTCAAGACGCCGTTGCAGGAGAGTCGCTGGCGCTTGGAGGCGTCGGTAATTAGGGCTCCGCTCGCGTCGAAGGGATCGAAGAGCGGAATCACCGCGCCTTGCGCATCCACGAGCCCACGGAAATCCCCCGCCCGGAAGGCGGGCGGAGGCAAGCTGATCAGGCCCGAATTGGAGATGTCCTTTGCACGGGAACGCTCGCCTGAGAAAAAGAAGAACGCCTTATCGCGCAGGTCGATCAACTTCGGGATGCGGATCGGGCCGCCGAAGCTGGCAGCCTCCAGGTTCTGATTGTGCACCACCGGCTTCGGAGCTATCGGCCGCGTGTAAAAGAAGCCCAGGGCGTTCAACGCTTGATTGCGGATCACGCCAAAAGCCGAACCGTGAAATTCGTTCGTGCCCGATTTGGTGGTGTAGTTCAGGATGCCGTTCGAAGCGCGGCCGAACTCAGCCGAATAAGCGCTCGATTGGACCTTGAACTCTTCAATCCCTTCGGCGCTGACGACTCGCATCTGGGGGTCGTTCTTGCGCTCGCTCATGGATTCCGAACCGTCCAGCAACTGGCTGGCTCCGTTGCTCAAGCCGCCCGCGATCCGGATGTTCGCATTCGTGCTGTCAGGGTCGCCTGTGAGGTTGCTGTTGACGCCGGGAGCAAGAGCCGTAAACGCCATGTTGCTGCGCAGACCGCCGTTGGCGAACAAGGGCAGGTCGTTGAGCGCCTTGTTGCTGATGACTTGGCCTAGATCGCTCTTGTCTGTTTGCAGCAGGGAAGCTGTTCCCACCACCTCGACCACTTCTTTGGTCGAGCCCACCTGCAGTTGCATGTCGACGTGGGTGGTGGTGTTCACGTCCACGTGCACCACGGAAGTCTCCGCGCTGCGGAAACCGTCCTTCGTCACAATTACCTTATAGTCTCCTGCTGGCAGGTTGACGATTGTGTAGGCACCTGTGTTTTGTGAGATGACGTCGCGGCGCAGATTAGTCGAAGGATTTTGAACTACTACCTTCGCTTCCGGAACAACGCCACCCGAACTATCTGTAATAGTGCCGCTGATGGCGCCCCGATCCTGAGCGAGAGCGGTACAGGAGACTGCGAGGAAACACAACGAAATACGGCGGAACAGCATGGACCCTCCGTGCGTGCCCTTAAGGGGCAGCTATGGTTGCAAAGATCATATCATTAACGTGCGATCTTAATTTGCAACCTTCCTCACAAAATGCCGCTATTTAGGGTCGCGAAGCAGGGAATTAAGCTCTTCTTCGGCGCGGGTCCAATCTTCCTGGGGATTGCCGCCCTGATAGCCTCGGCGTTCCCAATAGGAAAAGGCCAGAGTAGCGATGTCGTCGTTGGTGATTGTGTGAACCGGCGCAGACGGGGGCGGGGAGGTCCTGGGTCGGCGGTGTTTGGGGGCTCCAGCTAGAGGGGAGGGTGCCTTCGGAGCTGTCGTGGTGGTGCTTAGTTTCTTTGCCATCCCCTCCATTTTATCAAGCCGAATGAACATTCTCCAATCACTTTGTTGTATCGGTTCGATTACGGGACTGGATTAAATTTGATTAATTCTTCAAGCAGCGTTCGCCCGCTGTCCTGGGCCGTTCCAAAAGCCTTTTGATAGGCATGGAATTTCTTCGTTATTTCTACGACTTGGGCGGGCGGCATCTTCGCGCGGCTCATCATATCCCGCACGTGTACGGGATTCGGCAATACGGCGTCTTCCGTCAATTCTTCGAGAGCCGTTTCGGGATTGTAGTGTTGCATTGGGATGTGTTTATTAGCCTTTCGGGCCCGCCAAGCGGATACCCAAGTCTCTTAGTATGCGTTCTGGAACGGTGGAGGGAGCCTCGCACATCAGGTCTGTCCCGCGCGCCGTTTTCGGAAATGGAATTACCTCGCGGATGGAAGTTTCGCCTGCCAGGATCATCACCAGACGGTCGAGCCCGAGAGCAATTCCGCCATGGGGCGGCGCGCCATATTCGAGAGCCTCGAGCAGAAATCCGAAGCGGCGTTTGGCTTCTTCTTCCGTAAATCCGAGAGCGGAAAATACTTTGGATTGCACGTCGCGGCGGTGAATACGAATGGAACCCGATCCTAATTCGACTCCATTTAAAACCAGATCGTAGGATTTGGCGCGGCAGCGAGCCGGGTCCGATGTCAGCTTTTCCAAATCTTCGTCATGCACGGAAGTGAACGGGTGATGAGCGGCATTCCAGCGGTTTTCCTCATCGTCCCATTCGAACATTGGAAAATCGACTACCCATGCAAAGCGAAAATCCTGGGGATTTAATAGCTGATGACGATCGTTATACTTTTGCCCGATGAAAAGGCGCAGTTGGCCGCAAGCCTGATAGAAGGTTTCTTCAGTTCGCTGGCCCTTGAGCTCGCCGGGCCACCCGGCCAGAATCAGCAGATCGTCTTCGGCCGCGCCCGACACTTTGCGCGCTTGCTCCACGATGGCCGGATCGAGCCGCTTCAGGTCGTCATAGACGCGCAACCCGCGCTCGACGCCATAGGCTTTGAGGTCGTCGCGCTCCTTGCGGCTGAGTCCGCCGGCTTTAGGAACGTGGATGGCAACGGGGGGGAATTTGAGGTCCGCAGTCGCGGGGGATTCCGGAAGCTCGGAGAGGACATGGAACGGCGGAAGGCGAAGGTCAGGCTTGTCGCTGCCATAGGATTGCATGGCTTGCGCATAGGTCAAGCGCGGAAACGGTGCCTTCACCTGGAAGCCTGCGACCTCGCAGACATGCTCGATCAAGGGCTCGATGGTTTCGTAGATGCGCTCCTGCTGCGGAAAGGACATCTCCAGATCGATTTGAGTAAACTCGGGCTGGCGATCGGCGCGCAGATCCTCGTCGCGGAAACAGCGCACGATCTGGAAGTACTTTTCGTAGCCGCCGATCATCAGCAGTTGTTTAAAAATTTGGGGCGATTGGGGCAGGGCGTAAAAAAGCCCCGGCTGCACGCGGCTGGGCACGAGATAATCGCGCGCGCCTTCGGGCGTGGAGCGCGTCATGAAGGGCGTCTCGATCTCGAGAAAGCCCTGGGCGTACAGAGACTGACGAACGGCGAAGGAAATCTTCGAACGCAGAATAATGTTGCGCTGCATGTGCGGACGCCGCAGATCGACGTACCGATATTTCAAGCGCGCGTCTTCCTTCACGTCGACAGTTTCTTCCATCGGAAACGGCGGCGTGCGCGATTCGTTGAGAATCCAAATCTTATCGACGACGATTTCCACTTCACCCGTAAGGATACTTGGATTGATTGTATCCGGATGGCGCCTCTCCACCACGCCTTCGGCGGCGATGACCCACTCGGCTCCGAGGCTCTGCGCTTTCTTGAGTGTCTCGCCGTCGGTCTCTTCCCGGAAGACGAGTTGCGTTACTCCATCCCGATCGCGCAGATGGATGAAGAGCAGTCCGCCCAAATCGCGGCGGCGATGCACCCATCCCATGACCAGAGCGCGCGAACCCGCGTCGGCCAGCCGCAGGTCTCCGCATGAATGCGTGCGGCGCAGTTCGCCTAGAAAATCCAGTTGTGTCGTTTCCATTAACTCTATTTCAAACCTAGTAGAACGGGCAAGCTCTCCCGCGTCACCTTCTTTTGCTCCCCTGAAGTCATATTTTTGAGCTGGTAGAACCCAGCCGCTAGCTCGTCATCGCCGATGATCAGACAAAATCGAGCGGCAAGTTTGTTGGCCAGCTCCAGCGAACGTTTTAGCTTAAAGTTCAAACCCAATTCAACACAGCCCTTCATCGAACGGAGGTCACGAGCGATCCTCGGGGCATGTAATTCTGCAGCGCGGCCGATCGGAGCTATATACAGATCGAGCACAGGTTGATACGCGTCGGGATGTTCCTGCTCCACGCTCATCACTAAACGGTCTTCCCCAATCGAGAAGCCGATGCCGGGGGAATGAACTTGTGAGCCGAGCGATTCCGCCAATCCATCATAACGTCCGCCGCCCAGGATGGAGTTCTGCGCGCCTAGTGCGCCGTGGACGATTTCAAATGTAGTTCGCGTGTAGTAATCGAGGCCGCGGACCATACGGGGGCGAACTTCATACTCGATGCCGCCATCGGTCAGAAACTCCAAAACAAGGTTAAAGTGATTGTTGCAAGGGTCGCACAGATGGTCGTGAATGGTAGGTAATGCGTCGATCACCGGCTGATCCTGCGGGACCTTGCAATCGAACACACGCAGCGGGTTTGTTTCGGCTCGACGCTTGCAGTCGCCGCACATATTGGGCGCTACATCTCGCAAACGCTCTTTCAGCGCAGCGAGGTAAGCGGGGCGGCACTTGCCATCGCCCACGGAGTTGACGAGCAGTTTAAAGCCGGTGAGGCCCGCGTGTTTCAACACTTCGACTACCATCTCGATCACTTCGGCGTCGACGACCGCGGAACCGGAGCCGATGGCCTCCGCGCCAATCTGAAAGAACTGACGGTAGCGGCCCTTTTGCGGACGTTCGCGGCGAAACATGGGACCGATATAGTAGAGCTTTTGCAAGCCCGGCTTTTGATCGAGCCGGTGCTCTATGTAGGCGCGCATGACTGAGGCGGTGGCCTCGGGACGCAGGGTGAGCGAGCTTCCGTCGCGATCCTCGAAGGTGTACATCTCTTTGCCGACGATGTCGGTTTCTTCGCCCACGCCACGCGTGAAGAGTGCGGTCTCTTCTAAAATGGGCGTTCGAATTTCCTGATAATTATAGGTCCGGAAGACCTCGCGCGCCACCGCTTCCACCCGATTCCAAACGACGCTGGAGGGCGGGAGAATATCCCGCGTGCCTTTTACCGCTTTGATCAAGACGGCTCTTCCTTCAAGACGGCTCTTCCCTGTAGATGCGGGCGGCTTCCACATAGTGCGCCGCGTTCAGCCGGAAGCGCTCGCGCTCCTCAAGCGTGATCTCGCGTTTTACTTTGCCGGGCACGCCCATCACCATGCTGTCGTCCGGGATCTGCATTCCTTCGGCGACCACGGCCCCTGCCGCAATTACCGATCCCTGTCCGACCGTTGCGCCATTGAGCACGATAGCGCCAATCCCGATGAGGCACTCGTCGCCAATGGTGCAGCCGTGGAGCATGGCTTGGTGGCCGACGGTGACGCGACTGCCGATGTTGAGGGCGAACGGGCCGGGGTCGCAATGGAGCACGGAGTTGTCCTGAATGCTGGTCTCGTCGCCGATGCGAATGGCGTTGGTGTCGCCGCGCACGGTGACGTTGGGCCAGACGCTGGAGCGTTCGCCGACCATGACATTGCCGATGACTTGGGCGCTAGGGTCGATGTACGCGGAAGCGGCGATTTGCGGGACTGCGCCGCGGAAGGGACGAAGCATGCGGTTGATCTCCATGTTAACATTCGACGTCCTGAGCCCGCTCCAGCAGAGGCCGGCTGAAAGCCGGCTGCAGCCAAGATTGGCTGCCCCACAATTTTTGAGATACCTTTTTTTTCTTAGACGACTGCGGTTCGGGTTTTTGCGCTGCGGCGGCCAAGGATCAGACGGTCGCGGAGGCGGATGTGGAACTGGATTTTGGCATTTGAAAAAACGAAGCCATCTTCGGGCGGATTGTAGGTGAATTGTCTGCCGGGCGCGGCTGTTGCGGCCGTTTCCTCGTCCAGCTCATAAAGGAGCGCGGCCTTCTCCATTTCCTTTTCTTCGCGGGCGAGGCGGGTGGCCTGGATTTCGGTGATCTGCTTATGGAGTTTCAGGGCGCGGGTGGCCAGGCGCATTTCGTAAAGGCTGATATTGCGGAGAGTCTCGGAATGGAGATGGTAGTTGCGGGCTTCGACGAAGGCGTTGTGGGCGGGGGCGCATTCGGTATCGACGGTGTCGCGCTGATCGTCGATGGTGAGCGAGGTCTTGATTTTCTCGATGGCGGCGGAGTGATTGATGCGCCAGTTGACGTCGGCGTACTGGTGGACGAGGTTGAGCTCGACCGCGCCTTTGGGCTGCATGTCGACGTGGAATGCGCCGGTGAAGGTTTTGTATTCTTGCAGGTCGGCTTCGGGGAGGACGAAGATTTGTCCGCCGACGCTACGACCGGCGGTGAGGTCGGATATGCGCGGGGCTTCGTCGGATTTGATTTGCTTTGCGGATTTAGGTGACATGGGAATTCCTTAGGGCTTCAGGGTAGCGGAGGGTGGGGCGTGAGACAGGGCGATTATTTTGGATGTGGTTGATAATAGGAGAGATAGAGTTGGTGGACTTGTGTTACCCGCCAAAACTCGTAATTTATTGTAGGCTTGTTCATTTGCGGGCGCTTTCGGTTTGAAGGTGCCGCATCGATGCGCTTACCGCCTTCATTAGATATAGGTAGGATGGGCAAGATCGTAGCAGTAATGCCGAAATAGAGCCTCGTCGGAGAAATGTGTGCGATCGACTGAATCGTTTGCGTTAGGGGCGGAAAGCTACGCGGGACAATCCGCGAATGGGACGGAAGTGTTTGGAGTTTCCAGTGCAAAGGGGGAGGCCGGAGTCCATTGCCGTCGCTGCGATCAGAGCATCGGCCAGTTGAATGCCGTGGGCGAGCGCGTGCTGTTCGATGAGGGCCGCGGCCTTGCCGCCGATGGCTTCAGAAAGGGGTAGGATGTGGAATCGAAGCTGGCGGAGCGACTGCTGGATTTGGCGGGCTTCCAGCTTTGAGCGGGCGCCTTGAAGAAGCTCCATCAGCGAGACGATGGCGAGCGCGCGATTCGGTGCGGTGTCGATGGCGCGGGCTGCCCTGAAGTTGCCGCGGGATGCCCAGATCAGCACATCAGTATCGAAGATCATTTCGATTTTCGCGCATGCGGTTGCTTCTTGACGGCAGGTTCAGCGGGAGTCTGACGCGGGCGGCGCAGGTTGCGCACGTAGGAAGCCGGAGCGCTTAGGTCCTCGCGGTCTTTCCAAAGGCCAAACAGTGGCTGATCCGCGGTTTTAGCCGCGCCGCTGTCCAGGGCCGACCCGACCGGCATCAGGATGGCCTTTTCTTTTCCGCGATAGAGGACAGTAACCGTTTCACCCCGGTCAATCGCGCGAAGCACGTCCTTCATGCGGTAGCGGAGATCAACTATAGTTGCGTTCATTGAAGTGTCTCTATACAAGTATACATTCATGCAGGACATCCCGCGTGGGCTTTGGGGGAAGCTGGGCTTCGACGAAGCCGTTGTGGGCGGGGGAGCTTCGGTATCGACGGTGTCGCGCTGATCGTCGATGGTGAGGGACGTCTTGATTTTCTCGATGGCTGCGGCGTAATTGATGCGCCAGTTGACGTCGGCGTACTGGTGGACGAGGTTGAGCTCGACCGCGCCTTTGGGCTGCATGTCGACGTGGAATGCGCGGTGAAGGTTTTGTATTCTTGCAGGTCGGCTTCGGGAAGGACGAAGATCTCTCCTCCGACGCTGCGGCCCGCGGTGAGGTCGGAGGTGCGCGGGGCTTCGTCGGATTTGATTTGCTTTGCGGATTTAGGTGACATGGGAATTCCCTTAGGGCTTCAGGGTAGCGGAGGGTGGGATGGGAGAGAGCGGGTTTATTTGGATGTGATTAATTATAGGGGAGATGGAGTTGGTGGATTTGTGTCATCGGAATAAACTGGCGGAAGGCAATGTTGGGATAATCGGAGCGGAGGGACCGCAATGGTCAGGAAGCTTTGATGACTCGGCAATTGCTTACACTGACCATACCGTTCTTGTGGGCAGTGGCAACCGACGGATTCTGCGAACATCTACATGATGTTTGGGGGGGAAAGGGGGGACCGTTTTCGGATATCTTCGGGGGTCGTCTTTGTTTGGGTACAGGTGCTTTTTTGGTAACAATATACTTGAAATTCCTTGCCTCCGGAGCCAGTCTGATGCTCGCGTAACCGCGCGAACACCTATTTGGCCAAAATCGGTACCGCCGGTTTTATTCCGACCATTATCGAAACAAAAACCGTTCCCTCTGGGTATGACATACCACCCCCTGCAAACAATGAACCTGTTCGCACTGGACGATTAACCCATACTTCTAGCTTGCCAATATTGGTTAACGCGTCTCGAAGAGCAAAGATAAAAGTGTTCTCTGTCGCTGGACCACGCAAATGGACTCCATTATCAAATCCGCCAGTAACCATGAACGAAGCTCTGCTATCCAAGACTCCGATCCCAGCTGATTGCAATACCGAAATAAGTTGGGCTCCCAGCGCCGCTCCTTCACCGTCAAGACCGTATGACGAAACCATAACTAAG
>JBBRRB010000042.1:0-52637 GCA_038225555.1 Bryobacterales bacterium
ACGGACAAATGGACCGCCGATCCAGGCCGGATTACCTCCTGGGCTCGTGCTCTCGACAAAACGTTTGGGCCAACTTGCCAATTTTAGTGCTTCCGACCTTGGCACGGCCCTCAGCACAATCCCTGTGAGAAATGCAGGCTAGGCTGCGGGCCGGGGCGGTGGGAGGCGCGTGGCGATTACGCCGACAGCACTAACGAGCTGATCAACTCTTTCGCCAAGCTTGTCAATTCTCTGGTTTGTCGCGATGCCGCTTTCGGCCAACGCTCCGACGACGGCTTCCAACCTGATAGGTGCTGACGATTATTCGTATCGCAGCGCCACCATGGGATCCACTTTAGTGGCGCGCCGTGCCGGAACATACGTCGCAATCAGCATGACCGCGCAAAGAACGAATGCCATCGCCAAGAAGGTTAGTGGGTCAAACGAGCTCACGCCGAATAGCAACCCTCTCATCAAACGCGTTAGCGCGAGCGCACCCACCGCGCCGACGGCAATGCCAATCAGCCCTAGCTTCAGGCCCTGACCCACCACCATTCCCAGGACGTCGCTTGGTGCCGCCCCCATCGCCATGCGAATTCCAAACTCCCCAGTGCGCTGAGCGACCGAATACGCGATCACGCCATACAGCCCAACCGCCGCCAGCACCAGTGCCACGCCCGCGAACATGCTCAGCAACACAGCGAGAAAACGCGGCTGGGATTGAGAGGCGAGAACCACGTCACCCATCGTGTGCACGGACGAAATCGGCAGGGACGAGTCGACACCCGCCACCTCGCGCCGAACCGCGCTGGCCATGCCTTGGGGATCGCCTTGTGTTCGCAAGACGATATGGGCATTGCGGAGCCCGAAGCCAGCGTTCTGACGATAAGGTAGATACAACTCTGTACCAGTCGGCTTGTCGATCCCGGCATTTTTCACGTCCGCCGCCACTCCGACGACGGTTCGCCATTCCCCCTGCTGTCCGGGTTTCACGCGATGGCCGATGGCGCTTTCGCCTGGCCAATAAATTCGCGCCAGAGTCTGGTTCACTACTACGGTGAGCGGCGCTCCCAGCCCGTCACGCTCGTCAAAGAAGCGCCCTTCCACCAGGCGAATTCCCATGGTTTGGAAGTAGTTAGCACCGGCTGTCTGGTAATAGTCGATGTTCTGCATGGGTCCGCCCGGTCTCCGGACGAAGCCTTCAATGGAAGTATCGGTGGCGTTTACCCGGCGGTTGGGTGGCAGGCCCGATACGAAACTCGCCGAGGTGACTCCCGGCAACGATCCGACTCGCTGCACTACGTTAGTCCAGAAACGCACCACGCCCTCGTTCTCCGGATATACCGTGGACGGGAGCGCCACTCGCATCGTGAGCACATTCCGTGCGTCCACGCCGATGTTCACCTGTTGTAGATTCCAGAAGGCACGAATCATCAAGCCGGTGCCGATCAGCAACACCAGCGCCATCGCCAGTTCGCCCGCTACCAGCACGCGACGGAATCGGTTCGATCCCACGGACGCGGTAGTCCGGGCAGCGGCGGCCTTCAAAGTATTATGAACGTCTTTGGAGATGATCTGAGCCAGCGGGGCCAATCCAAAGGCAATGCCCGTCGCAAACGATAAACCCAGCGCAAACAGCAGAACGCTCCAATTCAGACTGATTTCCGACGCGCGGGGGATGCTGCCGGCGTTGGTTGCCGTAATGAGATACAAACCTCCCGCAGCGAGAACCACTCCAAAGACAGCTCCCGCCAGAGACAAGAGCACTCCTTCGGTAACGAATTGCAACACTAGACGGCCCAAGTCTGCGCCTAGAGCCTTTCGGATCGCGATCTCGCGCTGCCTCGCTTCTGCTCGCGCGAGCAGCAAGTTGGCAACGTTTACGCAGGCGATGAGCAGCACGAACACGACCGCACTCAACAGCGTTAACATAGCTAGCCGCACTCCCCCGACAACTTCATCTTGGAATGGAAAGAGGACGAGCGGGTGGTTCTTTGTGCTGAAAGAATGGTTCCGCTCCGAACTCGTGGCACCCCAATGGTCCACCAGTTGTGCCATTTCCTGACGGGACTGTTCCAAGCTCACGCCAGGCTTCAGGCGTCCGAGGAGGTACAGATAATGACTGCCTCTTCCACCCGGACTGGCCGGATTCAATTGCAAAGGCGTCCACAGTTCCGGCTTCTCCACCTCGCCCGGCGGGAACTCGAAGCCTTTGGGCATGATTCCGACCACGGAACACTTCTGCCCATCCAGGTGAACCTCTTTGCCCACCGCGGTCGCGTCGCCGCCGAAGGCGCGCTGCCACAGCCCATAGGAGATTACCGCCGTGAGCGGCGCGCCGTTCTCATCATCGTGCGGGGTTAGGAGCCGGCCTCGAAGCGGCTGGACGCCCAACGCATCAAGCAATCCGCCGGACACAAACGACGCCGTCACGCGGCTCGGCTCATTTCCGCCCGCCAGGTTGCTGCCTCCGGTTACCCAGGCATCTAGAGTTTGCCAGGAGTGCGTGTATTTGCGAAGGTCGAGAAACTCTGGCGGGGAAGTCCAGAATCGACGCAGGCCACCATTTGGGAACATCGGAAATTCCGTGTAGATCCGTGCGAGCCGGTCAGGCTGAGAGTACGGCAGCGGCTTCAGCAGTACCGCATAAACGATGCTGAAGATCGCGGTTGTCGCTCCGATGCCCAGCGCCAAACAGACCACGGCCGCTGCGGTGAAGCCGGGGCTCTGCAACAGCATGCGGACGCCGTAGCGCAGGTCCTGGATAAAGTTGTGCATCGAGCCTCCTCTAGATTATTAGTAGTGGACGGCGCAGGGGGAGAATGGTTAGAGCTAAGCTACTTGATGGGTGTAGCAGTCAACTCCAATTGCATTTGATGTTTGCTGGTAACGTCATCGGACGAGAAGACGATGGTTGGTCTCTTCAATGGAACGGAGACATTGGAAGTCCACCTGTTCTGACGCATGAGAGGTAGGGCAGTTGCCGCTGGGTCCTGCGGCAGCGAGTTGACTTCGGCAGTCAACACCATGGCCAATTCATTGTCCAACTCTCGAACCGCGAAGCAGTCGATGTTCACCCCGACATCAATGTAACTGTTGTTGTTCGCGTTTGGCACCTTGCTCCCCGATCGCAGGGAGCTGTGCCCACTGGATTTGTCTGTGGAGACGGTCATGGAATAAGAGCGCGTGTTTAGAACTTTGTTCGCTTCAACCTCTTTCACCACGAAATCCAGCTTGAAGAATTTCGATGGTTCCGGAGTCTGGGCGAGGCATGAGCCCGCGACTAGAGTCAGGCCCACCAAAGAAGCGGGCCAGTATCGTCTTTTCAGCATTGGTTCTCCTTATTGCGAGCCATCGCTTTGCAATGGCGGGATTTGAATCAGTGGAATGTCAATCTCAGCGCTCGCGTTTGTGACCGTCTCAGGAGCTCGCTTTGCGAGGGCCAGCAAGCTACGCTCTTCGCCGCTCAGAGGAGCGGAGGAAGGAAATTGGTCCTGTTTTGGCCGAGCGATGTGGCGAGATGGTCTTTCCCTCTTTGTCACCAGGGGAGCTGGTTGAGACTGATAGGCGACGGAAGCGGGTCCCGCCCGTGCAGCGGCGGCAGGTGGTTCACTCTTGGGGGCGAGCAGCCAAAACGCCGCGATTACCAGCGACGAAACTGCGGCCAGCGCCACCGCTGCTTCAAGATAATGCAGCCAGCTCCGCTTGCGGCTCGCCCTGCCGATGCGGTTGAGTACACGTTGTTCCAACCCATCGAGCGGGGTTGCACCCGAGTAGCCCGGCAGCGCGTTATCCAGGATCCGGTTCAGTTCGCTATCTTGCATTGGGGCGCTCCATCAAGGCAGCCAGCTTTGTCTTGAGAATCTCCCGGGCGCGCATCAAGCGCGTTCGCACGGTTCCCTCGGGGATGCCTATCACTTCGGCAATCTGACGAGAATTCAAGTCCTCCACGGTGGACAATGCGAGTGGTTGCCGCAACTCCTCGGGCAAAGAATCGATCAGCCGGTGAACGGTGGCATTCAGGTCCGCGCCGATCACCGCTTCCTCGGGATTCAAGCCGGTGGAATGAGTGTTGGAATCGGGTTGATCTTTCGACCGGTTGGGAAGGCGGTCGACAGCGATACGCCAGACGGTTCTCGCGAGAAAGGCACGCTCATTGTCCATGCTCTCCCAGCTTCGGTTGCGATAAAGCTTTAGAAACGCCTCCTGGACCGCATCCTCGGCATCATGGGCATTCCGGAGGACCGCATATGCCACGCGGAAGAGGAAGCACGATTGCCGATCCACGAGAGCGGCGAACCGGTCGTCCGTTTCTACGTGCTTTCGTGCCAGCGCCGGCTCCCCGAACGCGATCTGCTGTGCGAATTGTGTCATGTTCGATCCACGTTCACCAGCTAAGACCGCGCCTGCGGCGGCACTGTTCAGATTTCTAAGGGGCGGGGTGCTTATTCTTCGGCCAACACGCAGATATCGCCAAGATTACGGTAATCCTCGGCGAAATCGAGGCCATAACCGACGACGAATTCATCGGGAATCTGGAAACCCGTGTAGCTGACTTCCACCGGTCGGAGTCGCCGGTCGGGCTTGTCCAGGAGAGTGGCGACGCGAATCGACTTTGGATGGCGCTGCTGGAGTAGGTTGATCAGGTAGGTAAGAGTAACGCCGCTGTCGATGATGTCTTCGACGATCAGCACGTGGTGGTTCTCGATAGACACATCCAGGTCCTTCGTTACTTTCACCTGTCCCGAACTCGTCTTGTCCTTGCCATAGCTAGAAATGCCCATGAACTCGATTCGAGAGGGAGTCTTTATGGCGCGGGATAAGTCCGCCATGAAGATGAAAGCACCCTTCAAGACCGCTAAGAGATAGATGGGACCCTCTGGGTAGTCGGTCGAGATCTGCTCGCCCATGGCCCGCACTCGATTCTGAATTTGTTCGGCGGTCAGAAAGACGTGCGGAACCAGAGCCATTCCGGTTAATCGGCGTTGTGGAGCCGAATACTGCCTGGACCGATGTGGATGTGCGCCCCGGTGGCCTTACCAGGAATGGCGCGCAGGAAAGCGTAATACGGAACCCGCTTAGCTTCCAGATAGCGACGAAGCCAAATGCCAGCCGGCTCATTCGGATTCAAGGCCACATCTACGCGTCCATGATGATCGAATCCAAGCGAGTTGTGAACCGCAGTCTGTCCATCCGCGCTGATCGGCAGCGTACGATCAAAATGCTTGTGAAACACTGTTTCCAGCACCTGCAGATCGCGACCGCCCAGCAGCATCCCGTTGCCCTCGAAGTGAACCATGCTCCCGAGCGTGTAGTCGGTGTAAGGCTCAATGCGCGTGGCGGCTTGCAGCGCCTGCATGGAATGCTCATATCGATTCATTGCAGCGAGTTCGCCAATCAGCTTTGATCGGGAATGGGCCAGATCGAGATACTTGCGTCGCGAAACGAGCTCATCGAGCAGGGGCTGAGTTTCGGATTGAGCGATCACGCCATCGCTTACAAGCTTTTGAGCCTGAATCACTTTAGCCATCTGGCGTTCCACGCGGCGTTGCGCCGCCGCAACCATGTCTTGCGCCATTTGATCGTTCAGGTCTTTCGCGGGAAGCTCGCCGTACAATACCCGCGAGAGAATAACATCATCCTGCGCATCGGCTAGCTTTTCCTCGGCCTGTTCCATGCGAACGCGAGGCAGCGCCCCAGCCTTGACCAGTTCGTTTACCCGCTCGATTTCCGCTTTTGCGAGATCGATTTCTTTGCTTTCAAGAACCGGCCCTGCCGTGACTGGTTGAGCCTGAGTTTGGCTCAACATACAGAGGCTCAAAAGGAGCACAGGGAGAACGCAGGCATGTCTCATGCGGTATCTGTAGTGTAACATGAAATCATCAAGGAGACCACCGCCAATTCCAGTCAACAGCAGTACCCTCCCCATCCCCACAGATTTCTCCCTGGATGCCTTGCCATGGCTCGTCGCCGCGCGCGCCGCGGAATCGAAGAAAGCCACTGACATTGTAGTGCTCGATCTGCGGGAGATCACCTCATTCGCCGATTTTTTTGTGATTTGCACCGGAAACAATCCTCGCCAGATCCAGGCGATCAGTGAAGAAGTAGGCCTGCAGCTCGGCGGTCGGGGCCACTATCCGATCAGCGTCGAAGGCTATGACAACGCGGACTGGATTCTCGCCGATTACGGTGATTACCTGGTTCATATCTTTTCGGAAAAGGCTCGAGCGTATTACGACCTTGCCCGCCTTTGGCGTCATGCCCGCGATGTGGAGATTCCGCCCGAGTAAGTGGTAAGCCGTCGTTTGGTCTCCACACAAGCAGCCAAAAAAGAAGTACAATCAGTCCTTGAATTCTGTGCCGTAGGAGAATACCTCTGATGAACAGTCAATGGGAGCAATCCGAGCCGAACGGTCAAGGCGTATATCCCGCCGCGACCGCATCTGAGGCCCCTCATGACGCGGAGCACCCGCCTGTTTCCGCCTTAACTGCGGAACCGCCGCCGGTCGCTGCGCCGGTTGCCGAACCCGTTGCAGTCCAGAGCGGCAAGGCCCAGGGGGACGCGGGCAACGACAATATCGATAAGATCCGCGACATCCTGTTCGGCGGACACATGCGGGATTACGATTCCCGCTTTGCGCGTTTGGAACAGACGCTCATGAAAGAGTCCGCCGAAATCCGCGAGAGCGCGCGCAAAACGGTCGAGCGTCTGGAAGGGTACGTGAAACAAGAGTTGGAAGCATTGCACGTCCGCTTCAAGACGGAACGGGACGAACGCGCCGCTTCCCTGAGCGCAATCTCGCGGGAACTGCAGGAAGCTGGCGAAGGTCTTTCTAAACGGATTGCCGAAGTGGACGATCATGCAACCGGAGTCCACCACGAGCTTCGCGAGCAAATCTTACAACATGGACGGGACCTCACGGACCAAATCCACACGAAAGAACGGGAGATGGCCACGTTGCTGGAACAGCGCTTCCAGGAACTGCGGAAGGATAAGACAGACAAGGCAGCTCTATCGGCCCTGTTCAGTGAAGTCGCCATGCGGCTGAACAACGAATTTCATCTGCCCGGGTCTGACCACTAAAATTCCAGAGCTTCGACTCCCGCTGCGATGGAACCAGATAAAAAGGCGAATGGCGACTCTTCCGCCAGCGCCTACGCGGAACTTCGCCAACTCCTAGTCGGCCCGGAGCGCGAGAGCATTGCCACGCTTCAGCGGCGCATGGAAGAGCCCGACGTGCGCGCAGCTGATGTGAGCGAAGTCCTTCCCGCCGCCTTGAGGCTGCGCGCGCAACGCCCGGGCGCTCTGCCTCAGGCCATGCATCCGATGGTCGAAGAGGCCATCCGAGCTTCCATTCGGCGCGATCCGGACATTCTGGCAAAGGCGTTGTTTCCGATACTTGGTTCGGCGCTTCGAAGAGCGCTAAGCGGGGCTCTTCACAACATGATGCAAACTCTGAACCAGGTGTTGGAACAGAGTCTGAGCTTTCGCAGCCTGAAATGGCGAGCTCAAGCGCTTCGATCAGGCAAGTCATTCGCGGAAATCGCCCTCGTCCGCAGCAAGTTGTACCGCGTGGAGCGCGTATTTCTCATCCACAAAAAGACCGGTTTGCTACTCCAGCAGCGCGCGGCCGAATCGATTGCGATACGCGATGCTGAAGTCGTCTCCGGCATGTTGACTTCGATTTTAGATTTCGTCCACGACTCGCTGGGGGCGCAACCCGATCGGGAACTGGAGATGCTTCGTCTAGATGATGCTGACGTCTGGATTCAACATGGGTCCCAGGCGTTGCTCGCGTCCGTGGTCCGGGGCACTCCGCCGCGCGGGTTGCGATCGGTTTTCCAAAGCGCAATCCAGGAAATTTGTTCCCAGAAACAGCGTGAACTTGATCGCTTTACGGGCGATACTACTCCCTTCCTTTCCTGTCAGGATCAGTTGCGGAGTCTTTGCCTCTTAGGGCAGGGTCCGCCCAGGCCCGCGCGGCTCGCCTGGCTGTGGTGGGTTGCGGGTGCGCTGGCTCTGTTGGCGTTCGCCGTGGGTATCTACGTTGGGCGGGCCAGCATCCTGCGCTGGGAGTCCTATATGGACGCGCTCCAACGACAACCTGGAATTGTTGTAACATCGGTCCGAAAGCAGGATGGCAAACATTTTGTCGCCGGCCTGCGCGATCCGATGGCGGCAGACCCGGTTGCGCTTCTGGAAGGAACCGGAGTCGATCCTGCCAACGTTCAGTTCCATTGGGAACTTTACCATTCCCTGCAACCGGCTTTCGAGGCCGCTCGCCAATTGAATAACGAAAAGCTCTTGATTGAGGCTCGGACGATTTTGTTCCCGGCGGGTGCCGCTAAGCTATCGCCGCAGGAGATGGGAGAAATTGACCTGATTGCGCGGCGCGTGATGGGATCGATCGAGACCGCTCGAAAAATTCAAAAAACGATTTTGCTTGAGGTCATCGGCCACGGGGATGCCGCAAAAATGGGTGAAGAGGATACCAAGTTAGCCATAGGCAGGGCTGAACAGGTGCGACTCGCGTTGATCGGCGCGGGAGTGCCTTCCAGCCAAATATCAGCTCGCGGCCCAAATACGTCCGACGGGACTCTTCCGGTAAGCAGATTCCAGGATCAGGCTCTACATTCCGGGGTTACGTTCCGTATTTCAAATCTTCCGAAATAAGTGTTCGGAAAACGGCTGCGGTTTGAGACTTATGCCCTTCAACCGCAGCCTTGAATTTATCCTCGCTGGAGGTGTTGAGCTATTTTGGCCAGCGCAACAACCATCGCCGCACCGCCTAAAGTTTTCACGATTGCGGGTTGCTGGGCATACATTTCGCTCACGCGATCCACTATCGAAGGATCGTGCTTTTCGACGTGCGTCGCCAGATCCTGGATCTCCTGGGGCGACACCTGAGCCGCCTGGGCCGGGGTGACTTGACGGTTTCCACCGCCCAAAATGGAAGCTAGTCCAGGCAATGCCCCGCTTGCCAGCACGCCCGATAACGCCGGTCCGGCGCTGGCAATCAGCGAGTTCAACATCGACGCTTGCTGGCTTCCTCCCGAAGCGCCGAAAAGCTGCCCGGCCAACTGGCCGAAAGGGGGAGTCTGATCGGACCGGAAAGCCGCTGCCAAACCGCTCGCGATCGTCGAGAGCGGAGTGCTTTGGGTCATCTGATCGTAATGCTGCTCTACTTGGCCTGGTTGCGCTACATTGCCGCTGGCATACTGCTGCACTAGCCCGCCCACCATGTTCATCCAATCCATGCTGATCTCCTTAGGGACGCTCGGCTATCAGGCGGGGATGTCCAGTTCCTGCCCAACTTGGATCAGGTTCGGATTGTCGATACCGTTCGCTGCCGCAATTTTCATGTAGTGGTTCGCGCTCCCGTAGAACTGTTGGCTGATTTTGCTGAGCGTGTCGCCGGATTTTACCGTGTACTTTTGGCCGCCGCTCGGTGCGGCTGCTGCGGCAGCTGGCTGCGGCAGGCTCGAGTCGATGCTCAAGTCGCAGGTGAGGTCGGAATAGCTTGAGTCTATGGCTTTGATCTGGGTCCAGACAGCATTCTTGCTCGCTTCGTTCGGCGCCGCTCCTTGGATTAGCAGCTTATCGCCCTGCATGTTGACGTGCGATAAAACTACGCCATGCTGTTTCGCGGTATCTATCACGCTTGCGTATTTCGATTTCAGTTGTTCAAGTTCCATGTAGTTCTCCCTTTATTGACAAATTTATCTTAGCCTGACGTTCTGTTGTAACGATCGCTGGCCTCGCAACACATATTACTTGCCAGGCCAACCTAGTCGCATCACCATACTACACTGCCAGGTTCGGCCTGATTCGCAAACGGAGGGAATGTGGCATCCGCACCTCAGCACGGCGACCATGAAATCCTTGCATCCTACGGGCGCGAGGGGCTGAAACCAGCCCCACGGCCGGTCGAACTGTCCCGAACTGGCCAAGCTCGTTCGACGTCCCCTGCCGGACACAAACTTCTTGTTCTCGCCATAGATAAAGATCGACAGTCTCTGGCATCCCTTTCCGCGGCTCTCAAGCCCCCGGATATCGAATTCATCACGGCAGACGATCCGGACGTCGGCTTGGACGTCGTGAAGAGGCGGCGGCCCCAAGTCGTGCTACTAGACGCCGCGATTCCAAGTCTGTCCGGCATGCGAGCAATGGAACGGATTCTCGAGGTGGATTCGGCGATCAACGTTGTTCTGATGAGTGCGCGCTACTCATCCAACCTGGCGACCGAAGCCTTGCAGAAAGGCGCTTGCGACTATGTCAGCAAACCGCTCTCTCCAGATAGACTGCGCGAGCGGATGGCCCGCTTCATAAGTGAGTCGCAGCGCCGCGAGAGAGCCCGGCACCTGGAGGAGCAGTTATCGCTGACGTGCCGTTTCGAGGGGATGGTCGGCAGGAGCCCGCTCATGCTGGACGTCTTCGCCCGCATTGCGCGCCTGGCACCTCATTTCAGAAGCGCTCTGGTTTCAGGCGCGGCTGGCACGGGGAAAGAGTCGACGGCGAAGGCACTTCATCGGCTGAGCCCGGTCGCGTCCGGACCCTTTGTCGTTTGCAACTGTTTGGCTAAATCGGAGGATGCGGCGCAAAGCGAATTGTTCGGGCATGTGATGGGAGCCTTTCCAGGAGCTACTTGCGACAAAACGGGCCTTTTCGAGGCGGCCAACGGCGGGACTCTGTTTCTCAAGGACATCGGCAAATTGCGGCCGAAGACGCAGACTAAGGTGCTGCGGGCAATCCAGAATCAGGAAGTCCAGCGTCTCGGATCATCGGCCATCCGGCGAATCAACGTGCGCGTGATCGCCGCTACCAGCTGCAATCCGCGCACGATGGTTCGAGAAAAGGAGTTCCGGGGCGACTTGTTTTCCCGGTTAGCGATGGCTGAGTTTAAGCTGCCTTCGCTGGTTGAGCGCAAGGAAGACGTTCCGCTGCTGATTCGCTATTTCATGGATCACTTCTCCCGGTCATTCAGCAAACGGGTTGAAGGCCTGACCCGCAGCGCGGAGATGCTGCTGGCTCGCTATGGCTGGCCCGAAAACGTTCGAGAATTGGAGAACGTGATTGGGTATGCGAGCATGATGACCGAATCGGGCCGCATTGATGTCCGCGAACTGCCCGCCTACTTCCATGGCAATCCGCCGTGGACTGCCCGCCAGGTTGAACTTGTCTCGGTGGATGAGATTCAACGCTCCCATGCGCGCAAGGTGCTGGAGCAGCTCGAAGGGGACAAGCTGAAGACGGCATCGGTTCTGGGTGTCAGCCGGGCGACGCTGTATCGCCTGCTCGCGAAACCCAAGCCGGCACGCATCTCTCATTTAGACAGAACCTAAGTCGCTACAGCCTGCGTGCTGCGAACCCGCGAGATTGCGCGCACAACTTTGCGATAGGGTACCTGCTCCAGCGCTTCGAATTGCACCCATTCGCCATCCCGCCATGAAGAATGGTTCCAGCGGGCCAGCAGGGCAAGATGCTCCTGCCTCTCCTGACGTCCCGCCAACACTGGCTGCAAACTTGCAACCAGTTCGCGCAGCCGCTGATCTAAGGACACATGTGACGTGAGCGAGAATTCGCAAGGCACTTGCCAGCAGCCCTGACAGACAAACCACAGCTTTAGAGTATCCGGGTCCGAAGCGGTGGTGATCGCCACTCCGAAGAGTCGATCGATATCGCAGGCCAAGTCGTCCCGAAGGGCGAGCAGTTGATTCACTTTCTCGAGCCGCTTGTGCAGGCGCGCGGCTTCTTCGAAATTCATCTCTTCGCTCAGCCGTTCCCGCGCTGCTCCGATCGTCTGAATCATCGATCGTCCATTCTGAGTGAGGAACTCCGCGACACGATTCACCTCGCTGCGATACTCTTCGGCATGAACCACCTCCTGACAGGGCCGCAGGCACATGTTCATTTCGCCGTAGATGCAGCCGGGATGGTTTAGACTGGGCGCGAGATCCTCCTGACAGCGGCGAATCTGAAATAGGTCCAGCACCTGCGTCTCGAATTGCTCGGCTGCGGAGCGCGTGCGGAAAGGGCCATAATTCAAGGTCGCGCTGGCCCCCAGACGGGCTGTCACTTGCGTACGCGGGTATGCGTTTGCCAGGAGGAGGCGCACATACGCAGGCATTCGCAACTTGAGTACCTTCAAATATGAGTCGGGGTGCTGGCGCCTTGCCAACTCGTAATAAATCAATCCCGATTCAAAGCGCGATCCAGACAGCCAGTACTCGACGCGCGTCGCTACCTTGCGCAAGTTCAGGCCGCGCCCGGGCGAATCCAGGGCAGGCAACACGCGCTGCACCCGTCTGCGAAGCATGCTTGTTTTCGCGAGATAGGCCGATTGAGCGCCGGCCCACACCACGAAAACAGCCTCTGTGTTGGGCAGCAGCGGGATCTGCTCGTCGAACTGGTGGGCTTCAATGATCGAGGGCGGCGCCAGCATGCAAGCTCTTCTTGCATTGTCTACTAGAATAGAGAATCGATATGGACACTTCGAGCACTCCCCGCCGAGATTTTCTCAAAGTTTCGAGCGCTGCCGCGCTGACTACGGCCCTCTTCACCGGAAACGTGAAAGGAGCGAACGACAAAGTGAATGCCGCCTACATCGGCATGGGCAAGATGGGGCGCTCCAACCTCTCTTATTCGATGAAGCAGGACAACCTGGTCCCCGTCGCTGTATGCGACATCTACCAGCGCAATCTTGACTGGGCGGTGGACATCAGCAAGAAGCAAGCTAAGCCTTATCGGGACTTCCGCGAAGTGCTGGCCGATAAATCGATCGACGTCGTCTGCATCTCGACTCCAGACCACTGGCACGCCTACATGACGGTGGCCGCCTGCAAGGCAGGCAAAGACGTCTACGTCGAGAAGCCGATCTGCACTGTGGTGGATGAAGGTACCAAGATGGTGCAGGCGGCGCGCAAGTACAACCGCGTGGTGCAGGCCGGCACGATGCAGCGGTCAGCCAAACATTTTCAGAAGGCCGTTGAAATCGTGCGCAATGGGGATTTGGGCGACATCACTTTTGTGCGCACCTGGAATTACGGAAACGATAAGCAGGAAGGGTACGGCAACCCGCCCGATACGGAGCCACCCTCGACGCTGGATTGGGACATGTGGCTCGGTCCCGCCCCGCTGCGCCCATACAATGCCAACCGTTTTGGCGTGGATCCGCAGGACCGCTATTTTTCCACATTCCGCTGGTTCTGGGATTATGCCGGTGGCATGATGACGGATTGGGGCGTCCACTGGCTCGACATCGTGCAGATGGCATTTAAGGAAGAGATGCCATCGGAGATTACTGCGATGGGGGGTAAGTTTTTCGTGAAGGACAATACGGAAACGCCTGACACCATGCAGGTGACGTACACGTATCCGAGCGGGTTCATCGCGACGTACGAGCGGCGGTCGGCGAATTCGCAATCTATGTTCGGGAAGAGCGGCGGGATCTTATTTTGCGGAACGAAGGGGACGATGTTTCTCGATCGGGGCGGATACAAGATCGTTCCCGAAATGAGAGCAGGGAGTCCGCCGCAGCCGGGGCAGAGGCCCGAAATGATCCCGCTCATGGCCGAGGCGGACGTGAAATCCGAAGACAGCGGCAATCTGAATCATTGGGCGAACTTCCTGGAGTGCGTGAAGACACGGCAGAAGCCTATCAGCGACATTGAGGTTTGCAATCGTTCTACGGCGACGTGTCTGTTGGGCAATGTGGCGCTGAGGAGTAAGCTGCGGCTGACGTGGGATCAGCAAAAGTGGACAACGGAGCAATCCGCCGCGCACTCGTTTCTGAAGCGTGAGTATCGGAAACCTTGGAAGTTGGAGGTTTAAAGTTTGGTGGCGCGGCCGCCCAGGAAACGTAGATGCCAGGGTTCGGCCCCGACGATGGCTTTAGTTGAAATCGAACGGTCGAAGGTGACCAGCCTACCTTTATTGCCTACGGCCAGGCCAAGCAGGTAAACATCCGTGACCTTTTTCGATCCGCCGATCAAGGCCGGACGGAACAGTTCGCTATCCAGCAAAGAAACTTGACAGGGCCAGAATTCGTGATCGGAACTGGCGCAGAGCGTCTCCAGCCTCCGCATGACTTCGACCGTTGTTTCTGAAAGGTTGGATATGCCGGATTGGTGAGCACGCGCCGCTTCATGGTGGGGATGCGCCGGATCGAATAGGGCGACTAAAACGTTGACGTCTAGCAAAGGAATTCCCTTCATTCCGCGTCTCGCATTTGGTTTATCATGTCCAGGCTGGGTTTGGCGGTTCCGAGTCTGGGCTGAAAGAGGGGCACACCATTGCGCGTCTTGACAGCCGATTTCGGCTCTAGCGCTTGCCTGACCAATAAAGAAATCATTTGCCCTGTCTTTCTTTGCTGTTGGACCGCCAACTCCTTCGCGATTTGCAGAACGTCGTCCTCGATTTCCAGTGTGGTTCGCATACGCGTGTTATAGCAGTTGTCGCATCAGACATCAAGAAGCGTGATGCGTGATGCTAGTGGGCAAAACCATGGTGAATTGCGACCCTTTTCCCAAGTGGCTCTCAACGCGAACGGAGCCGCCCATTTGCTCGATCACGTGCTTAACGATCGAGAGCCCAAGCCCGGTTCCCCCCACCGCTCTCGATCGGGCTTTGTCCACGCGATAAAAGCGCTCGAAGATTCGGGGAACATCGTCGGAAGGAATGCCGATGCCGTTATCTACGATCGTTATAATACCCCTGCCATTTTGGCCCGCTTCGGTGCCGATGCGCACCTCGCCGTCGGGCCGATTGAACTTAATCGCGTTATCCAAGAGGTTCACGAATGCCTGCTCTAGCCGGATTTCATATCCCAACACTTCAAAATCCTCGACTGGCCCGGTGAGCAGCCGGACCCCGCGGACCCGGGCGGCAGATTCGACAGTTCGCAACGCGGACTCGATAGTGGCCCGAATCGATATGCGCCTGGGCTGAGCCGCCGGCCCGTTGGACTCAAGCTCGGAGATGACGAGAAGATCCGACGCGATATTGTTCAGCCTGATCGCATGGGCCAAAATAATTTCGACAAACTTTCGATTATTCTCCAGATCCTCCAAAGCTCCGTCTAGCAGCGTTTCCGCGTATCCGCGAATTGCAGCCAAGGGTGTGCGAAGTTCGTGTGAAACGTTGGCCACGAAATCCTTCCGCACGCGCTCGAGACGCTCGAGTTCGGTTACATCGTGCAGGATGGCTAGCGCTCCATGGGCTTGCAGGCCGGCGAGTGGAGCGGCTTGCACTTCGAAGGAATGAGCCTGCGCGCCGCGCAACTGAATGCGTCGCTCCATAGGCTGGCCCGTTTTGAGAACGGTGACGAGGATGTCCCGCAAGGCCGGATCGCGCGCAAGATCAAGCAGTGGCATTCCTTCGGGAACCGGGATTCGAGCGTTCATTTTGCGGGCGAAAGATTGGTTGCAAAAGGTGACTCGGAGCTCTTTGTCGACTGCCAGCACGCCCTCCACCATGCTGGCGAGAATGGCTTCCCGACGCGCGCCTTCGAGCTTGAGCTTGGCAAGCAGATCGCGGATCTTGGGGGCGGTCTGCCGAAGAGAAAGAGCAAGGGATCCAAGTTCGTCCTCGCCCGCAGGAAGTTCATCATCCGGCAATCCGGCGTCGGGGAGGCCAACGATGTACGTTCGCAGGCGGTCGATCCTCCGCGAATACGAACGCATGAACTGAATTGCGAGTCCGAGCGCAAGCGCCATTCCTACTAACGTGATGGCGAGCAGACGCATGCGAAATGCCGCGTGGCTGGCGTTCGCTTCATTTAACGAGGCGCTCAGGCGGAGAATCCAGCCCGGTCCTCCAGCGTTGAAAAACGGTGTATTGAGGGACAGAGAATCGCCAGGCGAGTCTGGACTTGCCGAGGAATCTGACGCGATGTTGCCGTGCGGATCGAGAACGGTAACGCGGAAGCCGGATCGTGCCGCAGCGTTTGGGACCCATGTCGCGACATTAGCAACCGTCTCGCCGGACAGGATTCGCGCGTCTGATTCAAGTTGCGCCTGCAGACGTTCGAAGCGCCGCGAGGAGGAAGAGCGGATTGCGTAGATGTCGATTGCGAAAAGAGTGAGAGTGAAGAGGAGGAACGCGATCCAGAAATATCGTCTAAAGATGCGGTTTCGCATGCTGGGAGTTGCGGAGATTCGCCGAAACTTACTCCCCCACTGCCCTGGGGCGGCGGGTGACAACGTCGATCACTTCCGCCGAGGGCGGCTCGCCGCTAGTTGCGATCCCAAGCTCGCGCAGCCTACGCAGAGATGGATTCAGCCGGGACTCCCAGGAACCGACCGAACGGTTGTAAGATTCGACCGTCTTCTCAAGCTGCCGGCCGGTATCGGCGAAATACTGATGAACCGTTTGAATACGGTCATAAAACTCAACCGCTAGTTTCCGGATTTCCTCGGCATTCTCCGCAAGGTGCTCCTGGTTCCAGCCGTAGGCAATGCCTTTGAGCACTGAAATCAGAGTCACTGGAGTGGCAATGATGATCTTCTTGGCCAAGGCTTCCTCGATGAGGGCGGGATTTTGTTCGAGCGCGGCGCTGAAAAAATGATCGCCCGGAAGGAAAAGGATTACGAGTTCGGGAGCCGGTTGGAATTGAATCCAATATTGCTTCCCGCTGAGTTGTTTGACATGTTCCGCTAGCTGCCGGGCGTGTCTCGCGAGGGCGCTCCGGCGAACTGTCTCGTCCGTTGCCGCAACCGCATCCATGTAGGCCGTGAGCGGCACTTTGGCATCAACGATGAGGCAGCGACCGCCGGGTAACTGAACGATCATGTCTGGCCGAATGCGGCCTGTGTCGGTAGCGCGCGTTTCCTGTTCGAGAAAATCGCAATTCTTGATCATTCCAGAAAGCTCGGCTACTCGGCGCAGGGTTATCTCGCCCCAATGTCCGCGAGCTTGGGGACTGCGCAGCGCAGTGGACAACGTGACTGTCTCGCGGGCGAGGCTTTGCAGTTGCTCTCCCAAGCTGCCGAAGACGCGCTGGCGTTCCCGCTCCAGCTCGCGAACTTGGGATTCGAGCCGGCCAAGTGAATCGGTGAGAGGCTTTACGATGCCCTCCACGGCGGTGTACTTCTGCGAGATGTCGCCGGCCATTTGCGCGCGCACGGTTTCGAGTGTGGAGCGGGCCGCATCCAGGAAAGCGCTCTGATTGGAGCGAAGGGCTGCATCTGCAAGCGACTGGAAGGTTTGCCCCAACTTGGAGGTGGTCTCCTCGGCCGCGTCTCGTCGGATTCGTAGCTCGGCTAGTTGAGTCCGCAGCCAGAGCCAAACGAGCACCGCACCCGCGGCACATCCGATTAAGAAGGCTATCCAGCTGGTCACGCCTCCACTATAAGACATTCTTGGTTGGAAATGTTGCGCGGCTACTCGTACCAAATCTCGACTTCGTAGCCGTCCGGATCGGCGACGTATGCGTATGGAAAACCGGGGCTGAACTCGCCTCGCCGGAGCAGTTGACCGCCTGCTCGCTCAACGTCCTCGATGGCAGCATCAATATCGGCGGGGTCGGCAAGCCTGAAGCCGAAGTGAGCGAGACCGCCGACTTGTCCTGGGTTCGCGCCGCTCGGGTCGAAGGTGATCACGTCATGATTTCCAGGGGTCCTGGCGTGGACTAGGCCGTTCGCCCGCGAGTACTCTTCAGTTCCAAAGACCTCGCGGTAGAAGCGGAGGGACAGTTCGACATCGCGGACGGCTAAATTGATGTGAGTGAGTCCATAAGTTTTCACCATGGTTCATCTGGCTCCCATGTTTACGGCAGGGCTCGCCTGGCTACCAACAAGTAACACGACCGGGACTTGGGGTCCGGTCGGCGCGCCCGGTGGAATTCGGGCGTTAACCTGGAGTATTCCAGAAGGGAAACCGGGTGCCGCGCCCGCATAAAGGATCGTAGCGTCTTGACCGCCAATTTGCACGTGGACAGGAAGCAGAGGAGTAGGATACGGAAGCGATCCGATGATCTGGCCGTCTTGCCCGGGCGGGTTCGTCTGGCCGGCGCCGGTTGCGTAGATGCTCACGACTGAGCCGATTGCGGCAGCGTTTAGATTCGAATTGATTGTTCCGTCCTGGTTTCGGATCGCCCCCTGGCCCGAAGAGTCAATGACAAAAATTGCCGGGCTGGAGTCGACGACGCGAATGTTTAGCGGGGTGGAGAGCACTCCGGCGTATTCCACCTGCATCATGGTGCTTACCCTTCCGGCAACCTCATAAGGTGCGATTGTGGCGATTTGGTTCGCCGACGTGTAAATAATGGGCGCCGCAATATTGTCGAACAGGACACGAGTAGCGGCGAGAAGGGGAGCAATGACGCCTGATCCGTCCGGGAGAAAAGAGGTCAAGTTGCGCGGCCCCATTTGCGTGCCAAAGATCACGATGAGTTCTCCGGGCGCGACAGGACCAGGAGCGAAGGTTGCGCCATTCGTGACGGAGGCGATTGACGGCGCAGAGGGCGCAACGGTGAGCGTAACCGGAATGTTTACAGGCGGGATGAGAGGATCGGAGGCCTGAACCGAGATCAAGCCGGAGTAATTTCCCGCGGTGAGCCCATCGGTGTTGGCCGTGACGTTTAGGCTTGCAGGTGTCACTCCGCTGGCCGGACTCACTGACAACCAGTTCCCGCCCGCCGTCGTTGAGGCGATCGCGGCAAAGCCTACTGATGCCGGTGAACTTGATATCGTGAACGTCCTAGTGGCGGGTACGGATCCCGGTGTCGAGGAGAGAGTGATCGATGACGCCGAAGCCGATAGGAATGAGCCGGAAATAACCGACAGTGTCACAGGAATGGTTTGGGTGCCGCCTCCGGACGCAACGAGAATCGATCCGCTGTAGGTTCCGGGGGTTAGACCTGCGGCATTGATGATCGCGGTGATCAAAGCGGGCGTACTTCCACTGACGGGAGCGATCGAGAGCCATGCTCCGGTGGCCGTCTGAGCCGATGCGCTGAACTGGATGGGAGCACCCGCGCTACCGACTGTCAAGGCGAGCTGATACACCGTGTTTCCTGCGTTCGGGAGCGTGGTGACGAGCACCGGCGGAGTTACCACGAGCGTGTTTTGCGCCGAAGCTACGGTGAGGGATACTGGAATCACGACCGAATTCGTGCCGGACACTGATGTGATGGTGATCGTGCCCGTATAGCTTCCAAGCGCGAGTTGGGCTGTACTCACTACATTCACACCGAGCGTGGCAGGGGTGCTCCCGCTTGGGTTTGCCACGGTCAGCCAGTTCCCGCCCGCCGAGGTAGCTACGACAGCGGTATAGGCCACAGAACTTGCGCTGGTTAACAAGAGAGATTGGTTGGGCGGTAGGGAGGATCCGATCGTGATTGTGAACTGGAGTGCGGAAGGTTGAACGGTCAAGGCGGAGGGCAACTGCGAGCCCGAGATCGTAATTGTGAAGTTCGCTGCAGCCATGTTGCCACAAGCGTCAGTGGCGACCAGAGAGAATTGATAAATCCCGGTGGCGGTTGGCGTGCCGGCGATCACATAGGTGTTCGTCGTCGGCTGAATAGCCAGTCCGGGGGGAAGCGCTCCGCTTGTTAAACGGAAAGACGGAACCGGAGAGAAGGGCGTTGAGCAACCAAGCGTGGTGGTAAGCGCGGATGCGGGATACGGTTGCCCGACGGATCCATTTGGAAAACCGGAATTGGTAATCGTTAGTTGACCCGAGGAGGCTACCACTACGAGAGCAAAATTCTGGCTTTGAGAAACTCCCGACAGGGTATCGGACACGCTCACATTGAAGGCATAGGTGCCCGCGGCAACTGGCACCCCGGAGATCGTGCCTGGCGAAGAAAGCTGAAGGCCGGGAGCGAGGGAGCCGGAGAGCGTCCAAGAATATTGACCGGATCCGCCGGACGCTGACAGGACAGTCGAGTATGCAGCGCCGACGGAGGCTGTTGGAAGATTCGAGGCGGTCGTGATCGTCAGAGGCTGCGGGCCTGAGACACCGGACTGGGATACCGTGAGGCTCTGCCCGGCGACTGTTAAAACCCCGGTTCGCCCACTGCCAGTGTTCATTGAGACTGTGTAGTTCACGGCACCGCTGCCTGTGCCAGTGTTACTTGAGAGCGCTATCCACGGAACGCCAGCGCTGGCGGTCCACGAGCAACCTGCACCAGTGGAGACGTTAGCGCTTCCAGCGCCGCCATTTGCCGCAAAGCCCTGAACAGCAGGCACGATCGAGTATGTGCAGGGAACGCCAGGCGTGACTTGAAGGGGCACAGAAGGCAATGTTTGTGTCTCGCCGACGCTGATGTATAGTTGCGCCGTACCAGGCTGGGGATCCAAAACAAGGTCGCAGGTCGCGATGCCATGGACATCGGTAAGCACCGTACCGGCGGGCGCATTGCAGGCTGCTGAAGGGAGCGCGGGATCCGAGTTTGGGACGATGCGCACTCCAACGTTGGGAACTGGCTGGCCGGCCTGTGCCCCGCTGAGCGCGATCACTAGAACCTTGACACCGGCGGGTATCGTGCTTCCGGCCGATCCGGAAAGCGGTCCTGTCGGCGCGAGCAGCTGGCCTTGGGGCGGGGCTGCAAATCCGCCGGCTGGCAGTCGCGAAAGCGTAGTGGTCAGGGCGAAGTTTACGCTGGTCCCACCCGAGCTCGCGGTTACGGTCTGGGACGAGTAAGACATGCCAGGAGGGACTCCGGTGGCGAGAAACGTGATGCCAGCCTGACCATTTGCATCAGTGGTTGTCGTGGGCGGCCCTTCGATCGTTCCAGAACCCTGCGTTATCGTCCAGGTCACGATGACTCCGGCGGCGGGTCTGCCACTGGCATCCTTTGCTTGGACAACCAAGGGAGTAACCGTTAAAAATTGCTCTTGAACTATCTGTCCGTTGCCGGAGTAAATGGACAAGCTCTGAGCGGCAAGAGACGTGGCGGCCAGAAGTAGAAAAGTGAGAAAACGCACGGAAACCTCGAAGGCACTGGGGACGCAGGACGGGCGGGCTAAATTCAGGCTAGCACGTATGATGAAAGCCATGGCGTACGAGCACGGTTTGGGCCTGCGGGTTACTCGAAAGCATCGCGACGGGGTATCGGTCGCTCTGCCGATTCGCCCGGATTTGCTGAATAGCACCGGAGTCCTGCATGGGGGCGTGATCGCTTCCTTAGCGGATGAGGCCGCATGGTTCGCCATCAGACAGCATTTCCAAGAGGAACGCCCGTGTACCACAACCGAGTTGAAAGTGAACTACTTGAGGCCCATTGCTGGATCCAAGGCTGTGGCTCGTGCTTACTTGCTGCGAGTGGGCAGAACGCTGTGCGTGACTCGTGTGGACGTGTTTGACGAGCAACGGCGTCTGGCTGCGATTTCGATCGTGACTTATATGCTGTTGCCATAGCATGCGAGCCGAGCTGAATCAGGCGGCATTCGTCCTGATTTCTCGAGAGAGCTGCAAAGGAATGTCGATCGAAAATGTGCTTCCTTTCCCCACTCCACTGACAACGTGGACTTCCGCGCCCATTAACTTCGCCAGCTTTTGAGTGACGGCCAAGCCTAATCCCATGCCGGGGTACCGCCGCGCGATTCCGGTCTCCGCCTGCCGAAACGAATCGAATATGCAGTCGAGCTTATCGGACGCGATACCAATGCCCGTATCACTCACCGAAATCGACAGCAACCTATGACTATCGTCAAGCGCACTCGTGGAGGCTCCCACGATGATCCCGCCGGAGTGGGTAAACTTAACCGCGTTTTCCAGGATATTGCCAACCACCTGCCGTATCCTAACTGCGTCACCAATCACTACCTCGGGCATTTTTTCTTCAAGCTTCCAGGTGAAAGACAAGTTTTTCAGCTTCGCCTTCGCCGCGAAGTCGTCAAGCATCGTTTCCAGCAATTCCGGCAACAAGAAATCGGAATGTTCTAACAAGACCTGATTTGCGGATAAGGCAGAAAACTCCAGCGTGGAGTTCATGATGTCGAGCACGCTGTCGGCGCAGACTCTGGAGCTTTCCGCATACTCCCTCTGCTCTGCAGTCAGGTCCGTTTCGAGCAACAAATCAAGCATCCCGAGAATGCCTGTAAGAGGAGTGCGAACCTCGTAGTTCAAACTAGCGAGGAACTGGGATTGCATGTCGCTTAGAACATCGGTAGGTGCGGAAATCCTGCTCACTAGTTAGAGGATCGGTTCCTGGAGGGATTAGCTTTAACAAATAGCCCAAAAACGTTGGACGGTACCAAGGTGAAGCGATTGGATTTCGACCAATCCTCCGACCCTAATGGACCGGGGCGATTCAGCCGAAAAGAAAAAAGAGAATTAATGACTCGATCGCGTTTACATTCGGTAACGTTAACTGTATACTAAGTCAAAATTCTCTCCGGGGTATTGAGATGATCCGTGCTGATCGGTTTTTTCTGGCAGTTGTAGTGTTTCTGGGCGGGGCGTGTTTAGCCTATGGCCAAGCGGTCTCAGTTGCCGAAGCGTCCGGCGTGGTGGCGGATCCAAGCGGCAGCGCTATCGCTGGCGCTCAAGTGAGGATGACGGAGACGGACAAACAACAGTCTCGCGCTGTCGCCACCGATCAAGCCGGTCACTACACCCTTTCAAATCTGCCAGTTGGGCCATATCGGCTCGAGGTATCGGCACCCGGATTCAAGGGCTATGTCCAGTCGGGAATTGAGCTCCAAGTTGGAAACAACGTTCAGATCAACGTGACGATGCAGGTAGGCTCCGTGTCGGAAAGCATTGAAGTCACGGCAAGTGCGGGGATGGTGGAGACGAAGGAGACTACGATTTCTCAGGTCATTGACGAGAAGCGCATCGTAGATCTCCCCTTGAACGGACGCCAGCCGACGCAGCTGGTTTTGCTGTCGGGAGCGGCCATCACGGCGCCCGGAGGGGGCATGACCGGAACCAAGAGCTTTTTCAGTTCAACGACCATCTCGGTCGCGGGTGGGCAGGCAAACGGAGTCAACTACCTTCTGGACGGAGGCGACAATAACGACGCGTTCTCGAACGTGAACTTGCCGATTCCGTTCCCCGATGCGCTGCAGGAGTTCAGCGTCCAGACCAGCAGTTTGCCCGCCCGCTTCGGCCTGCATCCCGGAGGCGTGGTGAATGCCGTCACCAAATCGGGCTCGAACGGTTGGCACGGTGATGCCTTCGAATTCCTGCGCAATGGAGACTTCAACGCACGAAATTTCTTTGCTCCCGCCCACGATACGCTGAAGCGCAACCAGTTCGGAGGAACGTTTGGCGGCAGGATCTTGCGGGACCGGCTCTTCTTCTTCGGCGGATACCAGGGTACGCGCAACCGCAGCGATCCGCCTCAGACAGTTAGTTTCGTTCCGACACCAGCGGTCCTGCGAGGCGATTTCAGCACCATTGATTCCGGCACCTGCGTTTCGGGCGGCAAGGGAAAGACTCTGACCGATCCCGTAACCGGCCAACCCTTTCCGAACAATCAGATTCCCCTTTCGCGCCTGAACCCGCAGGCCCTCTCGATTGTGAATAAATATATCCCGATCTCAAACGATCCTTGCGGCAAGCTTACGTATGGAATTCCGACCACTGGCGATGAGAATCAAATTATCGGCCGCATTGATTGGGTACAAAACGCCAAGCACAGTCTGTACGGACGCTATTTCACGTCAGGCTACGTGAATCCGCCCACTTTTGACGGCAAGAACCTGCTCACAACCACGGTTCCCGGCAATGACGAGCGCGCTCAAACCTTGACACTCGCCGACACTTTCGCCTTTAGCGGAAGTACTCTCAATTCGTTTCATGCTACAGCTACCCGGCGTCGAGACAACCGCGGCGTTTCGTCCAAGATCACCAATCCGGCCGCAGAAGGGCTCAACGTCGCAAGTCCTCTTCCCAATTTCCTGCAGATCGCCATTAGTAATTACTTCAGTGTCGGCTGCGGGACCTGTGCCCCAGGACATTTCAACGTTAACAGCTTCCACTATGCCGATGACGTGGATGTGATCCGAGGGAAGCATCAGATGGCGTTTGGCGTCTACTACCTCCGCAATCAAATGAACGTTATCAATGGGTATATCGAGAACGGATCATGGACAGCCAACGGACAGACCACAAACGATGCACTGGCGGATTATCTGCTCGGGATTGTGAGTGATTTCACGCAAAGCAATCCGCTACAGAATGCCACCCGAGCCACGGTCTTCGCGCTCTACGCGCAGGATAGCGTGCGGCTGACGCCCCATCTCACGGTGAACGCCGGCATCCGCTGGGAACCCAGCTTTCCTGCATACGACTATTTTGCCAACGGCGATTCATTTAGTCCCGCCGGATTCGCCGCCGGACAGATCAGCAAGGTTCACCCGAACGCGCCTCCGGGACTTTTCTTCTATAAGGATCCGGGCATTCCCAAGGCATACTCGAACGGACATACCTGGCTGTTTTCCCCGCGCGCGGGAATCGTATGGGATCCGAGTGGCACAGGCAAGCAGACCCTGCGCGTCTCTGGAGCGATTCTGCGAGATACAGCGGAGCTTTTCTATCCCGAACGCCTGACCACCAATCCGCCTTATGCTTCTGCGATCGACATTCCATCCCCAACTGGCGGCCTGACAAATCCGTTCCAAGGCTATCCAGGGGGGAACCCTTTTCCAGGCAGTTCGCTTTTCCCCGCCGCGTATGGCGTTTACGTGAACATGCCGTTAACCACAAAACCGACGTACATGGTGCAGTGGAACGCCAGTTACCAGCGACAGATCACGGCTAATTGGCTGGGTTCGGTGAGCTATCTGGGGAACAAGACTACGCATCTTTGGGTGGGCGAAGACATTAATCCCTCGGTCTTTATCCCGGGTACTTGCAGCGGCAAGCCCTGCTCCAGCACAAGCAACACGAATCAGCGGCGTCCTCTTTATCTGCAGAATCCCGTTACCGGTTCGCTGTATTCGAGCCTTGTGCAATCCGATCAGAACGGAAACAGCAACTACAACGGCATGCTGGCTTCCATCCAGCACCGCTTCAGCGGCGGATTCACGCTGCTGACGAACTACACCTGGTCGCACTGTATCAGCGATGTGGATTTCACGGGCGAATTAGCGGGCTCGCAGTATATGAACCCAGCCAACCGCGCCCAGGACCGTGGACGTTGCAACTTCGATGTGCGGCACATTTTCAACTCGTCGTTGATCTTTCAGAGTCCGATGCGTGGCAGTGGACTCGCGGGCAAAATCCTGAAGGATTGGCAACTGGCTCCCATCGTCCAAGCTCGCAGCGGAATCGCGTTGAACGTTACTCTGGGTAAGGATATTTCGTTGACCGGCGTAGGCCTGGATAGGCCTAACCAAATCCTCCAAGATCAATACTTCGCAAACCGGACTCCGGCCGCATGGATCAACCCGGCCGCGTATGCCACTCCGGCAACCGGAACTTTCGGCAACCTGGGGAGGGACACTATCAGCGGACCAGTCCAAATTAACTTCGATATGTCGCTCACCCGGACGTTCCCGATTATGGAGCGTTTCCGGCTGGAGGCGCGCGCTGAGGCGTTTAACGCGATCAACCATGCGAATTTCAGCAATCCATCCACGAACCTTAGTTCGTCGAACTTCGGTCGCATCCTGACCGCGGGCGACCCTCGCATCCTGCAGTTCGCGATGAAGCTGCACTTCTAAACGGGCGACGCTTGAGCGATTGGAGGTACGCCCAAAAGACCGCCTCGGAGAAGCTGGCGCAAATCCATTTTTTTTCCATGACGAAGCACCAGACTAACGGAGACTTCGTCTTTCGAATCACAGTGCATGAGTATGTGACCCCGGAGATCGGGGTGATGCGCTTTTTCGCGGAGGCCGACAGGCAGACTAACCAGGACGTCGCTCCGTTCACACCGGTCGGCTGGGGTAACACCCTCCTCGCCGCACTCTCGGACTGCATGGCGAGCGTACATCGGTTTCCTTATCAAGGTTCCGATGCGGTCAATTCATGACAGCCGATCGGGCAATCTCGCCTGTCGGACCGATTTCGCCAAGCCAACAGTCCGAAGCAGCCAAATCGAAATCCAGGTAATATCGATCTCGTACCACGCCAACCCGTGCCGAGCCGAGGTGGGGTGGGCATGATGGTTGTTGTGCCAGCCCTCGCCAAAGGTCAGCATCGCTACGAACCAATTATTCCGCGAGTCATCGCGCGTGGTGAAACGACGCTTGCCCCATAGGTGCGTAGCCGAATTGACCATCCAAGTAGCATGCAGCCCTAATGTGACGCGAAAAAACAAGCCCCACAACAGAAACGGAAGGCCCCCGAAAACGAGCAGCATGACTCCCACAATCGCCAGCGGAACGTAGTGATATTCCGAGAGCCAAACGTAGAAGCGATCTTTCGTCATGTCCGGCGCGTAGCGGGCGCACTCCTCAATATCGCAGTGAGTCGTGTTTCCCACCAGCATCCACACGATATGCGACCACCACTTTCCATCTCTCGGGGTGTGTGGGTCGCCATCTTTGTCGGAGCACTGGTGATGAACTCGATGCGTGGCCACCCAAAAGATCGGTCCGCCTTCAAGCGCCAGGCTTCCGCAGATCGCCAGGAAATACTCGATCAGCTTCGGCACCTTATAGGACCGGTGCGTCAGCAGACGATGGTAGCCCATCCCGATGCCGAAGCTCAGAGATATCCAGTACAATCCGGCGGCGGCGAAGAACGCCGGCCAAGTAAAAAAGAAGAGAGCGGCAATCGCACCCATGTGGAAAACCGAGAATGCGATCACGGTCGTCAAATTGACCCCATCCCGCCTGACGAAAGGAACAGCGTTAGTGTCCAAGAATCCCCTCTCCTTGAACCTAACAATTTGGCCCGTCTCTGGGTGTAAGAGTTGTGTAAGGTCGGGTTTCAATCCGGTAAAGGGTACCGTCGGCGGGAACTCCCGCAGCGAATCACCTGGGAAGCTCGGTCACTCCCCGTTCCGATTCCAATTCCGCCTCGTCCGCCGCCGCAGGTCCGCTCCGCAAGGCTTCGGCCATAAGTTCACGGGCACGGTCGGCATGCTCTCTTGCCACGCGAACCTCGAAAGGAAAATTCGGAAGCACCGAGTCGCCCACGATCATCGCGGACAACCCGTTTGATTCCAGCACGCTCTTCACCGACATCGCCTCGAACTCGGCGGTGGTGCTGCCTTCGGAGTGAAAGATGGTCTCCATATCCAATTCCGATGCATCGTTCACGTCTTTCACATCGTCGGGCAGCGGATTAGCAGCGATCAGCTCTTCGGCGCGGGCCGCATTCTGCTGCGCTACCTGCACTTCGAAACAGCCATTCAGGACGCCTGGGCTATCGTCGTCGAGCATCGTGGCTGAAATCCCATCATCCGTCAATAGCTGAACGATTGTCTCGCAATCGTCCTTGGCCGTCTCATCCATCGAGCGGTATACGGTCACCAACCCGGCTGCTTGTTCCATTTCTTGAGCTTACCGCTTCTTGCGCGGTCGGCGTAAAATGAGAACCGGAGGCTGAGAATGGCAGACGATACAAGCATCGATTCGATTCTTTGGTTTGTGGCTGGCGCGGCATTGGGTGCCGGGGTTGCGATTTTGTTCGCTCCTGCGTCCGGTGAAGAAACCCGCAAGACGATTGTAAGGAAGACGGGCGAGGGCCGCGCTGCTTTGGCGGGATCCGGCAAGGACGTGCTGGAACGCGGGCGGGAGATGTTCGAACGGGCTCGCCAGCTAACCGACGAGGCGGCTGACCTTTTTGAGAAAGGGCGCAAACTCGTGGACAGCACCGCAGCGATGCTGCAGCAGGGATAGGCGGGGCATGAGCCCATTTATTAACGAGCCCGTTTCCGACTTTTCGCTGCCCTCCAATCGCGAGGCTTCGGAAAAGGCTGGTGCGGCTGTTCGCGCTCAACTCGGTCGCGAATACGACCTGATCGTCGGGGGCAAGAGGCTGAAAACGCAAGCGAAACTGAAATCTCTCAACCCCTCTCGTCCGAGCGAGGTGGTCGGAGTACACCAAAAGGCTACGGTCGAGATGGCCAACGAAGCCGTGGAGGCTGCGCACGCCTTTTTCGAAGAGTACGCCGCCACGCCAGTGCGCGACCGTATAGAAATGGCGCGCCGAGCAGCCGCAATCATTCGGGAGCGGAAAATCGAGTTCGACGCCTGGCTGGTCTACGAAGCGGGGAAAACCTGGAGCGAGGCCGATGGAGACGTATCGGAAGCGATCGATTTTCTCGAGTACTACGCCCGTCAGATGCTGCGGATGAGCCAGCCCGATTCCCTCGTTCAAATGCCAGGCGAGAAGGATGAAATGGTCTACCTGCCTTTGGGCGTGGGCGTGATCATTCCGCCTTGGAACTTTCCCTTGGCAATCATGGCGGGCATGAGCGTGGCGGCCCTGGTTACGGGAAATACCATCGTGATCAAACCGTCCAGCGACACGCCAACCATCGCCGCCAAATTCGCCGAGGTGCTGCTCGAAGCTGGATTCCCCGAGAAAAGCTTTTCTTTGCTGGTGGGCAGCGGCGCCGTGATCGGCGATGTGCTGGTCCAGCACCCCAAAACTCGCTTCGTCTCCTTTACCGGGTCGCGCGATGTTGGCCTGCGCATTAACGAACTTGCCGCCAAGCCGCAGAAAGGTCAAATTTGGATCAAGCGCGTGGTGGCCGAAATGGGCGGCAAAGACGCGATCATCGTGGACAGCGAAGCGGATATCGAGAGCGCCGTTCAAGGGGTAGCCGGATCGGCTTTTGGATACCAGGGACAGAAATGCTCGGCGTGTTCCAGAGCCATCGTCGACGAGTCCATTTACGACGAATTTCTCGAGAAACTAAGTCTTCAAGTTAGTCGAATGCAGGTGGGAGCTTCCGATAATCTGTCGAATTACATGGGACCGGTTATCAATGAAAAGGCTCGGGACTCGATCTTAAGCTACATCGAAACAGGAAAGCGGGAAGGACGGTTGATTTGCGGAGGCGGCATGGCGGGGGAGGACGGTTATTTTATTCAGCCCACGGTCATTGCCGATATTGAATCCAAAGACCGCCTCTTTCAGGAAGAGATTTTTGGGCCAGTGCTCGCAGTAGCCAAAGCCCGCGATTTCGAACACGCTCTGGAGCTCGCGAACGACTCCGAGTACGGGCTTACAGGAGCTGTATTTACTGGAAATCCCGAGAAAATCGAGCGCGCAAAGCGGCGGTTCTTCGTTGGGAATTTATACATCAATCGAAAATGCACCGGAGCCATGGTTGGCGCTCACCCGTTCGGCGGTTTCAATATGTCCGGGACCGATTCGAAGGCGGGTGGTCCGGATTACCTGCTCCAGTTCGTGCAAGCCAAGTCAATCGCTGAAAAGGTGCTATGATAGGGGTCCCCGTTGAGAAGGGGACCAAGAAGTTTTAGCTCCAGGGTCAAATTCGAACGACGCGACACGGGACGCCAGCACCAAGGCGTCCCGTTCTGCTAAGGCCTCCTCTCCAACCCCACGCCTAACTGAGTAAGTCAGTACTACGCACGAATTGAACTTGACTATGTCATAGGTGATAAATCATACTGTCAATACGTTGTTTGGACCAGGATTGAACTATAACTTGGCCGAACATGCTTCCTAAGTGGCGGATCCTCGCCCAGGGGAAGCTGGAGGAGGAGCGAATCTGTATGTTGAATTACATTAAAAATGCGCTGGGCTTGACAGTTTTAGGCCTTGCGGCGTTTCAGGTCAATGCTGCCACGGTTTCGTCGTTGCAGTGCGCTAATCCAGGCAGCACCGTGGCGAGCGCAAACGCGAGCACCGTACACGCTAATTCCTGCACGGACTTTTCTTATCTCTTCCCGGTAAACCAACCAGCCACTGGCATGAATAATTGGCAATACGGCTATTACGTAGGAACGGCATCTTCTTCACCAACTCTGAACTCGTCCTCCTTTGCTCTCATGAGCCCCACGCCGGTGTTCGACTCCACAGGCAGCCAGGTCCCCGGTGCGAACGCAGGCTGGTATTCGCAAAATTTCTCGCGGTATTGGACGGCTCTGGACGCCTTCGAAGGTCACTCTAATGCGAGCTATACCGATCTTCATCAATCGCCTTATTGCGACCAATCGCTCTATCAAAACTGCGGAATCGGGCTGGATACCCGGCTGACGGGTTCTCCCGACTCCGGCGAGTTTTGGGCAGCCCGGCGCTACATCGTGCCAGCGCTGTTCTCAGGAATGGTCAATATCTCCATGGCCACCGAGAAGGATCCGCGCACGGCTACGCTGGGAGCTCAAGGGGTGACTGAGTTCGTGATTCAGGTAAGTGGGGGCGTTTCCACGGTCCTTGGCTGCGTGAATGCGCCGGTGAATGGATCGGCCAGCCCCAACGTGATGTATCCGTCGTGCAGCGCTCCGACGGCGACGGCGGACCCGCTTCTTTCCAACCAACCGATTTACACGCTCAACACCTCCTCATCTGTGCATGCGGGTGACTTCATTGACGTGGTGATCGTCCCGAACTACAACACGAACATCGCTGCTCCGACAGCCAGCATGGTCGGTCATGCAGATTTCAGCAGCGGCGTGTTCCAGCTCGTTACGATCAATAGCGTTCCGGAACCGGCCACGATCGCCCTGATTGGTGGCGGCCTATTCTTACTGGGCCTTTCCCGGCGACGCCGGATTCGCGCTTAAGCACTTTGGTTGCGTTCGCGGCTGGGCTGAATTTCCGTTCCCAGCCGCGCACGTCCCGCCATGGTCACCTCTCAACTAAAAGACCGGATCGCTACTCTTACCTTCAACCGTCCCGAAAAACTAAACGCCCTCAACGAAGAACTCATCCAGTCATCCATTGAGTTGTTGAAAGGTTGGGCCGCCGATCCGGATGTGGGCTCCATCGTAATTACGGGTTCGGGAAGAGCCTTCTGCGCGGGCGGCGATGTTTCCCGGATGGGTGGCGAGGACTGCTCCACCCTTGAACACAAGATCGACCAACTAAGGGATTGGCAAGAGCTGTCGTGGTTAATCTATAAACATCCTAAGGTAACCATCGCGCGGGTGAATGGATTCGCGATGGGCGCTGGACTGGGCATCTGCCTTGCTTGCGATGTCCGGATCGCGTCCGATCAGGCCAAGTTCGGAACTGCCTACGCCAAAGTCGGATTCGGGGGCGATTTCGGGACCA
Organism: Bryobacterales bacterium; assembly: GCA_038225555.1. Lineage (GTDB taxonomy): Bacteria > Acidobacteriota > Terriglobia > Bryobacterales > Bryobacteraceae > JANXQZ01. The sequence goes on from JBBRRB010000042.1 coordinate 31,073, forward strand.
CGTGGCTGCTTACGCAGTACGCGGGCGCTCCGAAAGCCAAGGAACTATTCTTCCTGGCCGATCCGATCGATGCAGTCGAAGCCCTCCGTCTCGGGCTGGTGAACAAGGTTGTGCCGCACGACCAGCTTGATAGTGCGACCCAAGAATGGGCGGCCCGCATCGCGCATGGACCGCTGATCAGCTATCGGTACATGAAGTCAAACATCAATTTGGCTGCTGGAGCCGACTTCCGAAGCATGCTTGATCGGGAGGCGGAAACACATCAGCGCTGCGGCCAGACCGAGGATCACAAGGAAGGCGTCCAGGCCTTCATCCAGAAGCGCGCACCGCGCTTCACGGGACGATGAACACGTTCCAGCAGATCCTCTACGCCAAGGACGAGCGCGTCGCCACCATCACCCTGAATCGCCCGGCACAACGCAACGCCTACTCGGAAGCGATGGTGCATGAAATTCTCAACGCGCTGGAGGACGCGCGAGACGACGATGCGATTCGCGCTCTTATTCTCACTGGAGCAGGCAAGGGATTCTGTGCCGGGGGCGATATCAGCAGCGATTTTGAGTATCCGGCGCGATACCGTGGCCATCGCCTGGAATCGATGCTCGAAATGCGCGAGAACATGCATCAATTGGTTCGTTTCTTGCAGCGCTTCGACAAGCCGGTGATTGCGGCCATCAATGGCGCGGCTGTTGCGGGCGGACTCACGTTGGCGCTCTGTTGCGATTTTCGGATCGCAGCCGAAAGCGCCAGGCTTGGTGATACGAGCCTGCGATTCGGCCTGATTCCGGATGAAGGCGGAGCTTATCTGTTTGCGCGCTTCATGGGTTTCGATAAAGCGTTGAAGATGTCGCTGCTCTCCGAAACTTATCCTGCGCGCGAGGCGAAGGAACTCGGTCTGGTCACTGAGGTGGTGCCCGACGCGGATCTCATGCAGACTGCCCGCCAGTGGGCCGACCGCCTAGCTGCGGGACCACCGCTCGCCATCCGGATCACGAAGCGCATGATGTACAAACAGCGCACAATGGAATTGGATGCGGCTCTGGAAGACGCGGCCCTGAGCACCCTGGCGGTGAACTACACCAACGATGTGAAAGAGGGAATAGCCGCCTTCCATGAGAAGCGGCCGCCCAATTTTAAGGGCCGCTAGCCTCATGTTTCAGAAAGTTCTAATCGCCAACCGCGGAGAGATTGCGGTCCGCATCATTCGCGCGCTCAGTGAAATCGGAATCCGCAGCGTTGCCGTGTACTCCGATGCCGACCGCGCATCGCTCCACGTCCGCATGGCCGACGAAGCGGCGCATATCGGCCCGGCTCCCTCGTCCCAAAGCTACCTCAATGTCGAGCGCATCCTCGACGCCGCGCGAGTGCATGGCGCACAGGCCATTCATCCCGGCTACGGTTTTCTGAGCGAAAATGCCGAATTCGCACAGGCGTGCAACGACGCCGGATTCGTGTTCATCGGACCATCGCCAGACTCCATTCGGAAGCTCGGATCGAAAACCGCTGGTCGCCGAGTGGCCATCGAGGCCCATGCGCCGGTGGTCCCCGGTTTGGAAGAGCCCATCTCCAGCATCCATCAGGCTAAGGCCGCAGCTCGCGAAATCGGGTATCCCGTATTGCTGAAAGCTGTCGCTGGCGGAGGCGGCAAAGGGATGCGGCGGGTGGACGCGGAGGGCGAGTTGGAAGCCGCCATTCGCGACGCATCCAGCGAGGCACAGCGCTCCTTCCAAAGCAGCGAAGTCTATATGGAAAAGGTGGTGGTGAATCCCCGCCACATCGAGATTCAAGTCTTCGGCGATCGGCACGGCAACCTGGTTCATTTGGATGAGCGAGAGTGTTCGCTTCAGCGTCGCCATCAGAAGGTGATCGAGGAGTGCCCCTCACCGCTGCTGTCCGCGTTTCCGGAAATGCGTGCCGCCATGGGCGAAGCTGCCGTTCGGATCGCGCGCGCCGCGGGTTACTACAACGCCGGGACCGCCGAGTTCCTCGTCGATTCCGAACGAAACTTCTACTTTCTGGAGATGAATACCCGGCTCCAGGTTGAACATCCCGTTACTGAGCTGGTCACAGGACTGGATTTGGTGCACCTTCAGTTGCGCGTCGCCTCGGGGGAACGGCTTCCGTTCTCTCAGCAGGATGTAAGCTGGCGGGGTTCGGCTATGGAGTGCCGCGTGTACGCAGAGGATCCCGAGAACGGTTTCTTCCCCTCCCCAGGCAAGATCGTCCATCTTGCTGAACCTGGAGGTCCCGGCATCCGCGTCGACTCCGGAGTCTATCCCGGCTGGACCGTTCCTATCGATTACGATCCCATGTTGGCCAAACTCATCGCGTGGAGCCCAGATCGCAAAACCACTATTGAGCGCATGGTGCGGGCAGTCGAGGAATACGCCGTAATGGGCATCCATACCAACCTGGCTTTCTTTAGGGAAATATTGACGGATCGCGAGTTCAGGGAAGGGAATCTGCATACCGGCTTCATCGATCAATTCTTTGAGCGCCGGCCGGCGAGGGGCGAGCCGGATGCGGAACTGAGGGCCATCGCCGAGATCGTCGCCGCCCATCACGCAGGTGTCCGCACGCAGGCACCCCCACGCCGAGCATCGAGTCAGTGGTTAAGCAACGGACGAGCGAGTCTGTTGCGATGAAGGTCGATATCCGTGAGATCGAACCCGCCGTATACTCCGTCCTCCGCGGAGGAAAAAGCTTCACTGCCCGCGTGATTCCCTCACTCGGCGGCTACTTGGTGGAAGTCGATGGCCGGGAGTTTGTCCTAGACGTCCGCGACCCGCGCGATGCAGCCCGGCGCGAGACCGCCTCCGCTGGTGCGGGACGTCAGAACCTAACTGCTTCCATGCCAGGAAAAGTGGTCCGCGTCCTTGTGACGGAAGGGCAGGAGGTGGCAAGCGGTCAAGGACTGATCGTTGTGGAAGCGATGAAGATGCAAAACGAAATCAAAGCAGCCAAGCCTGGCAGGGTGGCGAAAATCCATGTCCAGGATGGCGCCACCGTGGAGGCTGGAGAAGCTCTGCTAATTATCGAATAACCGGAAGGGCTACCGCTCGACCGCAGCTCCGCGCTGAATTCCGCGCTGGGCGATAATCTGTTTCGATTTATCCAGCAATACCTTCGATTGCGGGAGCGATGCCAAGCCCTTTTGCAACTCGGGATCGAAATCCAGAGCTACCTGATCCGCATCCTCTTTGCTGAACGTGGTCGTGAAAATCGCTTCCCGCAACTGTTCCTGAATCCAATCGCGATCGCGGGCGAAATCCTCCGGCGTTAGATGCACCCCTCGCTTCAGGGCAAACTGGCGAAAGTCTTCGACCACATCGTTCCCGGGGACCCATGACTTAGAAGCCGGAGCGCTATGGCTCGCCAAGTAATCCGGGACAAAGTAGAACAGCGCGAGGCGTCCAAGCAGTTCGGCCTCCAGGTGAGTGAGCTTCGGCGCGGTATAACTCTCGTCTGGTGAAATGCCGTCCCCCCCAAACACTGTTCGCCCGCTGTCGGTCTTCTTTGAATCCTTCAGATCTACATGTCCGCTGTTGCGGCTGTAATACTCGTAGAACGACTGATGCGAATAATCTCGCTGGATAAGCCGACCGCTTGGCGTGTAATACTTCGCTATCGTGAGCAGCAGCGTGCTGTTTCCTGTAAGCGGAAACGGTGCCTGCACCAATCCCTTGCCAAACGTGCTCTCGCCGACAATCCAGGCTCGGTCGTGATCCTGCAGAGCTCCGGATAGAATTTCGGCAGCCGAGGCGGTCCCGTGATTCACCAGCACAACGATGGGATATTCGGGGCCCCTTTCGCCTTTCTTGGCCGTAAACTTTGTTTCCGAGGACGATCTGCCGTGATGGGAGACAATTCCCTGACCCTTGTGCAAAAAGCGATCCGCTACGCCAACCGCCTCGTTCACCAAGCCTCCTGGATTGTCCCGCAGATCCAACACCAAGCCCTGCATTTTGGATTCGTCCAACTTCGCGAGCGCCCGATCTACTTCTTTGCTTGTATTCTCGTTAAAAGACTCGATCTTGATATAGGCGATACCCGGCTTGGTAAAGAGAGCGAACGTGACACTATCGCGAGGCACTTGGTCCCGCGTAACGTTGAAGGTAATTGGATCCGCTTTGCCAACCCGTTTCACCACGATCTGGGCCGGCGTCCCGCGAGGCCCCTTCAAGAGAGCAGAAACTTCGGCGACGGTGAGCTTTTCCGTGTTCTTGTCGTTCACTGATATCAGGGCGTCGCCCGGGCGCAAACCTGCACGGTAGGCTGGCGAGCCAATGAACGGATAGTTGACCATCACCTTGCCTTCCGGAGCCCAAATGTACATGCCAACGCCGTAGTAGCGGCCCGCCTGCTGCTCGCGGAAAGACTCGTTCGCCTTTGGATCGAAGAAGCTGGAATGCGGATCAAGAGTCCGCAGCATTCCGGGAATCGCGCCCTTGTAAACGACCTGCTCGGAGTCGACTTTGTCTGCAAAGTTGGCCTCAACCGCCTCAAATACCTGCGTAAAAGTCTTGATGCTCGCCCGCATATCGTCTTCCGACGGACCAGCGGCGGCGCGCGCGGGGGATTGCAGCAGCGAAACGCTCAGAATCGCGGCAAGGAGGCACAAGGGCCGGAAAACCATTCGTGGAAACCTCAACTTCCCTTAAAGTCTATCAGGGAGATATCTATTCGACGGACAAGGCCCTGCAAACGTTACTATTTCGCCTTCGGAGACGGATCAACTGCCGGTCGACAATCGCGCTGCCAACATTGGCGGCAATCCCGCGTCCAAAATTTTCTTCTGAGCGCCGTGAAGGTCGTACTTTACGCGATGATACGAAACCAGACGCTGCTCTGGTTCATAGATCGCGTAAGCGGCCCGAGGGTCTCCATCTCGAGGCTGCCCTACCGAACCCGGATTGATCATGTACAAGCAATCGGCTTCGAGCGTTAATTCCTCCATACCCCCCTTTGCCTTTGGTATGCGCTTGATCCCGGTTCGAAGGATCTGGAATCCGCCTTGAAGGTGGGTATGACCAAAAAACGATAGGCTCACATCCAGATAGGGTAAGACTTGGGCCGCATCCTGCTCCGATACGAGATACTCATCCTCGTCCACCGGCGATCCATGCAAGATCTGGAAGGCGTCGATCGATTCGGGACCTTGGGGCAGATCCCGCAGGTAGGCGATGTTTTGCGGTTTCGTGTTCTCTTGGGTCCACAGGGCGGACGTTCGGGCGACGGGATTGAACCACTCAAGATCCTCCAAACCCGCACAAGCCTTGTCGTGATTGCCTCGAATCACAGCGCTTACATTCTGCCTTACCCATTCGGTGACGACGTCGGGATCAGCGCCGTAGCCGACGATGTCGCCGCAGCACAGGATCTTATCGTACCCGCCGTGTGCCTGGCCTAGGACCGCTTCCAGCGCCTCCCAGTTTGCGTGGATATCGCTTAAGATTAGGAAGCGCACAGTTGAATTATCGAGACCTCCGGAGGCGCGCCGACTCGCACGGGCACACCAATCGTTCCGATGCCGGAGCAGACATAAATCGAGGAGTCACCCTGCTCGTAGAGTCCGCGAACATAGGGCGTGAAGGTGCGCGCGACATTCAGATTTTGGTGCAGAATCTCCACGTTCACCTGTCCGCCATGGGTATGTCCCGAAATCGTCAGATTGTAACCCTTCCTTGCGGCGACTGGAAAGACGTCTGGGTTGTGAGAGAGCATAATGTTCAACTGTCCTGGAATGATCAGAGATTCCGCGTTCTCCAAGTAACGCGAGTTGAAGGGCTGGTAGTCCACTCCCGCGAAGTTCAGGGAAGCATCTCCGAAACGCAATGAGCGTGCCCGCTTCCGTAGAAAGTCGATTCCAATCCGCCGGCCCTGTTCCGTCACATAATCTTCCGTCCGGGTATAGTTCTCATGGTTGCCGAGGCAGCCGAGCGCCCCGGCGTCGCTCTTCAGTCTGGCGAGTTGCCGCAAGCATGCGTCCAGCGGATCGCCCAGGCGCGTGATCAGATCGCCGGTTACCAACGCTATGTGGGCCTTGGCCTCGTTCGCCATATCGATGGCCCGCGCGAACTGCCTTTCGCTCAGGAACGGACTTAGATGAATATCGGTTATCTGAACCAGCCGCAAGCCTTGCAGATCCTTGGGTAATTTTGGGATACGGATCTTAACTTCAGTGAGCTGAAATCGATCCCGCTCCAGGATTCCAAACGCGATGCCAGCGAAGGGTGCCACAGCCAAAGCAGTTCCGGCGGTCTGCAGGAACTTCCGCCGCGGGGAATCGTACTTCGGCAGGTTGCGCCACACCAATAATCCGAGGCAAATGCCTGTCAATCCTACGGTTAGAATCATCGCGCCAGCCTGCATCCAAGTTGCGAGCGCCGACGGGAGGTATCGCCAAGTGCGATTAAAACTGAGGAGGTAACCCAAACCGCCGGCTCCAGCATAAAGCAGATTGGCGAAGGCGAGCAGGATCAGCATGGGTTTCGATCTTAGTGCGGGCTTTTCCAGGATCCAGCGGGTGAGAATCACTTGCAGGAAAAGGCTCAGTAGGAAGAGAGAAAGATCGGGAAAGAGATTCAGGCGATGCGCCATGCAGTCACTGCTTCTAGTTTAAGCTGTTCGAGTTTGACCTGGTTGGTGTAATCTGGATTCACCCATGGCAGCACGCATATACGATGTCGTGATCGTCGGCTCAGGCGCGGCGGGAGGGACACTCTCGGCCCATCTCGCCAAACAAGGAGTGGATGTCGCCCTCGTCGAAGGCGGACCCAAAGTAAACACCCGCACCGATTTCAACACTCATGCCATGCCGTTCGAGTTTCCGAACAGGCACATTCCCACCATGAAGGCGGGCAAGCCAGGCTACGACTCCGAGCGATCCCGCGGCGTCGGCGGCAAAACCATGTTGTGGAACGCGGTGGCTTGGCGCTTCAGCGAGCGCGACTTGCGTGGCAAAGACTACGAGGATGCCGGCGAGAACTGGCCGCTGCACTATAGGGATCTCGCGCCATACTACGAGAAGATCGAACGCGAAGTCGGAGTATGCGGCAACCTGGATCATCTTGAGGACCTGCCTGACGGCGTCTTCCTTCCGCCCGTGCCGATGAAGTGCAGCGACTTGCTAGTTAAGCGCGGCGCGGCGAAGCTGGGTGTGCGAGTGATTCATGTTCGCAAGGCCACACTGAGCCGTCCTTCGCACTCGCGTCCCGCGTGCCACTTCTGCGGGAACTGCATGGCGGGGTGCGACGTGGCGGCGAAATACAACTCGGCGGACGTGCATATCGTGCCCGCGCAGAAGGCTGGCTACAAGCTCGAAGTGTTTCCCAATTCGGTGGTGCGGGAAGTCACAATTTCAACGGACAACCGGGTCACGGGAGTAAAGTATCTCAATCGCGAAACGAAGCGCGAAGGGGAAGTGCGCGGTCGATGCGTGGTAGTTTCGTGTGCTTGCGTCCAGAGCGTGGCCTTGCTGCTGATGTCGAAGTCGCGGCTCTATCCGAACGGACTCGGGAACTCGAGTGGCGAGTTGGGGCAAAATTTCATTCCGCACTTCACCGGAGGCATCCAGTGCTTCATGACCGACATGATTGGTAAGCCCGTAACGAATGACGAAGGATTTCTGGATCATGCCTACATCCCATCGTTCATGCACACCCGCAAACGTGACTACGCCCGCAGCTTTGGAGTGCAGTTCGGCTACAACAATCGACGCTCGGTGGGCTGGGCGCGATCCATGCCGGGCTTCGGGAAGGCTTACAAGCAGTCCGTTCGAGAGCGTTATCCCGCCTTCATGCAGTTCAGTCCATACGGAGAGATGCTGCCGGGTAAACACACTTTCATCGATCTCGATTACGAGAAGCTGGACGGCTTCGGGCTGCCGCTGGCCAGACGCCACGTCACCTATATGGAGAACGAGCGCAAGCTCTACGCCGACATGATTCGCTGGTCCGTGGACATCTTAAAAACGTCCGGGGCGGAGATTTTCTCGGGCACCGATGACAAGCCTTCCACGAATCACGAACTTGGCGGCTGCCGGATGGGGGACGATCCAAAGCGATCCGTGCTGGACGCGTATTGCCGTTCGCATGACGTGCCAAATTTGTATGTCGTGGATGGCAGCGTGTTCCCCGGATCGTCGGAGAAAAACCCCACCCACACGATCATGGCGCTGGCGGCCCGCACGGCGGAGCACATTGGAGATCGCTTGAAGAAAGGAGAGATGTAAATGCCGGATCGGCGCGAGACTCTCAAGATTATTGGCGCGATCGGAACCACCTGCGCGTTTCCGTTCGCAAGCGATGAACTGTACGGCCAGCATGTGCATCCGCCGCCGGGTGTCCAAAGCTCTTATGGGGCTGCGAAATTCTTCACCAGGGACGAGCTGAGGACCGTCTCGCGCATCGCGGATCTGATCGTACCTGGGGCTCTGGACGCGGGAGTGCCGTCGTACATCGATTACGTGGTGAATGCGGATGACGGCTGGAGGAAGCTTTTCCGCGAGAGTTTGGCTGATCTGCGCGCGGCGAAGTTCGACGAACTGAGCGAACAGGATCAAGTCGCCGTGCTGGAGAAGCACATCGACCAACCCGGCGATGATCTGCAAACCCGCCTCTTCCGCGCACTGAAGAGTATGACCGCGGACGGCTACTATACATCCAAGGCTGGGTTGGTGGATGACCTCGGCTATCAGGGCAACACGGTTCTCGAAAGTTTCCCCAGTTGCGAGATTCCAGAGCACTAGAGTGAATAGACCCATCTGTTACATGGCGATTTTGGCGCTCAGCGGTTTTGGCTTCGCTCCGAAAACCAATGAGACCGCCTCTCTTCTCGTCGAACTGATTCGCGTGAACACCAGCAATCCACCCGGACAGGAGGGCAAACTCGACGAACTCCTGCTATCCAAGTTCAAGCCGCTTGGGTTCGAGGTGGATGTCATTCCTACACCTGAACCGGGCAAGTCTCACTTCATCGCTCGCCTGCGGGGCGACGGCAGCAAGAAGCCAATTCTGCTCGCGGCCCATGCCGACGTGGTGGGAGTGGAGCGCGAGAAATGGACAGTGGACCCGTTTCAGGGAGTAGTTCGGGACGGCTACATCATCGGTCGCGGCGCGATCGATTTCAAAGGCGGACTGGCCGTCTTCGCCCAAGCAGCCATGCTGTTGGCCAAGAACAAGGTTCCCCTGTCGCGTGACGTCATCTTTCTTTCGGAGGCGGATGAAGAAGGCGGCAAGTACAACACTACGTGGCTGGCCGAATCGCACTGGGATAAGATAAACTGCGAATTCTCGCTGAATGAAGGCGGCTGGATCATCAAGAGGGCCGACGGCAAGGTGCGTTACGTCAGCATCTCCACCGCGGACAAGAGCGGGGTCTCGCTACTCCTGACGGCGCACGGAAAATCGACTCACTCATCGATGCCGCGTCCCGATAACGCGATCTTCACCCTAGCAAAGGCGCTGGCGAAAATTGCCGATTACGACACCAAGCCGACATTGATTCCCAGCACGAGGGAGTTCTTCCTTACCCTGGCTAAGACCAGCCAGCCCCCAATGTCGACATACTTCACTAATCTCGTAAATGGCAGCGATCCGGAGTTGGTGAAGCAGGCCGATCGGGAGATTAGCAAGGATCCGCTGCTGCACGCGATTATGAGAAACACGATTGCGCCCGTGCTGATGAACGCTGGATTCCGAGGCAACGTGATCCCCGGATCGGCGGAAGCGACCATCAACTTCAGACTAATTCCGGGTGCCAACACGGCGGACCTGATTGGAGAGATGAAACAAGTGATCGGCGATTCGAACGTCGACGTCACGGTCGCCAGCAGTGCTCTGGGAGGCAACACGGGCGTGCGAAAAATCGCACCTTCGACACAAGATACAGAGCTGTATGCGGCGCTTGTCCGCCAATCGAAGACCGTGTATCCGGAGGCGGCGATTACGCCGTATTTGTTCCAGGCCGGCACGGATTCGGCAGCGTGGCGCAGTCGCGGCATTCCAGTGTATGGGATTTATCCGTATCCGATCGACGCGGAGGATCTATCGCGGATGCACGGCAACGACGAGCGCGTCAGCATCGAATCGCTGCGGAGCGGGACAGAGTTGATTTATAAAACTTTGGTCGAAGTCGCAGGAAAGAAGTAGTTACTTCAGGCGTTCCTTCAATTCCGTGATGGGCAGGAACACGCGATACATCGCTACGCCATCCTGCCCGAGCAATAAATAGCTGCCTCCAATGCTAGGCGGTCCGGATTGCCCTCCTAGGAAATCGACCGACTTTGCGGCCACCGTGCCCTTGGTCAACTGCCCGCTGCGTGTCCAATTCCAGGTCCCGGATTCCAGTTTAGTTGGCATCCCGATCGCGAATCGCATCTGGATAGTAAGGATCGACGAGCTGTCCGTGAACATCGACTGCACGTCCAGCCGGTCGCCATCCCGAGTGCCGCGTAAAGCACCCAGCTTGAACACGGAGAGATCCCGATGGTTGATCAGGTCCTCGATGGAAGCCTCTTTGGGCGCGCTGCAGGCGGCGAGCAGAATGAACAGGCAACAAATCGTTTTCATACCCTACCTGGTCACCATCACGTTTACGGCAATAAGCTTCAGATCGATGTCCTGCTTCACGTCGATGGTGAGCGGTGTTTCGAGATCGATTGCATAGGCCTTGATCTCTTGATTGTCTTTGGTGAATTTTGTTTCGCGGTTACGGCGAAACGTAAGAAGTTGGTGGTCGTCGGATTGGATGAGAATTTCTTTATTCGTCATTTTCTTCAGCGAGCCATGGAACGTTACGATGACTCCCTTGCGGGCACCGAGGTTCGGGGAGGTACTTGGCGCGGTTGGTCGGCGGGTCGAATACTGCCCGCTGATGGCTGGACACAAAGCAATTAGAACTACGAAACTCAGCGCACTATTAATCATTTGCGTATCTCGATTCTATATGTGGGGCGGGCAATTCTGCACGCAACCGGCTTTCAGCCGGTTCCAGCCGCCCGGAAAGGCGGCTGCAGCTAGGATTGGCTGCCCCACAAAGAAGCCGCAACTATCACGGCGGTTGCTCCTCTGGCTGAGAAGAAGCTTGCAGCGGGAGGAGATAGTGGGGCAGATTGTTAATCTGCGGCCGATTGGCTATCGGCTCATAAACAACATGACCGGGGCGTAGCATGGAGGTGTGCGCACAAGCCTCTTCGAGCTGTTCAAGATCGGCATCGGCCCATCGAGTTCTCATACCGTTGGACCCATGCGAGCAGCCCGCGAGTTCGTTGTTGCTCTCGACGCCGACCAATTACTGGAACGCACGACACGCGTCCTCTCGGAACTGTATGGCTCGTTAGCCTTAACAGGCCGCGGTCATGGAACCGACCGCGCTATTCTGCTCGGTCTTTCAGGCGAAGCTCCAGACCAGGTGAATCCGGATCAAGTAGAAGCCAAAATCGGCGAGATACGCACGCAAGGGCGGCTGACGTTGCTAGGACGGCGCGCCATTGACTTCGATGAATCCGGCGATCTGCGTTTTCATGAGACGTTGACTCTGCCTGGCCATCCCAACACAATGCGGTTCACGGCTTTCGACGGCGCGGGCTCGAAGCTGCGCGAGCAGATTTATTATTCCATAGGCGGCGGCTTTATTCAGCGCGCGGGCGAGCGTGAGCAGAGCGGAGCGTCACGCCCTCCGGTCCCGCATCCCTTTTCAAGCGGAGACGATTTGCTTCAGATCGGCAAGGAAAAGGGTCTTCCGATCTGGGCGATCATGCTTGAGGATGAAATGGCTTGGAGGCCTGAGTCCGAGATCCACGGCTATATCGATAAGATCTGGGCTGTGATGCAGGCATGCGTGCGGCGCGGTTTGGTGACGGAAGGAATTCTGCCCGGAGGTCTAAACGTGCGCAGGCGCGCGCCTCGGTGGCACCGCAAGCTGCAAGAAAAGGGATCTTTAGACCCCCTGGCGCCGATGGACTGGGTAAACGTTTTCGCGATCGCCGTCAATGAGGAGAACGCAGCGGGAGGCCGAGTGGTAACGGCTCCTACGAACGGCGCGGCCGGTGTCATCCCGGCAGTGGCGCACTATTACTGCAAGTACGTTGCAGACCACTCCGCCGAGGGAATTTTCCGATACTTCCTAACGGCTGCCGCGATCGGCGTTTTGTACAAGGAGAACGCCTCTATCTCAGGGGCGGAGGTTGGCTGCCAGGGCGAGGTGGGCGTCGCATGTTCGATGGCGGCCGCCGGGCTCGCGGCAGCGCTGGAAGGCAGCAATGAAGAAGTGGAGCATGCGGCCGAAATCGGCATGGAGCATAATCTTGGCATGACCTGCGATCCCATCGGAGGGTTGGTGCAGATCCCCTGCATCGAGCGCAACGCAATCGGTGCGGTCAAAGCGATCAACGCCTGCCGGATGGCGATGAGCGAGTCCGGCGAGCATAAGGTATCGCTGGATCAAGTGATCAAGACGATGTACCAGACCGGACTCGACATGCAAAGCCGGTACAAGGAGACCTCGCTGGCTGGGCTGGCCGTAAATGTCGTGGAATGCTGACGTTTTACATGTCAGTCATGGCGGCCACCAGCGCGCCCTTCGCCGACGTATGCAACGGATCGCTAGCCATGCGAACCTCGGACAACACAATAGGAAACTCCGACTCAAGCAGGATCTTCTCGAAGCGATCGCGGAAGCCTTTCGGCAGAGCTGTGCCGCCGCTTAGGACCAGCGGGATCGGCTTGCTGAATTTGGGCTTATTTTTAGCGTTCTGAAACGCGTCCCGCATTCCCTGTACTAAGCTTTGCATCATCTCGTCGTAATACACTCCCAGCACCTGGAACGTCTTTTGATCGAAGAATCCGTTCAAATGGAACGACTCCTCTTTAATCATGCGGATCCTATTCGCCCGTTCCCCGGTGATGGATGCAGTGCTGTTATCGATGTAATCGCCCGCCTTTGGAACCGAGAAACTCAACACCGGCATAGACAGGTAGGAGAGGCACACGTTGCACAGTCCGCCTCCGCAGCTAATGCCGATCCCGGTATAATTCGAGCTTTCCAGTTCGGCATAGATCACGGCGAGACCCTCATTAATGCTGCGGACTTCGTGACCGAGGTCCAAAAGCATCTGTTTCACGCTCGCTTCATGGTAGGTAAGGTTGTCCTCCGAGCCGAGCGGGGGAGCCGGAACGGTGAAGCACAGCTTGGCTTTCTGCGGTGACTGGGCCAACATCGAAGTCACGATCTGGCGCAGCATTCGCAGGCTGTCCGGCTCCGACGAGTTCAGAAGCCCCCGGCTCATCGTACGCCGGGTTTCCACGTTCAGCAAGTCCGCGAACTTGTCCGATTCGTTCCCGTGAACCACGATCTCCGTCGCCGTCGCCGTGTGCGGAATGTCGGCCTTTTTGAGAACGCCTTCGGTCATCTTCGAGTAGGGAATGGTGACGAAAGCGTTCAGTTGAGTGTCGTAATCGTACCCCTCGCCGGTGCGTCGAGCTAGACAGATTCGGCTGGTGCCCACGTCCAGTCCGAGAGCGAGCGGGCGATTCACTTCATTGTTCTTCATTTGGTGTCTCCTTGGCAGGCTCGCTTGACTTGGCGGCTGCCGCGATCTCTCTGTAATTGTTCCGAAGCGCTACCCTATACTGCGATAACGGAACATTAAACTTGGCCGCACGGCCTCGGATTTCCAACTCTGCACGTAACAGGCCTGGCATGAGGCGAGCGCCCGTGGATGACACGAACGAGGGATCGTAGTCGAATCCGAAGGCGAACAGAGCGGCGGGCGCGTCGGAATAGTTGTCCTGGAGGCCGAGTTCCAGAAACGGAAATTTATCCGCCCAATCCGTATGGTACCCGATGAGCATATTTAATGGATTCAGGGAAACCTGAGCGTGGGTCACACAGCTTCGCGACCCGATTCGATAGCGGTCCCGCAGCATTTCGGTGAGCACCCGCGCTGCGTCAACTTGCGCCGGGGTTGCAGTTGGCCGACCCTCGCCAGCCTGCGTTTGAGTCTCGAATGCGACTCCGAGAAAACTGCTGTTCAAATTGACATAAACCTTCGCCTCGTCCGCCCACGCGGAGTTGCCGGCATGGAAAGCGATGTCGGACTCCTTTACCACCCGAAACACTCTACCGAAGCGGTCAATCAAGAAATGGTATGAGTGGCCCTGCTGGACGAAATTTAGCACCGCGACGCTGATCTGCTGAAGAGTCTTGTTTTGGTCCTTCTCGAAGGGGGCCAGAATGCTTTCAGTAGTGTGATAAACGATCCCGGCGGGCTGGTTTTGGTACTGTACATGGCGGATGTCCGCCTGGTCGCGGGGATAAACGGCATACGGCATCCTCGGAACGTTGGCCACGGCGAACCTGTTGTCAATTCTTAGACCGTTGCTGTAGGTCTCCACCCCGTTCTTTTGGTCGACAAGCCAGACCCCGGTTGCTGTCTGAGACTTAACGCGCGGCTGCAGTGGTGAAGGAAGAACCGGATGCACCATAAGCGGCTGGATCACAGGGGTGGTCTGGACGCGCGAGACCGAATAGCTTGAAGCCAATACGATACCCAAGGCGACGATCAAGCCGATGCCCAGGCTCGGCTTGGGTACCAAGCGGGTCCACACTTTGGCTGGTTCCGGCTCTGGAAACAATCCTTCGTGGACATGCGCGCGCAAGTAGCGCAGGCGCTTGAAAGGGTCCTGAATCGAATTTGCGCGGCTCTCGACGAGCTTGCGATGCAGGAACAGCCACACTTTTCTTTGGATACCCATCCTCTCAGTACGTTAGCTGCGCGATAATTCTCCCGATTTGTGCATCGACTTTTCTCTGAAGAACTTTAGCTTCCAATTGTAGCCGTTATGGATAACAAATGAGCGCACGCCGATACTTCCGCGTACCATGACAGAGAGCCTATATTGGCTATATCGTAGAGAGGGGATGCTCGAAAACGTTAACCTGAAGCGAAAACTGTCGCGCGATGAGTACAAGCGCATCTTGCCCGAGCTCCAGAATCGTCTTTACACGCTCGAAAAAGCCTGCTGGGACAATCACATTCCGTCGATAGTGGTGGTGGAGGGATGGGACGCAGCAGGCAAAGGCTCGGCCATCGCGACGGTGACCCAGCGGCTTGATCCGCGCGGTTTCAAGATGCATCCGATTACCGCGCCGCGGCCCGACGAGCAACAACGGCCTTGGCTGTGCCGATTCTGGCTAAAGGTGCCGAATCGCGGCGAGATGGTGATCTTCGACGGAAGCTGGTATGGGCGAGTCCTGGAAGAGCGAGTGGATGGCCTTCCCGAGACGATTTGGCGCGAGGCGTATCGCGATATCCTCGAGTTTGAGCGCATGCTGGCCGATGACGGCACGGTCATCCTCAAATTCTTCCTGCATATCTCCAAAAAAGAGCAAAAAAAGCGGTTTCGCGAGCTTGAGGACGATCCGCTGGAGTCGTGGCGGATCACGGCCGAGGATTGGGTCCGGCACGAACGCTACGAGGACTATCTCGGGGCCGCGGAGGAAATGCTGGAACTCACCGAGTCGGAATACGGGCCTTGGGTGATCGTGGAGGCGACGTCGCGCTGGTATGCGCGCAAGCGGATCTTCGAGCAGTTGATTGCGGCTCTGGAGAAGCGCTTGGGAACCGAGTCCCCTCCTCCGGAAAAGGCCGGACTAGCGGAGGTTGACGACGCCGATCTGCGCGCTGCGATGGATGCGCTCGAAACCGAGGAGCCTGGGGATTCCTGATGCTGGACGATCTCGATTTAAACGTATCTCTCGATCGGGATACGTATGTGAAAGAAATGACTCGGCGGCAGGTGCAGCTCCGAGAGCTCGGAAATCAGATTTATCTCCAGAAGCGTCCTGTGGTGCTCGTTTTTGAGGGCTGGGATGCGGCTGGAAAGGGTGGCGCGATCAAGCGCATTACCGAGAAGCTGGATCCGCGCGGTTACGTCGTATACCCCATCAGCGCGCCTGCCGGCGAAGACAAGACTAAGCACTATCTTTATAGATTTTGGAGGCGGCTTCCAGAGAGCGGTCAGATCGCTATTTTCGATCGGTCCTGGTATGGCCGGGTGCTGGTGGAACGAGTGGAAGGGTTTGCGAAGGAGCACGAGTGGAAACGCGCGTTCAAGGAGATTAACTCCTTTGAGCGGCAGTTGCGCGATTTCGGCACCATCGTGGCGAAGTTTTGGGTTCACATCTCGCGGGAAGAGCAGTTGCGAAGATTCGAGGAACGCAAGACGATCGGATACAAAGCCTGGAAACTTACAGACGAAGACTGGCGAAATCGCGAAAAGTGGGGGCTTTATGAGGAAGCGGTGGAAGACATGTTGCTCAAAACCAGCACCCGGGGCGCGCCCTGGTGTCTGGTGGAGGGAAACGAGAAATATTGGGCACGCGTAAAGGTGCTGTCGAAAGTGGTGGAGGTGCTGTCGCGCGAACTGAATTGCGAGCCGGCGGACCCCTTGGCGCAACCGGAAAAGGTTAAGCTGCCGAAGAAGCTGAAGAAAAAGAAAAAGCTACTGCGGACTCCGTAGCACCATAGCCGAATTCTTACTCCCGAAAGCGATGCAGTTGGCCAGCGCGTATTCCACAGCCAGCTTGCGACCCGGCTCGGGAACATAATCGAGATCGCACTCCGGGTCCGACGTTTCTAAATTGATCGTGGGCGGCACCACGCCATCTCGCATTGCTAGCAGCGCCGTTGCGATCCCCGCCGCGCCGCAAGCCCCCTGCGGATGCCCAATCATGCTTTTCAACGACGATCCCGCCAATCGAGTCGCATGTCCGCCAAAAGCCAGCTTCACAGCCCGCGTCTCGATGCGATCATTCAACTCCGTGGACGTCCCGTGATAGCTGACATACTGCACGGCTTCCGGCCCGATCCCTGCCTCCTCCATCGCCATCCCCATCGCGCGAGCCGGCTCCTCGCCGCATTCCTCCAAACGCACGCGATGGTAAGCCTCGCAGGTGGATCCGTAGCCCGCGATCTCGCCGTAGATCTTGGCCCCGCGCGCCCGCGCCTGTTCCCGCTCCTCCAGAACGAAAAACCACGATCCTTCCCCCAAAACAAACCCGCCGCGATCGCCGGAAAATGGACGCGAGGCCCTCTCAGGCGACTGGTTCCAACCGCTGGCCAGAATGCGCATGAGGATAAATCCCCGTAAAATCAGGGGCGAAATAGGCGCATCCACGCCCCCCGCGATCATGGTGGAAAGCATGCCAGTCTTGATATGCCGGTACGCATAACCGATCGCGTCGGTGGAAGATGTGCAACCGGTCGAAATCACGTGGCTCAGGCCGCGAAACCCGAACCGCATGGACACTTCGCTTGCCAGCGTCCCGATGGTCGAGGTGGGAATAACGTATACGCTGCACTGCTTCATCAGGCCGGCATAGTAGAGACGATACTGCTCCTCGGTAAACTCCTGACTTCCGCCGCCGGACCCGACGATCACACCAATCGACCGCAATTCCTCGCGCGACATCGCTCCGGGATCTAAACCAGCGTCGGAGAGCGCCTCTCCCACAGCGGCAACCGCAAGCGGGGTAACGCGCGACACATGCGGTCGATCTTTGGCGCTGACGAATGCGCTCTCATCGAAATCGGTGATCTCGCCCGCGATTTGCACGGCTAGCGCGGATGGGTCGAAACAGTCGATGCGTTTCACACCGCTGCGGCCATTCTTAGTGGCGTCCCAAAAAGCCTCGCGCCCAATTCCATTCGGGCTTACTGCTCCAATGCCCGTCACCACGACTCGGCGGTTCATGAATGGCACCAGTATAGCCCGGGGCGTTTATTCACTTGGCCTTTAGCATCTTATCTCGCCATCGCCGCACGCTCATTACATCGAAGCGCTCGCCCTGGAACTCGGTGTCTCGCTTCAGCCAGTCCCGCACTTCCATCCAGCGGACCTCGCCCTCGGAGTTGCGCATCATCCGTAACACCGTCACGGCCCTGGCCATCCAGTAATGGGCGTGTCGCTCTTTGTCGCGCGGGTCGGAGTCGCCCGACTTGAGCTGCAGATAGAGTTTAAACCCGGTGGCCTCGCCGTTGTCATCCTTGACCTCGACTTCCATGTCAACGCCGTGATCGCTTACGTTGAACTCGCGGCTGATCTGCCCCGCGTTCGCCACGGTAGAGATCACGTCACCGACCAGACCACGTTCCTTGCTCTCGTTGTCGAGTACCAGCGCCGATTGCTCCTGCAATTCCCGCACGCGCTGCTGTGTTTCAGGACTGGCAAAGCGCTGCTCCAGATCGTCCCAGAGTGGAACACGCTTCTCGCAGGCAACACAGAGAATCGTGGGTAGGTCAGCGGTTGCCGTTACCTTGCCTTCCAGCCACCTATCCAGGCGTTTCATTGCCACCTCGCGGTTGCCCACCGTGGTGCGGCAGTGAGGACAAACGTAATGCCGCAGTCTCACGATTTCCTGGCCCTTTTGGAGCAGATGCTCGTGGATGTAGCGGCTGAAGATGATCCTTTCCTCAACGGGAATCGCCGGGTCGAAATAGACCACCAGTTCGCCCGTGCCTTCGGAGCCTCGCGTCAGCTTGAACCCAGTTGCTTCCCCGTCAAGGTTCTGAAATCGGCTGCGTAACGCCACAGTTTGTCCTGTGGAAACGGCCCGGCGTGATGGAGCCGGACCACCAGGGTCGCGTGTGAACCGATAGCTCACCAGCACGGCTGGATGCCCCACCAACTCGGGCCGCTCTCGTCGATAAAAGCTGGGGAAGATCAGGAGCGGGCCGTTATCCGTGTGCTCGCGCAGGCACAAGCCTCGCTCCACGAGCGTCTGGTTCATGGCCAACAGAACGAAGCGCTCTTCGTCGCGCTCCAGACGCTGCATCGATGAGTGGTAGATTAGGTCACCGGCTAGAACCTTGGCCTCCGGGAGGCATCCACCCGTTCGTGTTCGTCGGCACGCAATGTCTGGATTACCGCTTGGGCATAGGCATTAATCCGCTCCGGCTGGAGCAGCACCCGACTGCCGAATTCCAACTCCTTTACTGCGCCGGGTCCCGCGAGCAGGCCCACCACGGCCTTCAATTCCTCGTCCTTGAACTGGATGCCTTTGCCCGCCAGCCGCAGTCTCAGATTATCCCGCAATTCATTGAACCGCAGCAGCACGCGACCCTCGTCTTTCAGCCGAACAATCTCCTCTTTGAGCTGCTTGAAAAGCAACGGTGACGATCGCCACGGAATGTGCTCCCAATCGATGCGCGAGGATTGCGTCCTTGAGTTCCTGGCACCCGATGTCCTGCTTGGCGCTGGTCTCGAGGTATCCGGCAAAACCGCGATCGTTGACAAACGTCTCTATCTGGCCCCGGCTCACACGCAGGCCGCCTGCATCTAAGCTACCGGCGACAAGCAACTTCTTGAAAGGTTTGCGGAAGGCGCGCATCAGATCGCGGTCCCACTGTGCCAACGTCTCGAACAGGTCTTCCTTCTGACCATCGAAAACGAGAACGGCCAGCGCGGTGTGCTCCATATACAGTTGATGGATTAGGCGTTGGTCCGCCTGACCGCCGAAATCCCAGAGCCAGATTTCCCGTCCCACGCTGTCGCCTGACAATACTGGCATCTTCCACTGTGTGGCCCAGGCGCCCACGGTCGAGTCGCTGGGTTTCCAATCGTTCAGAGCCAGCCGTCCGGAAAGGCCGGTCTTGTCCGCGCCGCTCTCGCCGACCAGGAGTACTTTGGCATTGGTGTAGTTCGTGTACTGGTGTTGTTTGACCTCGATTTTCGGGGGGATCCTCAGATCCCAGACGCGCATAGCACCATTTATCGCGGCGGAGAAAGCATGTCGCCCGTTCGGGCTAAATGCCACGCTTCGGACCACGTCGCAGTGGCCCTCCAGCACGCGCATGCAGCGTCCGGTTTCCACGTCCCACCGCTGCGCGGTGTTGTCAGCGGAGCCTGAGAGCGCGCTGCCGCCCTCGGGGCTAAACGCCACGCAGACGCGGGCGGAGTGGCCTTCCAGCACGCGCACGCAGCGTCCGGTTTCCACGTCCCACAGCCGCACGGTCTTATCAGCAGAGCCAGAGAGAGCGCTGCCGCCCGCGGGGCTAAACGCCACGCTCAAGCCTTGATGGTCAGGATGTTCGATGTGTTCTCCACGGTCCCTCCATCCCGTCGGGCGTCAGAAGGGCCGTTCTTGACATCTACAGACTGCGGATTGCGGAGGATTGAGTAGCCCGCCAATCTCCCGGATGCGCATTGCTTCCGCGATCATAGATTTCGATTGCTCGTAGCAAGCCCGTACGGCGTCCGTCAGTTTGAAGAGCCTTGTAGAGCGGCGGATGAGATGGAATCTAATTCTCGCTCGAGCGCACCGGTTCGTCGAAAGCGTTGATGCGGGCATCCCTAACGCGGCTGCCGCCCGACTGAAGTTGTGCGTGTTGGCTAGCGCAACGGACAGTGCTAAGTCAGCCAGAAAACGCACAGGTTTTTCCTTAACGGTCGCCGAGGTCTAACCATATCAATCAACAGCGGAGGCCGTTGGCTGAGCGGCCACTGCGTGACGACAGGTTTAAAAAGCCCGTACTGCTGTATAATTGGCATCCTTAGAACCGCCAGTCGCAGGATTTCACTATTTTGAGGTGTGCTGTGGGCGAGCAGGCACAGGATTCGTTGGCGATCAGGTTAATTACGACATCGTGGCTCACCAGTGGCCGGCCACGCCAGTTCTTCGTAATGTGACAGAACATGCGATGCTCGATCTTGTTCCATTTGCTGGTGCCCGGCGGAAAATGGCTAACATGAACCGGCATGCCCAGATTTACCGCCATGTCATGCAGGGCCACTTCCACAGGCGGCGGCGACTGCCGTTGCTGCCGCCTCCATCCGCAGTGATCAGCAGTTCTTTCGCATTGCGATGGGGCTTTGATCCCATCTTGCGCCACCAACGCCGAATGGCTTCGGCGGCAAAGCGTGCAGTGTCATGATCGATGCCCACGCTCGCCCAGCCCTGGTTTTGACTCAGGTCATACACGCCATAGGGAATCGCTGTGCCCAGTTCCTGATCCATGAAGTCGTGCACCTGCACCTCTTCCGGCTCTCCTTGTGGTTGCCACTCGCGCCCCCCGTTCTTGAACTGTCCTATCAATTCCTTCTTCTTCGTGTCCACAGAGATCACCGGCTGACCTCAATGCTGAAACCGCTGCACTGTTTGCATTGATGTGCTCGAACTATGCATTCCGGTCCGGATGATCCTCCCCTTCCTTGGTCTTGCGATTACTCTGCAAACCATAGCCACCGGCGTTAAGCAGTCGCCCCACCGTGCGTGGGCTCACCGGATGTCCCTGTTCGGTCAATGCTGCGGCCAGACGGGTTGTGCTCTTGCATGTCCAACGCAGCGGCGATCCTGGATCGCCCCTCGTCATTGGCCCTACCAACTGCTCCAGCGCCGCCACCAACTCAGGATCGGCTTCACTGCACCGTTTCCGCCCGCCGCCCTCGACACGCAAGCGCGACGGTAATGGCATGTCTGGGGTTTCTTCCCGCTGGGCCAATTCCGCTAGACCCTTTTGGATGGTGTTGGGCGACATGCCAATCACGCTGCTCACCGCCCGCAA
>JBBRRB010000043.1:0-51926 GCA_038225555.1 Bryobacterales bacterium
CGGGTCGCTTCCCAGCGTTGCCCTATCCTCTGCTGCGGTCAGGACCAGTGTGCCAAAGTGAAATCAAATTGCCAAGTCGTGGCGAAAATCACGCCCGCGTCAGCTATTATGTTCGGTAACATTTCAATTTGAGGCAACACGCCGGAAATAATAATTGACGCGGAACAGTCACGTGACCGAATACGGTCGCTGCCTCATGCGGGATGCCTTGCATGAGGCAGCCGGTGTCTCAATTCATCCTAACTCGCAATGGCCGATGGGCCCACCCGTTTGGCTTGTGAATTTCAATCTCTTCCGTCGATATGCGCAAGAATCTCCGTGTAATGGCCGCGTTTGGGAGCGGAATCTCCACCCGGCGTGCGTGTTTGAAGGGTTCTGCCAAATCGGCGGGGTGAGAGTGGATTGATCGACATCCAGACCACCGTCGACGTTTCGTTTGCGCCGTGATCGGCCCCCCCAATGGCGAACCGACCTGGTATTTCGACAGAATCCGCCTCGTCGGCCGTGCGACCTTGGCGAGGGAGATCTTGCTCGATGAGCCGATTTCTGCTTTCGCTAACTCTCCCGTGAGGTTGGAACCGCAGTGGGCCCCTGTCCAGAGATGGTGCCTTGGGACAGTCCGCATGCGAGCCGCCTACAAAGGCCCGGTCGCAGGTGCGCGCCGGCGGAACTAGCGGAACTACTCGTTGGCTCCCACCGAATCGCACGATTGGCACTCGACGTGCTTCCTTCTTGACTGGCAGCACAGTTCGCTAAACGGGGAGTTCGACGGCTTAGTGAGTCCGAACTCCTCTAAGACGGCAAGACTCGTGATCGCCGATCCAGTGTGCGGTACGCAGGTGCATCCACCTACGCTGAACGCGACTCATGAGTTGCCAGACGATGTGGACTATGGGCCCGCGAACTGACGGAGCGTCCGCGCGGAATACTCTAGCGAGCAGCGTCTTTTACGGCGAAGGAGATCGAAAGGAAATCAACTATGACCACACAATCAACCACAACGCAGACTGATCCGGTCTGCGGAATGCAAGTAGACCCGAGCGGGGCTGCCGGCTCTTCGCAGCACGCCGGGAAGACTTACCACTTCTGTTCCCTGGGATGCAAGACGAAGTTCGATAAAGACCCGAATAAGTTCGCGGGTTCCGAGCGGTCGAAGGGCTCTGACAACGCTGGCTGCTGCGGGTGAAGGTCCCGGACAGCGCGGTTTACAGGCCCAATCGACACACTCTCATCCGGTTCCCAAGATGCTGCCGGTCGATTGCGGCTCCGGCGAACAGCAGCATGCCGACGGACCAATGATTGCCGACTGTGGGTACAGCGAAGAGCAGGTCAGACGAGTTTGGATGAAGAGAGGACACATTATGCTACGACAAGCCAAAGATCTAAAAGGATACAAACTAAGCGCCCGCGATGGGGAGATCGGCAGGGTCAAAGAGTTTTACTTCGACGACCAGAGTTGGGCAGTTCGATATCTCATTGCTGATACAGGCGGCTGGCTGACCGGCCGGCAGGTTCTCATTTCGCCTTACGCGCTGGACTCGGCCCGCACGGATGAAAAAGTCATCCCGGTGGACTTGGTCAGAAAGCAGATCGAGAACAGTCCATCCCTGGATGCCGACAAACCAGTTTCCCGCCAGTACGAAATGCAGTACTACCCTTATTACGGCTGGCCGGGATACTGGGGCGGCCCGTACATGTGGGGATCCGTAGGCTATCCTATCCGCGGACAAGGTGGATGGTCCGAAACCACTCGTCACAAAGAAGATGACGATCCTCATCTTCGCAGCACGCAGGATGTCACTGGCCGGACGATCCAGGCACAGGACGGAGTGATCGGCGACGTCGAGGATTTTGTCATTGATGACGAGACGTGGGCCATTCGTTACTTGATCGTCGACACGGGAAACTGGTGGCCGGGCAAAAAGGTCCTGATTTCAACGCGATGGATTGAACGAATCAGTTGGGAAGAATCAAAAGTCTTTATCAACCTAACTCGTGACACCATCAAGCAGGGGCCCGAATATACGGAAGAAGCTCTTATCACACGCGATTACGAAACAAAATTGCATCGGCACTGCAACCGCGAGGGGTATTGGGCGGATGAACTCTCTCGCGGGTCTGCCAGAGGAGAAGGACAACGGTCGCATCACCCAGGACCAGGGTGATTTCAGAGGGAGCGTGCGTGCCCGCCGGCTCAACGGTGCGGACCATGAAACTCACCAAGGAGATCTGTTCTTCTCCTTCATCTACAACGCTCTCGGTGTTCCGATCGGCGGAGGGGTTTTATACCCGAACTTTGGTTGATAACCAGAGCTTTCGCCTGTTTGGATGTCTTTTTTTGCATCAGCCAAGGAGAAGCGAGCAGTGAGCGCCGCAACCACGATAACTCTCTCTCCGGCGCAACTGGATCAACTCTCGATCAATACGATCCGCTTCCTGTCGGTTGACGCCGTGCAACAGGCCAATAGCGGCCATCCCGGCCTTCCCCTGGGTGCCGCGCCCATGGCCTACGTATTGTGGACCCGGTTTCTCCAGCATAATCCCCATAATCCGCAATGGGTCGATCGGGATCGTTTCGTCCTTTCGGCCGGTCATGGTTCGGCGTTGCTCTATAGCTTGCTGCACCTCACCGGCTACGACTTGCCGCTCGATCAGATTAAGCAATTCCGCCAATGGGGCAGCATTACGCCGGGTCATCCGGAACGCGGCCTGACGCCTGGCGTAGAGACGACCACCGGCCCGCTCGGCCAGGGCTTCGGCAATGGTGTGGGCATGGCGATTTCGGAAGCCCATCTTGCGACGCGTTACAACCGACCGGGGTTTGAGATCGTCGATCACTTCACCTACGGATTAGTCAGCGACGGCGATCTCATGGAGGGCGTGGCTTCCGAAGCGGCCTCTCTTGCCGGACAGTTGGAACTCGGCAAACTCATCTACCTGTTCGACGACAACCATGTGACGCTCTCTTCCGGTACGAACATCGCCTCTCACGAAGACCACGCGAAGCGCTTCGAGGCATATGGCTGGCACACGCAAACGGTGAGGGATGGAAACGATGTGGATGCCATCGATCTGGCTCTGCGGGCTGCGAGAAGCGAAACCAAACGTCCTTCGTTGATTCTGATCCGCACCCACCTGGGCTTCGGTTCCCCAAAGCAGGACTCCTTTGAAGCGCACGGTTCACCGTTGGGCGTTGAGGACGTTAAGCTGACGAAACTGAAATTGGGCTGGCCTGTCGAGCCGCTCTTTGATATTCCACCCGAAGCGCTCGCCCATCTTCGTGGGGCCCTGCAGCGCGGTCAGCACTTGGAGTCGGAGTGGCAATATCGATTCTCCCGCTATACCGCCCAACATCCCGACTTGGCCAGTGAGTTTGAAGCAGTAATGCGCGGCGAACTGCCTGCCGGTTGGGATGCGGATATCCCCGTCTTTCCCGCCGACCCGAAGGGGATGAAAACCCGCGTGGCCGCCGGCAAGGTAATGGCCGCGATTGCGCCCAAACTTCCATTATTAATGGGTGGTTCCGCGGATCTGGATCCCTCCACGCACACGCAGTTGAAAGGCGTGGGCGATTTTGAATCCCACGACCGAGCCTCCGGCGACACGCAAGGCTCGAGCGGCGGCGGCTGGAATTACGCAGGGCGCAACGTGCACTTCGGTATTCGCGAGCACGGGATGGGCGCGATTCTGAACGGCATGGCCGTGCATGGCGGCATCATCCCCTACGGCGCAACGTTCCTGATCTTCTCTGACTACATGCGCCCTCCCATGCGCCTCGCGGCCATGATGAAGCAGCGCGTCATCTACGTGTTTACGCACGACAGCATCGCACTGGGGGAGGACGGAGCCACGCACCAGCCCGTGGAACAACTCGCCAACCTGCGGGCCGTTCCAGGCCTGGTCGTGATCCGGCCTTGCGATGCGAACGAAGCCGCCGAGGCTTGGCGTGTCGCGATTGAATCGCGGGACCGTCCCGTCGCGCTCATCCTAACTCGGCAGGATGTGCCGACCCTGGATCGAAGCCGCTATGCCTCCGCTGAGGAGTTGAAGCAGGGGGCCTACATCCTGGCCGAGGCGGCGAATGGCCAGCCCCAGATCATTTTGATCGCGACCGGGTCGGAAGTTGGTCTGATCGTGGAGGCACAGCGTGAACTAGAAAAGAAGAGCGTTTCAACACGCCTCGTGTCCATGCCCAGTTGGGAGTTGTTCGATTCGCAAACGGAGGAATATCGCCGCTCAGTATTTCCACCTGCAATCCTCGCCCGGCTGGTTGTGGAAGCCGGAGCGACTCAGGGATGGCATCGCTACGTGGGCAATCTCGGCGACGTGATTGGCCTCGATCATTTCGGCGCCTCCGCGCCCGGGCCTACGCTGATACGCGAGTACGGGTTTACTGTTGAGAACGTCTG
Source organism: Bryobacterales bacterium (assembly GCA_038225555.1). Lineage (GTDB taxonomy): Bacteria > Acidobacteriota > Terriglobia > Bryobacterales > Bryobacteraceae > JANXQZ01. The sequence goes on from JBBRRB010000043.1 coordinate 4,410, forward strand.
CAAGCGGGCGCTGGCCTTGCTAGGGAAGAACAATGTCTGATTCCCCGACACGAATTGGTATCGCTGCCGACCATGGTGGATTTGAGTCGAAGGAATATCTTTCCAGGATGTTGCGCGAGGCTCACTACGAAGTGGTCGACTTTGGGGATAGCCAACCGAATCCGGATGATGATTATCCGGATTTTGTCGTGCCGTTGGCCCGAGCGGTTGCCCGCGGAGAGGTGGATCGCGGGGTGGCCATCTGCGGCAGTGGCGTGGGTGCGTGCATCGCCGCCAACAAGGTGCCCGGTGTGCGGGCGTGTCTGATCCATGAGAGTTTCTCGGCGCATCAGGGGGTCGAGGACGACGACATGAACGTGATCTGTCTGGGCGGCCGCGTGGTCACGAATACGGTCGCCTGGGAGTTGGTCGGAATATTTCTCAACGCACGCTTCAGCGGCGCGGAGCGTCACAGGCGTCGCGTGGCTAAGGTCGCAAGGCTGGAGAGGCGGGAGTCAGAATGACGAGGCAGTTGTGAAAGTCAGTCCATTTGCAGGAAAGCCTGCCGAAGCATCGATTCTGGTGAACGTACCCAGCCTGGTCACGGCCTACTATACGGAAGTGCCCGACCCCGCGGTGCTCGCACAACGGGTTGCCTTCGGCACCTCAGGGCATCGCGGTTCCGCATTCGACAAGGCCTTCAACGAATGGCATATCCTCGCTATTAGCCAGGCCATTTGCCTATACCGGGAACAGAACAAGATCAACGGCCCGCTGTTTCTTGGCATGGACACGCACTCGCTTTCCGTGCCGGCACTTGCCAGCGCGCTGGAGGTGCTCGCGGCGAACGGTGTGGACGTCATGTTGGCGGAGGGCGACGAATACACTCCGACACCTGTTATTTCTCACGCCATTCTTACGTACAATCGCGGGCGGAAAACGGGGCTCGCCGACGGCATCGTCATCACGCCGTCACACAATCCGCCGCATGATGGCGGGTTCAAATACAATCCACCCAACGGTGGGCCGGCGGAAGCGATCATCACGGACTGGATCGGAGCGAAGGCGAACGTGTTTCTCGAATATGACCTGCGAGGAGTGAAAAGGTTTACTTTCGAGAAAGCCCTGCACGCTTCCACGACACATCGGCACGACTATCTCAACGCTTACATCGCTGATCTCGCCAATGTGATCGAGATGGACGCGATTCGGGGATCGAAGATCAGCATGGGAGTCGATCCGCTCGGTGGAGCGGGAGTCCACTACTGGAAGCCGATTGCCGAACATTACAGGTTGAACCTCACGGTTGTGAATGAAGAGGTCGATCCGACCTTTCGCTTTATGACCGTGGATTGGGACGGCCAGATCCGCATGGACCCGTCCTCGCCCTATGCGATGCAGCGGTTGATTTCTCTGAAGGATCAGTTCGAGATCGCTTTCGCCTGCGACACGGACCACGACCGGCACGGAATTGTCACCAAAAGCGCCGGTCTCCTGCCGCCCAATCACTACCTTTCCGTCGCGATAGTTTATCTGTTCCAACATCGCCCGAAGTGGGGCAAGGAAGCGGGCGTAGGCAAGACGGTGGTCAGCAGCCAGATGATCGATCGCGTCACAGAGAAGCTTGGCCGGAAGCTGTACGAAGTCCCGGTTGGATTCAAGTGGTTCGTGGATGGACTGCTCGACGGCTCCCTTGGCTTTGGAGGCGAAGAGAGCGCCGGTGCCTCGTTCCTCCGTCTGGATGGAAGCGTGTGGACGACAGACAAAGACGGAATCGTCCCGGCTTTGCTTGCCGCGGAGATCACAGCACGGATGGGCCGTGATCCTGGAGAAATCTACCGTGATCTGACACGTGAGTTCGGTGACCCTATCTACGATCGCTTCGAGGCGCCGGCGACGCCTGAGCAAAAAGCGACTCTTGAAAGGCTCTCACCGCAGCAGGTCAGGTCCAAGGAGCTTGCTGGCGAGAAAATCGAGACGATCCTGACAAACGCCCTGGGCAACGGAGCGCCCATTGGCGGTCTTAAGGTTGCTACGAAGAGCGGATGGTTCGCGGCGCGTCCGTCAGGAACCGAGGATATCTACAAAATTTACGCGGAGAGCTTCCAGGGCGCGGATCATCTGCGGCGCATCGTGGAAGAAGCGCAGGCAATCGTAAACGAGACTCTGGCTTTGGCGCCAGGGTCACCTGATTAGGACAAAGGAGAAGTCAAATGAGTTGTTGTAAAGACAAGATGGAACCGGTTGCGGCAGATTCGTGCTGCACGCCGCGCGAGACATCACAGCATGCCGCGGTGACGATGCACAAGACGGGATGCGGGTGCGTGCCCGTCGTGGAAGACAAACAGAGCCGTCGCTTGGTGGGCGTCGTGACCGAACGCGACTTGAGTCATCGCGTGGTAGCCGAGAACCGACGGCCTTCGGAGGTTCCGGTTGAAGAGGTCATGAGTCCCGTGTCCGCATGCTGCGGCATGAATGAACCCCTTGATGAAGCCCGGCGCAAACTCGACGCATATCAGGCAACGAGTCTGCCCGTTGTGGACGAGGGAGGCTGTTGCCACGGAACAATTAGCTCCCGGCACCTGGGGGAGATGTAAGGCCGACAGATCACAGGCGCGCATGGCGAGAAGGCATGTGCGCGCCGCGATCGAGGACCGAACACCTCATGGAGACTGTGTATTTCGATTTGCCGCCGGACGATGAGGGCGTCCCGGAACGGTGCGTTGGGCGTTGCTACCGGGAAGACGCTTCGTGATTTTGGACTTCAAATGCCTGCGATGAACTACGTTGCAGCAAGGCTCGTCCATCGAGTCTTGGTTCGGCGCGGATTCACGAGATGACAAAACGTCTCTTGGTCCTGTTCTTCTGTTTATTCCTGGTCATGATCGGTTTCGGCATCACACTGCCGGTATTTGCGTTTTATGCCGAGCGCCTTGCGAGGGCGGGTGGGGCATCCCAAGGAGAGGCAGCGGTTCATGTGGGGTTGCTGACCGGAATCTACGCCCTGATGCAGTTTTTTTTCGCGCCGCTGTGGGGGCGCTGGTCGGACCACATCGGACGGAAGCCGCTGGTGTTGATTGGGATTGCGGGTTTTGCGATTGCCCAAGTGCTGTTCGGATTGGCGAACTCACTGTGGCTCTTTTACGGCGCGCGGATCATCGGCGGTATCTTCTCCGCGGCAATGTTCCCGGCCGCAACGGCTTACGTGGCCGACGTGACAACCGATGATGAGCGTAGCCGAGGCATGGCTTGGCAGGGCACCGCGGTAAGCTTGGGCGTCGTGTTTGGTCCCGCGTTTGGCGGTTTGCTGGCTCGTAGCGACGTACAACTCCCCATCGGATCCGGCCACCTAACGATACCTGCCTTCTCGGTCCCGTTCTTTGCGGCGGCGCTGTTGGCTTTGCTCGCTCTTCCCGTGATCATTCGGTGGCTGCCGGAATCCCTGCCCTCTAGTTCCGCGTCCCCGCATGAGAAGCGGCCCCCCAACAGGTGGCGGGGTTTAGCCATTCAGCTCTGGCCGCTTCTGGCCCTGGCAATGGCAGTGCAATTCGGGTTGGCGATGTTTGAGGCGACCTTCGCGCTCCACGCGAAGGAGATGTTGGGGTACGGACCCGCCGGGGTGGGAGCTGTGTTTATGGTCTGCGGTTCGGTGATGGCTGTATTTCAGGGTGGAGCTGTCGGCTATCTCGCGCCGAGGATGAGCGCGGCCCACCAGATTGCAATGGGATTTGTCCTGGTGGGAGTTGACCTGGCAGTGCTGTTGTTCGCACGCAGTACACCATTGGTCCTGACCATCGTTGGACTACAGGCGCTCGGAATGGCGCTAGTCACGCCAAATCTCACTGCGCTTGCATCCAAAGGTCAAAAGCAGGAGACCGGGGCGGCGCTCGGTTTGGGAAATGCCGCCAACAGTTTGGGTCAGGCCACGGGCGCAGGCCTTGGCGGCTTGCTCTTTGCTTTGGATATGAGAACGACCTACTCGGTCACCGGAGCGTTCCTGGTCTTGCTCGGGATCATCTCTGGAGGCGTATTGCAACGAGGCAACACTGAGAGATAAGACGAACAAGTCTGAAGGAGACAATCATGAGCAAACCAACCCGCGTCAGCCATCCGATCTACAATCTTCTACCCACGGAAATCGAAGGGTTCGACTCCTTGGCGGCACTCGCCTTGGATATGCATTGGTCGTGGAATCACGCCACCGATGAAGTGTGGCGGCAACTTGATCCGGAGCTGTGGGAGATCACGCATAACCCCTGGGTGGTTCTGCAAACCGCTTCGCGGGATAAGATTGAACAGTTGTTGGGGAACCCTGGTTTCCGCAAAACTGTCGATGGCCTGGTGCAGGCGACACGGCAAGCAGCGGAGGCGCCCGCATGGTTTCAAAAGAATCATTCGGACGCTCCCCTGGCCTGCGCTGCCTACTTCAGCATGGAATTTATGTTGAGCGAGGCTCTGCCCATTTACTCGGGAGGGCTTGGCAACGTGGCCGGCGATCAACTCAAAGCCGCCAGCGATCTGGGCGTGCCGGTGGTCGGCGTGGGCTTGCTCTACCAGCAGGGCTATTTCCGCCAAATGATCGATAAAGACGGAGCGCAACAGGCACTCTTTCCGTATAACGACCCTGGACAGTTGCCGATCACGCCTCTACGCCAACCGAACGGGGAGTGGTTGCGGCTGAAACTCGACCTTCCCGGTCACCCCATCTGGCTTCGCGCCTGGCAGGTCCAAGTTGGCAGAGTGAAACTTTACCTCCTGGACAGCAATGATGCGGCGAACTTCGCGCCGTACCGAGGGATCACGAGCGAGCTCTACGGGGGTGGACCGGACTTACGCCTCCTGCAAGAACTGGTCCTTGGGATCGGTGGATGGCGGCTACTCGCCGCGCTCGGCATCCAGCCGGAAGTCTGCCACTTGAATGAAGGGCATGCGGCTCTCGCCGTGTTGGAACGCGCGCGGAGTTTCATGATAAACACCGGACAACCCTTCGACGTCGCACTGGCCGCGACTCGAGCGGGCAATATCTTCACGACCCACACGGCGGTGGAAGCCGGCTTTGACCGTTTCGCTCCGGCGCTTATCGAACATTGCCTGGGAGGGTACGCCCGGAAGGAGCTCGGTATCACGCTTCACGATTTGCTCGCCTTTGGCCGCCAGAATCCGAACGACGAGGCGGAGGACTTCAACATGGCGTACCTGGCGATCCGAGGGAGTGGGGCGGTCAATGGCGTAAGTCGATTGCATGGGAAGGTGAGCCGGCGCCTCTTTGAGCCGCTCTTTTCGCGCTGGCCGACCGACGAAGTGCCGGTAGGTCACGTGACCAACGGAGTTCACATGCCCACCTGGGATTCGGCCGAGGCCGACGATCTTTGGACGGAGGCCTGTGGAAAGGGCCGCTGGCTGGGGACGACGGAAACCCTTGGGCAGGACATTCGCCGGGTAACCGATGCCAGACTATGGCAATTTCGGACCGCCGCCAGTAAGTCTCTTGTAGAGTATGCTCGCGAACGATTGTCCCTGGACTTGGCTATGGCAGCCGCGCCGCCCGAGGAGGTTGAGGGCGCGAAGCATCTCTTTGATTCCAACGCCCTCACACTGGGCTTTGCACGCCGCTTCGCGACCTACAAGAGACCGAACTTACTACTGCATGACCCGGAGCGGCTGCTTCGCTTGTTGGCGAATCCTCAGCGCCCAGTACAACTCATCATTGCCGGCAAGGCGCATCCGGCGGACCAGGCTGGACAGGCCCTGATTCAGGAATGGATGCATTTCATACGGCGGCCCGAGGCCCGCCCCCATGTGATCTTCCTCAGTGACTACGACATGCATTTGAGCGAGCACCTGGTACAGGGCGTGGACGTCTGGGTCAACACGCCACGGCGGCCCTGGGAGGCTAGTGGCACGAGCGGCATGAAGGTGCTCGTAAATGGAGGCATCAATCTCTCGGAATTGGACGGTTGGTGGGCCGAGGCGTACCGCCCTGAGTTGGGGTGGGCGTTGGGAGACGGTCAGGAACATGGAGAGGATCCGGCTTGGGATGCTGCCGAAGCCGAAACCCTGTACGACCTGCTTGAGCGGGAGGTGATCCCGGAGTTTTATTCCCGAGACGAGAGCGGAATTCCTACCGCATGGGTCAAGCGGATGCGGGAAAGCATGGCGCAGTTGACGCCGGGCTTCTCCACCAGTCGCACGGTGCGCGAATACACCGAGCAACACTACCTCCCCGCTGCGGCAACCTACCGTAAGCGTGCCGCCGATAAGGGCGCAGTGGGCAGGCAAATAGCCGATTGGGAGCGCGTCATGAAAAAGGAGTGGCCTGCGCTGCGCTTTGGTGAAATCAAGGTCGAGAGCAACGCGGACCAGGACGTGTTTAAGGTTCAGGTCTATCTCAATGATCTCGACCCGAATGCAGTGCGAATCGAGCTCTATGCGGACGGAGTCAACGGCGGCGATCCCGTGCGCCAGGAGATGAAGCGCCTGCGGCAAATGGAAGAGGAGGCTAGTGGGTATGTTTACGGTGCGCAAGTGCCTGCAACGCGCCCCCCGAAGGATTATACAGTGCGAGTGATCCCTTTCTTCTCTGGTGTAGCGGTTCCGCTGGAAGCCCCTCAAATCCTTTGGCAGAGGTGATCATGAAGATGCCTGAACGTCCGCTGGCTGAGTATATCGAGGAGGTTTCCGAACGCACTGCACTTCGAATCGGCCTTCCGCTGCCGATGGGAACCAATGAGAATGGCGGGGGAGTCAACTTCGCTTTCTTCAGCCGCCACGCCAGCCGCGTCCGGCTGGAGTTGTTTGATCGACCAGAAGACGCAGCTCCGGACAAGGTTATTGATCTCGATCCAGTACGGAACCGTACGGGTGATGTGTGGCACGTGTGGATTGAAGGGATTCGTCTCGGTCAACTCTATGCTTACCGCGTGGATGGCCCTTACGAACCGGGCGAAGGACATCGGTTCAATTTCAATAGGCTGCTCCTGGATCCATTTGGGACAGCAATCTCGCCGTTGCCTGATTGGGACTTTGGCCCGGCGTGGGGTTACGACCCGTCTGCACCAGAGCGAGACTTGGTTCGTTCGAACGTCGACGACACCGGAGCCATGCCGAAATGCGTCGTCACGCAGGAGCAATTTGACTGGCAGGAGGACCGTCCGCTGAGACATCCTTGGTCACAGACAGTAATTTATGAAACGCATGTTCGTGGCTTCACCACTCATCCGAGCTCCGGCGTGGAGCATCCCGGCACATACTGCGGCCTGACGGGAAAGATCCCCTACTTAAAGGAACTGGGAGTGACCGCTGTGGAACTGATGCCCGTATTCGAGTTCAACGAAAGCCAGGTGCAGGGCAGCGATCCGCAAACAGGCAAGCCTCTCAGAAATTACTGGGGCTATGATCCCGTGGCTTTCTTTGCGCCGAAAGCCTCTTACAGCAGTTCGGGGGGCTTGGGTCAGCAGAAGTTAGAGTTTAAGGAAATGGTCCGGGCGCTTCATCATGCCGGCATCGAAGTGATCCTGGATGTCGTGTTCAATCACACGGCGGAGGGGAATGAACTGGGCCCTACGTTGTGTTTCCGCGGAATTGATAACGCGATTTTCTACATGCTGGAGCCAGACAAACGCTACTACAAGAATTACGCGGGCACCGGCAATACCATCAACGCCAACCATCCGGTCGTGCGGGATTACATCTTGGGTGCGTTGCGCTACTGGGTTGTGGAGATGCATGTGGATGGGTTCCGGTTTGACCTTGCGTCGATTCTCGGCCGGAATGGCGTCGGCAACTTGCTGTCTAACCCGCCGCTGATCGAACGAATCGCCGAGGATCCGATCCTGAGCGGAACTAAACTCATCGCCGAAGCGTGGGATGCTGCCGGGGCCTATGAGGTCGGCAGCTTTTCGCGGGGGGGCTGGGCGGAGTGGAACGGCCGCTACCGTGACGATATCCGCAGCTTCTGGCGCGGCGACGATGGGATGCTCGGGCTCTTTGCCAGCCGCATCTGCGGGAGCGCCGACATCTATGCAAGGACCGGCAAATGTCCTGAGTGCAGCATCAATTTCGTCACCTGCCACGATGGCTTCACCCTGAATGACCTGGTGAGTTATCGGAACAAGCACAATGAAGCCAATGGAGAAGGCAACCGTGATGGGACCAATGACAATCTCAGCGAGAATTACGGCGTTGAAGGCGAGACGGACGATGCTCAGATCGAGACTATCCGGAAACGTCAGCTCAAGAACTTCCTGCTAACTCTGTTGATCTCACGCGGGGTGCCGATGCTGCTGGGCGGTGACGAATTTCGCCGCACGCAACGCGGCAATAACAATGCCTACTGCCAGGACAACGAAACCAGTTGGGTCGACTGGGCACATCTTGAACAGCATCAGGAGATCTACCGGTTTGCCCACGGCATGATCGCCTTTCGCCGGGCGCATCCAGTACTGAGCAAAGAGCAATTCTACACAGACGGCGAGATCAGCTGGTTCAACCCGCAACTGGGATTGCCCAACTGGGCCGACCCGAAAGAGAAACAGTTTGCCTGTCTGATCCTTGAAAACGAAGAGAGCGCACTTCACCTGATGTTCAATTCCGGGGCCGACGCAGTCGATTTCAGTTTGCCCCCCACACCACCCGGAGATCGGTGGCATCTGGCCGTTGACACCGCTCGCGAAGCGCCACAGGATCTGTTTGCCGCGGGCGAGGAACCGCCATGGGAAGATCCACAAACTTACCACCTGAGCCCCCGATCCTGCGCCATACTTCTGGCTCGAGGAATGAACGGTCAAAAGCGGAAGACGGCGTTGACGGAGGCCAAATGAGAAGAGCGATCCCGATCACGACGTTGTTTTTGGATATCGGCGGTGTCCTGCTGACCAACGGGTGGGATCATCATGCCCGCAAACGGGCGGCGGTGAACTTCAAGCTGGAGTGGGCCGAGATGGAGGAGCGGCATAAACTGAACTTCGCCACCCACGAGGAGGGAAAGCTCACTCTGGAAGAATATTTAGGCCGCGTGGTCTTCTACCAAAAGAGGCCGTTCACCAGGGCTCAGTTCAAGCACTTCATGTTCGCGCAATCGAAACCTTGCCCCGAGATGATCGAGCTGGTTGTTCAGCTCAAGATCCGATACAGGCTGAAGATCGCCGTGGTCAGCAACGAAGCGCGCGAACTGAATGCGTATCGGATTCGCAAGTTCAAGCTGGACAAGTTTGTAGATTCTTTTATTTCCTCCTGTTTCGTCCACATCCGCAAGCCCGACGCGGACATCTTTCGGCTTGCGCTAGACATCGCCCAGGCGCCAACCCAGCAGGTAGTCTATATCGAAAACACCCCGATGTTCGTCCAGATCGCGGAGGGTTTGGGGATTCGCAGCATTCTTCACACGGACTACAGATCCACGTGCGAGAAACTGGCTTCGTTCGGATTGCAGAATGACGAAGAAGTTATCCATGAAACCAGCTAACCCACGCATTCTGACCATTAACGGTGGCTCGTCGAGCATCAAGTTCGCGGTGTTCGAGGCCGATGACTCGCTCCGACGGATTCTGGAGGGCGGGATTGAGCGGATTGGATCGCCGGGTGCCACCTTGCGCGTGAAAGGCTCGAACCAGGAGGACAACTCTTCGCGGTCAGTGAAAGCGCCCGATCATACTGCGGCGGTGGGCGTTCTTATGGACTGGATCGAGGAAGGCAGCGGACGCGATGGATTGACCGCGGTTGGGCATCGCATCGTGCACGGCGGACCGAAGTATTACAAGCCGCAGCGAATCACGCTGGAGATGATCGCGGAGTTGCATCAGCTCAGTGCGTTTGATCCCGAGCACCTGCCGGAGGAAATCCTGTTGACCGAGGCATTTCATCGCCGCTTTCCTGACCTTCCCCAAGTGGCGTGTTTCGACACGGCGTTTCACCATGATCTACCACGCGTGGCGCAGCTCTCGCCGATCCCGCGCCGGTACGAGGCGCAGGGTGTCCGGCGGTACGGGTTTCACGGGTTGTCCTATGAGTTTCTTATGAGAGAACTGGCCCGCCTGGCCGGAACGGAAGCGGCACAAGGCCGGGTCATCCTCGCGCACCTCGGCAGTGGCGCGAGCCTGGCAGCGGTGCGTAACGGTAAACCCGTGGACACAAGCATGGGTTTCACTCCGACAGCCGGAGTGCCCATGAGCACCCGCTCCGGCGATCTAGATCCCGGACTCGTTTGGTATCTGGCGCGCACCGAGGGCCTCGATGCAAAAGGATTCAATCAGATGGTCAATTTCCAGTCCGGGCTGCTCGGCATGTCGGAAACCAGTTCCGACATGCGTGACTTGCTCGATCGTGAAGAGCAAGACGTGAGGGCGGTCGAAGCGGTCGCGCTGTTTTGCTACCAGGTCAAGAAATGGATCGGCGCATTCGCGGCGGCGTTGGGCGGACTGGACACACTGGTGTTCGCTGGCGGCATAGGAGAGAACGTGCCCACCGTCCGCGCCCGAATTTGCGATGGGCTGGGATTCCTAGGAATCGAGCTCGAAGGGCCGCGAAACGCTGCGAATGAGAGCGTGATTTCCAAGGCGGCCAGCCGAGTTGCGGTCCGCGTCATTCCCACGGACGAAGAGCAGATGATCGCGCGCTCGGTGTGCCGCGCACTCGGACTTGGCATTGTCAGTGAAAAGAGCACAACGAAAAGAGCTTCATGATGAATCGCGACGGATGGATGACCCGATGAACGAACACGAACACGAAACCAAAAAGAAACCCGAAAATGAGCCGGCGCATGACGACGTGGCCAAGAAGGCATACGCCATCTATCTGAAGGAAGGTAGTCCGCAAGGACATGCCAAGCAGAATTGGTTGGAGGCCGAAGCGCAAATGCCGCACGCCAGCTCCGACCATCCAGACGACCATGACCAACACGAGGATCATGCTCAAATGGCGGCGAATTTCCGAAAACGCTTCTGGGTTTCGTTGGTCCTGACCCTGCCGATCCTCGTCCTCTCGCCGATGCTCCAAACGTTGGTTGGATTGCGAGAAGCCATTCGTTTTCCCGGCGACCTCTATGTCCTATTCGGCCTTTCTTCCACGGTCTTTTGGTACGGCGGCTGGCCGTTTCTCAAAGGGTTGTTCGCGGAACTCAAGTCCCGCCGTCCCGGGATGATGACGCTCATCTCGGTCGCGATCGCCACGGCATATCTGTACAGCAGTGCAGTGGTATTTGGCCTGACCGGCAAGATGTTCTTCTGGGAGCTGGCCTCGCTGATCGACATTATGTTGCTCGGGCACTGGATTGAAATGAAGTCCGTGATGGGGGCTTCGCGGGCCTTGGAGGAACTGGCCAAACTCATGCCCTCCGACGCACACAAACTCATGCCCGACGGCAGCGTGAAGGACGTACCACTGAACGAACTGGCGGTGGATGACAAAGTCCTTATCAAGCCCGGCGAGAAAATCCCTGCGGACGGGGTCATCGTTGCGGGCGAGAGCTCAGTTAACGAAGCGATGCTTACGGGAGAATCAACCCCCGCTGCCAAAAAGACGGGCGGGAAAGTCATCGGCGGAGCCATCAACGGGGAAGGATCCTTGACCATCGAGGTCAAAGGCACCGGCAAGGATTCGTTTCTGTCGCAGGTCATTAATCTCGTCAAACAGGCCCAGGAAAGCAAGTCGAAGACTCAGGACCTCGCCAACACCGCCGCGCTGTGGCTCACTATCATCGCCTTGGGGGGCGGTGTGATCACCTTCCTTATCTGGCAGGTTCTCATGGGCAAGGACTTCGCGTTCGCCATCGAACGCGCCGTCACGGTCATGGTCATCGCCTGTCCGCATGCCCTGGGCCTTGCCGTGCCGCTGGTTGTGGCCGTCTCTACAGCCTTGGCTGCGAAGAACGGCCTGCTAATTCGCAATCGCGTTGCTTTCGAAGGCGCCCGAAAACTGCAGGCCGTCATCTTCGACAAGACCGGGACGCTCACGGAAGGACGATTTGGCGTGACGGATACGCTCCTGCTTTCGCAGGATATTGACGAAGAAACGCTGCGCCGCTACGCGGCTTCGGTGGACGCGAATTCTGAACATCCCATTGCCAAAGCGATTGCCGGCGCTTCCGAGAAAAAGTCGCCGGTGGAAAACTTCAAAGGCATTGCCGGCAAAGGCGCGGAAGGCCAGGTCGAGGGCAAAGAGATCAAGGTGGTGAGTCCGGGCTTTCTGCGCGAACACAACATCGATTTCACCGACAAGCGTATCGAGCCACTCCAAGCCCAAGGCAAGACGGTCGTGTTTGTGCTGGTTGACGGGAAGTTGAAAGGAGCGATTGCCTTGGCCGACATCGTGCGGCCCGAAGCAAAGCAAGCCATCGATGCCCTGAAGGCGTTGAACATCCGCTGCATGATGCTGACCGGCGATAACAAAGCGACGGCCAAATGGGTCTCTGATCAAGTCGGCCTGGATGAATACTTCGCCGAAGTTCTGCCCCAGGACAAAGCCGCCAAAGTGAAAGAAGTTCAATCCCGGGGCGTGTTGGTAGCGATGACCGGCGATGGAGTGAACGATGCCCCAGCCCTGGCGCAGGCTGATGTGGGCATCGCCATTGGAGCGGGCTCGGATGTGGCCGTCGAAACGGCCGACGTGATCCTGGTGCGGAGCAATCCATTGGACGTCGTGGCGATCCTGAACCTTTCCCGTGCCACGTATCGGAAGATGATTCAGAATCTTGTTTGGGCCACGGGCTATAACGTCGTCGCCCTTCCGCTGGCGGCCGGAGCGCTTTATGCATGGGGCGTGTTGCTCACCCCCGCCCTGGGCGCAGTACTGATGGCTGCAAGCACGGTGATTGTGGCCATCAACGCGCGACTGCTGAGATTGGAGGGCGATCCCAACCCTGACGCCAAAGCTGGGCCCAAAACTGAAGCCGGGTCGAAGCCCGACGCCAAGCCCGAACCTACCCCCCGCGAACTCAAAGCTGAGGCTAAACCTGAAGCGAAGGCCGAGCCGCAGCCCGAAGCCAAGGCACCATCCGATTTGACGCCGCAGATCACCGAGCGAGCGTATGAAATCTACGAGAAGGGAGGCCGCCAGGGCGATTCAGCCGTTCAGGACTGGGAGCGGGCAAAGCGAGAGATCCAAAAAAATGCAGTCAAAGCCGAACCTCCGCCTGAAACCCCAAAATGACCAACCTGTTAAGGAACGAGAACAAGACTCTTCGATTAATACAAACCACCGTGAAAGCCAGAATCGATAGACGACGACCACAACAACCAAGAAGGAAACAAATCCATGAAAGAACACATTGCACATTCCGGAGCTTGGGGACTCGCCCTCATCGTGACCGTGGTGGCCTCATGGTTTCTCTACCGCTACCTCGCGCCCAAGACCTGGAGGGAGTGGGCGGGCGCCGGCGTGATCCAGGCGTTCATCATTGCCCTCTACGCGGAGATGTATGGCTTTCCACTCACCATCTATCTGCTCGTCCGGTTCTTCGGCCTCGATAAGACCAACCTCAATGCCAACCTTTGGTCCACGCTGCTGGGTTACGGCGAGGCGGGCATGATGGTCTCGATGATCCTCGGCTACATGCTGCTGTTCGCCGGCCTTGGAATATTCATGGAAGGATGGCGGGAACTTCATCGAGCCCGCCGGGAAAACCGGCTCGTCACGGATCGTCTCTACGGGCTGGTGCGCCACCCGCAATACATCGGTCTTTTCATCGCACTTTTCGGCGAGGGCATTGTGCATTGGCCCACGGTCTTCTCAGTCGCGCTATACCCCATCATCGTTCTCGCCTATTATCTGCTGGCACGAAGTGAGGAGCGCAAAGTGGAGGAACAATTCGGTGACGAATACCGCGCCTACCGGAAACGTGTGCCGATGTTCATCCCGCGCTGGGGTCAATGGCGCAACCTGGCCACCACAAGAAGCCACAACTCGCCGAGGGTCGCTCAGACACCGGTTTACCCGGGCACTACAACCAGCGCGGACAGGAACGACGACGTGAAAGCCGCAATCCAAAGACAGTGACCACAACAATCAAGAAACAAACAAGACCAATGTTCATCTTCGGCGCTTGACCGTGCGCCGCTCAGGCTGGAGGGCGTGCGCTTCAGGCAGGAACAATTTGCGGCGCACTAAACAAAAGGATCAAACCATGAATACAACAACTCTGAATTCGGAACTGCTACACAAGATGGACGCCTACTGGCGCGCGGCAAACTACCTGTCCGTTGGGCAGATTTATCTTTTCGACAATCCGCTGTTGAAGCGGCCGCTGACTCTCGCCGATGTGAAGCACATGCTGCTGGGGCACTGGGGCACGACCCCCGGTCAGAACTTTATCTACGTGCACTTAAATCGCGTGATCAAGAAATACGACCTCGATATGATTTACGTCTCGGGCCCCGGGCACGGCGGCCCAGCCGTCGTGGGGAACACTTATCTCGAGGGCACTTACAGCGAGATCTATCCCGACATCAGCCCGGATGAGGCTGGACTGCAAAAGCTCTTTCTTCAGTTTTCGTTTCCTGGCGGAATTCCCAGCCACGCCTCGCCGGAGACACCCGGCTCAATCCATGAGGGCGGCGAGTTGGGCTATTCACTCAGCCATTCGTTCGGGGCGGTATTCGACAATCCTGATCTCATCGTCGCCTGCGTGGTCGGCGATGGCGAGGCGGAAACCGGACCGCTGGCCACCGCATGGCATTCCAACAAGTTTTTGAATCCAGCCACCGACGGCGCCGTGCTGCCCATCCTGCATCTGAACGGCTACAAGATTTCCAATCCGACGATTCTCGCGCGCATCACCCGCGAGGAATTGGAACAGTTGCTCCGCGGCTACGGGTGGACGCCCTACTTCGTCGAGGGTCACGAGCCCGAATTGATGCATGAAGCCATGGCCGCAACGCTCGACACGGTGGTGGAGGAGATCAAGAGAATCCAGCAGGAGGCCCGCGTCCGCGGCGACCTTACGCGTCCGCGCTGGCCGATGATCGTCCTCAATTCACCGAAAGGCTGGACGGGGCCGAAGGTGGTGGACGGCCTGCAGGTTGAAGGCACTTTCCGGTCGCACCAGGTACCATTGCACCCGGATGCCCATCCCGAACACCTCACGCTGTTGGAGGAGTGGATGAGAAGCTACCAGCCGGAGGAACTCTTCGACGAAGAAGGCCGCTTGAAGCCGGAACTGGCCGACCTGGCACCCACGGGCGAACGACGCATGGGCGCGAATCCCCACGCCAACGGCGGCATACTACTACGTGACCTGCGGATGCCCGATTTCCGCGACTACGCGGTCGACGTGCAGTCACCAGGCGTGCAAGGCATCGGCGACACCCATGTGCTCGGACCCTTTTTGCGCGATGTGGCGAAGTTAAACAGAGAGCAGAGGAATTTCCGGGTCTTCGGTCCCGACGAGACGATTTCGAACGGCCTCGAGGCCCTCTTTGCAACGACCGACCGCCAATGGGACGTTGCGACCTTGCCGAACGACCAATATCTCGCGCCCGCCGGACGCGTGCTGGACTCGATGCTCAGCGAACACCAATGCGAAGGCTGGCTCGAAGGCTACCTCCTTACCGGGCGGCATGGGGTCTTCAACTGCTACGAGGCGTTCATCCACATCATCGATTCGATGTACAACCAGCACGCCAAGTGGCTAGAGGTCACCTCGCACCTGCCGTGGCGCCGAAAGATCGCCTCGCTGAACTACCTGCTGGCCTCGCACGTCTGGCGGCAGGATCACAACGGCTTCACGCACCAAGATCCGGGTTTCATCGACCACGTCATGAACAAGAAGGCCGCGGTCGTGCGGGTTTACCTTCCACCGGATGCCAACTGCCTGCTCTCGGTGATGGATCACTGCCTGCGCAGCCGCCATTACGTCAACGTAGTGATTGCGGGAAAACACCCGGCGCCGCAGTGGCTGACGATAGACGCCGCCGTCAAGCATTGCGCCACGGGTATCGGCATATGGCAGTGGGCCAGCAACGACCAGGGCGTTGCGCCCGATGTGGTGATGGCCTGCTGTGGCGACGTACCCACGCTGGAGACGCTCGCCGCAGTATCGATTATGCGTGAGCATCTGCCCGACCTGAGAATTCGGGTGGTCAACGTCATTGACCTCATGAAACTGCAGCCGCAAACCGAGCACCCGCACGGGTTGAGCGACACGGATTTCGACGAGATCTTCACCAAGGACAAGCCGGTCATCTTTGCCTTCCATGCCTACCCGTGGTTGATCCACCGGCTGACCTACCGCCGCACCAACCACGACAACATCCACGTCCGCGGCTACAAGGAAGAGGGCACCATAACAACGCCCTTCGACATGACGGTGTTGAACGACCTGGACCGATTTCACCTCGTGATGGACAGCATTGATCGTCTGCCGCAGACCGGCGACAAGGGCATCTACCTGAAGCAGCAGCTCAAGGACAAGCTGATCGAGCACAAGCAATACATTGACAAGAACGGCCAGGACCTGCCGGAAATCCGCAACTGGAAATGGGGCAGCCCCAAATGAATGGGCTAGAGCTTATAGATACCGCGAGAAAGCTGATCGCCGCCGACAAAGGCCTGCTGGCGATGGACGAAAGTAATCCAACGTGCAATAGGCGCTTTGTCAAGCTGGGGATTCCCCAGACCGAGGAGGTCCGGCGCGCTTATCGGGAATTGATCGTCACAACGCCGGGTCTTGGTGAAAGCATCAGTGGCGCGATCCTCTACGACGAGACCATTCGACAACAGAAGAAAGATGGCACGCCCTTCATCAAAGTCCTCACCGACGCAGGTATCATTCCGGGCATCAAGGTTGATACCGGTACCAAGGACATGGCAGGGCATCCCGGAGAGAGAATAACCGAAGGGCTGGACGGCTTGCGTGATCGACTGAAGGAATATTTTCAAATGGGCGCGCGTTTCGCCAAGTGGCGCGCGGTGATTACCATAGGCGACGGCATACCCAGCCGGGGTTGCATCGAGGCCAACGCACACGCGCTGGCTCGCTATGCCGCGCTGTGCCAGGAGGCCGGACTGGTCCCCGTCGTCGAGCCGGAAGTGCTCATGGACGGCGATCATACTCTGGAGCGGAGCGGCGAGGTAACGGAGGAAGTCCTGCGAACGGTATTCAACCAGCTTTGTACGCAGCGGGTGCTGCTGGAAGGGATGCTCCTGAAGCCCAATATGGTGCTTTCGGGTTTGACCTGCCCGAGACAAGCCGGGGCGGACGAAGTTGCCGACGCCACGGTGACATGTCTCTTGCGGTCCGTCGCCGCCGCCGTTCCCGGCATTGCGTTCCTGTCGGGCGGCCAACCGGCGGAACTGGCCTCCGCCCGCTTGAATGCCATGAATGTCAGATTCAAGTCGCGACGGCCCTGGGCATTGGGGTTTTCGTTTGGCCGCGCCATCCAGCAACCGGCTTTGGAGATATGGTCTGGCGAAGCGGCCAACATAGAAGCAGCGCAGCAGGCCCTGCTACATCGAGCCAGGTGTAATTGGGCCGCGCGCCGTGGCGAATACAATGCCGGGATGGATGGGACAAGAGCGTGACAACGAGCAAGCCTGCGCCTCTGCGCCTTTACCTCGTCCGACACGGCGAAACGGAGTGGTCACTCTCCGGCCAATACACAGGCCGTGCTGACATCCCGTTGACCGCGCACGGCAAGGACTCGGCACGGGAAGTTGGACAGCGCCTCCGGAGTATCCCATTTGCCCATGTGCTGACCAGCCCCCTGCAACGCGCCCAACAAACGTGTGCGCTGGCAGCGCTGGGGCCAATGCCCGAAATCGAACCCGACCTCGCGGAGTGGGACAATGGCGACGACGAAGGCCGCACTCCTTCAGACATCATCGAGTCGAGACCGGACTGGAATCTCTTTCGGGACGGCTCTCCCCACGGCGAAACGCCCCCTCAAATTTCCAACCGCGCTGACCGCTTAATTGCCCGCCCCCGCGTGCTGGCTGGAAATGTTGCACTCTTCTCCCACGGCCACTTTGGTCGCGTCCTCGCCGCCCGGTGGATCGGGCTGTCCGTCGAGCAGGCGCAACATTTGTTGCTCAGCACCGCATCGCTCAGCGTCCTCTGTTATGACCACGATCGCATCAACGAGCCTGCCATCGCTTTGTGGAACTCTGTCGCACACGAAACATTTGACCAGGGACCCAACCAATGCGTTGGCGACACAAGACCCATGAAATCGCTGGCGATTCAACGATGGGAAAACGAGGGAGGAGACATTCCACAGCTCGCACAGAGAGAGGGCAAGGTCCCGTGAAAGTGCCCCAGCAAGTTTTGGATCATCGACCCGTGTTCAACCGGGAGGTGCGCCATGAATTCACTGCCGCGCTGGACGGAGAGAGAGCATGAAAACAAGCATCGCCACAGAGAACTTTCAGGTACGGCCCGACGAAAAGGTCCAACTCAGTGAGTGGCAGACGAATGTGAAGCCCCTTTGCAGGTCAAAGAAGCAGTATCAGAAACTCCTGGAAAAACACGTTGAGGAGTTGAGCTCGCTGCAACGCATTCACTACGCGTCCAACCGCTACGCATTGCTGTTGATTTTTCAGGTGATGGACGCCGCCGGCAAGGACGGCGCCATCCGGCATGTCATGTCCGGAATCAATCCACAAGGCTGCCAGGTGTTCAGCTTCAAACAGCCGAGCGCCGAAGAGTTGGAACACGATTTTCTCTGGCGTACGACGCGCCGGCTTCCGGAACGCGGGCGGATCGGCATCTTCAATCGTTCCTATTACGAGGAAGTGCTTATCGTGCGCGTCCATCTGGAGATTCTTCGCAGCCAGCATTTGCCGGATGAGCTTCCTGACGCGGCGACCATCTGGAAGGACCGGTATCGTTCCATCGTGGACCTGGAAGAGCATCTCCACCGCAACGGCACCCGGATCATCAAGTTTTTTCTCCACCTGTCGAAGGACGAACAGGCAAAGCGATTCCGCGAGCGCATCGATGAGCCGGAGAAGAACTGGAAATTCGGCTCCTCGGACCTTCGCGAGAGAAAGAGTTGGCCGCTTTACATGCAGGCTTATGAGTCCTGCATGAGTGCCACGAGCACCGCAAGCGCACCCTGGTATGTCATACCTGCTGACGACAAGGACAACACCAGGCTGATTGTTTCCCAAATCGTCCTCGATACGTTCCATGAACTCAAAATGGCTTACCCCAAGACCACCGCAAAGCGTCGTCAGGAATTGAAGTCCATCCGAAAACAGCTTTGAAGATAAAGATGACCCATCAGCAACCACCTCAAACACTTCTTTATCCACTGCGCTTGGAACCGATCTATCTATATCGGCACCGGGGCAGGAGGCGTTTAGCCGACCTGCTCTTCACGCCGCTACTAGGCGACGGCCTTATCGGCGAAGCGTGGGTAGCCGAAGTCGCGTTCAGACGATCCCAATTGATCCGAGTGGATGGAGGAGGTTGAGGGGGCGTGGACGACGCTTGTTTTGAGATCGGTGAAGCAGGTAAAACGCAGCGCCTGATTTCAGGCAAGGAGTGCCTCATCTGGGGCAGGTGGTCAGACGCTGAGCACCAGATGGCTTTAGACTCGACCCATTTCGGAACGGCACGCTACGTGCAACATTTGACGTGATCGCGGAGAAGCCAGCTGCAGGACACTTTAGTCTCCGAGGGTTGGTGTGTCAAATTGCACACTGAGGAGGAACAAGACGATGAGAGTGACCAGAGCACGGCTGGGAATGTTAATCACCAGCTTGATCTTGACCGCGATGATGATGAGTGGCCAGCCGCCAGAGCAAAGCCCTGCGCAGTCAAAGGCAAAAATGATGACCAAGGGCAAGGAGATGATGAGCGGGGACATGATGGGATCTATGATGTCTAAACATCAGGAGATGTCCAAACTGGTCGACCAAGTAACTGCAGATCTCGCGGTGCTCCAAGGCGAAAAGGATCTCGCGATCATCAAAAAGAAACTGGCCGCGGATCAAACGCTTCTCGAGCAGCTGAAGACCCATATGCAACAACAGCAGGGCATGATGGGGTCAATGATGGAGCGTATGAAAATGATGGACAACGCTGGCAAGCAAGCGCCGGCAAAATAGCCGCACGTCTGAAGGATAAGCATGGCTAGCACTCTGCAAACAGTAAAAGACCCGGTATGCGGTATGGACATTGCTCCGGCTTCGGCTGGGGGCCAGATTGATCATCAGGGCCAAACCTACTATTTCTGCAGTCAGAAATGTCAGGGCACTTTCCGCTCCGACCCCAACCGGTTTACGGCTGCAGTCCCAGCGACGGCCGCTCCAGCGGCAGCAATCAAGCAAGCTACGCGCTCCGAAGGCGCTGAATACACCTGCCCGATGCATCCGGAGGTCGTACGGAATCAACCGGGCAGTTGCCCGATCTGCGGGATGGCCTTGGAGCTGCGCTCCATCTCAGCGGATGAAGGGGAGAATGCCGAGTTACGGGACATGCGTCGGCGCTTTTGGACTAGCTTGGCACTGACGATTCCCGTGTTTGTCGCGGCCATGGGTGACCTCATTCCAGGTCAGCCGCTAGCACAACTGGCCGCGCCGCGGACGTGGACTTGGATTGAATTGATCCTGGCAACACCCGTAATTCTGTGGGGTGGCTGGCCCTTCTTTGTCCGGGGCTGGCAGTCTATCGTGAACCGCAGTCTGAACATGTTCACGCTGATCGGACTGGGAGTTGGGGTGGCATATGGGTACAGCTTGGTGGCCGCGCTGTTCCCCGAAATATTTCCACCTTCTTTCCGCGATGCTTCTGGCGAAGTCGCCATCTATTTCGAAGCAGCCGCAGTGATCGTCACTCTGGTGCTGCTCGGACAAGTCTTGGAATTGAGAGCGCGTAGCCAGACTGGCGCCGCGATTAAGGCCTTGCTCGGACTGGCGCCCAAGACTGCGCGGATGTTGCGGGACGACGGCACCGAAGTGGACGTCCCGCTGGATCAGGTGCAAGTTGGTTATCGGCTACGGGTGAGACCGGGCGAGAAGGTTCCGGTAGATGGCGTCGTGCTCGAGGGTGCCAGTAGCGTGGATGAGTCCATGATCACCGGAGAGCCGATTCCAGTGGAGAAGGGGAAAGGCGACCTTGTGACGGGCGCGACCGTGAATGGGACGGGCGCGCTCGTCATGGAAGCCAAACGCGTGGGAGCCGACACGGTGCTGTCGCAGATTGTGCATATGGTTTCGGAGGCCCAGCGCAGCCGGGCCCCCATTCAGAAGCTCGCGGACAGTGTTGCCGGTTATTTTGTGCCAACGGTGGTCGGAATCGCAGTCTTGACTTTTGCCGTCTGGGCGCTTGTGGGGCCGTCCCCGCGCATGGCGCACGCTCTCATCAACGCGGTTGCCGTACTGATTATTGCCTGCCCCTGTGCGTTAGGGCTGGCGACTCCCATGTCGATCATGGTGGCCACTGGTAAGGGCGCGACAGCGGGAGTATTGTTCAAGAACGCTGAAGCCATCGAATTCATGCGCAAAGTCGACACCTTGGTCGTGGACAAAACTGGGACCTTGACGGAGGGCAAACCAAAACTCGTGAGTGTCCAACCAGCTCCAGGTTTCGACGAAGTGCGTCTGTTGCGGCTCGCGGCGAGTCTGGAACGCGCCAGCGAACATCCACTGGCGGCCGCCATTGTCGCCGGGACTGAGGCGCGAGGCATCGCCCTATCCACTGCCGAGGACTTCGAATCGGTTACGGGGAAAGGCGTCCAAGCCCAAGTGGAAGGCGCACGGGTGGCTCTGGGCAACCGGAAGTTGATGGAAGCTGCCGGCATAGAGGTGGGCTCGCTCACAGAAACGGCGGAATCCCTGCGGGCCGATGGACAGACCGTGATGTACGTTGGCGTGGACGGCAAGGCTGCAGGCCTCATTGGCGTGGCCGATCCGATCAAGGAAACCACGCACGAAGCTATCCGCCAACTGCATGAGGAAAAGATCAAAGTGATCATGCTGACCGGCGACAGCCGAACGACTGCTGCTGCTGTGGCGCGCAAGCTCGGGATTGACGACGTAATTGCCGAAGTTCTCCCAGAGGACAAGAGCAACCAGATCAAGCGCCTGCAACAGGAAGGGCGCTTCGTAGCGATGGCCGGTGACGGAATCAATGACGCACCGGCGCTGGCCCAAGCCCAGGTGGGCATCGCCATGGGTACGGGAACGGATGTCGCGATGGAGAGCGCGGGCGTCACGTTGGTGAAGGGCGACCTACGGGGAATTGTGCGCGCGCGGCAATTGAGCCGGGCCACGATGCAAAACATCAAGCAAAATCTATTTTTTGCATTCGCGTATAACGCACTGGGCGTGCCGATCGCCGCCGGAGTCCTCTACCCGTTCTTCGGACTGCTGTTGAGTCCCATCATCGCCGCCGCCGCGATGAGCTTCAGTTCAGTTTCCGTGGTCACGAACGCGCTGCGGCTGCGGCGATTGCATCTCTAGGAAGGAGGCTTCATGGAAGGTCTATTTTCTCTATTGCTGTTTGCCGCATTCTTCTACTTCATGATGCGGTTCGGATGTGGGGCGCATATGGTCCACGGGCACGGCGGGCACGAGGGACCCGCAGGAACTGCCGCAGTGGAGGGCAGCGCCAAAGACCCGGTGTGCGGAATGAACGTGGAAGCGGGAAAAGGCTACGCCAAGATGCAGGAAGGCCGCCAATACCGCTTTTGCAGCCGCCAATGTCTGGATAAATTTGAGGCGGAGCCGCAGCGCTACGTTTCTAAAGGAGCCATTTGATGAAACACGCAATTTCCTTCACAGCGTTTGGCAACGCCAGCAGTCTATTCCTGGCCATCTCATTCGCCTTGTGCGTCGGTTTCGACCTTCTGTTTCCTGCGCATGCAATGTACCAGGCTTGGCAGCATTTGCTGCCGGGATTTGAGTGGATCAGTTGGAAGAGCTTCTTCCTGGGTTTAATCGAGAGCTATGGCTACGGCTGGTATGTGACGCTGATCTGGGTCCCACTCTACAACGTATTCACTGCTCGGTCGAGCAACCGAAAATAGGTCGCGCAATGGACAATGCCGTTGCGCTCGTAGAGGCGTACTTACGGATGAACGGCTATTCTGCGGTGGCCGAGTATCCATTTGTCGAAGCCATGAGACAAAGGGGACATCGGGTTGCCACAGATCTTGACATCCTGGCGTTTCGTTTTCCTGGCGCGGGTCGCCTTCCCTTGTGCCTTCTAAGTATTCGCCGTGATCATTCTGTCTCCAACTCCAAACAGCGATTTGGTGCGGCAGGATAGTGGTAGTCCTTCGCAAATTCGCTTTGTAGCTGGTATTCGACTATGGAAATAGCTCGACAAGCCCCAAAAGGCATAAGGAACTCATTATGAATCACTATGCACGCTTCGGCGTCCTGATTGCAACATCAACAATCGTAATGCTGGGATTGATGTATCTCAATACTTTCCAGCTTGACCACGTCTATTTCAGCGAAACCAGAGCCTTACATGGCGTTGGTCATGGGGGCCGCGATGGCGGTTATCATGCTGCTCTTCATGAAGAAGATGTATGCTGACCGCCGTATGAACATCGGTATCCTCGCCCTTAGTGTCGTAGTATTCGGCGGCGCGCTCTGGCTGGTTCGCAGCCAGGAGACGGTTGAAGACGTTTCCTATATGAAAGCCATGATTCCACACCACTCGATCGCCATTCTGACAAGCGGACGCGCCCATATTTCGGATCCGCGCGTCCGGAAGCTTGCTGATGGAATCATAGAGACTCAACAAAGAGAGATTGCCGAAATGAAGGCGCTCATCTCCGACCTCGAGAGCAACCGCTAACGCGCGAGGATAACTTGTTTGGTATGTTCAAAGATGCGCCGAGGCATCCACCATCGCCGTTGCCCTTTGGGGCGTGATTATGCTCCCTCAACCCTTCGACTGCTTCGCAGGTGAGAAGTTCGATCAGAAGGCTGCCGAGTGCTGCAAGAAGGGCAAGTGTCATCCCTCCATCCCTCCCCCAATTCGGACGATTGCTGCAAGGTACGCTACCTGGTGGCAAACAGTTGATAAGCGCCAAGGCATCGGGTCATTCTTTACCCATAGGCGATCTTGTTGTCACGGCTAATGCCGAGTTCGATCTGGCTCGGCCATTGTTGGACAGATCTCGTCTCATCGAGGTTGAGTCAACTCCTGGTTCGCCGCCCCACCGCCCGACCTGCGTCTCAATCTCCCGAAGCATCGGGACAGGACGAGCAGCGGGTCAAGAAAGTTGGATCTGAGATGCCATGACCCTTCCCCTATACCCTCGTGAGAGCGTTCATAACCACCCCCCGCCGAATCCGGCACGCCGCAAACCACTGGCGATGTAGGGGCATTTCCGCATCAACCGCCAAACGAATCCTGTCCGGGAATTCTCGACCATCAACACAATGGGCCCTTGATTCAGCCCATAATGCCAAGGCGAAACCCACCATCCGTAAGGATTGCCAGGCGCTCCAGGATGAGTCGATTGAAAGAGGCCTTGAAACCATAGGAATTGAACTCAGTCAATTTCGCTTGGTGAATGCAATGATCGAGTGCCGGCAATACGATTTCGGGCGCAAATGGGAGCGATGCCACCAGTGCCCATGGCGCGAGTGTGCTGTCGTCCGGCCCGTACGGCACCCCTCGGCCCAGGTAGTCGAAAAACTGCCGTTCAATACCATCTACTTTCAAAGTTTCGGGACCGGGCCCTTCGCTCGCCGTGATTCCCCAGCAGCATGAGGCATAACCTTTGAATTTGAGCGGATTGTGGATTGCGTACTGCTGTTGCACATACGTGGCGCGGCGGCTGTTCTCGAAATAGTCGATGCCTCTTTCGCGCATGAAGCGATCTTGAATGGCGCGAAAGTCGATCCAGATGTGCGAGAGCTGATGCGTAAACAACGGTCCGGCGTAAAGGTACTCATATCCGTAAGACTGCTCCCACTTGTACGTGGAAGCCCACGCCGCGTAGCTGCTCACCGGTAACGGATAGGTGGGCGAGCCCAACCCGAGAACATAAAGCAGCAGTGCCTCGTCGTACCCTTCCCAGCGGTATTTCAGAAACCCGCTTTCGGGCCTCCAGCCGTGTGTAACCGTCGCGCCTCCATTTTGCGCCCACTGCCAATCGGCCCGCCGGTAGAGAGCGTCGGCGAGGGTGCGGATTTCAAGCTCGTCGGCTGTCTCGGCGTCAAAATACAACCCAGTCGTTAGTGCGCCCGCCAGCAGAAAAGCGCTATCGACAGTCGACAGTTCGCATTGCCAGGCGCGCCTGCCTGTCTGCATGTCAAGGAAGTGGTAGTAAAAACCCTGGTAGCCGGTGGCGTCGGGTTCGGGTCCGTGAGGGCTTTTCCAGAAAAACCGCAACGTTGTGAGTGTTCGTGTGACGGCATCGGAACGTGACATAAATCCACGCTCGACAGCTACCGGGTACGCCGCCAGGGCGAAACCGGTGGCGGCAATGCTGGCGGGCCAACCCGCTTCGGTCTTATCAATCACCAATCCGTTCGCAGGATTCGTCTCATGCAAGAAGTAGTTAAATGTTTCGTGCTGAAGCTTGTCCAGATCGGTAGCGACCGTTGATTGCTTGCTGCTCATGGTCACACTTGGTTGGCTCCTTTCGGCAAGCTCACGCCTCGAACGCTTGAATTGTGCGGCCGCCTGCTCAAAGATCTCTAAAGATGGTGAGCGCTAATCGTGCCGCAGCAGTTCCCACCGCTATCGACCACCGGCAAGCTTGTCGCCCGATGCTCGTGCAATTTCCGGCGCGCCTCGTCCACCGGCTCGTCTGAGTGGCAACACGCAGACAAAGGCTTCATTATCTCCGCCAATCCAACGTCCGAACCTTTTCGGTCGTCCGCCGTCACGCCGCAGCACAGGTCGCGCTCAGTGACCACTCCGACCAGCTTGAGGTTTTCTGTACTCTCGACCACCGGCGCGCAACCGCAGCCGGACTTGCGCATGGCTTGCGCCGCATGCACTGCCGTGTCTTTCGGCGTACAGCACGAAGACGCTTCGACTGGTGTCATCACATCCTTACAGCAACTCATTTATTCTTTCTCCTTTGAAGTCTCTCTGATGGCCTTTAGGCCGCAGAGGCAATTGGACAACATCATTGAACCACCCCCACCGGTGCGAGGGAATCTACGGAAATGGCGAAAGGTTGTGCAACCGTAGCGGTGGTGGTCCCAAGTTGCAACACCGTACCTGGCGTAGCGTGCTCAATGTGGACATAAGCCAGTGCCACGACCTGACCGAAGGCCGGCGAATAGGCCGCCGACATAATCTGCGCGACGCTCTTGCCGTCTATCTGGAATTTTGTCCCTGGTGCCGGTAGCTCCTTTGAGCCCATATGGAGTGGCATCAGAACCCGACGAATCAGGCCGCGTGAACGAACGCGTTCTACAATCTCCTGACCTAAATAACAGCCCTTTTGGAGGTGAAGCGCGTGGACCTGATTGGTCTCTTGCGCAAGAAAGCGTTCGGTTATGTCCTCGCCATAAATCGGCTTGCCGGTTTCCAGCCTGACAGTGCGAAACACGTCTTCGTCTGCAGCGGGCACACCCACGTTCCCCAACTGCGCCGCTAGTTCTGAGCTCTCCTCTGCAGGGACGAAGATGCGGAATCCGTCAAGTCCAGTGATATTTGCTCGGGCGACGAGGCGCGATCCCCACTGCTCATTCCCAAATGCCGCATCTCGGACTGGCGCCCCGAGAGCACGCATTGCCTTCACTGCGTTCGGCCCTTCCAGGGCGATTGAGCCAAGCTGGGCGCTTACGTTCTCCAATGTTACGTCATCTGCAATGATGAATTTATCGAGATGGGCGTAAAGCTTTCCGGCAAGTTCTGGCTCGACGTCGAGCAGAAAGTGGTTGGGGCGGGTGAAGACATTAGCGTCGGCGAGGATGCGTCCGGCTGCGTTGAGAAAATAGGTGTAGCAGCCAGTGCCGGGAATGAGCCGCTGGATGTGATTGGTGGTCATTGCGTGCAGAAGGCGTCCGCGATCATCGCCCGCGATCCGAATCTTGCCGCGTCCCGACACATCGAGCCATGCCGCTTCCATTCTTAACGCTTGATAGCTTTCGTTCATTCCAAGAAGACCGCCCTTGGTCGCGACGACCCAGCACTCAGATCTGACGCCATCATGCTTTTCAAAGCAAGGGCACACCGCGGACCCCAATTTCCCACGTTCTTCAATAGGCTTGCCGTGTCTTCATTCTCAGCAATCAGGCGTTGATCGCCACGATCACCGTGCTTGCGGAGATCAGCACCGCACCTAAATCGGGTGTGAGCAGCACGCCCCGTCGGCTGCGCCGCCGACAGGTTAGCGACGCCCCGTTCACCAACGAAAAGGGAGGCGCCGCCGACCGACCCGCGGATCCGCCCGGCCATGACCTGACTATCGCGTATCGGAGCCCTGTTCTCGCGAGGCACACCGGGTAAGTGAGGTTCGGACCCACTGTCCTCTTCGACCTCCACCGCGCCGTTCCCGTCCATGATGTCTATGGCAGCTTCCACTCTCTCCACCGGACCCGTTGCGAAAACCAGCGCGCTTCCGCGTCGCATTCCCACTACGTAGTCCTGCGCCTCTGCACTGGTCGTGCCAATCCTAGTAAGTTCACAGATCAAGGCGACTTCAAAATCGAGACGCGGGAAACTCATCACGCCGGGGACCTCAAACGTCGCTGGCTCCTCGATGGTGCGAACCTCTTTCGGAGGAAAGCCAAGGGCTTCGATCTCGCGAAGTCTTCTTTAGTTTCATTGGGTTCACTTCCACTGCCAGATTTCTACACTGAAGATCCAGAGCAGTTCATTGGCCAACCCCCAGACAGTGCAATATCGCGATAGGAAGCCGGGGCGCCACCGGCCGGACGAATATATAGAGCTCACGGGACCGAATACGGTCGCTTAGGCCATGCGAGTTGGCTCGTAGGAGGGTGGCGGTGCCTTAGATCATCCGAACTCGGGATCGCCGCTTTTTCCAGCATGCTGTCTTGTGAAAAGCACTTCCTGTCGTCGATAGGGCAGATTTGTCGTATGGCGGCCGCTTTTGGGAGTGGAACCGTTGACCCGCGGGCATGCGGAGGGTTCAGCTGACCGGCAGGGTGAGGGCCAGCGGTATAATTCGTCGGCTTACACCAGTGCGCTCTACGTTGCCGTTTTTCCACGGAGGTGCACGGAGGGCACTCGACGTATTCCTTCGATTGCGTAATTGAACGCATAACGATTCTCCTGATTTACAGGTGTCCCGTCGATGACGAGCCGCCCATCTCGATTGAGCACGTGTCCCAACCCGGAAAAGCCCGTTCAACTGGTTCTCGCCTTTAAGGCCCATCCGCAGGAGCGGGCTGGGCAAGCGATGATCTGCGAATGGACCGATTTTGCACGCCAGTCCGAGGTGACTGAAGGGCCCACGAAACCAGCTCCGCCGAGGCTTACGGCACGCTTGCCCCAATTGGGCCATATCGTGCCTTGTTTGAGCTAAGGCAAGACGGTTCTGCTCCGCAACCTACAAAGCAAGCCAGCCCGGAATCACCGGGCGCCGAGGTTACAGTCGGTCCAGCGGACAACCAAGCCGCTGCATCCGCGTCATACGCGAAAGTGCTTGAGTTGGCGTATTCGTTCTGGCAGACCCGCGGCTGTCCGGACGGTTCGGCTGAAGAGGAGTGGATTCGCGCCGAACACGAGTTGATGGGAGCGCAAAAGCCGCTGTAGCGTCGTGTGGTTTACCCGCGCTTGCGCAAATAGAAAGAAAGAAATCAGCGGAGCATAGAGCTAGAGGGGGCGCCCGTGCCGGATTTCGGGCTGAGTGCGCCGCATTTGAGGCACTATAGCCGGTCAGACCGCAGCAAATACACAACGTTGACGTCTCGTCGACGTCGAAAGCAGGACCTCCGATTGCTAGGATGAAATGTGGAGTGAAGGAATGCTGGAGTACACGAATGAATGTTGGGCGCATTCTTGTAGTTGACGACGATCAGAATTTGCGCCGCGTTACGCAGGTGCAACTCGAGGATGAGGGTTATACGGTGACCACGGCGGCGAACGCCGAGGATGCACTTGGCGTTCTTGCACGCACGCCCCAGGACTTGGTCATCACGGATCTCAGCATGCCAGGCATGTCCGGGGTCGATCTGCTACGGACGATTCGCTCAGAATATCCCGAAACGGGCGTCGTGCTGATCACGGCCTTCGGCACCGTGGAGAGCGCGGTGGACGCAATGCGGCTCGGAGCGATCGATTACATCACCAAGCCCGCGAATCCCGACAGTCTACGCTTGGTTGTGGGGCGGGCTCTGGAGTACCTGTCCTTGCGTGATGAAGCTCAATCGTTGCGCCACGCACTCGACGAAAAAGCCGGCTTCGAGAATGTTATCGGGCAATCCAAGATTTTGCTCCGTGTCCTTGAAAAGGCCGCCCGCGCAGCCCAATCAGATGTTACCGTCTTGATCAGTGGGGAGACGGGAACCGGGAAGGAACTCGTTGCTGAGGGCATCCACAGCGGCAGCGCCCGAAGCGCGGAACCTTTTATCACCATCAACTGTGGAGCTATTCCGGCAGAATTGCTGGAGTCTGAGTTATTCGGGCATGTGAGAGGCGCATTTACCGGTGCCGCGCACGACAAGAAGGGCAAGATTGAGCAAGCGCACGGTGGGACCGTCTTCCTGGATGAGATAGGAGATCTCCCCCTGGCGCTACAGGTGAAAATCCTCCGTTTGCTTCAGGAGCACGAAATCACTAAGGTCGGCGCAACCGCGAACCTGCCGGTGGATGCTCGGATTGTCGCCGCTACGCATCGCGATCTGCCAGCAATGGTGGCGGCCGGGCGGTTTCGAGAGGATCTCTTCTACCGCCTGAATGTCGTGCCAATCGAGCTTCCTCCTCTTCGCGCGAGGACCGAAGACATTCCGGCCCTGGTGCAGCACTTTCTGGGCCGGGCCAAAGAGAAGCACTCGCTTCCGGGTGTCAAGCTACCAGCCGCTCTGCTCACGTACTTCACTGCATATTACTGGCCCGGCAACATTCGAGAACTAGAGAACGTGATCGAGCGATTGGTTGTGCTGTCCTCGGGAGTTGAAGTTACGGAGAAGGACCTGCCTGAGGCTCTTACCCAACCTCGACCCGCATTGGACATTTTGCACATGGAGCTACCTCCTCAAGGAATTAGTCTGGAACGCCTGGAAAAAGACCTTCTGTCGCAAGTTCTATTCAAATTCGACTGGAATCAAACGCGCGCTGCCCAATACCTTCAGATCAGCCGCAAGACCCTAATTTATCGAATGGAAAAGTACGGTTTGAAAAGTGAGCAGACCGAGTGAAGCGCGCGCTGGGAATCTTCGGCGCGATGCTTGCCATCACGCTGGCTCACTTTGCAACACCTCCATCGCTCTTTCTGACACATGAAATCCTGGAACGGCTGTACTACCTGCCCATCGTGTTTGGAGCGCTCACGTTCGGGTTCAGGGGCGGACTGTTATCGGCCGCTTGCGCCGTCCTCTGTTATCTGCCACACGTTCTTGCCACGTGGACGACCTCCACGCAACTTAGGGACTCGAAATACGCGGAGATGGTTGTGTTCGTCGCGACCGGAGTTCTCACTGGCCTCTTGGCAGACCGGGAACGAAAACACCGGCAGGTGCTCCAAGCCACCTCCGATGAACTGAGAACAACATACGCTCAGCTGGAAAGTAGCGTGGAGCAATTGCGGCAAGCCGATCGCCTTTCCGCCATCGGTCAACTGGCCGCAAGTCTCGCTCATGAGATTCGGAACCCGCTGGGTAGCATCGAGGGCGCTGTCGATATCTGCGAGAGGACCTCCAATGAAGGCAAGCGCCGCGAATTCTTAGGAATCATCAAAGCCGAAACCAGGCGGCTCAACGGTCTCCTGACGAATCTTCTGGACTTCGCACGCACACGCACTCCACGGATACGCCCCGTCCAAATTGAAACTATCGTCCAAGCGACAGTTGATCTGGTGGCACACAGCGCTCAGCAGCGTGGCATTCGAGTGCAACGCGACGTACCACATGACTTTCCGGACGTCGAATGCGATGCGCAGCAGATAAAGCAAGCACTCCTGAACGTCACAATCAACGCGCTCCAGGCAACGCCGCCTGGGGGAGTCGTTTCGCTTTCAGTCGGTAGGCAGGATGACTGGGTACTCCTCAGGGTGCAAGATCAGGGCCCAGGTGTGAGCGACGTGGATATTAAACGAATCTTCGATCCCTTCTACACCACAAAACAGGATGGCACTGGCCTTGGCTTGGCCATTTCGCAACAGATCCTGATTCATCATCGGGGGCGGATCCTGGTCGAACGGACTGCGAAGGCCGGGATGAGCTTTACACTCACCTGGCCGTTCCGACGGAGTGCCGAGGCTGGGTAGCCTGGTAGACTGCCTCAAGTCAGGCACTGAGGTGGCGCGGATGAGGCAGCAAGGTGGGTGCCACGCACTCCCGAACAGCTGTTTTGTGCGCAATAAGTGAAGGGTCCCCTACGTGCAAAGCTCCTACTGCTAGCGAACGCAAAGAGCCCGCCATCCAAGTTTGATGGCCGCACCAAAGACCGCGTTGTCAAAATTGCTTCGTCCGACTTTTAGTGGCAAAAGGAGATACATACATGTCGAAGTTTCTGAAGATCACACGCAATTTGGTCTTGCTCGCAATGGCGGCGTCGCTCTCGACAACGCTTGCTCTCGGCCAGACCCTGAACAAGGCAGAGTTGAAGCAGTTGATCGCAAGCGCAAGCACGCCGGCGGACCATGAGCGCATCGCCAAGCATTTCGATGCGAAGGCAGTTAAGTTAGAGGCGGATGCTGTGGAGCACGAGGAGTTGGCGGCCGAGTACACTCGCAATCCTACCGGTCAAGAAATAAAGCATCCCATGAGCGGGCAAACCGCCGGCCATTGTAAATACCTCGCGAAGACACTTCGCGAAGCAGCGAAGCAGTCACGGCAACTCGCGGCGGATCACCGCGAAATGGAGAAACCCACAAAGGCGAAGTAGTTACACATTCTGAACCGTTAAGGTGCTGCCGGTCAACGTTGTTGAGACGCGCGACCGGCAACATCAAGTGGTATCGTGGCCGGCTTGGACGAGAGCTCCAAGCGGACTTGCTGTCCCGGTTCAGGCGGAGGCAACTACCGCCGTGTGTCAAATGACGCGACGCACTAACATAGGCCGATTCAATCCACGTTCCATAGGCTTGGCCCTGGATGGCACTGGGAATGCAGCCCGACTACCATTCAAACGCTCAAGCGACTAAAGCCGTCATCACGATAACGATGTCAAAGGGATTCCTGGTCCTCGACCTGACAACCAAAGAGTTCACGCAGGTGCCCACTAGCGTCTGGAATTGAAAGGGTCCGGGTGCCGTCGCACTGCGCGGGAACTCCAAGGAAGTCTACTCCGGCTCAGGCACTCTGCTCATGCCTAAGGTTGAATTTCTCCATCCGGTAGATGAGAGTCTTCCGGCTGAGATCGAGGAACTCAGCCGCTTTCGACTGATTCCAATCAAATTTGCGCAGAGCCTGCAGAATAAGATCCCTCTCCAGGTTTTCCAGACTAAACCCGTCTGGCGGCAAGGTTAAATGGAATAGATTGCCTGAAGCCGATTTTCGCAGCAAGAAATCTGGAAGGTCCGTCAAGTGAACCAGGTTTCCGTCCGTAAGCACTACAATGCGCTCGATGACATTTTCCAGCTCGCGGATATTCCCGGGCCAGCGATACTCCGTAAAACGCGGCATTAGCTCCTCCGGCAGCCGCATGTCTTGCCTGCCGCGCTTTTCACAGGCGTTCCGAAAGAAGAGACGAACGAGTTCGGGAATGTCATCCAGTCTCTCGCGGAGTGGTGGCAATTCCAAAGGAATTACTGACAGGCGATAGTACAGATCCTCGCGGAAGGTTTCATCTTCGATCATGGCGCGTAGATTCCGATGGGTGGCAGCGATGATGCGCACGTCCACCTTGATCGGCCCGGACGCGCCAACCTTCTCAATCTCATGGTTTTGAATGAGCCGGAGCATCTTGACCTGAAGTTCTACAGGCATTTCGCCGATTTCGTCTAGAAGTAACGTGCCCCCGATGGCTGCCTCAACCCTGCCAGTCTTGTGAGTCACGGCCCCCGTGAACGATCCCTTGACGTGTCCGAAGAGTTCCGATTCCAAGAGGTCCTTCGGGATTGCGCCGCAGTTTATCGTTACGAAAGGCCGGTCTTTTCGCGAACTGTTAAAGTGAATGGCTCGCGCGATGAGTTCCTTACCGGTTCCGGTCTCGCCCCCTATCAACACCGTCGAAGCCGTCTGGGCTGCCCGAGTCGCCATATCCAGCACATCCAGGAGCCGCTTGGAATGCCCAACAATCGATTGGAACCCATACTTTGAATCCAGCATCGACCGGAGCCGTCTAATCTCCGCGCGCAGCCGGATGTGGTTCAGGGCCCGGTCCACAACAAAGCGCAGTTCTTGAGTCCCGATCGGCTTGGTCAAATAGTCATAAGCTCCCGCCTTCATCGCCGTCACTGCGGTCGTCACCGTGGCAAATCCAGTCAGCATGATCACCTTCGTCTGCACTTCCCGCCGGGCACTGGCAGCCTCCGATCCAACAATGTGACCCAAAACCTCCATACCGTCCATCCGGGGCATCCTCAAGTCCAGCAAGACAATCTCAGGGTGATGAAGGTGAAACAGCGCTAGGCCATCTTCGGGAACTGAAGCGCTGAGCAACTCGACGCCTGGCTGTTTCAATGCCGTCATCACCATTTCCAAGGTGAACCAATCATCGTCGATCACAAGGATCTTTGTGGAAGTCATACAGAGCCCTGTGGACGGGGGTAACTCCGGTACACAGTGGCGCGCCCGGCCTGGTCGAAGAGCATCACCGAGTAGGCTTCACTCCTGGCGGATTCCATACCAGGAGATCCCATTGGCATTCCGGGCACGGCAAGCCCTCTGCCTTCAGGTCGCTCTCGCAGGAGCCGGTGAATGTCAACCGCCGGAACATGGCCCTCGATTGAGTACCGATCCACGACAGCCGTGTGACAAGACGCAAGGTTTTCGGGCACACCATACGTGCGGCGATATTCCGCAGTGCTAGCCACCTCTTGGACCGAAACTTCAAAGCCGTTGCTACGGAGGTGTTCCACCCACTTGCCACAACATCCGCAAGTCGCGTTCTTGTACACCTTAACTTGGGGCGCTGCGGCGTTCAAGAGCATGGCGGCGCCCCAGGGCGCCATAATCATCAATCGCAGAAATCGATTTCTGTTCATATACAAGTACTCCTTTCGAGACTTGCCCGGAGCGCGAAGCAAGCAGATCCGCGCTCCGATGCGCGATCTGACGCAGTTGATGAGCTAGTGCTTGTGACCAGCTTCAGCGTGGCCTGCCGCTTTCGCCGGCGCCATCGTCATCATCATTTCCTTTGCCGCCAGTTCTCCAGTGGCCAGCTTGGTTCCAATCACGCTGATCTTGTCACCCTTCTTGAAGTGATTCACGTCGACCGCTTGCTCGCCCATCTCGAACTTGGTGTCCTTGCTGAGCATCACGGTCATGTTGCCCGTAGCCGTCTTCATCACGACCGTATTGCCTGCTAGGGAGACGATTTCGCCCTCGGTGGCCTTACCCTTGTGCAGCTTGGCGTCGTGCGCGATGAGCAGTGATGCGCTCATCAGGCCGGCGAAAAGAAGCGTAATCCGTAATTTACTCGTAAACATATGTTTGTCCTTTAGTCATTACTTGATTCGGAGGTTAATCGGAGTGGAGACTACGGCATCGCGCCGGCTTCTCCACTTTGCTTTTGCATCGGATCTACCGACAATCCGCTATGGGAAATCTCAACTCCGCCAGTGAGTAACAGGCCCTGAATCTCTACGGAGCTCTGCCAAGCAGTGGTCAGGGAGTCGACGTAGGCATCCTGCAGTTGAAACAGGTTGCGTTGCGCGATCAGTGCCTGAGGATAGGCCGCCGCCATCTGGCGAAAGTTGTTCAGGTACAACTCGTAGGCTTTCTGTGCCTTTGGCAGGATGTCCTGCCGGTAACGGTCCGCACGCGCCACAGCTGTACGATACTCGCGATATATTTCGGCTAGCCTCGAACGCAAAGCAAGCTTCGTTCGATCTACTTCGAGCTTTGCCTTGTCCACTCCGGCACGCGCCGCCGCTACGTTGCCCTGGTTGCGATTGAAGATCGGAATCTGGATGCCGATGTCAAAGTAGCCTTCCAGTCCAACCGGGCGGCGCAACCCACTACCATTTACAAGGTCGAGCAATTCCCGGTTGTAGCGGACCCCTCCGCTGACGATCAGGTCCGGGATCACTTCCGTCTTAGCGCGCGAAAGTGCTGTCTCGGCCTGGGAGACCCCGATGCCGGCTGCGCGCAACTGTGGACTATCGGCATAAATTGTCTCTAGCGCTTGGTCCACGTCAAGGCGCGGAACCATTTCCAGCTCTCCGGCTAAAGGCGTCACCCGGAGCGACGGATCGTTGACTACTGCGGCCAGTTGATTCCACGTTCGCTGCTGCCGGTTGACGGCGTCGGTGAGCTCCAGTTGAATGCGTTCGGATTCCACGTCGGCGGCCAGAAGATCCGGTTGGTCTGCTTGTCCGACATTGGCCAACTCCCCCGAGATTCGCACGGCTTCGGCGGCTAATGCGGCGAGGTTCGTGCGGACGCGTATCCGGTACTGATCACTGAGGGCCTGGTAATACAGGGTGCGGACTGCGTTTAGAACGCGCTGTCGTTCAGCTCTAGCCGCCTCTTCTGTAATCGCACGGCCTTGCTCGGCCACCTTGCGGCTCAACCCAAGCTTGCCAGCCGTCACGATTCGTTGCTGGAACCCAGCACCTATTTCACCGCCGCGAATAATAGGCCCGCGCGCGATCTCTTCCCCAACTGCTGAAACCGTAGGATTCGGATACAATCCTGCCTGCTTGGCCAAACCCGCTGCTACAGCAACGTCTGCCTTCGCCTGTCCGATAGTAGGATTGCGATCCAGAGCCATTCGCTCCAAGTCTTCAAGCGTAAGAGTTTGACCGGAAATTTGAGCGCTCGCCGAGGAAAGCACTAGCGCTGCAATCCACGCCGGTAAGAACGTCCGTCCTGTCCGGCGTAGGAGCCGTTGCAAGAAAATGTGTTGATGTCGCATTCCTGGTTCTTCCGTTGCTTACTTAGGTCCCGCGCCGGCGACACGAACGTCATGAAGTGTGAGATCGCTCCCATAGACTGTGGCCGTGATCTGGTCGCCCGCCTTGATGCCCTTGAGCGATTCGGGCCTGTCTACCGAATAAGCCATCGTCATGGCGCCCATCCAGCCTTCCACCTTTCCGTGGTTCACAGTCAGCTTGCCCGTGCTCTCGCTGACTGCTTCTACACGCCCCGCCAGGGTAAATCTTGCCGGCTCCGCCGATTCAGACGTTCGTGGCATCATCGCCACTATCTGGTCGTACTTTTCTGGGGGCAACACCCGGACTAGCGTCATCATGCCCATCATTCCGCCCGTCCAACCGGGCCGGAGTCCGAACGTCTCCGGTTTGTTCTTGTAGCCTTCATCCATCACCATCCACATATCCTGCGGGTATCCGGCAATCTTCTTTTTCTCCGGATCGTTCTTCGGATACATGGTGGTCAACGCATTCTCCGCCTCACCAGGTATCACGACGTGGCCTTCGTGGGCGCTTGGCGTTTGCTGCTGCGCCACTGCGGAGCCGACGGCATTGGAGGTGAGACGTTCACGGTCGGCGCTGACGCCGAGGCCGCGGCCGAGCGATGGACCGAGGTTATCCGACAATGCGTTGCCTTGGCGAATAATCCCCATGCCCTCGCTCATCCCCGCGCCAGTGCTCATTCCGTTCCCCATGCTCATGACTGGGCCGACCATCGACGCCATCTGATTCATGTTGTGGTGGGGCATGTGGCAATGAAACATCCAATCACCGGGGTATTTGGCGACGAACTCAATATCTCTGGCTTGTGCCACGCCGACGAGCACCGTGTTTCCTGGACCCCATGTTGTCTCCGGTTGGCGCCCGCCTTCCGAACCCGTGACCACAAACTGCAAGCCGTGCAGGTGGATGGGATGGTGATCCATTCCCAGGTTGACCAGTCTGATTCGAACACGTTGGCCGACTTTCACCAGCATTGGCGTCGTGGCCGGTCCCGTTTTGCCATTCATAGTGAGCCAGTTGAACTCCATGGCAAGAGTGTTCGGCACGTTGTTGTTCGGCAACAGCGCCCATTCTTGTAACACGAACGCGAAATCGCGGGCGACTTCGGGTTGATGGGGCTGCTTTGGATGAATGATGAAAAGGCCGATCATGCCCATCATTTCCTGCATTGGCATGTGTGAGTGGTAGAAGCAGGTGCCATTCTGATTCAGAGTGAACTCGTAGACGAAGCGCTCGCCCGGCATGATGGGGTCTTGCGTAACTCCGGGGACTCCATCCATATCGATGGGAATTTCGAGGCCGTGCCAATGAGGCGCGGTCGGCTCTGGCAAATGGTTATCGAAGATGATGCGGACCCGATCCCCCTCCTGCACTTCGATGGTTGGTCCGGGAACGCTGCCGTTGTAGCCCCACGCCGTGATCGGCCGGCCGGGGACAAGTTCGCTCTTCACCACCTCGGCCACGAGGTTGAATTCCTTGACTCCATCCACTACCCGGTAGGAAAGCTTCGCCAGGTCTGGGGTGACCACCGGGACGAAGGGTTGGGTTGGCACTGGGCTGGCTGGGGCAGCCACTTTGGCAGCCGCGGGTGTTGCACCCGCTTGCAAGTGCTGCGAATGATCCATGTCCGGCATCGACGCTGGGCTGCTCGCCGGCGGAGAATCAGTACGTTTTGATTGCGCGGTGAGCGACCTCACGCTTGCTGCAAACGCGCCTCCCATCGTTACGAGACGCGCAAAAAAAGTTCGTCGATTAGCATCCATTTCAAATCCCTCCTAATGGCCCGACTCCTCGTCGGTCGGCATCTGGTTCACCTCGGTCATGAATTCCAACTCTGATGGCGTGAGATGCGGAAGATGGCGGATGAACAGCACCAACTTCCAGTTATCTTCATCGCTTCCACCCCAGCCAGGCATTCCCGTGAAGCGAATTCCGTTCTTGACGATGTAGAACAGCTCTCCGTCTGACAGTTCTTGCGTCTGCTGTTGGCGCATGTCTGGCGCTGGCGGATAGAGACCAGCATTGATCTGAGTCTTTCCGTCGCCGCGATTCCCATGGCACGTCGAACAGTGATCGGCGAAATGGTCTCGTGCTTCAGCGACGGCAAGCGGAGTTGCCTCCAGCGGGTTCTTGAGATTCCTGGCACCCGGCTCGCTAGCGAGCCGCCGCAACCGCCGAGCAAGGAAAGCCTCGTACGGCGCCGGTTGTTCGCGCGCACTGAATCCATGGCTGCGCACCCGTACCAACGCCCACACGGCGACCAATAAGACGGCGATCGCCGCCGAAAATGAAACGATTCTTGGGATTCGCACGCGAACCTCCGGTCATGTCACTTGCAATGGAACGAGAGAGGGCTGGCGATGCCAACACTTGTTACGGTTGCCAGGTGGACCGTCGGCTAGACTCTGAGGATAGTTCCGGCGGACAGGCCGGGTTGGAGTGGGGGCGAATAGGTTGACGTGGCACGCAGGACCACGAGGGTCTCTAGGATGCTGCCGGAAGCCCGAATGGGGATGACCTCAAAGGGAAGGTCATGAAGTATCAAAGGAGCAGCCTGCGGCCCAACTTCACTCAAAAACAGAAAGGATTGATGTTCACACGGCGTTTTGCCATGCTGATCGTCAGCAGGTGGCTTCTTGTGGTGACATCCGGGTTCGTCAGAACTCTGCGAGTGCCGAGGCAACTCGTTGCAGGGCGAGATTGTACATGCCGCTTGGCACTGCGCATTCGCCATTATCAAGGCGACGACAAGCGTGTTGGCAATCTTTCCCAAACAGAACTCCATTTGAATTATACCATTATAGCGCCGACACGCTTCACATGTGCGTTGGGATCGGTCAGGTGGGCGATGAGAAATGTAGTGTCGCGGCGGGAACCCACCCATCGAGCGGCGGCTGATTGGTCGGCTTTGCCAGACACATGGGCTACCTTTCCAAAAGATCGTGCCGCGTATCAGGCAGGATGTGGCGCAAAAGGGGCAACTGCGCCAGCCAATTTGGATCTGAATGGTTCAATGCATCGCGGATACCGCCATCTGCGTTGGGCTGCTCGCTACAACTGATGGACCTGCACGTGCAACGGCAGAGCAGAAAGATGTTACGAAGCCTCTTGCTGATTGCGAGTTTCGCTGCGGTGAGCCTCGCGCAAACCTACTCGACGAACGGCGACCCCCAATTGGATGATTACCTTCGGGATGCGCTCGACAGGAACCCTGGGGTTCGTCAGGCGTTCGCCGCCTATCAAGCCAGTTTGCAGCGATTGCCGCAGGCTAGCGCTCTGCCAGAACCAATGATCGGCGTCACCCAATATGTGCGGACTCCAGAGACCCGCGTCGGGCCGCAGACGACGATGCTCTCTGTGTCGCAAGCATTTCCGTGGTTCGGCAAGTTGAGCGATAAGGAAAAGATCGCGGCTAAAGAGGCGGCAGTCGTCCGTGAGCGTTACGAAGCGCAGCAGGACGAGGTGATCCACCAAGTGAAGCAGGCTTATTATGCCCTGTCATTCGTTGACCGAGCCATCACAATTACCGAAGAGGACCGTTCCCTACTCCAGCAATATGAGACGCTCGCGCAGGCGCGCTA
Organism: Bryobacterales bacterium; assembly: GCA_038225555.1. GTDB lineage: Bacteria > Acidobacteriota > Terriglobia > Bryobacterales > Bryobacteraceae > JANXQZ01. Next base: position 44,056 of record JBBRRB010000043.1, read on the forward strand.
TTCGCAAGGACAGGGCTTGCAACAGGCGGTTGTGAAGCTACAAGCCGAGATCACTCGCGATCAGAATCGGTTGGAGGAGTTGCGAAGCCTGCGCGTCGATGCCGAGGCCATGCTGAACACCGTCATGGACCGGCCAGCGAACTACACGATTCCACGATTGGCGATGCTGCAACGACCGCCGGCGGTCGTTGACTACGAAAAGTTGCACGAACTGGCCAAGCGCGTTCGGCCCGAAGTTCAGGGTGCGCTCCTGCAAATTGAACGGGACGAGAAGCGAATTCAGTTAGCCAAGAAGAGCTATTGGCCGGACTTCTCGATCGGCGCCAGCATGACCAATGTGAACGGCCGTTCCGATCAGGCAGGCGTGTCGAGTCCGCCCAGCCAGAACGGCAAGAATATTTATGCTGTTTCGGCGTCCGTCAGCATACCGATTCGCCGGCGAAAATACGACGCCGCGATTCAAGAAGCCACGGAGGATCAGATTGCCGCCCGCGAAGGTTATCGGAATGTAGTGAACTCGATCGAGGGGATGGTCCGCAGGATAGGATTTCGCATTCAAACCCTGAACGATCAGATCGCATTATTCGATAAGACACTACTGCCGCAGGCCGAACAAGCTCTGCTCTCCACTGAAACCGCCTACTCGACCGGCACACTCGGCGTGCTCGACCTCTTGGATAGCGAGCGCTTCCTACTGAACATGCGCCTTGGCCTAGCTCAATACACCAGCGATTACATGAAGTCGTTGGCGGAAATGGAACGCGCCATAGGGGCGCCTTTCCCGCAGGTGACGCCGTGAAATCGACTCGCCGTTTTCTCCTTCTGGGTTTCTTATGCTTCGTCCTGGGCGCAGCTGCAGTGGCGGGATTCGTGTGGAATCCCCTGCGCTGGGGCTGGGCAGACCGATTGCTTGCTCGCGTGTCACGCCCAACTGCAATGGAAACCCACAAAGAGCCCGAAGGTTCTGAACCGTCATCAAAGGGGCGGAAGGTCAAGTATTGGCGGGACCCGATGGATCCGAACATGGTATCCCCCAAGCCGGGCAAGTCGCCAATGGGGATGGAGATGGTCCCCGTGTATGAAGACGAGGCGCCAGCAGAGGGCGGGGTCCACGTGAGCCCGAATTTTCTCCAGAATTTCTCCGTACGCACGGCAGTCGCCGAAGGGGGCGCCATCCCAGTAGACATCAGTACCATCGGCATCCTTGCCTACAACGAGCGGGACATTGCTTCGGTGAACACCAAGTTCGAAGGCTGGATCGAAAAGGTCTACGTGAACTACGTTGGTGAACCAGTACAGAAGGGTGATGTCCTGTTCGAGATCTACAGCCCACAACTGGTTACGACGCAAATGGAATATCTGCAAGGCGCCAAGTACCTTGAGAGGCTTCAAGCTGGTGGCTCCGAGGATGCGATCTCGCGGGCGAAGTCGCTCCTCGAAGCCTCGCGGGAACGTCTCCATTACTGGGACATCACCGAAGCTCAGATCGACGCTCTGAAAGAGAGCGGGCAGGTCACCAGGACTGTCAAGATCTTCTCGCCGGTCTCTGGCATCCTCGTCTCCAAGATGGACCAGGCGCTCGAAGGTATGAAGTTGAGTCCGGGGATGACCATCTACAAGATCGCAAATCTATCTACCGTGTGGGCTCAGATCGAGGTGTATGAACACCAAGTGCAGTACGTGCAAACCGGGAGGATAGCCCGCATCACCGTTGACTCATTTCCGGGCCGCACTTGGACCGGGAAAATTCTCTACCTCGACCCCGCAATCACTCAGCAGACTCGCACCCTTAAGGCTTTCGTGGAAATAGCGAACCCGGACGGAAAGCTTCGCCCCCAAATGTACGCCAATGTCGAAATCAGCGTCCCGGCGGTTGGCGGAGCTGTCAAGGTGCCGACCGAAGCGATCATCCATACGGGTGAACGGAGTGTCGTTATTGTAGCCAAAGGCAACGGCGCCTTCGAGCCCCGCGAGGTCCGCGTCGGCGCCATCGGCGGCGGCTATCAAGAGATCCGTCAAGGACTAAAGCGCGGCGAAGTGGTCGTCACATCTTCCCAGTTCCTGATCGATTCGGAAAGCAATCTGAGGGAAGCCGTTAGCAAAATGCTAGGCGACCAGAAGAACAGCGGCGGGCAACAGACAGCGCCCGAACCACAACACGAAGGAAAGCACTGAATGTTCTCACGAATCATTGAGTGGTCCATCGCTAACAGGTTTCTGGTGCTGCTCACAGCCGTGTTCCTCGTCGTAGCTGGTGTCTATTCTGTCCTAAGAACGCCGCTTGATGCGATTCCGGATCTGTCCGATGTGCAGGTCATCGTTTACACCGAGTATCAGGGGCAAGGCCCGCAAATTGTTGAGGATCAGATTACCTACCCTCTGACCACACAAATGCTCGCCGTGCCGTTCGCAAAGGTTGTTCGCGGCTATTCCTTCTTTGGATTCTCATTCGTCTACATAATCTTTGAAGATGGAACGGATATGTACTGGGCGCGCAGCCGCGTCCTGGAATATTTGAACTACGTATCCGGACGGCTTCCTCGCGGGGTGACGCCCAGCCTGGGGCCTGACGCGACCGGTGTCGGGTGGGCATTCATGTATGCGCTGAAATCGGATCGGCATGACCTCAGCCAGCTTCGCTCCATTCAGGACTGGTACTTGAAGTACCAACTGATCGGCGTTTCTGGTGTGGCGGAGGTTGCCAGCATTGGGGGATTTGTCCGCCAGTATCAAATCACGGTAGATCCGAACCGGCTGCGAGCCTACGACATCCCTATTTCGAAGATCCGCAATGCGGTGCAGCGTAGCAACAACGACGTCGGCGGTCGCCTTGTGGAAGCCGGCGAGAAGGAGTTCATGATTCGAGGGCTCGGCTACATCAAGTCTCTGAGCGACATTCGAGAAATAGCGTTGGGAGTGGATCGCCAGGGCACTCCAATTTTGATCCGTGACGTCGCTGATGTCTCTCTTGGTCCAGAGATTCGGCGTGGCCTGGCCGACTGGAATGGAGAGGGAGAAACTGTCGGAGGCATCGTCATTGTCCGTTATGGAGCCAACGCCAGGCAGGTCATCGAAGACGTCAAGGCAAAGCTGGAGGGCTTGAAAGCAGGGCTGCCGGAGGGCGTCGAAATCGAGGTGGCCTACGACCGTTCCGCTCTTATCGAACGCGCCATCGAGACGCTCAAGTCGAAATTGCTCGAAGAGAGTATTGTCGTGGCGGTTGTGTGTGTCATCTTCCTTTTCCATTTCCGTAGCGCCCTGGTGGCAATCATCACTTTGCCCGTGGCCATTCTCATGGCATTCATCGTGATGCACCAGCAAGGCATCAGCGCGAACATCATGTCGCTTGGCGGCATTGCCATTGCGATCGGTGCGATGGTCGACGCGGCGATCATCATGATCGAAAACGCTCACAAGCACCTGGAGCGCGACCGCGGCACAAAACCGCACTGGGAGATCATCCGCAATGCTGCAACGGAAGTCGGGCCAGCGTTGTTCTACTCACTGCTGGTCATCACCGTCTCCTTCTTGCCCGTTTTCACACTGGAGGCCCAGGAAGGTCGTCTGTTCAAGCCGCTTGCGTATACAAAGACGTACTCGATGGCGGCCGCAGCCTTGCTGTCTGTCACGCTCGTGCCGGTTCTCATGGGCTACTGGATCCGCGGCAAGATCCCTGCGGAGAACAAGAACCCGGTCAATCGTTTCCTGGTGTGGATCTATCATCCGGTCCTAGAACTGGTCATGCGGTTCAAGTGGTTCACACTTCTAGCAGCACTGCTCATTATGGCGGTCACGATTCTTCCCTACAACCGCCTAGGATCGGAGTTCATGCCCCCGCTGTGGGAAGGGGACCTGCTCTACATGCCGACGACGCTTCCAGGTGTTTCCATCACCAAGGCGCGAGAGATCCTCCAGCAAACGGACAAGATTATTAAGAGTTTTCCCGAAGTTCACCATGTCTTCGGAAAAGTCGGACGGGCGGATACCGCAACCGATCCAGCGTCGCTGGCAATGCTGGAAACAACCATTACTCTTAAGCCGGAGAACGAGTGGCGTGGAGGGATGACTCCCGAAAAGCTTGTGGATGAAATGAACGCCGCAATCCAGATTCCAGGCTTAACGAATGCCTGGACAATGCCAATCAAAACTCGCATCGACATGCTGTCAACGGGAATCAAGACGCCTGTCGGCATCAAGTTGGCCGGGCCGAATCTAGGAACTCTAGAAAACTTGGGCAAGGAAGTGGAAGCCGTCGTACGCAAGGTCCCCGGGACCTTGAGCGTCTACGCGGAGCGGGTAATGGGAGGTAACTTCTTGGACTTCCAGATTCATCGGGATGCGATTGCCCGCTACGGCCTCACCGTTGGGGACGTCCAGGATGTGATCCAGTCAGCAGTCGGCGGGATGAACCTAACGACAACGGTAGAAGGACTGGAGCGCTATCCGGTGAATCTCCGCTACAGCCGGGAATTGCGCGACGATTTGCCAGCGCTAAAGACCATCCTAGTTCCGACTCCTGCCGGTCAACACATCCCGCTGGATCAACTTGCCGATCTCAAGTACGTCATCGGTCCGCCAGCAGTCAAGACTGAGAACGCACGCCCGAACGCCTGGATTTATGTGGACCTCCGCGGCGTCGATATTGGCGCTTATGTGCGCAGCGCCCAAGCGGCCGTGGCAGCCAGCGTTAAACTGCCGCCCGGATATACGCTCAGTTGGAGTGGCCAGTATGAGTACATGCTACGGGCCCAGAAGCGGATGGCTTACGTCATTCCGTTGACCATCGTCATTATCTTCGTGATCATCTTTATCAACACGCAGTCAGTCACCAAAACCGGGATCATTTTTCTGGCGCTGCCGTTCTCACTGGTTGGTTCGATCTGGTTGCTCTACCTGCTCGAGTACAACATGAGCATTGCCGTATGGGTTGGGATCATCGCACTGGCCGGAGTGAGTGCCGAGACGGGGGTCGTCATGTTGCTCTATCTTGACGTGGCCTACGACGACTTTCTCAAGCGCGGCATCTTGAAATCTCGCAATGATTTGGCTGATGCCGTCTACGAGGGTGCTGTGAAAAGGGTTCGTCCGAAAGTAATGACGATCTGCGTCATCATCGCGGGACTCTTACCCATCATGTGGAGTCATGGCACAGGTGCTGACGTGATGAAGAGGATCGCCACGCCTATGGTGGGCGGAGTCGTGACTTCGGGCGTCATGGAACTGATCCTCTTCCCGATTGTTTTTTATCTGTGGCGGAGCCGGAAGCTCCCGAAAGGCGAACGCTTCACTGGGTTTCACCACCTAAAGGAAACGCAATGAAATACGCTCTTTGTCTTCTTGCTATCGCCTCATCTGCATTCGGCCAGACGTACTCAGTGATCCACGAAAAGACCTTGTGGCGCGACCGCCAGCATGGGCAACTGGAAATATCCGACGCCGGCATTCGCTACACCGCCACCAAGACCAAGGAGGGCCGATCATGGACCTACCTGGACATTCAATATTTCGACCGCATCAGCAAAACCGAGTTCGTGATCCTGACCTATGACGACCGGAAACTTTACTTGGGCCGGGATCGCCAGTATCGGTTCCGCATCACAGATGGCGAACTGTCCGGCGCGGCTTTCCAGACCATCAGCGCGCGCCTCGGGCGGCCGGTAACCAATCGCGTTCTGCCCGATGTCACCAACGTCAGATATACCGTGCCGGTAAAGCACCTTCATGCGTTCGGCGGTTGTGAAGGTGAACTGAAATTCACTAAGGACGCAATCTATTACGTGACGGACCACGCCGAAGACGCGCGCGAGTGGCAATTGGAGCGCGATGTCCAGTCGGTCTGGTCGATGAACCGGTACCAGATCGAAATTCACGCCTATGACAACAACCGGCGAGAATTCAGCCGAACTGGCATATATAGATTCGACCTAAAGCAGGCTCTGGACCCGGATTTCTATCGCTCCTTAAAGCTCAAAATGTACAACCTGGAGACAACCCATTTACTCATGAGGTGACGCCCGTGCTCGGATCCGGTCCTCCAAGCCTAAACCGTATGACCGCAATCGCACGAGATCCGGTCTACAACATGGTTATGAAGACCAGCCAATCCCTGGTGAATGGCCGGATCGATCACTATCTATTTGCCGCTCACATGAGCTTCTCTACAGCTCGCTCATGACTGAAATTAGATCCGGATCGCACATATGGAAACCGCCGTACAACGACTGGAGGCAAAGTCTTCCGACCTATCGCTAAGGTGAAACATACTGCATCAGGAGGAGATCACAGAAGAGATTGAAGTCATAATGCTCGCTCGGGCACCGGACTAACCCTGATTAGTGGCGCTTTCTCGTAAAGAGAGCTGTATAAAAATTGCACCAAGAATCGCCAACGCGGTTCACGATCGGACACTGAGAAGGATGCGGGTCCTGGTCGGGGAAAACGAGCTCGAAATGGCCAGAGTTCTGAAAATGGGCTTGCAGGAAGAGGGACAAACGGTGGTCGCCGCCTCGAACGGGCTCGACGCCGTTTCGATTGCGCGCCAGTATGAATTCGATGCGATTGTGCTGGATGCATTGCTTCCCGGACTGGATGGTTTCGCGGTCGCGCAGAGGCTACGCGAGTCGCGCCATACCACGCCGATTCTGATGCTTACGGCCAAGGATACGGTTCCGGATATGATCCGCGGTTTGGACATTCGATCGCGGCTCCCGGCGCATTGATCGGGGCAAGCAACTTTCTTCGAGCTGGCCGTCGCCACGGCAATCGCGCTCTTCGGGCCTGAGTCTGGAGCAGCATTGGCGACGGTTGTGGGTGTACTCGTGGAAGTGCCAGTAATGCTGTCCGTCTGTGCGGCTTGCAATCGGACTCGACACTGCTTCCCCCTACAAGAGAGCCAGGTGAGGTCATGAACAATCGAAGAATTTTGATTCTGTGCACAGGAAACTCCGCGCGAAGCCAGATGGCCGAGGATCTTTTCCGCCACGAATCGGGAGATCAGTTCGAAGTGTTCTCGGCTGGCACGAAGCCGACTCAGGTGCGCGCTGAAGCCATCACTGTGATGAACGAGATTGGGATCGACATCTCGCGACACCATTCGAAATCCATTGATTGATGAGTTCAAAGAGCAGGAATTCGAGTGTGTCATCACGGTCTTCACCAACGCGAACGAGTCCTGCCCGATTTTCCCAGGTAAAACTCAACGGCTGCACTGGCTTTTTGAAGACCCTGCGGCCGTAAGAGGTTTAGAAGAGGAGCGCAAGGCCGCGTTCCGCAGGATTCGCGACCAGATACACGGTCGAATTATGGTCTATCTCGGCGAAGGCAAGGCCTAACGACCCCGCGCCAGGACGACGAGACGGCTCATTCGGGTTGAATTTATCGTTCTCGCTACCCGTTCAACTCCTTTTCAAAAGCGGCAATCGACTCCAGCACATCTTCAAATCTCGGCGCCTCGCCGATTATCATGCCGACCGTCCGGGCGTAGTCCCGGCGCAGCTCTTCTGCCATCGCATGCGTCGGACTTAAGGAGAAAGTCCCAGGGGTCGCTGTTTCGAGACCGAGGTCCGGACTATTGAAGAACATGCGTGCATGGGCCGCGCAATCTGCAGCCAGTTCGTGATCTGCCGCAGCCTTTGTTCTGAGGCCCGACTGCAACATGCGGTGAACATCGTAGTAGTGCCGCGAAACGCGCTGCCCTTGATGTCGCAGGACACCACGCTTTTCGAACCATTTCCTGGCGCCGTGAAGGATGATGATTTTATCCCAAAACGTACGCTCGGCGGCAACCGTCGTTACGTTCTCGGCGGCGAGCGAAAGTCGCGGCAAGTCATCTGAAACGTATGGGCGGATCGTAAGTTCTTCGTGCGGATCGA
>JBBRRB010000044.1:0-49863 GCA_038225555.1 Bryobacterales bacterium
CTCCAACTCTTCAAGCATGATCTGGCGTAAATGGGTCACAGAGAATCCTCCTTCTCTGCGACAAACGCTAGATCAAAATCACCGCCGCCAGCCCAGCGCACGCGCATGCGTCCGCCGCACAGCGGCTTCGTTCAAGTCGGCATTTCGTCAGCAATAGTCGATTGATGAGCGTGGCCGCAGGCCCGATAGATGCTTTGCTGGCTAGCCACAAAGGAGGAAATCCATGCGTTCTGGTGCGCGTTTAAAGATGGGTTACTACCCGCTTCCGGACAGCGAGGGGGAAAAGGTACGTTCTCTTTTATCGTTCTCACAGCCGGCGTCAACTGTTGATCCTTGTGTCGGACAGGGATACGCCCTACACCGCATTACGAGCCAGGCGTCTGTACGTCGATACGGAGTCGAGCTCGATGCTGAGCGTGCGCGTACCGCGAGCCTAAGCGGAATCGAGGTAGTTCAAGGTAACGCCTTCGACGCAATGGCGAAAGTGGAGTCGTTCTCGCTTCTGTACCTGAATCCACCCTACGATTCCGAGATCGGTTCGGTCGGCAATAACCGCATGGAGCGTCTCTTTCTGGAGCACACCTATCGCTGGTTGGTGATGAGCGGCGTTCTGGTCCTCGTGATCCCCTTCGAGCGCCTCTCCGACTGTGCCGGCGTCCTCAGTTCTCATTTCACGGGATTGAACGTCTTCCGCATGACTGATCCTGAATCTGTCCTCTATAGGCAGAGTGTGGTGTTCGGGGTTCGGCGTGACGTACGGGGTGTCGCCGTGGAGACGAACAAGCGATTGCTCCAGCGCATCAGCCCCTATGGAACGTTCCGAGACCTTCAGGCGCTCGAACTTGGAGCCGTCAGCCCCTACGTGGTGCCGCCTTCGCCTGAAGCGATCCTCACCTACCGTGGCCTTCCCTATGACCGTCTAGAGGATATGCTGCCGCACTCAGCGGCCTGGAGGCAGGTCGCGCCGTTGCTCACGCCGCAAGAAGACGCCGCGACTGGGCGGCCGATCACACCTTTGCACGGCGGCCACGTCGGCTTGCTCTGCACCGCAGGACTGCTGAACGGAGTCTTTGGGAAGGAGGAAAACCGGCACATTGCGCGCTGGCGCTCGGTGAAGCATGTCTCCACGTTTGTGGAGGACGACGGTGACACACAGGTCGTCCACCATCGTGAACGTTGGACCAATGAGCTACGGCTGGTCTACGCCGATGGCAGGACACTCAAGCTGACCGAGACTCCGGCAAAGCCGGAAGGAGAGAGTGATGGAGAATGCACACCTGAGGTTAGGGCTGCTTGAGTATCAGCGTTTCACCGAGAAGATCTCGACCCGCATCCGCGTGCGGGTCGACCGCTTCGTGGGAGAGGGGCGGAAGGCGCATCTGCTCAGCGTCTTCGGCAATGACTCCGATATTGGAGCGATCACAGCAGCCGTCCAGGATAAAGCGAGCTTCACACTGACGTTCCCGGACGGTGCTGTCAAAGAGGTCTCGCTTGGCGAACACGCGTCCTGCTACAAGGGATCGCTGACCCTGCCGGATCGCAAGCATCCCGTGCGGCATCTGCTGGCGATATCTCAGGAACTGCACACCAACGGAAGCGCCGGCAGAACGCTCCTGATGCGGTACTCCCGGTACGAGGCTTGGGCGACGCTGGTGAGCTTCCTCGGTATCCCGGGCGACCCGGCGTGGGCAGAGCACGTGCTCGATACTTTGGATCGGGAGGAGCGCGTGACGGAGATCGATGGCATCGGGTGTCAGCCAGTACTGATTGCCGCATCTGCGGAGGAAATGCTCGGCTGGATCGGACAAGGTCTACGTTCCCAGAAGCTAAACCTGCCCGAAAGCAACGGCCCTATTCGGTGGCCCGCCGTCTCTATCAATGCCGTACTCCAGAATCAACTCAGATGATTTTTGCAGCAGAGCAGGCGGGCATATACTGGGGTATATGCCAGCCTCGTGGAGGGCGCCATGCAACGTACAGCCAAGATCTTTATGAACAATCGGAGTCAGGCCGTTCGTCTCCCGAAGGAGTTCCAGTTCAGCACTTCCGAGGTGTTTATCCGTAAGCAGGGCGATGAGGTCGTCCTCTCGACACGTCCCACGGACTGGTCTTCTTATCTCGCGTCGGCTTCTGTCGCTTCTGACGACTTTATGCAAGGCGTCGAAGCCTTGCCGGTGCAGGAACGCGACCTCTGATGGCTCAGTACATGCTGGACACGGATATCTCGTCTTACATCATGAAGCGCTCGAATGAAGCCGTCCTCCGCAGACTGCAGGCTGTCGCCGTTCAGGATGTGTGTATCTCGGCGATTACCAAGTCCGAGCTGCTCTATGGAGTGGAGGTCTCACCACGTGCGCAGCAAGATCAAGCTGCTCTCGACGAGTATCTTCGTTACGTGCAGGTCTTCGCGTATGCCGATGAGTGTGCTCTCCACTACGCCCAGATCCGGGCCGCGCTAAAGCGTAGCGGTACGCCTATAGGAGCCAACGACCTCTTCATCGCGTCGCACGCCCGCAGCCTTGGCTTAATTCTGGTGACAAACAACGTCCGCGAGTTTGGCAGGGTCGGCGGCCTGCAGCTCGAGAACTGGACCGATAGCGTCAGCTTCACCTGAGCCGCCCCAAGGAATGAAAATGTTAGAAGGGCGCTCCATTGGAGCGCCCTTCTTCTTTGGAACGAACCGCCAACTCCCCATTACAGCTCTTGAGGTGCCTCCATGGAGACGACCTTCGACTACCTGCGTGCCCACGCTGCCGAGCTGGGTTCCCGCATCCTCGAAACCTACCCGCCCCTTCAGAGCACGAAGGACCCGATTGCTCCCCGCCTCTCCACTCTTCTGCGCAAAGCACTGCCCGCGCAGGCTCTTGCCATTACCGGCACAGCCAAGTATCTGCAAACGGCAAAGGCCGCCCGCATCGTTGCAGAGTGTGGGGCTGGCAAGACTCTTATGGCCCTCGGAACGATTCACGTTGTTACGGACGGGCGCCCCAGCGCCACGCTGGTCATGTGCCCTTCGCACATCACGCACAAGTGGGCGCGCGAGGCGCTGCAGACCATCCCCGGAGCGCGGACCTTTCTCATCGAGGACATGCGCAACGGTGGCGATCCCAAGAAGCAGCACGGGGTCTGCGAGGTCAAACTCAGCAAGGGTAAGACCGTCTACGAGGGCAAGCACCTGACGCTGGCGGAGATGCGCCGCATGGGCCGAAGCGAATGGCGAGCCCGCTTCCCTGGGCCGGTGTACTTCATCATCGGCAAGGACCGCGGCAAACTGGGCTACTTCTGGGACCATGCCTATCTCACCGCGAAGTCCGGGCCCAACTGCGGCGGAGTCGTAAATCCTGACTCGGGACGAGCCGTGGTCAACTCCGAGGAGCGCAAGCTCTCCACGCTGGACTTCGTGGACAAGATCAAGATTTCGGAAGCTCTCGCTTCTGTAGCTGGTGGCACAGCGCGCTATTCTGCGCTTTGGCAGGCGGATCGCAGCCGCATCCAGCGCATGGCACCCATCGAGTACATCGGCCGCTACATGAAGGGCTGGTTCGACTTCGCGATCGCTGATGAGCTCCACCAGCTGGCCGGAGACACAGCTCAAGGCAACGGTCTGGGCGTGCTCAACCGAGCAGCGCAGCGCCTGATCGCCCTGACTGGAACCTTGATGGGCGGCTATGCCGACGATCTCTTCAACATCTTCTATCGCATGGAACCCAGGGTAATGGCCCGCGAGGGATTCGCCTATGGGGGCCAGGGCCGGCGCGATTTCCAGGAACAATATGGAGTGCTCGAAACGGTCGAGAAGCTGAAGGAGACGGACAACGCCTGCTCACGAGCCACCAAGAAGACGATTCAGGTTCTGCGGAAACCCGGGGCATCGCCCCTGCTCTTCGGCAAGTTCCTGATGAACACAACGGCGTTCCTTTCGCTTGAGGACATCTCGGACAATCTGCCGCGCTACGACGAGAGTGTCATGTCGGTGGATATGGATGAAACTCTTCGAGAGGCTTACGAGGAACTCGAAGAGGACATCCGCGGCGCGATCCGTGAACATCGCGGGAACAAGAGCCTCATGAGCATCTTGCTCAATACGCTTCTGCTCTACCCGGATCATCCCTACGGCTTCAAGGAGATCTGGGCGCGAGCCCTCGATCCCTCTACGAGAGAGTATGTGAAGTTCCTGGTGACGGAGCCACGGAACCTCCCGCAGCAGACGCTGTACGCCAAGGAACGAACGCTTATCGCCGATGTGCGAGAAGAACTGAAGCAAGGGAGACGCTGCCAGGTCTATGCCACCTACACGGGTGAGAAAGACGTGACGCTGCGCCTTGAAACAGTTCTAAGGCAGGAAGGCTTCCGCGTCGCCGTTCTTCGTTCGTCGGTTCCCACGGACAAGCGTGAGGACTGGTACGAACGGCAACTGAAGGCCGGGATCGAGGTCGTAGTTTGCCACCCGAAGCTGGTAGAGACGGGCCTGGACCTGCTGGCCTTCCCGACGCTGTACTTCTACGAGACCGGGTATTCGCTGCATACTTTGCGGCAGGCCAGCCGGCGGTCCTGGCGTATCGGCCAGCGGTTCCCCGTCCGGGTGAAGTTCGTCACCTATGCAGGCACAATGCAGGAGACCTGCCTTCGACTCATGGGCAAGAAGATGTTGGTCGCGCTCATGATGGAAGGCAAGTTCTCAGGCGAGGGCCTACAGGCACTCGACACGGATGAAGACCTCATGAGCGCGATGGCTCGCGAACTGGTGGAGAAAGCCGGAGTAGGCGAGTCGGCCGACGCCATCTGGCGTGAACTCGATCAGGAGAGGGACAAGGCTCAGCCTCACGTGACAACGGCAGAGTGCGAACAGGCGTTGCCGATCCCAACCGGACTGCCCGCGACAACCGTTGTCAAGCATTCACCGGTCTGGGCGGGGATTCACCTTGTCGATGATTCGATCAGCTCAAAGAAGCGCAGAAAGGCCGACCTCTGGCCGACTGCAACGGAGGGCACCCAACTCAAGCTCTTCGGGTGAGTAGGCGGTGAGCCGGCCGGCATTTCAGCCGGTCGGCTCACGAAGTCTAGTCAGCCGAGAAGCCGGCCCGCGAGCAGCGTTTGCTGGCAGGAGACAAGCATGCCAAAAGAACTATTTCTAGCCAGTGACTTCGTAGCAACCAAGTTCTCGACGGCTGCCGACAAAGCGAACTTTGGCAATCTACTGCTGCACTTCATCGATTCGGGTTGGAAGCAGACGATATTTACCGAAAAGTTCTGCAGCCGTCTCTCGATGTGTTTTGGCCACATCGCCCATTGCGATCGGTCGGGCTTCTACGAGACCTGGTTCAGAGATGACCCCCAGAGATTGCACTTTCTCCGACATGCTCTTGCGTCGCACTGCTGGGGCTCCCCTGAGTTAACCTTCAGCGACGTCGAACGTGCCATCCAAAGCGAGATTCGGAACCGCAATTACGTTGCCCTCGATGAGCTGAGAGCAGTCGAGTCCCTGCGAACCGCGGAAATGGCTATGCTCCAGCGTCTCGAAGCCAAGTACAGGGCCAGTGCGCAACAGACTTCCCAAGACACGGAAGATCGGGCAACGGTCAGACCGAGCGAGACAAATTTGGGCAAGTCTACGACTCCTGCAGTGCAGGCTTGCCTCTTCTAACCTCGTTGCTCCGCCGTGTCCGCGTGGCTGGCGACCCGTTACCGACATCCATTTCGAACAAGCGAGGCAAGTGTGGGATACAGCGTCTATTACGACGGCGAGTTGAGGGTGAGCTCGTCTCTAAGCGAGCAGCATGCCGCGCTGGTCACAGCGCTCGTGAACCAAGAACAAACGGAAGAGACGCGAGCCATCTTCGCCGCCTTCGCCGCGCAACCGGCAAGGGACCTTCCCTTTCACGGGGGTCTGCTCTCCGTCTCTGAGGATGGACAGCTTCTCGTCCCCGAAGAGGACGAAAGCCGCCATGGTATCGGTTTGTGGCTCAGGCTTCTCATCGACTACGTCTTCGTTCCGCTGGGATATAGCTTGAGCGGTGAAGTTTCTTGGGAGGGTGAGGACCGGGACGATGCCGGAACGATCTTCGTGAAGGAGAACGATTTAGAGATCGTCGACGATCTGATCTTCAACGCGGGCCCAAGTTGGGCGCCTAATCACTTTGTCGACGAGACCCTCAAGAACGAACTCCGACGACTTCTTGACTCAGCGGACAGCACAGGCTGCACTTCGGATCTAGCTGTGGTCGAATCTGCGCCAGTCGAAACCATACGCTCCCTTTTGAACAAGATGTAGCTTGGCGTCCGCGCGTGCGGGACTTCTAACCTGACCCGTCGCTAGCTACCGATCGCAGCCGCCGAGAGGCCCGTGTAGCGGGTCTATGGCGAAGCCACGCCTCCCCAAGAGTGAACCCATGAGCACTATCGGATCGCGTCGTTACAACGACTGTCCACGCTGCCCGATCGTCGGGCAGGGAAACACCTCTGAGAATGACTTCTTTCAAATCCTGGGACTTCGGTTCAACCTTCACGATGCACGGCAACTCTGCCTCAATCAGGTAGCGATACCGGTTGAGAGCGTGGGACTTGAGCGCTGGCTACAGGAGATGCCTATCGAATGGAAGCACGTCGACCACCTTCCTCCTGCTCTCGGTCCCGGCATTATGGTGACGTTGCCAAGCGGCTGCGGCATGCCGCTGATCGACGGCAATCATCGCGCCGCCCGCGCCCTACGAGACAGGAAAGAGTTCTTCGCGTTCGTCTTGTCCGAGACGGAAACGCTGGAACTGCTGCGCCGCAGCCTGGGTGCTCACCTTGCCGATGATTACTGGCGTCGCATGAGGAATTCTAAGCCCCACCCCAAAGACGTTCCACAAGGAGAACAGCAATGAGCAGTCTCAAGACAGCAGAGCTTCACCGGGAGTTTTACTACAACGGCATCCGCATCCCTGACCCAGGTCCTGGGTTGTCGGTGGATCAGGTTCGAGACCTGCTCACGCCGAACTACCCGGAGATCGCAACGGCTTCGGTCTCGGGCCCGGAAGACACCGGCTCCATGCTGCGTTATACCTTCAGCCGAGCCATCGGGTCGAAGGGCTGAGCATGCCACAGCCCAACAGCACTCCAGCCGAGCTCATCGCGCTCTTTGGCGCGAGAGCAGGCGCGGAACCCCTAGCCGCAAACCTCTTGCTTGTGAGGCACCTCAAATGCAAAGAGTCGCTCGCTCTGGCGCAGATGGTCTCAGAGGCTGTAGACCGCCACGGCGGCAACAACACTCCTGTCCTCGCAACCCCCTCGGAGTTACTGCCTCCTCTGGCGTAACGACTCTGGCCCGTGGTTTCGGGCAGGCCTTACCTATGTTGGAAGGCCTGCCCACGTCCTACAGTCATGAGTTTCGTGCCGAGCTGCTGTTCGACCTCTGTGCTGCGTTGGTGCGCGAAGGTCTCGGGACACCGGGAGCCTGGCACAAATGTGGAGAGAATCCGTTGGTCTTCGCACAGCGGTCTATGATGGCTGCGATCGGCGAGGACCGCTGGAATCTTCTTCAGCGCAATGTCGAGTACCACCTGCAGATAAGCGACGTCGGGGACGAAGACGGCTACACGAAGCCTCTTGGTAATGGCCTGCTGGCGCTAACAATCGAGTGCAGCGGCTCCGGTTTCCTCAAGATTGGCCCGGCGATCGAAGCGCTCGAACGCGAATGCAAAGGCTTGGGAGCTGCGTTCTATTGGACGTTGACCTATGCGCTTTATCCCGTCATGCGCCTTTACAACCATGACGACGCGTTCCAGTACGAGGAGCGGATGAGGGAATACGCCGAAGAGGAAGACGAGGGGCACAAGGAGCAGTACGAGTTCCCGGATGTCCAGAAGGCACTGCCGGAGTGCTTCCGCGAGACCCTCTCTCATGATTCCCGGACTTCTAGTCTGCAAGCACGTCGCCTGCTCTCGCAAAATCGAGGTGGAACGTATCGGTCCTGGTTGGAGCATCTCCGCAGGATTGAACGGCTATCCCGTCTGCGCCTCCGTGCCACGCGGGAGTTCCAGACCGACGGCAACTATGACAGTGCGCCACTGCCCTCCTTGCTCGTGGCGTTCAAAGAGCAGGATGCCGTTATCGCGTGCTTCGACGAGGAGTCCCAGTACATGCTCGAAGGCAGCGCGGAGCCGGCACTGGCTGTCCTCTTCTCGCCGACTAAGCCGGAGGAGGTCCGCGAGGCAGTCCGGATCGCTGGGCGCTTCATCGCTCTGAACTGCGAGCTCTGCGAGTTGATCGAAGAGCTTCAAGAATGGGAGAAGAGCCATGCAAGTGAACGTGTCGATTGGAGAGAATCAACGCTTCGAGCTGCGTGAAGCACTGCTGATCTACCGAGACAGCCAGAGGAGCTTCGTGACCCGCCACGAAGTCAGCCCGCGTGAGCAAGCTGCGCCGGTGCTGGGACCCGCTCAGCCCTTAACTAGGAGCTTTCTGGAGTCGCTCTCGCGCTCGCTGACTGGCTCATCGAAGGCAGAAGTCCTGCCGGCAAACGTTCTCGCGAAAGGTGACCGCATGGTCGCCTGGTGGACTCCGCCCCAACGTAGGCAGATGTTTTACCAGAACTCGGAAGGCTTGCTCGCCACGCTCGACGGCAAAACCTTCCCGCAGCCCGCTCTGGTATGGCGAGTCGAAGAAGGCGATCTGACGATCCGGGCGCTCAGCGAGCCAAAGCGTCCGGAGGCGCAGACCAGACTGGCTGTCGCTCCGTTCTGGAATGTCTCGGCCGATGGACGGGTTTGCACCGGCTCCATGCGCCGCCCCGAGGGCGCATCCATCGCTTCGATAGCTGCTTGGGAACAGGGCTTTTACGAAAGTGGGTTCACGCATGCAAACGTCGGTCGGTTGACGCGGCATGAGGGTGGCTTTGAAGGTCTGTGGACCGGACTGGCCGATAAGCGAAAGAGCTTCCCGGCCGGTAGTCTCATTCATCTTCCCCAGACTCTGGTGCAGTTCGTAAGCGGAGAGAGAGGCTAGTATGCGCGTTGAGCACAGGTTGCCCTCCGACTTGGTGAGCCGGAGACCATTGAAGGTTTTCGTCGTGGGCGCGGGTGGTACGGGGAGCGCGGTCGTAATGGGCCTCCCGTACCTCGATCAGGCGATGCGCGTGTGGGGCAGCGCGGGACTTGATGTCTCCTTGATGGACGCCGACGTCGTCTCCGAGACGAACTGTGTCCGGCAGCCATTCTCCGCATCCGATGTCGGCCAGAACAAAGCCACCGTTCTGATCAACCGGCTTAACCTATTCTGGGGCACGAGGTGGTCGGCGATCCCTCAACTCTTCCATGCTCGCTCTTTCGAGCGCAGCCAGGACAGGACTCCGGATCTCCTCATCGGTTGCGTCGACAGCCGGGCGGCGCGCAAAGCCATCGAGCAGGCTCTAACCCGGTCCGCTAGCTCGACCTGCTACTGGCTCGATCTTGGCAATAATGCCGCCAGTGGACAGTATGTGCTCGGTCAACCGCTGAACGGGCGAAACCGCCGTAAAGCCGATCGCCTGCGAACGGTCAGTGAACTCTACCCAGAGATCGCCGACACCGAACTTGGTGAAGACTCGCTGCCCAGCTGCTCGGCCGCCGAAGCACTGGACCGGCAGGAGCCATTCATCAATCAAACGCTCGCATCGAGCGCACTCGCTATGCTCGCGCAGCTCTTTCGCTACGGTTCCATCACGCATCATGGTGCCTTCTTCAACGCGAAGACAGGACAGATGAGCGCGCTGCCCGTAGACCCCCAGCTCTGGTCGAAGACTAGGAGACATTCGCGAAGATCGTAGCGCGGACCCGCGTCCCGGAAGAGTCCGTAAGGGCCCGCGGCGGTATGGTGGAACGTACCAGAGGCTGCTCTTGAGAATGACACTCGATTCAGACCTCGCCGCGGAAGCGAAAGCGTTGGTCGCTATAGCCTTTCGCAACGGCCCCATCGATGCCCTGTACGCCGGGAAACCATGCCCGATGTGTAGCGGGAAGGCCGAGGTATCCCATTTTTCCGATGCTGAAATGAAGGCTGTCATGCAGTCAGCGGTCGATACTCTCTATCGCTTGCTTTGGCAGCGCAACTACGATCCAGCTACTTACAAAGAAGCGCTCGCTTTCGGGCGGCGCAACACGTTGCAATGGAACGATCCGGACCCTCCAGAAGCTGTCAAGGAGGGGATCGCGTACCACATGACCTAATCCGAGGAAACCCATGTTCAAAGAACTTGCTCCTTACCTGCGGCAGCGCGCTGTTCTGCTGACCGTGACCCATCTCGAGGAAGATCAGATCCGCGTCAACGTCATTCCGCAGAAAATCAAGGATGGCGAAAACAGCGCGCTGACCACGCCGCTGAGTGTGACGGGCACCGCCGAAGAGCTCGATAACGAACTGCCGTCGAGCCTCGTCAGCTTCGTTTCGGCTCATCTGCAGTTGAAGAACACGCTTGAAAAGGCGCAGGCCGAGATGGATGCCGCAGCGAAGGCGGCCAAGGCGGAAGCGACTGCCAAGAAGACGCCGGGCAAGAAAGAAGTGCCCAGAACCGACACGAACGCGAAACTGGAAGCGGTGAAGCCGGTGGAACCGGTCAAGCCCGAGCCGGCACGGACGGCAAGCCTATTTGACATGCCCGAGACCGTGACGTTGCCTCCAACTGGTGTCACACAGAGTCCCGTGGAGGCTGAGATCCTGGCCGAGGTGAACGAGGATAGCGCTGAACAGGAAGAGGATTGGGACGAAGCCGCGTAGACACCGCGCCAGAATGTGGGTCAACGCAACGTCCCAGAGGGAAAAAGCGCGCGCATCGAATGCAGAGTTTTCGGCGCCGACGCCAACCAAGGGCAAAGTGCAGCAGGATTGAACGAGTTCTTATGAAAATTCGCGACTCGTTGTTTCGGAGGCGGTCGGAGACGACAAGTCAACGTTTCGTTAGCGATGGCCATCAGCGTAGCCTTCACAGGCTGTCATCGGCTGGAATTGAGATGTAATTAACCGATTGCACAGCTCCTTACTTCTTCGCGATCTCATGGAGGCCATGTCGAAGTCTCACTCACACCGGATTGATTTAGCCGTCGTGATGCACACAGCTCTGGCATAGTGAAAGGAGAGGCTGAACGATGCTGCGCATCCTGCACACTGCTGACTGGCACTTGGGCCAGACCATCCGAGGTTACGATCGCGCGTATGAGCAACAGTGCGCCTTGGGCTCGCTTCTACAAGTTGCCGAGCGCGAGATCGACACTCTCGTCATCGCAGGAGATGTGTTCGACAGCCAGCATCCGTCAGGCGAAGCCCAGCACATGTTCTATCGTACGCTTGCGCGTCTCCACGCCGAAAATTCGGCACTAAACACAGTAGTTGTGGCAGGCAACCACGATGCGGCCGGCCGGCTTGAAGCACCTCATCCACTGCTTGCGGCATTCAGGGTCCACGTTGTCGGCAACGTACGCCGCACACTGAACCGGCTTGACTGCGATCGCCACCTCATCACGCTGCACGATCCGCGCGGCGAGCCTTACCTACACGTAATTGCCGTTTCGTACCCCACAGCGGCTTGTCTGCCCGCGCTCTCGCGGTTGGAACTTGAGCCTGACGAAACGAATGTGGTGCGCGCCGTGCGCGAGCTGTACCAAGAACTTGCCGAGACGCTCGCTCCTCGCCTTGCAGGTCTGCCGTTCCTAACCACCGGGCATCTTCATGTGCGCGGCGGAGCGGAGTCCGAAGGTGCTGAACGCCGTATCCTGGTGGGCGGACAACACGCCGTACCGCATGACGTCTTTCCCGCCGAGTCCGCGTACGTGGCGCTGGGTCACCTACATAAGGCGCAGCCGGCCGGCGCGGAGACGACTCGCTATAGTGGTTCACTGATTCCACTATCGGCAACCGAGCAGCCTTACCAGCATGGTGTGACGCTAATCACCATCGACGACGGTATGGTAGCTACGGAGCATCTAGAAATTACACGTCCTGTTCCGTTTCTGCGGCTTCCCCATGCCGGCGCAGAGATTCGGCTGAGCGAGCTTGCCGACCATCTTCGTGCGCTTGCCGTGCCCGCGGACCTGCCTATCCATTTGCGGCCCTTCGTTCAAGTGCGGCTGTCGCGTATGGGGCTGGGCGCCGGCTTTCGTGAGCAGGTGGAGCAAATCGCCGCAGGGTATGCCGTGCGCATCGTAGAGGCCTGTCCGGACCCGCTGCCGGGAATAGTTGCGCACCTGACTAGTACAGTAACGTCTCAGCGGTCACTTAGTCAGCGTGAGCCCGAAGAGATGTTTCTGCTTGCATTCCAACGTGCCACCGGCACCACCGCCACGAGTGCGCACCTCGAGATCTTTCACCGTGCCTACAGTGAGGCGCAGGAGTAAATGCGAATTCTTGCCATTCGCGGAGAGAATCTCGCCTCTCTCGGCCAGCCGTTTCTGTTGGATTTCGAATCCGAACCGCTCTCCGGCACCGGGCTGTTCGCCATCACGGGCGAGACAGGTTCGGGTAAGTCGACCATCCTCGACGCATTGTGCCTGGCGCTCTACGGCCGCTATCCACGCTTTGCGGAGCAGCAGGGAGACTCCTCGCCCGACCCTGGAGGCCGGGTGCGGGTGTTGGACGGCAGCACGATTCTGAGGCGCGGAGCCGGTCGCGGGTATGCGGAGGCCGATTTTCTGGGCCAGGACGGACAGCGCTATCGCGCCCGCTGGGAGGCACGGCGCTCTCGCAATAGGGCTGACGGCGCGATCCAAGACGCTGTGCGGTCGCTATATGAGATTCATGCGGAAAGCCTGGTCACGATTGCTACCACCAAGACAGCGGTTCAGGATGCAGTTCACGCAAAGACCGGTCTGACCTTTGAACAGTTTTGCCGCACCGTGCTGCTGGCGCAGGGTGAATTTGACAGCTTTCTGCTTGCGCCCGAGCGGGAACGGGGCGACCTGCTCGAGAAGATTACCGGGACCGAAATTTACGGGCGCATCTCCCGACGCGTGCGTGAGGGGACAAAGACGCTGGAAGCGGAGGTCGTAGAGCTGGAACGGCAGCTTACCATCATGGGTCTGCTCGCGCCGGCGGAGCTGGAGACCTTGGCTGCAGAGCTAAGCCACCTTCGAACGGAGCTCATGGCCAAGTCAGCAGAGACTGCTGGGTTACAGCAAACGCTTGGCGTTGTGGATGCTCTGTTCGCTGCACGCGAGCGCCTGGCGGCTGCGGAGCAGGTGCTGCGAACGGCTCAGGGGGAGCAAGCGAAGGCTGGTCACTTTCGCGAGCGGTCCACGGAACTGGCTGCGGTGGAGACGTTGCGCGCGCTGTGGTTGCGTGCCGCGGAGACCACGTCTGCGTTGCCGGGCGCTGTGACAGGCCACTCCTCTGCACAGATTGACATTGAGAGAGCGACGGCGGAAGCGGGTCTTGCTGCCGATGAGTTGCGGGGCTCACAGACGCAATTTGACGAAGCCGAACGCAGCTTCAAGCACTTCGGGCCGCTTTGGGATCGAGCTGCGCAGCTGGATGCGGAGGTTGCATTTGCCCATAAGGAACTTGGCATCGCCGCCAGCAAGGTAGATCAGACGAAGCTCGCGGCGGAAAACCTTGCGCGGGAGCTTACAGGGCTTGAACAGGAAAGCAAGCGGCTGGACGGGGAGCTCACCAAGGCTGAGGCCGAGCTTGCAGCGCGCGCGCATCAGGGTGTTCTGGCGGATAGGCTGCAAGAGGTTGAAAACCTGCTAAGGCGACATGCGGAGGTCTTGGTTGCTGCTGCCTCGGCAGGTCAGGAAACAGTCAAGGCGCGAGAGGAAGCTGACGAACTCGACGTCGGACTGGCAGGATTGAGGACCGAACTGGCAGGCGACAGCTCTCTACTTGAAGGGCAAACGGCAGGGGTAAGCGGGCTTCGCGAACAGTTTGCCGGCTTCAATCAGACCCTGCTTGAGCAGCAGGATGAATGGGAAAACACGCTGGGAAACGAACTCAGCCGCGCTCTGCATGCTGCCGTACAGCATGCGACGGACGTGGGGAACCTCGCGGAAGCAACCGCCGCTGTGGCTCGATGGGAGGTTGAGGCTGCGGAAGCTACCTGGCGTGAGGCTGATGCAAAGGCGCAGGCGAGCGAACGCCAGGAACGGCTTGCGGAGCTTTCGCCGCTTGCGCAGCTAGCCGAAGAGAGCCTGGACCAGAGGACCGTGGCGCTCCGGAGCCGCATGACTGCCGGCGCTCCGTGCCCAGTGTGTGGCTCGAAGGAGCATCCGTATCTTGCACCGGGAGAAGAGGACGCTCTGACAGCGCTCGCAAGCGAGCTTCGCCAGCGGCGTGAGCTGTTGGGCGAGGAGCTTGCCGCGTTCTATGACAAGGTGCGCATCGCAGTCACCAATGGCTCCTCTGCCAATGCTCAGGCTGCGCTGGCCAGTCGACAGAAGAGCGAGCTCGTCCAAGGGATTGCGCGTCTGGAAAATGGTTACAGCGAAAGGCTTGCAGACCTTCGAATGCTGACGCAGCAGCTCCAGCTGCCAGAACCGCTTGAGTCCCTTGACGCAGACGCAGGCGACAAATTGCAGGTACTAGGTAATGCCTACCGCAAGATGCGTAAGTTGTCGAAGGGTCGCCTGCAGCAGGTACGCTCGCTGCGAACCCGTCTAGATGCTGCCGTAGTCGAGCGCGATCAGACACAGCAGAGGCTCACGAGCGGGCATGAGCGTCTACGGGTCAAGGCGGAGACTGCGGGAACGGCTCGAGTAGCTGCTTTAAACGCGGAGGGCGAGTCTGGCCGCCAGCAGCAGCAGGTCGACAATGTCGAAGAGCAGCTGCAGCCGCTGCTTGCTACGGCTAGGGTGTCGCTTGAGCTCTTACGGAGTGACAGCGCAGCCGCCATCCGGGAGCTTCGAGGAGCAGCCAACAAAATGCTTTCGGCTCGTCGGCGACAGGCGGAGCTCAGCAGATGCACACATGAACTTGCTCCAGCGCGCGAACGGAAGGCCGGGCTACATGCAGAAGCAATGCGCCTACATGCAGAAGCGGTGGGGCTTGAGGAACAGCGCGCCCAAACGCTTGACCGTCTGCGTCAATCGCGACTTGCCCTGCTTGGCGGCGAGCAGACGGGTGAACATCGTACGCGCATCAATAACGTACGTGTCGTAGCACAGGAGTCGCTTACTGCCGCGCACGCTGCCAATAGCACCGCAAAACAGCACCAAACACATTCGCGTGCCACAGCGGATCAGGCCCGAGAACGCCTTAAAGAGGCTCAGGCTGAGCAGGAAGGTGCTGCTGCCGCATACAACGTACGATGCGAAAAGATCGGCTCCACGCCCGAGCGGGCGGATGCGCTGCTCGCTCAGCCAACGTCGATAGCTGCTACGCTGCGCACGCGGTTGGAGGGGCTTGACCGTGCCTTGCAGGATGCGCAGACAGCGTTACGAGCCCGGCAACATGACGTCGACGCGTTCGCTGCAGAGATGTCCGCGCCAGATGATCGCGCGCTGCTTGTGGCAGAGCTCCAGGTTTTGAGGGACGCGGAAGCCGCGCTGAATCAGAGACTCGGCCAGCGAACGGATGCCGTGGATCGCGACACGCTTCTGCGTCAGAACGCGGCCGGACTTGAGCGTGATGTGCAGGTGAAACAAGAGCAGCTGACAACTTGGCAGGAGGTAGACAGCGCCATCGGCTCGCCCAACGGCGATCGCTTCCGCCTCTTCGCCCAGAGCCTTACCCTTGAGCAGTTGATCGTACTTGCCAACGAGCATTTGGACTCCTTCAGCAAGCGCTATCACCTGGCGCGCAGCCCTGCCGCAGACCTCGCCATCCATGTCACTGACCGCGATATGGATGACGAAGAGCGGCCGACACGCAGCCTTTCCGGCGGCGAGCGCTTCCTGGTTTCGCTCGCGCTAGCACTCGCCCTGTCAGGCCTTGAAGGCCGCGATTTTCTAGTCGACACGCTGTTCATTGACGAGGGCTTCGGCTCGCTCGATGCAGAGACGCTTGATATAGCGACAACCGCCCTTGAGAGTCTGCACAGCCGCGGACGCAAGGTCGGAGTCATCACCCACGTAGCGGGGATAATTGAACATATACCGGTGCAAGTAAAGGTTGAAAAGCTAGGGGGCGGTAGCTCCGTCGTTCGACTCACGAATCCACCCACCTACCAATGAGGGACACTTCCGCGCGTGAGGAGACCTCCCCTCGAGACCCCGACATACCGGTGTCATACCGGATGAGCAATGAGCGAGCAGAGATCACTGCTCTGTTCGTTGCTCCTGTACAGCTCGCGCGGTGAGTTGCTCTGAAGAGCTAAAGACTGCCGACAGGCAGCTATAGAAGCTTGCTAAGAACCTTCGTCATCAGCCAGAATTTCCCTATGGCGATTCTGATGGTTTTCGTGCTGCTGCTGGCGGTGGGACTGGCACTCGCCTATCGGCTGTCCGCTTCGGTCTCTGCGCGCAAGCGGGCCGTGGCCGCTATAGAGCCGCTGCGGAGTCTTCAATGCGATCTGACGATACAAGCCGAAGGAATCAAGGAATCTACTTCGCAGGCGGCGAGTCGCTTGGGACAAGATGTTCGATCCGAACGACTTCGAGCGATCTCGATAGACACAATCAAGAATCACGCTTCAGGCCTTCGCCTTCAGGCACTCAAGGATGCTGGGCTGAACACGGTTCTCGATCTGCAGGGGTGGAGCGCCCAGCGGCTCTCCGGAGTTCGCGGTGTCGGGCCCAAATCGGCTAGTTCCATCGCCGCCGTTGTACAAACGCTCACACACTCATCCAGCGGCATTCCCGTGCGCTGCCCTTTGCCCCCATTCTCCGGTAACGCCGAGAGCGGCTTGTTGCGTGCTGTCTACGTAGACCTTTTCTTCGAAGCTGAGGTTTCTACACAGAGGAGTGAATTTAAATCGGTGTTGGATCGGGGTGAACAGAGGCTTGCCGAAATCGCCGCAGGAACGACCTTCCGGAAGTGGCTGATGGCAATTTTCTCCGCGGAACAAGGGAGCCAGGCTCGCCAGGATGCTGAGGCGCTTGTCCAGAATCTTCAAGACGACCCGCAAACCGTGGCATTGAAGCGATCCATCGAGGAGTTTCTCGCTGATCTACAAGGCGTACGACACAGGCAGATTCCCCAGGAAAGGCTTATGGCCGCCTATGAGGAAAATGCTCCACTCTTCGAATGGATGATGGCGAGAGTACTCGGAAGCGCAGGGAGTGCAGCCCGTCCAGCTGCTCGTCAGAGACACGATCGAGGAGCGGAGACGCCAGCGCCGATCCCTACTTCACTACCGGGGCCGATGAACGACGCTACGTTGCCTGATTTAGTGCATCCCTCACAGCAGATATCGGGCTTGTCAACGATCGCACAGACCGCCGGTCCGCTTGCTTCTGAAAAAGAGTCCTTCGAAGCCATGCACGTGGAGTTCGGGCGACTCGTTCCCGGTCCACCTCCGCCCCCGCAAATGTCTTCAGCCGCGCACATGCCTGAGACGCCAAGATACGCAAAGACTGCAACAGAGGCCCTTCAGCAACTCGACCGAGTCCGAGCGACACAAGCAGCAGTGAAAGGTCTCGAAGGGAATGCCGACCCGACTTCGTCAGCACCACAAGAAGAATTGGTGATGTTTCAAGTCGGTCAGCCAGTGGAGACAGGCGAAGTCAATATTCCTCTTCCTGCGAAGTCTCTAACAGCTTCCAGGAAGACAACTCGGTGGATTGTACCCAGTGACACGATGGTGATTCAGGGGATTGCAATCTCCGGAAGCTACTTCTTTTGTGGATCTCCCAGCAGGACCTCAGAATCGTTCGTCTTGGACACCTCCCTTCCTATCGCGCGAGAGACACAACAGATCGGCGAGGAGAGCGCCTTCTCCCATCGATATGGGTCATTCACCCCGCACGTTCGTTTCCGCTACCTGGAGTGGTTGGCGGTGGGGACCAGGGGCCGCGACGTACCGTCAGGGTTCGGGAAGCTGTACTTTCAGGGATTGGAGCGTCGGCTTCTTCAGCACCTTCGAAAGCCTGAGGCGGACTCAGATGGAGAGATCGAGGCTCTGCTCAGGGAGGTACAAAGGATTGACAGTCTGTTTCTCCTGACTCCGAACTCCGTCAGCTATCAAGCCAACTCCCTGTTGCAGTTTTTCGCTGCGCGCGCCTTCGTTGGAGCCTCCATGCCAGCTCTTCCGTCGCGAAGCGGAAGAAGGGATGAGCTGCCATTCCAGCTCCGACTCGGGCTGGGTTGCTTCATGAAAGAGAACCTACCTATCCCCGCAGAATGGGCTCTCTGCTGGGCCTATGCGGAACCGACGATCTTTCTGCGAACTGCGCCTCTCCGCTGCCCCAATGAATTCGAAGCCGTCTTCCGTCATCTCTATGAAGAAAGGTACGGCCAAGGGCTCATCCTCAGGCCCAACAAAACGATGCTCAGCATCGAGTACCAACCCATGTGGTCCGGCGCCGACGACTCCAAGGTTCAGCTCACGTTTACTGACGTGCCCGATGTGAAGGCACTAACCGGACCCCAAACCGCTCTGAGCCGGCTCGTCTCGGAAGCCACCGAGATGATCGATGGCTACAGCAGGCTGCTCGGTCCTGCCAGTGTCGGTGCCGGAACCCTCGAAGCCATGCTGCGTCTTCCAGCATCTATTTGGCTGAGCGAGCCTCATGCGAAGCTGGAGCAGCTTCGTTCCACGCTTGTAGAGACGATGTTGCCGACCACCTGCGATGCTATCTTTAAATCGTTCGAAGCGGCCGGGGAGATAACTTCCACCCGCATTTTGGAGCTGGCGAAGCATCTGCGGATCTTTGGCGTAGGCTTCGAGCCGGACGTACTTGCGGGTGCGCGCAAGCCGAAGCCTGCGGACTACGTCGTCCTCTTTCCCCTATTGGCGACAGCGGAGGACGCCGCACCTGCGTCCATTCAATCAGCTGCAGTCGCCGTGATTTTGGCCGCCATCCTTGCACTCGCTGACGGGCACGCGAGTGATGAAGAGGCGGCCGCCGTCGATAGGCTGATTGGACGATGGGCAGGCTTGTCGCCGAACTCGCAAGCCAGGCTTCGTGCCGTCTATCGGCTCATGCTCCAGCAGCCGCCCACTCTGCTTACTCTGAAAGCCCGCCTGGAAGCTCTGCCTATGGCTGATCGCAAGCAGGTGGCGTCGGCTCTCACCCAAATGGCAGCGTCTGACGGCGTCGTCTCTCCAGAGGAGGTCAAGCTGCTTGAGCGCATTTACCGCATTTTGACTTTGGAAGCGCAGATGCTTTACGCCGACCTGCATAGCGCCTCAAACTGCTACCGCTCCCGCTCATCTCAGGCACTTCCATCCCCGGTTAATGACTCTTCTGCACAATTTCTCGACCCCTCGCGGTTAACGCGTCTGCGTCAGCAGTCGAGTGAGGTGAGCGAGCTGCTCGCGGGTGTTTTCGCCGAAGAAGCCGATCCAGTTCCGGTTGTACCTGCACCTCAGTTCGCCAATGTTCCGGTGCAACAGCAGTTGGCCAGTGGTCTGGGAGCTTCACCACTGCCGGGGCTCACTCCACGGGATCAACTATTCGTCACCCTGCTCGTGAGTAAATCAACCTGGTCTCGAGAAGAGCTCTTGCGGTCAGCCGCGGAGATGCAGATTATGCTGGATGGAACCCTGGAACGCATCAACGAAGCCGCTCTTGATCGTCTTGGAGACTTTTTGATAGAGGGTGACGATCCGATCTACGTTCAGCAAATACTTCTGGAGGCCGCCGAGTAATGCCCCCCATCCGACCACGCGAACGCGATGCACTCCTCCAATCTCTGCGAGCGGGAGTCGTTCCACGCCTCGGCCAGTACCTTATTCAGGTCGGTCGAGCTGAGGAGTTGAAAGCCCTCATCGCCGACATCGATCGCGTCGCAGATGGCGGCTCAACCTTTCGACTCGTGATTGGCGAGTACGGTGCGGGCAAGACCTTCTTCCTGAACCTCGTGCGCTCGATCGCCATCGAAAAGAAGCTCGTCACAATGCATGCTGACCTCAATCCGGATCGACGTCTCCAGTCCTCCGGCGGGCAGGCACGTTCGCTCTTTGCGGAGCTGACGCGCAACACGGCGACGCGCACGCGGCCCGAAGGTGGCGGTCTTGCCGGGATTTTGGAGAAGTTCATCTCCCAGGCCCAAGAAGAGGCAGGCCTGCTCAGCCTTTCCACGGAACAGGTCGTGCGCAGGCAGACCGCGCAACTCGCCGAGATGGTGAACGGCTACGACTTCGCCGACGTTATCATCGCTTACTGGAGAGGTTTCGACACTGGGAACGAGCAGTTGAAGAGCGATGCCATTCGCTGGATGCGTGGTGAGTTCTCCACGCGTACGGACGCGCGCGCGGCTCTCAACGTACGGACCATCGTCGATGACGCTTCTGTTTACGATCAGCTCAAGCTCCTCGCCAAGTTCGTTCGCCTTGCCGGTTACAACGGCCTGCTCATCTGCCTGGACGAGCTGGTGAACCTCTACAAACTCACCAATACGCAGGCTCGAAACTCCAACTACGAACAAATCCTGCGCATCCTGAATGATTCGCTGCAAGGTTCTGCCGAAGGCATTGGCTTCATCCTGGGCGGCACGCCGGAGTTTCTCCTCGACACGCGCCGTGGCCTTTACAGTTACCCCGCCCTGCAATCGCGATTGGCCCAGAACACCTTCGCAAAGTCGGGCCTCACGGATCTTTCCGGCCCGGTCATCCGGCTCACCGCGCTCACCCCGGAGGACTTCTATCTTCTGCTCGAAAAACTTCGCGATGTCTACGCCTTCGGCAATCCCGAACGATATCTACTGCCTGACGAAGGCGTCGCGGCTTTCATGCAACACTGCGGCAAGCGGCTTGGTGAGAGTTACTTCCGCACGCCACGAACGACGATCACCTCGTTCATCGATCTGCTGGCGATCCTCGATGCGCACCAGGATGTCCAGTGGACAAGCTTGATCGAAGGGCACAGCGTCGAGCCTGACCGGGGCGGTGACTTGGAAAAGATCACTGAAGACGATGACGAACTTGCCAGCTTCAAACTCTGAGGCGAGCTCATTCCTTCTGCTCGATCCTCGCATCCAGCAATGGATTTGGGCGCAGGGCTGGACGTCTTTGCGCTCGATTCAGCAGCAGGCCATTGCTCCGTTGCTCGCCGCCCAGAGCGATGTCATTCTCGCTGCAGCTACGTCCGCAGGCAAAACGGAAGCTGCTTTCCTTCCACTCCTCACCCGCCTTCTCCAAGGCGGTGGGCATGAAGGATCACAGGCTGGCTTCATCCTCTCCATTAGCCCGCTCAAGGCCCTTATCAACGACCAGACGCAGCGTCTGAGTGCCCTCTGCGAATCACTCGACCTCCCCGTGCTCGGTTGGCATGGCGACGTCACCGCTGGGAAGAAACTGCGTTTTCTCCAGGGGCTGCGAGGTGTTCTCGTCATCACTCCTGAATCGTTGGAGGCCTTGTTCGTAAACAAGGGGACCACGATACCCGCGTTCGCCACAGCCATCCGCTCCATTGTGGTCGACGAACTACACTCCTTTATTGACACTGAGCGCGGCAAGCAGGTGCAATCGCTGATGAACCGGCTCGATCTCGCTGCCGGCACCCGCATCACGCGCGTGGGCCTTTCCGCCACTCTTGGGGACACGGCTCTCGCTGCCGACTTCCTACGTCCCGGCCAACAGCGCCAAGTGACTACTATCGACACCGGTTCGGAAGGCTACGAACTCAGACTCATCGTGCGTGGCTATCTGGACGACTGGGAGAAGCCTCAGGCTGAGGCCACGACTGTCGCCGCAGATCCCGTCGGTTTCCCGTCGTGCGCCCCGAGCAACGTGCAAGATGACGACGTTCCGGGTTCCGCGAAACACGCGATCGCTGAGTACCTGTACCAGCATCTTCGTGGCTCGAACAATCTTGTTTTCCCGAATAGCCGCGGAAAGGTCGAGGAGTACGCCGATCTGCTCCGGCGATATTCAGAGCGAGAGAATGTTCCAAACGAGTTCTGGACGCATCACGGGAGTCTTTCCCGCGAGATTCGCGAAGAAGCCGAGGCGGCTCTCAAGCAGGGCACCACAGCAGCCACCGCCATTTGTACGACCACGCTCGAGCTCGGCATCGATATCGGCAACATCCGCAGCGTCGTTCAAATCGGCCCGCCACCCTCGGTGGCAAGCTTGCGCCAGCGCCTTGGCCGTTCCGGCCGTCGGGCCGGTGAGCCTGCGATTCTTCGCTGTCTTTGCCGCGAAGACAAGCTCACGCCGAAATCGCCATTGTCGGACCGCCTTCGGGAAGGACTCGTCCAGACAATCGCCATGGTCCGCCTGCTCACCCAGGCTTGGGTCGAGCCTCCGCGGAGAGAAGCCGTCCACGCCTCGACCCTAGTTCAGCAGCTCCTGTCCGTGATCGCACAGCGGGGCGGCGCCACTGCACAGGAACTCTGGACGACCCTTGTGAGCAGCGGCACGTTTACCCAAGTCACCAAGGCAGAGTTCATCGAACTCTTGCATGCCCTCGCCGTCAAAGAAATTCTGCAGCAGGAAAGCGCCGGCGCGCTTCTGCCCGGACCAGTCGGGGAGGAGCTGATCAATAGCTATGACTTCTACAGCGCTTTCACTTCCGGAGAAGAGTTTCGTCTGCTTGCCGAAGGCCGCACGCTCGGATCGATTCCGATCGCTCGACCGCTCACGATCGGTCAGCGGATTATCTTCGCCGGCCAGCGCTGGCGTGTGCAAAAGATTGAGATTCAGGAGCGCCTCATCCTTGTGTCCTCCGACCCAGGCGGCGCTCCGCCGTCGTTCGACGGGGCCGGCGGCCGCGTCCACGACCGCGTGCGCCAGGAGATGAAAAAAGTCCTCTCCGAAAGCACTCCCATCCCCTTCCTGGATCGGTTCGCCACCGCTATGCTGGAAGAAGCACGGACGTCCTTCCGCTTAGCCCATCTCGACCAAGCCAGCGTCGTCCCCGATGGTGCCGGAGTACTCCTGCTCACCTGGCACGGCGACTGGGCCAACGATGCTCTCGCGCTGCTCCTTACCGCCTCTGGGCATGAGACCACCAACGAAGGCGTCTTTCTTCGCCTATCAGACGCCACGGCACCCCAGGTCGTTCACACCCTAGAGAAGCTCGCCCAGCAAGCCGCACCCACGGTAGAGGCTTTGAGAATCCGGCCGAAAGACGCTATGAAGGAGAAGTGGGATTGGCTGTTGCCAGAACAACTTCTTCTTCGCTCATTTGCATCCTCCGAACTGGACTTGGAGTCTCTCCCCGGGCTCATCCACCAGCTTCTGGAGCGCACACGTGACGTACGCAGCACCGGCGAACGCCGAGAGGGCACGTAAAAGAGTGCTGCTGGCAGCAACCTAAATGCGGTAACGAAGCATGAGCGAGCGACGCTTCGTCCAGGTTCATGTTGGGTGTGCGGGAGCTCCTCGATGAGCAAGTTAAAAAGTGGGCCGCTTGCCCCGGGGCTCAGCACGTATGCCCACTGCAGAGCGCAGGAAAGCTATGCGGCTTAGCATATCGGGTCTCAAAGCCATGCAATCCAGGCAGCTCACGCTGCAGCCGAACGATGTCCGCCTTCAAAGGAAGGGTTCGATGACAACAAACCAAACAAATGCACTGTCGTTTACCCCGCCACCGAAGCCGGTGGCGGAGGATCCAAATGGGATCGCATCGGAGCATTCTCTGTTGGAGATTGATCGCGAGATTGATCTGATGCTCGATCAGATGCAGGAAGAATTGGAGGAGACGGGCGCTATCGGCGAAGAGAGTCGGAACCAATTCCACAGCTTCTGCGAAGCATTTGGGCAGAAGGTCGACCGTCTCGGCCGATTTATCCGCGTGATGGAAAGCCGCGAGGTTTATTGCAAAGCAGAGTCGGCACGGCTCACGGCCAGGGCAAGAGCGGCCGAGAACAAAGTCGCCCAGACTAAGTTGCTGGTCCTATATTTCCTCGAGTCCCGCAATCTCACCAAGATGGAGGGTCCCCAGTTCACACTGCGGCGGCAGAAGAATAGCGTCGACTCGGTCAGAATCCAGAACCCGGACTCAGTGCCCATGCGCCTATTGCGCATAGAGGCAAAATTCGATGGCGCTCTGTGGGAGCGGATCGCCGCATCTCTTCCAGCCCACCTACAGCGTGAGTTCCTGGCAAGCATGCAATGTTGTGTTCCGATGCACGATGCGATCAAGCAAGAATTCGCCTCTGGGATCGAGCTTGAAGGCGTCAGCGTGAGCCGCGGACACCATCTCCGCGTTGCATAGGTGTGTGGGTAGATCCACGGTGTGACGGCTCTAGAATTGCTATCTTCCGTTCTCGGACAATCGAGACACGCCGCTCCTTCTGCACTCTTCAGAAAGCAAGTTGTCCAGATCTTCGGCACTCGGCACCGACGTGAGCTCGTCTACATGACACGTCCGAGCAACACCGACGGTGCAAGCCGGCCCCTTCTCGGCCAAACTTGACGGCGCGAAGACAGACCAATTCGGCACTTTATCTTGGCGCGTTTCGACGCGGGCAGACGAGACACAAGCAGCTACGGAACGCCCGCCATGCTGAGTCGACATGTGACTCGCTGCCATTGCTCTTGGACACTCTATCCGAGACGCTACCTTAGGTCGGACGGGTCAGGGCTAGACGTTGTCCTTTCACTCTCTCCAACGAGGACTATCCAATGACACCCTCCAAGCTATATGAGGCGCTCCATGCGCTGATCTGCGAACGTGTGCCTCTCCACATCTGGGGCGCATGCGGCGTAGGCAAATCCCAGATCGTCGCTCAGGTAGCCGCCGACCTCAGCTACGACTTTCTCGATGTGCGAGCTGTCCAGCTGGATCCCGTCGATTTGCGCGGATTGCCGCGCATCACCTCGGGCCAGACCGAATGGGCACCTCCGAAGTTCTTACCGACCGCGGGTAAGGGAATCCTCTTTCTCGACGAGCTGACGAGCGCGCCCCAAATGGTTCAGGCCGGCTGCTATCAGCTGGTACTGGACCGCAGGCTGGGAGAGTATGTCCTACCTGAGGGCTGGGTTGTCATCGCAGCGGGTAATCCCGCGTCCGAGCGCGGCGTGCACTTCGCCATGCCTCGCCCACTCCGCAACCGGTTCGTCCATCTGGAACTTGAGCCCGATCCGGAGGAGTGGAGCCGATGGGCCATCAAGGCGGGCGTGCGTCCGGAGATCGTTGCTTTCCTGCGCTTCAAGCCCGAGCTGCTGCATGATGCCGAGGTTCGCTCCGACGCAAATGCGTGGCCAACCCCGCGTTCGTGGGAGATGGCTTCGAACGTCCTGAGTGGAATATCCAAGCGACGGCAGACTGCGTTACTCACCGGAACTAACGAGTTCGAGGCGCAGCTTCTCGACGGAACTATAGGGCCGGCTGCCGCTTCAGAGTTCGTTGCGTTCCTGCGTCTTTTTCGCGGGCTGCCGTCAATCGACCAGATCCTTCTTAGCCCAGATACGGCACCTCTGCCTACCGAACCCTCGGCCCAGATCGCCATCGCGACGGCACTTGGCCGGACCGTCACGGACACCTCCATCGGGAGAGTCCTGACCTACTTGGATCGCATGCCGGCGGAGATGTGCGTCCTGTCGATGCGCGACGCGGCCGCACGGGACACCGCCATTACCCACACGCCCGAGTTCATTCGATTCGGAGTAAGCCACAGAGAGGTCTTCCAATGATTACCGAACGCGCCATGTTGTCGGCGGTCCATATCAGCATCTGGACCGCTGTAAAGCACGACCGCAAAATCAGCCGTGATGTTGCCAATCAGCACGGTGCGTACCAGGGCGCAGGCAGATTCAATAAGCAGCTTCTGCATGGAGCGGAGAGACTCGATGACCTTCGCACGCTTGCGGGGCAGATCCGGCAGTATTTCTACAAAGTCACGCTGCCGTGGTCCGATGAGGGCTTCCGTCTTCTGCCGTCAAACTTCTACTTCGATTTGACGGCTCGTATGCGGGAGTTCGAATCGTCCCTTGAACAGGGTGTCGAGAGTTTCCTGGACGTCTATCCCCAGTACATCGCGCAGGTACGGCCGGAACTGAATGGCCTCTTTCGTGAGGAAGACTATCCCTCCGTAGAGAAGCTGCGGGAAAAGTTCGGTCTCAAGCTCGAAATTCTTCCGATCCCGTCAGGCACCGACTTTCGGGTGGAGATGTCTGCCGAAGAGCAGGCGCGTGTCGCCCGCGAGATCGACACCAATGTTCGCCAGTCCCTTGTGCGTGGCACCGAGGACCTCTGGGCGAGACTGAGAGAGGTAGTCTCGCACATGGTGGACCGCCTCAACGAACCCGAGTCCCGGTTCCATGCCACGCTGGTCACCAATGTTGCGGACCTCGTCGAGCTTCTGCCCCGGCTCAACGTCGTTGGCGATCCGGACTTGAACCGAGTTGCGGAGCAGGTCAGGCAGAGGCTCTGCAATCACTCAGCGCAGGAACTCAAGAAGCACGACCTGTTGCGAGTTGCCACAGCCTCGGAAGCGGCAGGGATCGTATCGGAGATGGATGGCGTGCTGCATAGCCGGAGTGCGTCTGCGCAAACCGATCCAGCAAAGACCGCCGAGGACATCTTCGCCCACATGTCTGCGTATATGGAGGCGCCCGCTGCCGCATGAGCCCTGACACCCCCATCCTAAAGCGCATCCAGAAGGCACGAACCGCTCTTCTTCTGGACCATCCCTTCTTCGGTTCGCTTCTCTTTCGGCTAAAGGGCCATGAGACTCGATCGATCAAGACGATGGCGACCGACGGCATCTCGCTTTACTACAACCCAGACTTCGTGGACACGCTCAATGCGGCAACTCTGGCAGGCACCCTGGCCCACGAAGTGATGCACCCGGCGCTGCGCCACCACACGCGCCGCGCCGGACGGGACCCAAAGCGGTGGAACGAGGCTTGCGATTACGCCATCAACCCACTCCTGCTTGACGCCGGACTCAGGCTTCCCGAAGGAGTTCTTGTCGACAACCGCTTTCGGGGGTTGAGCGCAGAGGAAATCTACAACCGGCTGACCTTGGAGCGCAAGGCCTCAGCCACTCCGAACGGTACGGACAATTCCGAAAACGACGGTCAAGTCTGCGGAGAGGCAGAAGTTACTGGGCTGATGTCTCCCACCACTGAAGGCGGGATTGGGCAGGTCCTTGACGCGCCGGTGAAGGGCGGCAACGATCTTGAAGCCGAGGAGCAGGAGCGGGAATGGACCATTGCCGTTCACCAAGCGGCCACGGTCGCAGCCCGCGCCGGAAAACTACCTGCCGCCGTGCAACGCACTCTCAAAGGAGCGGCCGAAGCGTCGGTAGATTGGCGCGAGATGCTGCGCCGACTCTGGTCGGAGACAACTCCCGCAGACTACAGTTGGTCACGCCCGAATCGCCGCCACATCTGGGCCGGCCTCTACCTTCCGGGTGTACAGCGCGAAGGTATCGGTGAGATCGCCATCGCGGTCGATTGTTCGGGATCAGTCAATGAGCGGCAGCTCCGATTGTTCGAGGCCGAGGTGCGCTCGATTCTTGAAGGGCAGCGACCGCAAAGAGTGCACGTTCTCTACTTCGACGCGATCGTCCAGAAGGTCGAGACGTACCAGACTGGAGAGCAAGTTTCCTTGCGACCGACCGGCGGTGGAGGTACGGAGTTTGGCCCGTGCTTTGAATGGCTCGAAGCTCATCACATTCAGCCGCAAACGCTGGTGTTTCTGACGGACCTGTATGGGAGCTTTCCATCTTCCGCACCTGCCTACCCGGTCTTATGGGCTTCCACAGGTGGACGGCAAGCGCCATTTGGCGAGGTGATCCCGATGCAGGCTGCATGAGCTGCGGTCACTTGGCGATCGAAGAACCCGCAAACCAGCTCTACGAAGGAGGCTCATGGCAGAAATGACTCGCATCTTTACCGATGGTTCAGCAATCGGGAATCCCGGCCCCGGCGGATGGGGCGCCGTTCTCGTGCAAGACAAAAAGCGTTGGGAGATATCCGGATCCGAGCCGTGGACGACGATTCAGGAGATGGAGCTTCTTGCCGCAGTTAGGGCGCTTGCGTCCCTACCTGTAGGAGCAACTGTGGAGCTTTGGTCTGATTCGGAGTACCTCATTTACGGGATGGGAGTGCTTGTCTTCCGCTGGATGAATAAGGGATGGCGCAATCGGAGTGGCAAGGAACTCCGGGACCAAGGGCTCTGGAAGCAGCTTCTGATTCTGAATGACAGGCTCTTCGTCCAGTGGCGCTGGATCAAAGGCCATAACGGCCATCCAGAGCAAACACGCGCCGACGCTCTGGCTTACCAAGCGGCGCGTTCGGCGTGGATCGTCAAAAGGGCGGTCTAACGCATTTGGCGGGACCGCCTTGGTTCCGGCACATGATCAATAACTGACGAAACCTGGCAGCCCGAGTGCTAAGTATCAGGATCGCGTGTACTAGAAGAACTCTCGCTTTGTTCGTAGCGTTTTTCGGCTCTGCTCGGCCGCATCCAGCCTACCGGCCATCGAGAGTCTTGACGAAAGCCGCAAGCGACAGATCGAACGCTGCAGCCAAGGCAGAGAGGTGACGGAGCCCAATCTCACGCGATCCTCGCTCTAGATCAGAGATGTGGACTTCATGAATACCGGAGTGTTCTGCAAGGTCGATCTGTCTCCATCCGCGCTGCTTTCGCAGTTCACGGATGCGCTCTCCGAGCTGGATACAGATATCAGAGGACATCCTCTGAGGATTGCCTTAGTGCATGCGCTATATTTAGCGCATGCACTCTCTTGCGCGGCCAAAGAGTACCAAAAAATACTCCAGAGTCTTTCCTCAAGAACCCTGTCCGTCAATGTTCAGAACCGAGAAAGCCTCAAAGAGAATCGGGAGTGTGACACGATTCCGTGTTTTCCTATCAAGGACCGGGTAAACAATGATCACATGTGATGAACTCGCCAGCAAAGTCGTGCGCCAACTAACCATCTTCGAGGATGGCGCATACGGTCCCGAGGTACATATCGCGTTTACTGATGGCACTTCCTTCTGCGCTTGCATGAGAACGAACGTTTCGATTGAGGCAAAGCACATCCATGACGAGGGAGGTGAGCCACGCATCTTGCGTGACTACTCCAGTCAATGTGTCAGTCGCGGCTCCGGAACGTAGTCGAAGGTTCCGCCGTCTCAGGGTGCCCGGACGAGGAACTGTCAGTCAGCAGCAAAGAAACACGCCGAAACCACCAGGCGGCTGAATGAAGGGTCCTCAGCCGTCAGGCTGGCTTACCCACTTCGATGACTTGGATTTCAATCTGCCCCGACCATCCACAATGTTTGCATGTGGCAATTCCGGTGGTGACGGACTTGAAGTCCATCTCGGCCAGGATCACGGGCTGACCGCATTCCGGGCAAATGTGCACACATTGAAGTAATCTTTGTTTCGGAACAGGCATAGTTGTACGACTCCATTCATTTTTGCTACTTAGGCGGCAGGCATAGTCGATGGATGCTTGTTCCTGGCTTCAGAGAGTCGCGCCATGAATCCCCTTACAACGGCGCTCGCCACAGGTGAATCATTGTCTGCACGCGACATCAGATACGTCCCGATCAGGAACGAGGGCTCCGCCAACGGACGGACCGTGATGCCGTTGCGACAGATGCGCAATGCTCCCGCTTTCGAGACAAATGCGATGTAATGACTACCCGTCAGAAATGGGAATGCCTCTTCGGGATCAATCATGTGATGTAAGCTTCGCGGTCTCACGTGTCTCTCGTCGGCAAGCTGCATGAGACGGTCATAGAGAGGCGGGTGCAGACGCCGCTCTGGGGCAAGCCAGTTCCGGCCATCCAGGTTCTCCAATCGGACAGCAATGTCCTGAGCAAGATCGTCCTCCTCGGACATTGCGATATAGAAGGGAGCTTCTCCTAGCTTCACCCTCGTCAGCAGAGGCGACTGCGGAGGCTCGTTTGCGAGTGCCATGTCAAGGCTGCCTGAGATCAAGTCGTGCGAGAGAGCGAAGGAAAACTGACTCGATAACTCGATTCGCAACCTCGGAAAGCGCGAGAGACGCAACGCGAGCAGTGTTGAAACGAAGAATGGGTCGACGTATGGCGACTTGCCGATGTGAAGCACGGACTCGAAGTCCTGCGCAGCCGTTCGGGCGGCTTCGACTGCTCTTTCAGCCTGGAGCAGTGCTAAACGAGCGGGTTCGAGATAAGCACGTCCCGCAGCGTTAAGGCGTACTGATTTGCGATCTCTATCGAAGAGCCGTGCTCCCACGATCGACTCGACCTCGGCTATCGTGCGAGTGACTGTCGGCTGGCTGATATGCAGTTTTTGGGCCGCAAGTGTGAAGTTCAGCTCTTCCGACAGAGCGGTGACAGCCTCCATGTGTCTTGTCTCATTGCGCGCCATAGCCCAACTCCGGTACCGCTCAGCATTACGGAGATGGAAACGAGGCGATCACGATTGCACGGCCCACGTGAGGAGGGGTTTTGCTCAGGCTCGGAAATAGTACCGATTGTGGCTGGGCAAGACCGGTTCTTACCGTTCGGACGGGCATTTCCATCGACGGACGCAATGTTGGACGAATGGCGCTCGATTCTGGCGTTTGCACCA
The DNA here is from genome assembly GCA_038225555.1 of Bryobacterales bacterium. Lineage (GTDB taxonomy): Bacteria > Acidobacteriota > Terriglobia > Bryobacterales > Bryobacteraceae > JANXQZ01. The sequence goes on from JBBRRB010000044.1 coordinate 30,510, forward strand.
CCTCGGAAAGAACAATCGTTTTCCGAATGATGAAACATCAACAATGAATTGGACTATGAGGCTATCGCGGGCGGATTGTATTGACAAAGAAAGGCGGGTTCACCTGCCGGGAGACGCGTTAGCGATGCATTATGAAGTCCGCTCAGCACAAATCGGGAATCCCTCCGCAATGGTCTGCCGAAGCCGCCGCGATGGCGGCCCAGGCGAAAGTTTTGTTAGGCAACAAGCTTGAACAACTGGTGGTCCGCCTGCAGCGGCACTCTGGGCGATCAAAGGAAGCGTGCTGGCGATTCATCATCCAGCACGGTTTGAAAGCACGAGTGGAGCATCGGCGCTGGACCGAGTCCGAGATCGATCTCGTTCGGGAAGAACTTGTGAAGCGGTCGGTAGAAGATGTCGCCAAGCGGCTCAATAGAAGCCCAAAGGCAGTCCGCAATGTGCTCCGGCGCAATCACCTGAGTGTTCGCGAGATCCGGTGCGATCTCTTTTCCGTGGAAAGCCTGGCGTGTGCGCTCCACGTCCGTAAAACAGAAATCCTTTACTGGATTGAGCAACATTGGCTAGAGGCTACCGTGGAATGCCGGGGCAAGCGGCATCTTTATATCATTACCCCGGAAGCGCTGGCTCAGTTCTACAGGCAGCACCACGCCGATCTGTTACGACGCGGCATGCGGAACCAGTCGTTGTTTGAGGCCTACGTCCAATACTGCTACTCCCCGAAACACACAGTTGGAGAGCAACTTCTGGATGTTCGCCGCGATAAGCGTGAGCGCGCCGCGTTTGCCGCCGCAGAACCGAAAGCGCAGGCGGTTGCTGACGAGCCAGAGGCAGAAGAGTCGGATGTTGAAGAATCGGAGAACCAAGACGATGCGCAATTGGAAAGGCTGTGTCGTATCGAGATGGAAGAACTGGAGCGAGCCGCAAAGCGCTGATGTTGAAGGTGACTTGCGCTCATGCCCATACTGCGGCGCCGGAACTGCCGGGCCTAGGATCTCGTATCACGAGATCGCGGCTAACATCGTTTGTGTTGCCGTCTTACTCAGCGTTCTGGTGATCGTCGCTTGGAGCACTGAGCATTGGATTGAGAGGGAGAGCCAACATCTTTTCGAGCGAATGACGCCCTGGCGAGAACCGATCGACCTCTGAGCAACCTCGGACGGCAAGTTCAATCTATTCACAGACATCAAGGCCAAGCTGGTTCCTTCCATTCTCGACGGCATGTCGATGCGCTTTTGAAGCCACTACTTATCTAGCCGTCCTGCAGCAGCTACCCGGCTGTACCAGAGTCCCGAGTCTTTGACCGTTCGCTTCTGATTTCTGAAATCGACATAGGTAAGGCCGTACCGCTGACTGAATCCGTCCGCCCATTATCTAGCAGTGTCCACGCATGGTAGGAACGCACCTTCGCCCCTTCCTCGATCGCTCTTGCAAGCTCCTTCAGGTAGCTGCGGAAGAATTCGATGCGCCGGGTATCAGGGACATGACCGCCCTGCTCTGCATACGGAGCGTCGAGGTAGCTGCAGCCGCTTTCGGTAATCTCAATCGTTGGAAAGTCATACTCCCGCGAGATCTGCATCACCAGATCGTGAATGCCTTGGGGGTAGACCTCTAGTCCAGCATCCGTGAGTGGACCTTCGGTGGGCATTTCAGCATGAAACTGAGTGTAGGAATCCCTGCTTCCGGGACCACCGCCGTCGAGCTCGGTCTCGGTACCAAACTGCGCGCCGCCTGCACCGGCCGCTGCATTCACTGCCGAGACGACGCGACGGGTGTAGTAGTGAAAGCCGACCCAGTCAAGCGGGGCTTTCATGATCTCCTCGTCGCCGGCACGGTAGCCCATTTCTTTCAACGGAACAGGCCCAACGAAAGCCTTTGGATACTCCCCAGTCATCGCAGCGTGCAGGAAGAAAACGTTGTTCATCGCGTGATACCGGGCAGTGGCGGCGATGTCCGCCTCGCTGTTCGTTTTCGGGTAAGCCGGAGTCATGCCATACGCGCTTCCCACCGTGGCTTTCGGGGATACCGCTTTGAGCGCCCTGAGTGCCTGCGACTGAGCCAGGCTGATCGTGTGTGCTGCCTTCAGGAATAAGCCGTAGTCCGCCTTGCCTGGAGGAAAGGCTCCGACGCCGTACCCCAGGTACGCAAACGTCCATGGCATGTTGAACGGTGCTCAGACCGTGATGCGATCTCCGAAGTGCTTCCCAAGGATGCTCGCGTAATCGGCGAAGTATTTTGACAGCTCGCGATTCGGCCATCCGCCGCGATCCTCAAGGCCTTGAGGCAAATCCCAGTGATACATGGTGCAGAATGGCCGGATGCCTGCTTCGAGCAGTGTGTCGAGGAGGCGCGAGTAGTGATCGAGCCCCATCTGGTTGGCGGCTCCTGTGCCGCTCGGCTGAATGCGCGACCATGAAATCGAGAAGCGATAGCTCTTACAGTTGAGCTGCTTCACGGTGCCGATGTCTTCCTTGAAGCGGTGATAGTCATCGCACGTTACGTCTCCCGTGCCAGATCCTCTGATCTTGCCTGGGGTGTGAGTGAAGCAATCCCAGATGGACTCACCTTTCCCGTCCTCGTTCTACGCGCCTTCCACCTGATACGCGGCGGTCGCGGTCCCCCAGTAGAAGTCCTTCGGGAAAGCGGCGCCGGTGTGTGCTGATGAGGATGGCGGTGGCAGCTGATCTGGATACGGGGCCACAGCTCTGGCAGCGAGCGGCAGAGAAAGACTCGCGGATGAGGCGATGGAGGCGTGAAGGAAGTCTCTCCGGTTCATTAGATTGCGGCGGCCTCTTTAGGTCAGATGGCCCCACGCTATTACAACATCATCAGGATTTACAAGCATGAACGGGCATAGACCAATTCAACCGGCATAACTTCAACTCTTTGGGCAACTTACGTGCACGACTGGCATCTCGTACAAGGTGGACACTGACGCTATCGCCCTCAGGGTCAAACAGGAGTTCTCAGCCAAAGAGAAAGCGAAGAAAGCCGCACTGCAACCCGTACCCAAGCCAGTTGCCAACACCAAAAGAGCCGCCTGACGGCTCATAGACGGTGACAAGAGGAGGACCGCCAATCAGCGACCTCCCCTGCTTTTCTGAAAAATCGACCCAGAGCGGAATCTTTCGCTCTGAGTCGATTAGTCGGTGTGGTTCTCGTTACCCTCAAGCATTGCGCGCCTCACGCAGAATCTCCCACGCTTCCTTGCAAACGTAGAGACCGATTCCCGCTCCAACAATCGCAACCCACCCAGGTAGGCAATGTCCACCTTATTGTTGGCCAATGCCTCGACCACCGCTGCGTAACTGGTCGGAATCGTAAGATCCGGTGTCTGACCGGTCTGTTTCTGCCAATAGGCAAGCAGCGGCTGATTCTCGCGCAGGGCCTTGCTTGGGTCTGTCGTCGGAATCATGCTGATGCGCAACTTGGGTTGATCGGCCGGCTTTGAGTTGCAGCCGACAAGAACGGCAAGCGTTAGTGTTGCCGTGCCCAACGTAAACAGGAACCCGTTGGACTTTCGGATACAAAACTGTGCCGACTGGACAGTACGAATTCGCAAGAATATCTCTCCGGGAAAAGATCGGTTGGCGTGGCTAACGGAACATTCGTAGCAGACGTGGAAGGAGCCCCGTCGCGCCCTTATCGCGCTCCGCAAGGAGGACATCGAGTCCCAGGCTGCGACCCGGCGGGATGAGCGAAAACTGCACCATCACGATGATGAGGAATACGTACTGCCAGGGCCACTCGCCCGGAGAACGGTACAAACCCTGGGAAAGATTGAGCGCCATCAGCGCGCCCAGGACAGAACCCAACCGCGACCAGAAACCGAGCAATAACGCGACGCTAATGACAGCCTCAACCAGGAACACCTGCGGCGCGAAAAAGCTGAAGTGCGCCAGAATGACATTCTGAAGAAACCACCGCTGCAGGTCCGTAGACGAGAACTGAACCATCTGCTCCGTCCAGAAATGGAGACCGGAGAAGTCGGGCGGCGTCTTCCAGATGACCTGCTGCCACCACATCGCGCCCATGACCAGACGTGCCAGACAGGTCCATAGGTGGAGCACCGTGCGTTGCCCAGGCGAACGCAGGTACGTCCACACAGCTGTGCCAATGCCTGCGAGGAGAAGCAGATCGAAGGCGATGGTCGTCCAGGGGCCTCCGCCAAACATATATTTGAAGGTATCGACGATCCAATTCGTTCTCATTCGGTGTTAGCCTCCAGGGCAGTGTATGCGGGTTGAACCATTATCCTTAGCGTTTGTTACAGGTTTTATGTGTCAAGCAAAACGCTCGCATTGAGATCGCCAGTCCGGCTGCTGCTGAACGAGTCTCTTCGCCGAATGGTAAAAGCGAATCAAAGCTACTGTATCCGCATAAGCGTACGTAGCATGTCCAGAGATTAGTTACTACTGGACGCTTGTGGCGTGGGGAACAGCCCTGTCCGCGATCATGTTCTTTGAGCCGTGCAAATCGAAGATGAGGCAAGCCACCAACGCAGTCCACCCAGTCTGGTGGCTGGCACCGACACCGCGGCCGGTGTCCCCGTGAAAATATTCGTGAAACGGCAGTAGATCGCGCCAGTACGGATCAGTCTGCTGCATTCGGTTTTCTCCCAACACGGGACGGTTGCCGTTTTCGTCACGTTGGAAGATGCGGACGAGTCTGCTCGTAATCTCGTCCGCTACCTCATTCAAATTCATGAGTTGTCCTGAGCCGGTGGGGCACTCAACCTTCAGTCCATCCCCGTAGTAGACGTGAAAACGCCGCAAAGCCTGAACGAGCAGATAGTTGACGGGCATCCAGATTGGACCTCTCCAGTTTGAATTGCCGCCAAAAAGCCCGGTCGAAGACTCTGCTGGCTCATATCGCACCGAGTGTTCCCGATTCTGGACCGTCAATCTGTAGGGGTCGTCCAGGTGTCGGCGAGACAGCGCACGAATGCCGTAGTCCGACAGGAACTCGCTTTCATCCAGCAGGACGTGGAGGATCCGTTCCAATTGCTCTCCGGATGTGATGGAAAAGAGCCTCCGTTCAAGCATGCCCTCTCTTCTCATGCAGGCCATGTTCTTCGTTAACTCTGGCCGATTGCAGATAAACCAGTCCAAGCGTCTCTTGAATGCTGGCATGCGGAGCAGCAGCTCCGGCTCGAGCACCTGCACAGCATAGAGCGGAATCAATCCAACCATCGAACGCACCCGCAAGGGAAAGCGTTCCCCGTCGGACGTGTGCAGGACGTCGTAGAACAAGCCGTCTTCGATGTTCCAGAGGCCGACACCATCTTCCTCTGTCTCGTTGATCGCCTGTGCAATGTAGACAAAATGCTCCCAGAACTTGCTGGCGACATCTTCATAGGTGGGGTCCGCATGCGCTAGTTCCATGGCGATCGCCAGTAGGTCGAGCGAGTACATCGCCATCCAACTTGTTCCGTCGGACTGTTCGATATGGCCTCCTGTCGGGAGCATTGAGCTGCGATCAAAGACCCCAATATTGTCCAGCCCGAGGAATCCGCCCTGGAAGACATTGCGGCCTTCGAGATCCTTTCGGTTGACCCACCAGGTGAAGTTCAAAAGCAACTTGTGAAAGACCCTTTCGAGGAAGTAACGGTCACTCTTGCCGGTTCTGAGCTTTTCGATCTGATAGACCTGAAGCGCTGCCCAGGCATGAACGGGTGGATTTACATCTCCGAAGGCCCACTCGTAAGCGGGAATTTGCCCATTGGGATGCATGTACCATTCGCGCAGCATCAGTAACAACTGTTCTCTCGCAAATCCAGGATCGATGTGTGCAAAGGCGACACAATGGAAGGCTAGATCCCAAGCTGCGTACCAGGGATACTCCCACTTATCCGGCATGGAGATTACGTCCGCATTGAAAAGGTGGCCCCAAGCGCTGTTCCTACCTCGCTTGCGTTCTTGCGGTGGTTTCCCAAAGGCTTCATCTCCCTCAAGCCACTGCCCGATGACAAAGTGATAGAACTGCTTACTCCAAAGCAGACCTGCAAAAGCCTGACGCTGAATTGCTTTGGTGTCGTCATCGATGCCTGTGGGCGCAATGCCTTCGTAGAACGCGTCAGCCTCTCTCTTTCGGATCGTAAAGAGATTGTCGAATTCTTCGCCGAATCCGGAGACCAACTTCAGGTCGTCCACCTTTTTCAGCCGGAGCCGGACAACGACTTCCGAATAAGCAGGAACCTCGAGCGAGTAGTGTACGGCCGCCTTGGTGCCGGTTTGTGCAGGGTTGACTGCGCTTGCGTCGTTCTCGATCAGGTAACGGTGAAAACTGTCCTTGACGTACGGAGTCGTATTCTCGCCGCCGTAGAGTCTCCCGACATTTGTGTCGTTCTCGGTGAACAGCGCTTCGGGCTGTCCCTCCCAGGTGAGTTCGTATGTTCCAAGCTCCAGGCACTTGGCCTGAATGGCACCGCGTGTGCCGGTCAGCGAGGGACGCTGTGCACCAGGCCTCCACGACCATGTGTTGCGAAACCAGAGCGTCGGCATGAGGCGAACACGGGCGGCTTCGGGCCCACGATTGGCGACGGTGATGCGGATTGCGAGATCTTCAATATCGACCTTGGCATACTCGGTGAAAATATCGAAGTACCTGTTTTCGTCAAAGATCCCGGTGTCAGCCAATTCGAACTCGGGCTCCGACTTGGGACGGCTGCGGTTCTCACGCAGTAACTGTTCGTACGGATAGGCCGCGTGAGGATATTTGTACAGATGCTTCATGTAGGAATGCGTTGGAGTGTTGTCGAGGTAGAAGTAGTATTCCTTTACATCCTCGCCATGATTGCCCTCGCTCCCAGTCAAACCGAATAACCGTTCCTTGAGGATCGGGTCCTTCTCGTTCCACATTGTCAATGCGAAGCACAGGTTCTGATGACGGTCGCAGATTCCGGCGATACCGTCTTCATTCCAACGGTAGGCGCGGGAGCGGGCGTGATCGTGGGGAAAGTAATCCCAAGACTCGCCAGTGGCGCTGTAATCTTCGCGGACCGTGCCCCAGGCACGCTCGCTCAGGTAAGGTCCCCAGCGCTTCCAGTGCTTCTTACGTTCGTCGGATTCCTGGAGGCGGATCTCTTCGTTCGTCATCTTGTTACCTTTCCTATTTCGAAATTCAGTTTGACTGAGCAGCGTTCTTGACAGCTACGACATGCCCATCGGGGTCCTGCAACAAAAAGCCTGAGTGGGAAGCCTGGACCTTCTCGTCGATTACCAACACATCGGAGGAGACGAAGCGTGTGCGCTTCGCGCGAAGCGCTTTCCAGGCGGCGTGGGGATCGGCAACATCGACAATGGTCTCCCAGTGAGTGATGTCATTGGCTTGAGCGTTCTCTGGGATAGGCCGTCCGCTACGCGGAACAAGATACTCCAACAGCTCGACTCCCGGCCCATGGGGTGCGCGCAAACTCGTGATTCGAAGCCGCGCACCGAATACGCTATTGAGTTGTTCCTGCTCGTCACCATAGTTTTCACTCTCGCCTGCGACGCGCATGCCGAGTTGGTCACGATAGAAGGCGATGCTTCGGTCGGTATCACCGACGGCGATTGCGGTGTGGTCGATTCCTTCAACGAGCTCAGGGTTTGGGCGCTGCCAGCGCGGGTCGCCTTTCCCTGACGGAAAGTGAATGACCTCAAGAACGTGGCCATCGGGGTCATTAAAGTAGAAGGCCTCTATACCGGCGGCCTGCTTGTTCCAGGCCGGCAGTGTCTGGGGCGCGCTCGATACAGAGCGGACGTGATTTTGCTGTAGCCAGGCAAAGGCGCGAGGCATATCGCTGACGACAACGGCGATGTGCTGGAAGCTGAGGTCGTTGCTGCGTGCGTCCGCTGGAATCGGACGGCCACGGGGAGTGAGATATTCGGTAAGTTCGATGACCTCTTCGCCGAGCGTCAAACGGACGACGCGGATTCGCGCACCGAAGACTCCCTTCAGGTGTTCCACATTCGCTCCAACGCGCTCGTCATCGGAGAGCTTCGTGAAGTGCAGTACATGGGTATAGAAGTCGACGGAACGGTCCATGTCGGACACGGTAAAGCCGACCGCTTCCACGCGGGTGACCGGGCCGTTCTGCCCCAGTGCAAGCAGGCAGCCCGGCCATAGAACGATTGCTAGAAGAACGAGTTGACGTGCAGTTTTCACTACGCCACCTGAACAGTCGGCTGCGGAGCCCGAGCACTGGCGCCGAGGAGCTCCAGAAGGTGGTCGCCGACCCGCAACGCATTCGCGATGATGGTCAGGCCCGGATTGACTGCGGCGCTTGATGGAAAGAAGCTGCCGTCCACCACGTACAGGTTGTCGAGCTCGTGTGCCTTGCAGTTCGCATCCAGCGCTGAGGTATTCGGGTCGTTGCCGAAACGAATCGTCCCGTTCTGGTGAGCGACTCCGGCCAGGGGAATCTTCTGCCCCAGGAAGAGACCGCGGGCGAAGAGTCCCTGGTGGCAAGTGCCATGCGTCACGCAGTGGATGTTGTTGAGGGCGTGTTCAAGATGCTTGATCAGTTGCTCGTGTGCTTTGAGATTGTTGGGGGTATAGCTCAGTACGATATTCCCGTCGCGATCGAGCGTGACTCTGTTTGCCGGATCTGGCAGGTCTTCTGAAGTTAACCAGAAGTCGAGCGAGTGCTCGGCCATAGCTTCGAGCGTCCAGCCCGGAGCGATCGCAGGCGCACCCGCCCGCAGCGTCGCACCGTCCAGTTTGCCAACGAAAGATATGTGACCCATTGGGAATGCGAAGTTTTTGCTTCCGAAGTAGAAGTCATTCACTGAAAGCGTCTTCTGGAAGATAGTAGGGTTTGGGCACTTCGAAATCGCCATCAGCACGGAATTGGTGTGGCCCATGTAGTGGCGGCCAACCGTATCCGATCCGTTGGCGAGGCCATTCGGGTGCTTGTCGTTTGCCGAGCGGAGCAGCAAAGCGGCGGAGTTGATGGCGCCGCAAGCGCTGACGACAATGTCCGCCGAGAAGTGCTCTGTCGTGCCGGCGATCTCAGTCACGACGCCAGTGACCTCCCGTCCAGAGGCACTGACCGTCAGCGATCTAACCAAAGCATTGCGGAGAAGTGTGACGTTAGCGTATTCGAGAGCCGGGTTGACGCAAAGGGTATGTGCGTCCGACTTGGCATGGATGAGACAAGGGAAGCCGTCGCAGGTATTGCATCGGATACATTTACTGGTCTCAGGATTGGACTCGTCGAGACGGACCCCGAGAGGCGTGTGAAAAGGGCGCAGACCCTGGGTGGCGAGATCGTCGCTGAGTTCTTGGATACGCGGCTCGTGGCTGACAGCGGGAAAGGGGAATGCGCTGCCAGCGGCAGGCTCGGTAGGGTCTTCCCCGCGCTGACCATGGACCTCATACAGTTTCTCGGCCTCAGTGTAGTAAGGCTCCATATCGTCGTAGGAGATGGGCCATGCTGGCGACAAACCTCCCTCGTGCTTCAGCTCGCCGAAATCCTCGCGGCGCAGGCGGAACAAGGCAGCGCCGTAAAATTTCGTATTGCCCCCAACGTAGTAGTTGGTGTGCGGGTGCAGGGGCTTGCCGTCGACACCGAACCAGTGTTCCGAGGTTTGATATTTTCCCTTGACGTTGACCAGGGTCGAGTCCCAGTTGGCTTTTTCCCGGGGAACAAAGTCGCCGCGTTCAAGCAGCAGGATTTTCTTGCCCGACGGGGCGAGCCGGTGGACGAGCGTTCCGCCGCCTGCGCCGCTGCCAATCACGATGACGTCATAATGTGTCGAATTGCTCATGGAGATCTCCGTTTAAGCCGCAGAATGTGCAGCGTTTGTGTGGGTTGTGGTAGAGCTTGCAGCACTTCACTGGAGAGTTGGGCGTCGTCCGCAGGTACACCTCAGCGGCCGCCAACATCCCAAGCGGAGGAGCTATCAGGTAAATCCAAAAGTCCATCCATCGGCTCGCCGGAAAGGCAGAGGCAAAGCTCCGAGCAGGGTTCATGCTCATGCCTGAATACGGAGCTTCGAAGGTGATATAGGTCGCGACCAGCACACCAGCGAAGAGTCCCGTATAACGGCTGAGCGATGCGTGATTGGAAACACGCAACACCATGGACATCAGGAGAAAGGAGATGAAGAACTCGGCGATGAGCGCAACCCATGGGCCGGCTTCGCCAGGATGCGTCCCCACAAACTGGATCTCTGGGCGTGCCAGGATGCCACGCAGGAGGAGTCCCGCAAGCAACACCCCGCCGACACCGCCGACGAATTGCCCGACGATGTAGAGGGCGGCGTCGAACCGACGAATCTTGCCTAACCGAAGGAACGTCAAGGTAACGGAAGGATTCATGTGGGCACCGGATCGCTGACCCCACGGCGAATAGATCAGGCCGATTGCTGTAAGACCCATGCCTATGCCGATGATGGCTCGACGTAAGAACGCATCGTGAATGGCTTGCCGCAGAGGAGAAGAGGATAGTTCGAGTAGAGCAGTGATGGAGCAAGCCGAGATCATGAAAAGGCCGAGCAGAGCAGCCTCGATGCCGGACTCAAGCAGGTGCGTGTCGCGCGAGAGCTTCAATGTTTCCGGTGCGGCAGATGGGCCGGCAGGTTGCGCAGACAGCTCACGAGACTGGTTTACAGGCAAAGGCATCATAAGGAACCAACCAACATGTGAGAACGCAGCCCATCCGGAAGCTACAAAGGAAAACGAGATCCCTCGCGCTGCAATGCATTCACCAACTCAGAGATCCGAAGCGGAGCCCAGGCCGGAACGGACAGATGATGTCCACTCCGGCATCTTCTACTCGACACAACGAGCGCAAAGTCTTAGCCGCCGGTAGAGAACCCCGGGTACAAAGTCATGCCGCCATCGACGAACAGTGTCGTTCCGGTGACATAGTCGGACTCGTCCGAAGCGAGCCACACGGCAGCTCGGGCGATATCCTCTGGGACGCCGACACGATAGTAAGGGATCAATTTCAGCAGCTCAGCTTCCGCCTCGGGCGTTGCCCATGCAGAGAAGTTGATCGGCGTCTTGATGGCTCCAGGCCCGATGCTGTTGACCCGGATGTGACGGGGTGCCAGCTCCTGAGCCAGGCTCTTCATCATAAGCATCACTCCTCCTTTGGAAGCTGCGTAGTTGCAATGACCTGCCCACGGAATGACTTCGTGCACCGAACTCATGCAAATGATCTTGCCCGCGGCAACGGAGCGCTCCTTGATGACTCCGCGTCGCAGAAACTCGCGGGCTGCTTCGCGTGCACAGAGAAACTGACCGGTCAGGTTCACATTCAGCACGAACTGCCACTGCGCCAACGTCATGTCAACCAGGTTGGCATCCCGCTGCAGACCGGCATTCGCGACCAGAATGTCGATGGTCCCGTAGATTTCGCAGAGTTGCGCGACCATGGCCTTGACCTGTTCTTCGTTACTCACGTCCGCACTCAGGGCGATTGCTTTGCCGCCCGCAGCCTCGATGTCTGCAACGACCTGATTGGCGGGCTCGGGGGTGTTTGGGTGGTTGACGCCCACCGACGCACCGGCAAGTGCGAGGGCTTTGGCGACTCCGAGGCCAATTCCAGAACTGGCTCCAGTAACTAACGCGACCTGACCTTCAAGTGGGCGTCGAAGAACAGTGTTCATTGCATTTCCTTTCGTGCTAGCTGGCGAGTGAGAATTGTGCTACTTCATGGTTAGAGCGAAAACAAATTGCGGCGCTTTTATCTCTTGCGGCGCTGGCCAACACTGTTGGCTGAGGCCGAGCCCGACAGCTCCACCAACTTCGCGAGCCTAAGCAACTCCGAGACGCTCCAGGCCTGAGCGATGCAGCCGCGCGGTCGATGCGGAGCGTCGCCATCGAAAATCTCCGACACCTGGCCGAGGCCGGCTTCCGAGAAGTGTCCACTGAATTGCTGCAACCAAGCCCTAGTCTCTTCAAGCGCGGCGCTTTTGTCGTGTGCAAATTTGAGCTTGGCAGTGAAGTAAGACCCAGCTAACCAAGGCCACACCGTTCCCTGGTGATACGCGCTGTCGCGGCCCCAGACATCACCCTCGTAGCTGCCACGGTACTTGGAATCCAAGGGAGAAAGTGTCCTGAGTCCATACGAAGTGAGCAGCTCTTGCTCCGCGACCGCGAGAATGGAACGCGCCTGTTCATCCTCTACAAGGCAGTGCCGGAGACCGATTGCGATAACCTGGTTTGGCCGCACGGACGCATCCGCCGACGAGCCGTCTACCACATCGAAAAGACATTGCGTCTCTTCGTTCCAGAAGACGGCCGCAAACTTCTCCTTCAAACTGGCGGCAACGGCCCCATAGCGGTCGGCCGACGCAACATCGTTGAACTCCCGTGCGAACTCTTCCAAAGTCTTCAGTGCGTTGTACCAAAGAGCCTGGATTTCAACCGCGCGCCCAGCCCGCGGAGTGAGCGCTATGTCGCCCACCTTGGCGTCCATCCAGGTCAACTGCGTGGACCCATCCCCTGCCCAAAGAAATCCTTCGTCGTCTGCGTGGATTCCGAACCGTGTTCCCGTGATGTGCAGCTCGACAATATTCTTGAGGGTGGGATAGAAGGTCGCCTCGATCAGATGCCACGCAGACTCCTTTTCCGCAGCAGTCTGGAAGGAGTTCAGATACTGCCAGACCGTCTCAAAGAACCAAAGGGTCGCGTCGACGGTGTTGTATTCGGGCGTTTCTCCCTGATCCGGGAACCGATTTGGTAGCATCCCGCCATCCACATACTTCAGGAACTCCAGCAAAATCTCCCTTGCCGCCTCAGTCTGCCCGGTTGAGAGCAGCAGACCAGGCAACGCGATCATCGAGTCCCGGCCCCAGTCTCCGAACCAGTGATAGCCCGCAATGATCGTCTTGAGCGGCTGCCTGGCGACGAGGAACTGTCGCCCGGCACGAACAAGGGTCTGAACAATCTCTGAGATAGGAGGAATACCACCGCTCGCTTCCCGGACCAGAAAGTCGTTGCGCACCTCTGCTCGACGCAACGTGTCGATCTCTCCCACGGCGTGGATCTCCGTCGACGCAATGAGTGAGAAGCGATTCCGGTGAGAACTGAGCGATGTATTGAACAGAACAGGACCGAAAAGATCTTCGCTAAAGTCGAGCCCACGCGCCTTCTCCTCGGCAAATTCAAAGTTCCGATACCACCGACCATCCTCGACCACTGTGTCAGCATCGTGTGCCAGAAACATGGGTGGCAGGTCCGGGTACGGTTGCAGCCGGATGGAGCCAAAGCTCTTGCTGAGCGTACGGTCAAGCACGGCATTCTCATGCGTGGTCGCATGGTAGTCGCGGAATGCGATCAGTGGACGCACCTCCAATCGAATGTCCTGCGCTGCATCTGCTGGTACTAGCTCGTAATCGATGACCACCGTGTTGCTGCCCTGCACCATAAAGATGGATTTGGTCAGAACGAAGCCTTCACCTGAGTAGGTGAACACTGGAAATGGATCGAGCGCGAAATTCACAAGGAATCGATATCCCTGCGGATGAACCGTACCGTCGGCATAGAGGTTCGTGGACAACTCCATCCGCTCCCCGTTGATGATCAAGCAGTCTTCAAGCTTGGACAGCAGGACGACTCTTCCGACCGGCGGCTTCGTAGCCGCGACAAGGAGCCCATGGTATCGACGTGTATTCATGCAACAGACAGTGGAAGAGGAATAACCGCCTAATCCATTGGTGACGATCCATTCCTTCGCCTGCTTCGACTCAAGGTCTGTCAGGTTGAATTCGCTAAGGCTAAGCACGGTCTTCTCCTGTGAAAAAGCGTTCCAAGTATCTCTACGCTTCTTGCGAGTTTGAGTTGGAACCGACAGGAAGGTTACATGCAATCTTTGTCAATTTGTTTGGCGGCGATTGCAGCGAAATGCCTGCCATACAGAGGCCCAACGACTATAAGAGTTCCCCTGTACACTTCATTGGAAGGTTCAAAAGCGACCGATCGATCCTATGGTGACAAAACCAGCACAGCAGTTGGACGAGCAGCAAATGATCGCTGCGATCCTTGCCGGAGAGGCTCACCTCTTTTATGAATTGATTCGGCCATGCGAGCGAAGCGTCTACGTAATGGCCCTGTCGCTGCTTAAGAATGAGGCTGACGCAGAAGACGCAGCGCAGGAAGCATTCCTGAAGGCTTATCGAAATTTGGCCAGTTTTCGGGGAGACTCGAAGTTTGGCACGTGGGTCATCAGCATCGTGTTGAATGAAGCTCGCAATCGGTTACGGCGCTTGAAGCTGATGCCGATGGAATCTCTTGACGGACCGACCGACGAAGAAGGTCATGTGTCGCCGGCACTCCTTCGCGATTGGCGAGAAATTCCGTCCGAGTCGCTGGAGCGCAGAGAGGTCTGCCAGGCCTTGCAGGACGCAATCAAGTCTTTGCCCCCCATCTACCGCGAGACGTTTCTGCTGCGGGATGTCGAAGGACTGAGCATCGCTGAGGCCGCGCAGATTCTTATGATCACGGTCGCCTCAGTTAAGGTGCGGCTGCATCGCGCAAGAATGATGCTTCAGAAATGCCTTGCGCCGCATCTCAAAGAGATGCAGTCGAAGCGGAGGTGGCCCCTATGGTCCTAGAATGCAAACACGTTTGGGACCAGATCTCGGGCTATCTTGACGGGACGCTGGATGCTGACGTCCTGGCCCAGGTGGAGAGACACCTCGAGAGCTGCGAAATTTGCTCAGCTATCCTCGATTCCACGCGGAACATCCTGATCCTGACCGCGGATGATCGTGTCTGGGAGTTGCCGCTGGGCTACGCGGATCGTCTCCATGCGCGGCTGGAAAAAGAACTTTCAAGAGGGTAGACGGCGCGTGGCTGGGCTAGCCCCGATGCAGATACACGTGTGCCACAGACTCCGCAACAACCAGGACCAGTGTCAGTATTGCAATCGCGATCTGTACTCTCTCCGACCGGATCGTCTCGTTCGCAATCGGGTGCGCGCGCCAAGTTGACGACTTGCGAGCGCGAAGTGAACGGATTCGCCAAATTACGAACAGATTTATGAGTGAACCGCCCACGGCAATCACCATCATCGGTATACGGATGGCGTCAACATGAAACGCGCCCACCGTTCTGCCAAGCCCCGCTGCGAGTGCCCCTAAACCAATGAGCAAACGTAAACCACTGATCGCGATCACGGCGGTGCAAACGCTTTGCAAGATGATGAAAAGGAGGCTGGTAAGGCCAACGATCCGGGAGCGCCCAATGTTTGCCTGGTCTCGTGAAAGGAACTCGTCTCCGGAGACATCGGTTGCGGGGTAATGCGCGGTTGAACTCACGGCTACGACCGTACAGGAAAAAAGCAACTGAAAGCAAGACACCTGTAACTTCGTTTCGTTTCGAGGGTCAAAAGTCAGTCTTCGCGGAGCATTGCCCGGCCGCCGACGCTAGAGGCGACTGCCTTGACGTTCCCCAACGACCCAGATTTCTTTCCCCCGAATCCTCTGGTAGCTTGACCCTATGCACGCTCACGAAGTCATAGAACACGTCGAGAAGGCTCATGTACAGCAACAAAAGAGTGTAGGTCTCACAACTGCGATCATTGCGGTCGTGTTGGCGCTCGCCACGATGCTGGCGAATGACGCCAATACCAAAAAAATTGTGGACGAGACAAAGACGGCCGACTGGTGGGCCTACTCAGCCTTTCACGACACCAATGCGCGAATCTATATGGCGAACGAACGGCTTGCGGACTTGCAAGGCCAGAAGCAGGGCGCGCAGGAATTCCAAGCGTTGTACGCCGAACAGAAGAAGGCATCGGACGACGCCAAGTTAAGCGCACAGGGATTGGAGTACGATTCTGCGCTGCAGTCGCGTCACGCAACCTACGGCGAGATTGCGGAGCTCTGCCTTGAGGTTTCAATTGTCCTCTGTTCCATAGCTTTGCTCAACGGCCTAAAGCTCTTCTGGCGACTCTCGTTCGTAAGCACTACGGTCGGAATCGGACTTATCGTCCTAGTCTTGGTTCATTGACGTTTCGATTGCGCAAAGAAAAACCGACCGTTATCACTGGTTTGTCAGTGGAAAACTATCGGATCTTCTAACAATCCACTGAAACCAAAAGTATGCGGCTTACTTGACCGGACTTTTGAACGATGCCTCTCCTAGGTTTGCTTCGGCGAACACGCACCAGATTCGAACCGTGGCGACATTCTTGATGTACTTTGGCAGAATAATCTGCTTCTTGAACGAGGAGCCAGTCGCCGCAGTCTTCAGTTTGTCGAGAGGATAAACGTGGCCCAAAGAATCCACAACCTGCCAGTGTGGATCAGGAGTTTCCGGCACCACAAAATGGGGTCTGAGGTGCAGTGGAACGGAAAACCGGGTTAGTGTGGCCAGGATGCATGGCCAATTGGGTGATGGCCAATTTACATTGCGCGTTGCTCTTCTTGGCCTCATCGATTAGGGTAGCCAGATGAAGTGTACCCATCTTGGCTAGCGCTCCGATCAAAGTTGCCCGTATTTATCTTCGAGTGTCGACCGAAGAGCAAGACCTCACACGTCAGGCGGAGATTGAGCAGAGCACGCGAACGAGCGGCTTCTATGTTGCCGGGGTGTACCGGGAGAAGGCTTCGGGAGCCCGCGCGGACCGCCCTGAGTTGCTGCGCATGGTGGCGGATCTTCAACCTGGCGAAGTGGTCGTTGCCGAGAAGATCGACCGGATCAGCAGACTTCCGCTTCCGGAAGCGGAGCAACTGGTGCGATCGATCAGGGCGAAGGGAGCCAAACTGGCGGTTCCAGGTCTGGTAGATTTGTCGGACCTTGCAGCCGAGGCCGACGGCGTCTCCCGGATTGTCTTGGAGTCGGTGCAAGAGCTGCTTCTCAAGTTGGCTTTGCAAATGGCGCGCGAGGACTATGAAACGCGCCGCGAGCGACAGCGTCAGGGCGTCCAGCTCGCCAAGGCTGCGGGCAAGTATGCAGGACGCGCACCGGACCTCGCGACTCATCGACGCATCGTGACCCTTCGGGCCGCCGGTCAGACGATCCAGCGCACCGCCGAGTTGACCGGTTCGAGTGTGAGCCAGGTCAAGCGTATCTGGGCGTTGCATTCATCCAAGCCATAAACCCGCATCGGGCACCTGGCCCATCGATGGGCAGTGAGGAAGTACGATGCCCGTCAGCTTTCTTTCCGATGAACAGCGAGACAGCTATGGCCGTTACATCGGAGCGCCGCCATCGGATGACCTTGCGCGACATTTTCATCTGGACGACACGGACCGCGCCCTGATTGCAAGAAAGCGCGGGGACCACAACCGGTTGGGCTTTGCCGTGCAACTTGGCACGGTCCGGTATCTGGGCACCTTCCTTGAAGAGCCAATGGCCGTGCCCGACGTGGTACTGCATACGCTGAGCAAACAGCTTTCCATCGGAACACTGGAGGATGCGGCCGTCTATGGTGGCGGCGAACAGCGCTGGCTCCATGCAACGGAGATCCGCGCGGTTTATGGCTATGTCGAGATCACCGAGCCGCGGGCGGCATTCCGGCTCACCCGCTGGCTTTATGCTCTCTGCTGGACGGGAAACGACCGGCCGAGCGTGCTGTTTGAACGGGCAGCCGCATGGCTCGTCATGCACAAGGTCCTGCTGCCGGCCTCGACGACGCTGGAACGCTACATCGCCCGTCTCCGCAGCCGGGTGGAGGAGAGACTCTGGCGGACGCTCGCTCAAGGCATCGATGCTGAACAACAAAGGGAACTCGAAGCGTTGCTGATCGCGCCGGTTGGCAGCCGCAGCTCGCCGCTGGATCGTCTGCGGACCGGGCCCATGAAGGTCACCGGGCCATCTTTGGTCCAGGCCTTGCAGCGACTTGGTTCGGTCCGCGAGCTGGGCATCGACCTTCCGTCGGCGACACACGTTCCCGCGACACGGGTCGCTGCCCTGGCCCGATTCGCCGGGGCCGCCAAGGCAAATGCCGTGCTGCGTCTGCCGAACCCGCGACGTCTGGCCACGCTCGTCGCTTTTGTGCGTAGCCTCGAATCAACCGCAGTGGACGATGCCCTGGAGGTGCTTGAAGGATTACTCCGCGATCTGTTCGGAGATGCGGTCAAGGCGGACAAGAAGGCTCGATTGCGCACCTTGAAGGATCTGGATCGGGACGCTGCCACGCTGGCCGATGCCTGCAGGATGCTGATCGATCCCGGTTTGGCGGACGCAGAGGTCCGGGGAAGAGTGTTCAAGTTCGTTCCGCGCGAGGCCCTCGCGCAAGCCTTGGACAGTGTTCTCGGACTCATCCGCCCCGTCGACAACGTCTACTATCGGGAACTCAACGCCGGATACCGATCGGTGCGGCGATACCTCCCTGCCTTGGTCGAGCATATCCGCTTCGGCGCGAATGCCGACGGTCGACCGGTCGCGGACGCCTGCGAGTGGCTTCATGCGAACATGACGGGAAAGAACCCTGCCGCCGACGCCCCGCGAGAAGTGATCGGCAAATCATGGCGTCGCCATGTTCTGCCCGAAGATGGCGGTTTCGATCTCCGCGCCTACACCTTCTGCGTACTCGACGAACTGCGGACGGCGTTGAAGCGCCGCGATGTCTTCGTGGCAAGGAGCTGGCGCTACGCCGACCCACGCGCCGGTCTGCTCGACGGTGCCGAATGGAAGTCAACCCGGCCGGTCATCTGCCGGACGCTTGGCCTCTCGCTCGATCCAAAACCAACTCTCGATGCCCTGGCCGCCGAACTGGACCGCACGTATCGGGCGGTGGCCGCGCGGCTGCCTGACAATCCCGCCGTTCGCTTCGAGACGAAGGGCGAAAAGCAGGAGTTGCTCCTCAGCCCACTCGACAAACTGGAAGAGCCGCCTTCGCTCATCGAGCTGCGCAAGAAGGTGACGGGCATGCTCCCCCGCATCGACCTGCCGGAGCTTCTTCTCGAGGTCGCATCCCGCACCGGCTTTACAGAAGCATTTACCCACATCTCGGAACGAACGGCTCGCGCGACCGACCTGCACATCAGCCTATGCGCCTCGCTCATGGCGGAGGCTTGCAACACCGGTCCCGAGCCGTTGATCCGCAGCGATGTACCGGCGCTTCAGCGCGACCGGCTGTCCTGGGTGGACCAGAGCTACATCCGCGAAGACACCCTTTCGGCGGCGAACGCTACGCTGGTCGCAGCTCAGAGCAGGCTTCCCCTTGCCAATCTGTGGGGCGGCGGCGAGGTCGCGTCCGCCGATGGAATCCGCTTCGTCGTTCCCGTGAGAACGGTTCACGCAGGGCCCAATCCCAAGTACTTCGGCGTCGGACGCGGCGTCACCTGGTACAACCTGCTCTCGGATCAGTTCTCCGGCTTGAACGACATCACAGTGCCGGGAACGCTGCGCGACAGTCTCATCTTGCTGGCGGTGGTGCTCGAACAGCAGACCAACCTGCAACCGACGCAGA
>JBBRRB010000045.1:0-49637 GCA_038225555.1 Bryobacterales bacterium
ATCTCGACGAACGCAACAAAGACCCGAAACCCTTCGTCTGGACCGCAGACGCCGATCTCATCCTCGGCAAGGTTCAGCGACTTTGTGAACGGATTACCAACTCAGGACACTAGAGTATAACCATGACCTCGACGGCAAATCAAGTGCTCAGTCACGACTCCACGCCGTAGCCATCCGGTTGTGTTGCCGAGCAATTAAGGCCGCCTCGACCGGGCGTCTTACGGAGGCTGAGTCATTCTTTGCAGAGTCGATGCAGACCCTTCCCTTACCTGAAACGCTTAACGCATACATCGTGTACCTAGAACTCATTGGGAATAAACGGCAAGCGACCGAGCACAATTATCAACTTGTTGATCTCTATGCCATGCGTCGCAGTGTGGAACGATCGAAGTCCGACCGCCCAGCCGTTCAACCGGTTGAAGACACTTACTTCATCGGCCACTCCTCCAAGGACAGAGCTTTCGTCGATCGTCTGTATGCAGATCTTAAGTCCAACGGGTTTCGATGCTGGTACGCACCGCACGATATCCGGACTGGAGACGAATTCAGACTAGTCATCGATCAAGCGCTCCAGGAGTATGGAGGATTTATGCTGGTGCTTTCGCGAAACTCGGTGAAGAGCGATTGGGCGCGGGACGAGGTGGAAGCAATTTTCGAAAGGGAACACCGCGAACAAAAGCAGCGTCTGTTCCCTATACGATTGGACGACAGCATAATGAGTGCACACCAGGCGTGGGCAGCCTCAATTAGAAGGCAGCGACACATCGCAGATTTCCGGGAATGGCAGCAGCCTGAAAAGTACACCGCTGCGTTGACGCGCTTGCTGACGGACCTGCGCCCTCGCGCAAAGGACCCGCGCACTCGGCCTCCTTCAGACTGAAAACTGTTAGCCTCGGGCATCGGCCTACCTGACGTACCCAGCCGGCCGTCTTCCCAGCTCCGCCGATTCACTTTTCTACGCTGCAGAAGAATCCAGAATCAGAACTGCCCTGGAGCATAAGAAACGACGCTGACGTTTTACTTATGTTCTGGTGCCGACTGAAGCACAAACGGACGGGCATGTTTCGCGACGCCCGCTGTGCGCCGAAGCGGCGCTTTCTGTAATCCCGCTCGTCACGATCGTTTCAGGCAGGCGTGAACGCGCCGGGCTGGATTAGCGGGCTATCACGTCCCCAAGAAGCATTCTCAAGCTCAGCTCGTGATGGCTTGTGCTTTTCCATTTCACCTCGTGTCGCCCCGGTCGTCGAGCCGAGCAGGCAGCCCGAAGCCTTCCAGTGCTCGATGACATGCTCGATCTGCCAGTGGACCATTTCCGGCACGGGAGGTGCCGCAAGCGGGGAAACGCCAAGATCCATCGCCCGGCCCGGGCCCTGAAACGGCAGGGCATAGAAGAAGTCGTTACCGCCCGCATCATCGATTGTCGGTCTTGCCGTCAGGCCCGCCGCCGACACCGGATACCTCAGCGCCATGATCCAGCGAGGGAAGTCTGCACGGCTAACCCCGACCAGTTCAAGCCAACGGTCAGGCCCCTCACTTGCAAAGGGCATGAAGCTGTCCCACAACGTAACCCACGTCATCCGCGTATGATTCGCCCGCCGATTGAACGTATTCATCGCCTCAAGGACCTCCGCGAGAAAGAACCCGATAGCGTTTTCCGGTCGATTCTGCAGGTGAGCATGGAGGAACGCCGCGATCGCTTCATTGGTCGGGCCGCCGGCGACATCGGTTGCAAGGGGCGCAAATGTCGGCACGCCTTCTCGTCCGGCCTCGCCCAGGACGTACTTCAAGCCGTTCAGGTCAAGGAGATGAACGACCAACACTGATGGGTGACAGTCAACTCGCTCATGATCGGCCCACATGCGTCCAACATACCGTGCTCCGCACGAGCTGCCGAGTCCCATTCGCCGGGCACATGACCGGCATGCGTTCCGGTTCAGCCGTGTCCGTTCTCTGCCGGGGAGAAGTCCGATTAAACTGAATTACTGTGGATTTTAATTCCGTTGAGTGCTTCCAGGAACTACTCGCGCGTCAAGAACAGGACATGGTCGCACTTCAGGCCGCTCTACTGCTCACCATCCGGATCCTCGGCGACCGAGCAGCGTACTCCAAGAGCAAGCTACATCCCCATTCCGCCTATCGCAAATTCGTGCACTGGTTATTGACCGACTTTCGCCCATTGAAGTCTGGTCTAGACCGACGCCAACAATTCACGATCCAGGACGCCGAGGGGAAGCCATGGGTGATCCGAAGGATCGTCAACAAGCCCGACGGCAACTACCGCGTGGTGACGCCGCTCGACGGCGACGCACAAGCGATTGCGAGGCAGCAGCGCCGGTTCGACTACGACCTTTGCATATCTTTCGCCGGGGAAAATAGGCAGATCGCCTCTGACATCGCCAAATCAATACAAGACACGTGGGGTGGCTCGAAAATCTTTCTCGATGAATTCGAGAAATGGAATCTCTGGGGGCGCGACCTCACGTCGATGCTGTACAACGTCTACAGCCGCCAGTCGCGCCTCTGCCTGATCGTTATCTCTTCTGACTATCTGCGCAAGGCGTGGCCCAAACATGAACTCAGGGCCGCCTACGCCCGGATGGTCCAAGAGGGCGTCGGGTACATTCTGCCGTTTATTGTCGACGATTCCCAACCCCCGCAGGAACTTGAGACCATATCGTATCTGCGGTCGAACGAGACATCCATCGCAGAACTCGGTCAGAGACTCGGGGACCGGATATTCGAGGAGGGTTACCAGGACTGGATGGTCGTTGAGGACCTTGCCGAGGCTCTCGCGTCGGAGTTTCGATTCAACACGATGATTCACTATTTTCGAGAGGCTCTGGAGGCCGAGCCCTCGCCCGAAGAAGCGCTGGCCAAAGCGCTTCTCGCCCTGATCTGGACGACCGAAACACCTGCCATCGCCGCCACGAAGTTTTTTGAATACCTGCTGTTCGATTTCGAACCCTTGTCAAAACGTTTCGATCACCAGGGGCAATACCTGGCCATCCCGCCGCATGGAAAGGTGCGGCGCTGGACCAAGGGCGACGGTGTCTTAATCATGCCGACCTCCTACTGGAATCCAATCTTTGAGGAGGCCAAGGCCGGCAACCCCCTTTTCTCAGACTCGAAAGAAGATAATAGGCCCGGAGAGGGCCCATCGGAATGACGTTCAGCATCCAGAGGCAAGAAGAAATCACGCGTGTTCTGCGTTTCCGCGGACTTCCCTACGATCCGTTTCGACGACGGCTCTATTCTGTCGACGAATTAATGGATGGCTACACGCCGGAGAAGCCGGAGCGCTCGCTCGATGCACGGATCGCCGCGCATTTCCGGCGCAAGAGCCGAAAACTTCCCGACATCCATGAGGCGCTGGGGCAAAGAATTCACGATCATGCGATCGAAAGCGCTCTCTATCGTTTTGTGAATCTAAAGAACAAGCCCGCCCGGAAGATCGTCGGGGTCATGGGAAGCCACAGTACGGCGCGCGATACTGCCGAATATGCTGAGACGGCGAAACTCTGCTGGATGCTGGTCAACAAGGGATTTTCCGTCGCGACGGGCGGAGGGCCCGGTATCATGGAGGCCGGGAATCTCGGCGCTTATCTCGCCAGCTACACTCCCGACGATCTCAGGAACGCGCTGACCGCCCTTGCGAGGGTGCCGCGCTATCCCGGCAGCGAGCCGGCGTATATTGCCGCCGCTTCAGAGGTCCGCGCGCAGTATAAGGATAGCGGCCAAAGCCTGGCTATCCCCACCTGGGCCTACGCGGATGAGCCCACCGGGCAATTCTCGAGCGCAATCGGCAAGTATTTTGCGAACAGCATCCGGGAGGATGGTCTGTTGGCCATTGCAGCCTGGGGCATCGTCTTTGCCCCCGGATCGGCCGGGACGCTGCAGGAAGTGTTTCAGGACCTCGCCCACAACAGCTACTGGTCTTTCCATTCGCGCGGACCGATGGTTTTTCTCGGCAAATCCTTCTTCGGAACAGCGCCTTCAGTTTTCGATGTTGCGCGCAACCGCGCCAAGAAGGACGGCTATGACGACATGCTGGCGCTGGTCGACACCGCGCAGGATGCCGTCGACTTCATTCTGAGCCATCCGATGATTCCACAACCGCAACAGCAAAGGACATTCGGACTCTCCAATGTCGCGCTCGCCGCGGACTGATCAAAAGTATTACCCAAGCATCAAGATCTGGCGATGAAAGGTTTGCGTTCCCAGCAGGTCAACGTGGAGGTCGTCGGCGGCCCGCTCGTAGCCGATTTGAACGAAGCCCCAAATAGCCGCCTGTCGCAGCACACACTGTCGCCGAGCATCGCTTTCGGAGGAGACGACCAACCCGATCGGGCCGTGGCATACCTCGGTCCAGGGCAGGTCAGAACAGCAGACGGGATACTCCCGGTGCAGATCGGCGGGGCCGAACTTGTTGCCGTCCGCCACAAAAAGGATCGGGCGCCTTGATTGAAGAAGCGCGCGCTTGAAGAGGCTGTTGGCGTAGCTTCCAGTATATGGACCGGGATCGGGTTGTGAGGGCTCCAGATCGAACTTGGAAGCCGAAGATAGTATTAAACTCCGAGCAAATGGCGCATCGGCGAAATGACGCGCCAACTCGTGAACGGCATGCGCCGCTTCGGACGACGGCGGTTCGCCGGGAGCCGGCGGAAAAAGATCCGACAACCGGCCGAACATCGCCCCGTATTTGTGCTCGGGCGGCCCTTCGGGATAGAGCTTGAGCTCGACCTCGCCGGAAGGGCGCAGACCTAGATCGAGATAACTGACGACGTTATTGGTCTCGACGAAGAAGTCCGGTCCCATACCAAGCCGCGGTGATCGATCTAAGTGTTTCGAAAGGGCAGCCGAGATAAACGCGACGGAGGACCCGCTCTCGAAGAACAGATTCATGGGCCGCTTCCAGCGCGCGATGTAGTTCTCGACGACGTACTGGGCGATGGCCTGCTTCTGCGTGGTCCTGACGTCAATCCGGGAATGCAGCAGCCCAAAACCACGAAGCTGGTCGAAAAACTTCCCCAGTCCTAGGGGCCTTCTCTCAAGATCCGAACCGTTCGGCATAGCCAGAGGAAGTTCAGGCATGGACGCCGGCACCAGGATATGCAGAGCCGGGCGCAGTTCGCTGCTGAAGCGCCTGTAAAGCTCGTCATAAGCCAAAATCTGAACGTTCGGCGGCAGGAGGCCGTGCATCTGTGTCTGAACGAGGCCTTTTCTGAATGCCCCCAGGAGCTGGCTCGTCAGGCCCATGATGACAAAGATGTGAACCGGTGTCCCGACAAATAACAGCTCCTCGGAAACCTCGATGATCTGGCTCTGCAACAACACCGCATCGCGTGTCGCCTGTCGTATTGCCGTTTCCGCGTCGCGGCTCAGGACAAGCAGATCCTGCCGAGGACGCGTGATGATTTTCGAGTCAGGGCGCTTGAGTTCGATGACCCCGAAGTTGCCGTTTGGCCTGCCCGCGCGCGGGTAGATCCAAAAATCCGTTTCGCAGCGCCCCGCCCGCGCCCGCGGATGGATATCCGATGGTTGCAGTTTTAAAGGAAGCCCCATTGAAAGAACAAACGGTTGCGCGGTAAAAAACCGTTGCCACTCGCGTTCTTTCGTGTCTCTGGTTGCCAGCAGGTCCGCGTACCATTCTTTGGCTTTCAGCAACTCCTGGATCGACGGATTGTCCATGCTGGGCCACATGAGACAGCCCTTAGGATATCAGTCGATGTGCACCGCGGTGACGGTCACTATGTCAAGACGCCGGCCCCAAACGGCTAAATCCGACGACAGAAATTCCAATATCAGTATCTTATCCAATTCCTATCGGACACGGCCGCAAAGACAGGCCGCTTCCGTACACGTTGCCCCTCGAAAACTCGCCCGGTCCGTTGCTCCGTGATGTCTGCATATCCTCTCCGCCGTAACCGCCCGCCTACTCCGCCTCCCCGGCCTTCTCGCGCCCCCGCCACCAGGGGGGTGGCGCGCGGAAGAACTTCTCGATCGAGTCATAGGGGAAGAAATGCGCTTTCGGCAAGAGCTCGCGCCATCGCCTGCGGGTCTCTGCCGATGGATCGATAACACACAGCTTGGGCGCCTTCGCGCTCAGTGCGAGGCTGAAGAAATGCTGCGCCTTGATGTCGGTCTGCGGCAGCGAATAGCCCCAGACCAGGAGCGCGTCGACTTCGCCCAGACGCTCGAACGCCTTCCGCCAGATCTGCAGCCAGGGTTTTCGTTCGACGCGCTTGTCCCAAAAGGGCAGGAAAATCGGGAAAGAGCTCCCCTCGCCGAGGTGCCCCCGGTATCCCGGCGTCGCGTCGAGCTGGTCCCAGCTCTGCGTCAACACGTCGATGACATCGGTCTTCTCGGACTTCGTGAGCTTCCAGTTGGAGCTGCCATGCAGTTTCAGGATCAGCGGCAGGTCGGCGCTGTTTTTGTTCGCCGTAAACCCGTAGAGCCACCTCTCGAACGAAACATGGCGCGCCTCGGCGACGGGCTTCATGGCCCGTTCCGGAACCAGATCGTAGTTAAAGGAGATGATGGTGTCCGACTCGCGCATCGACGCGATCAGTCGTCGATGGTGATCGCAGGTCCGCTTGCCGTGTGCCTTGCGCAGCAGCACCTGGACCGACTGCGCAAACTCCTTGATGACGCGCTCATCGGGATGCTCGTCGTCCTCGTCGGCGCTCAGCTTGGCTTTCAGATAGGCGCGCAGGTGAACGGTGTAGAATGCCCGCTCCATCGACCGCCAGCAATCGTAAGGGAGCCGTTGCACCTGCTTCACAACCGACTGCACCGCCTGCTCGTCGCTCGACCCTGCTTCCACCCGCTGCAGGAGATCGAAGAAATCAGCGTCAAGCGGTGATTGGATGTCGCACGCATCGGCGTAGCTGACGCCGCGGCTGGCTCCTGCACCGAGGACGACGGCGATCCGCTCGGGAACTCCTTCCGGGAAAAGCGGGCGTTGCTTCATATCGCTTCAGAATAGATCAGAGCACAATTCCGGCTGCTCACGCTGCTCGTGCGCTTCACCGGCAGATGCACATTGCGTGAGGCCGTTTTACGGGACACCGAGGTTTATGTCAACGACAGTCTGTTGCTGCAATGCACAACAGTGTAACGGCACTCAAATATCAGCATCAAGGAACATGTACGATCCTAGATGCAACACGAGTAGACCCGCTATGTCAGAACTGAATGGCAAGCTGCTTCTAGAACTCCTCCGCGCGCGGCTCTCGGCCAACGTCCGCAAGGACATCGACGACGAGAAGGACGAAAGCCTGGCGTTGCGCAAGGCGCTCCTGACTCTGATTGTGATGACGCAGGATGGCGCGGGACAGATCGCGAAAAAATTCATCGAATATCTCATCACTGAGTTTCCGGCCCTGGCTGATCACTTCTCGACGACGCACGATCATCCTCTCTTCGCGAAGCACAAGGTCGGCCGCCGCCACTCCGACAGTGAGGGCGTTGTGCCTTCGCTCGAAAAGACCCTCGTCGATTCGATTCTCAAAAAGCCGGTCAACAACCGTGAGATGGCGCAGCTGGGTGACCTGGTTCCATGGGAGACCACAGCCGAACGGTATGTAGGCTTCTACGACATCATGGGCTTTCGCGCTTTCGTTGCGCGCTACGGAGGCGACCATGCTGTCCTGCACGAGATCATGCAGGATCTGTACGATATCGCCGTGCGGGCCGAGGAGATGCACCCGCATCCTGGCCGCAAGCTGCATCCGGCCCTTGATCATCGAGGTTCGCAAGTGCGGATCGTTCAGTTCTCGGATTCAATAGTGGCCCTCACGCGGGACGCGTCAGGCACGTCCAGCCTGCTGATCCAGCTTGTCTCGCAGATGTTCTTCCTTCACGCACTGCGGCTGGGTACGGCGCTGCGCGGTGCGATCGCCCGCGGTACGGTAACCGCTGACTTTGAGAGGTCGATCTTCTTTGGCCAGCCGATCGTGGATGCCTATCTACTGGAGGAGAATCAGGCCTGGTATGGCATCGCCGAGCACCCTTCCACGCGGCCCGATGACGACGCGGCGGCTGCCGGCGAAGACATTCCGCAGCTGGGAAAGGCGACATTCCGCTAACCGTTCTCCATGACGTTCCTTTGAAATCAGCCGCGCCGACCGAAATGTCGGTGATCAACTGGCCCGTCTTCTGCGAGAATGACCAGCGCCTCGACGAACTTCTCTCCCACCTGCGCAACGAGCAGTCGGAGAAGCTGCGCGCTTACTACGAATCGACCAGGTCCTTCGCGCACCGGATGTTGCAGCAATTTTGGGGTGATCGTCGCGCTTGACTTCTCAGAGTGCCCACACCGCCATCGGCTATGGCGAGCGCATCTGACAATTCCCCTACTAACCATCGATTTCGATTCTGATCCTTACGCGCCGGCGCCTGCGCGCCTGTAGCTTTTCGACGACAATCGCGGCCACGACGGCAAGAATTAACGCCGTACACAAATCAAGCAGGGGTCGCATAGGTTCGGTCCTGTTCGTGGATCCGTCTTCACGCGCATGCTCGCGCGCGGCGGGGCGGGCACGCTTCTGATCCCCGTTCTCGCGCCAGTAGCTTCGGGGCTAATATCCGGAACAGTTTACGGCGCGCGCGCGCCAGGACTGTCTGGGTCATGATGACCGTCTCGCCAATCGCCGCGGCGGTTTCGCGGATCGACAGGCCCTCCAAGTAATGGAGTCTGATGACCTCTTGCTCCAACGGCGTCAGTTGCGCAACCGCGCCCCGCACCACCGCCGCGCTTTCAGCGGCCACGGCCTCTTCCTCGGGGTCCGCCCCCTCATAGTAGAGGTCGAAATGGATGTGCAGATCGTCGATTGATACAGTAGGCGGTTGGCGGGTACGTCGCCGTCCGATGTCGAATGCCGCATTGCGTACGGCCCGGTCGAAATACGGCCCGAAATTCTCCGGGACGTAAGGAACGGCCTCGGTACTGATCAGGGCGCGGGCAACCGCTTCGTCCGCGTCGAACGGGTCGCGGAGGATGGCTTTCGCGATCCGGTGACCGCGGTCGATATGGCGGGGGAGTTCGAAGCGCAGCCATACCGGATCGCGCGGAAGAAGGTAGAGCGGCCCACCCGGCTCTCTTCTCTCGGCATATTCGCAATACCACCACGGTATCCTTGAGCCGAACAAAGGCCCGAAAATCGCGCCCAGCTGGCGCATCCCCTCAAACTGCTGCCACAGGAAATATTCGATCATCGCGGTATCCCTTCCGTGGTTTCTCCCACACTATCAAAGACGAGCGAGGAGGGCGTCCTCATTAAGCCGCCTTCGGGAAAAACCGCCTTTCCTTTCCGGGAGTAATAATGTGGTCATGAACTGGCCACGCAACTCCCGCCGACAAAAACCCCATGAGCCCCCTTACTACCTGATCGACAACCAGCCGCGTCCGCGCCGCCTTTCGGCCGCGCACGTGGCCAAAGCCATCGGCGCCGTCCTGACGCTGCTGACATTGGTGACTGGGCTCTCCGCACTCTATGAACGCAGCAAGGCAACGTCGCTGAACCTCAGTCTTGAGCAAACGTCCAGCGGCTATTTCCTGAGAGTCGTGAATTCCGGCAATACCACTGCCCTTGCTGTCAGGATGGATCTGGAAACCTGGCCCGTCGGTGCTCCCGGCTCCTGGCGCTGGACCTTTCCGCCCCGCGACCTCCCGCCGGGATCCGATTCAGTCGTCCCGATGGAACTGGTCCCGTCGACTTTTTCCCAAGCGGACCGGGACGAGATGATGGAAGGGCTCGCCAAGTCGGTGCTATCGGGCTATGTCATGGCGACCTGCAACAACTGCAGCGTCTCGAAGAACTGGGCGTTTTCGATCCCCGGCTACGAGAGCAAAGGCGGAGAAATCTACGCCCGGTCCCTGCCACCACTGGTCGCCCTGCCGCGGCGCGATAACAGGCCGCACATCGGCTATTGCGTGGACGTGCCCCGCGGCGTCTGCGCGGATTCTCCCTTCGCCTGGCTGCCGGCCAGCCGCTTGTAGAGGCGCGGGCAGTCGCGTATATACTCGGGTTCATGTCCGGGCCTTTGCAGTCAGTAAAGCTGTGGCCGCCTCATGAAAAAGTCACGCTCTGGCTGCGTCTCGATCATGACCAAGCGTGGCGGTTTCAGTTCTGGGAGTACCCGGAGGGCAGCGACATCCCGGCCGAACCGCCCGCGACCACGCTCAGCATGGGATTTTCTGCTGCACGCGACGCGGCGCATTACTTCACGCGCGTCCTGACCACTCCCGACGAGGTCGTCCCGCCCGCGCATCCTTTGGCTCCCGGCCGGATGCCTCCCAGTCCCGTGTGCGAATACTACTGGTCGCCCTCCCTGGAGGACGCCCTGGCTCGCTATGAACAGGACCTGCAGGCGCCGCCTGCGGAAAGGATAAAGGTTGATCGCGTCTTTATCCTGGGCGCCGGGTTTTCAGCAGCCTTTCAGTTCACCGCGGCGCGGGATATTGTGCGGGGCGCGCTCGGCTGGGCTGAGCATTGCCTGAGAAGTGACTGGTTCGCGGGCGTCTACCGGCAGCTTACCGGCTACCTCGATGTCCGCTTTCCGGACTGGCGGACTTCCCCGCCAGACCTCTATGGCGTTATCGACAGTTTCTTCCTCGACGAACGGTCACCGATATCGCGGCTGATCGACCCTCTCGATCTCGCCGCCGCCCGCCTGACTTGGGAGGATGGCAACTGCGAGAGCACATTCAAGCGGGCAGGGCGCCATTCCCGACGGCGGCAATGGCGCCCTGCCCGCGTTCGAAGCTCTGCTGGCGTCTTACTTCGTCGGCGGCATTCTCCAGGCCGACGTGAGCCAGCCCTGGGCGCTGGCGTTCGCCCGGCAGCTCCGTCCGGAAGACGTCGTCCTCACCTTCAATTGGGACGTCATCCCCGAGACGCTGATGGTGACGACCGACACGCCTTTCTGCCGCTATGACTGGACGCCCTCGCGCGTCAAACTGGTCAAGCTGCATGGCTCGGCCGATCTCATCGGCCTGCCGAACGAGCTGATGCGCGCCGATGCGGGGCGCAACCCGCAGCGCTTCGAATGTGTGAGCGAGTATCTCTGGCGGGCCCGGACGAGCGAAGATGTGCTGGTGCGGACGAAGCCGTCGCCCTTCGGCCGCCCGCTATTTCCGGCCGAACGCTACAACAAGGCCTCGGTTCTGATCATGCCGCCGCGCTATCCCCTCGGCTATGGTTTTCAGCTTGTCCAGTTCAACTGGCGCAAGGCGAAGACAACGCTCCAGCGCGCCCGGCACATCCACATCATCGGCTATTCGCTCCCGGACGCGGACAGGCCCTTTCACAATCTGGTCGGGGGCGTGCGCGACGCGTGGCCGGATGACCTAACCGTCGATATCTGGAATCCCGATCCGTCGGTTGCCGTGCGCGGCCGCGCCCTCTTTGGCAGCCGGGCTCTCTACCATCAGGCGCCGGCATCGGAGCGTCCATTCGGCGCCGAAGGCGCAGCATCCTGACGGCGATGCCCCGCGCAGACATCTGCCGCGGGGATGATCTTATTCATCCGGCAGCGTGACGACCGCCGCCGGCGGAACCCTGGCATTGGTCACGGCGCTGGCGAAAAAAGCCTCGACGCCACCGCCCGCCTGTCCGAAAGCCGGGGCGACCGTGCCGAAATCAACGCTGGTTCCCGTCGGCGCTTCGATTTCGTAGCGAAAGGAAGCCGGGAGCGTGTTGGGCAGCGCAAAGCGCCCCACGGCGACGAACCCGGTCGGCACGAAGGGGACTTCCGATGCCGGCGTGGCATACGTTCCCGCGAGGAAGCTTCCTGTCTTGGGATCGACGCGCCGGTCGGGGTTGAAGGCGGAATAACGATAAAAGACGCGATTCACCTTCACCGTGTCGTGCTTGATCAGGCTGCTGGGCAGCGCCGCGGCCACGCCGGCGCTTGTGGCAGTGCCCGCACCCGCGGCCAGGGAACCGATCCGCGTCTGCAGCAGTTTGAAATGGCGCGGCCCCGGCGCGGCGATCATCGTCAGCGCGACATCGCCCTTCATGGCCTCGATGATGCGCAGCCCGTTCCTTAATACGGTCGCCGGATCGTCGCCCTCAACCAGCCCGGCCTGCGACAGATCGATGGCGCGCTGTCCGCTCAAAACCAGCAGCGGAGTCGGGGTCCCCCAGATACTTGCTTCCACGAGTTGAAATCCCATACCCGTCTCGGGCAGCGTCAGAAGTGCCTCGACCGCGGTCTCATCCAGGCTCCACATTTTCATCCCCGTTCACCATATCGTACTCGGCAAGTGCGGCGAGTCCTTAATCAAGGTTCCACAAACCGGCCTTTAGTCCGGCGTTGCCATCTTCTCGTGCTCCTGCGCGAAAAGCAGCGCGGGTTTGCGCCCCCGCCTTTGCCCGGTGTTTCGGCGTCCTGCCTCAGATCTCTACGCTAGAATCCATCTTATGATCGAGCATCGCTCTTATATCGTTGCCGAGATTCCCGAACCTGTGCGTTCACAGGTTCAGGCATTGCGCGATCTGCTGAACACTCCTACCGCCAAACTGCCCGTCGAGATCACGCTTGCAGGCTCGTCGGGCGTGGGTCCGATTCCTCCAGGCACCGATCTGTCCCTTATTGAGCGCCAATTGGATCGGGCACTCTCGGCTGTGTCTCCTTTCCCCACACGGTTTTCAGCCATTCGTAACTTTCCGAACACCTCCATCTTCTTTCTGGAGCCAGTTGACCGTTCGCCTTTTGACTGTCTTCATCAGGAGTTGCGCGTCTCGGGCATTCCGTTTTCCGGGATTAGCTGGCCCTACAATCCACACTGCACACTACGCGGAGGGGAGCCTCTGAGTGCAGAGGCGGCATCCGCGCTTGCTTCTTGCTCGTTTCCCCAGGAAGAATTCTGGATCAGCACGGTTTCTGTTTACCAGCTTGATGACACCTCGCGCGATTGCAGGTTACTGTGCCAGCGGACGATCGGAGCCTGATGATGCAAAAGACGGGTGGCCTTAACATGTCGCCGAGCAGACGGCTGCCGGTTTGATTCAAGGGCTACCGGCGACCGCAGCCTCTGGGCGTATCGGCAGGACAAAAGAAATGACGAAGCGGAAGACAAACAACGGCGTGCAATCCCCGAGCGGTGTTGTTAATGACGACGGATCTCTGACGCTTCGTGGCAAACGAATCACGGTTCCGGGAGTCTGCCTTGAAGAAGTAATCGGTCGTGGAGCGAATGGCATCGTCGTAAAGGGTCGGCACAGGCTGCTATCAAAGCCACTGGCGGTCAAGTTCTGGGTCTCACTCCGCAGGCACAATAGCCGCGACAAGATGGCGCAGGGACTCGCAGAGGTTCAGAAGCTGTTCGAGACGGAACACTACCACGCGGTAGTTCGCATACGAGACTGCGGCGAAGTGGAGGGTGTCTTCTATAGCGTGATGGATCACTTTCCCGGGCAAACACTTGATGCTTGGCTCAAGGATTTGCCTCCGTTGGGTCTTCGCCGATTGGTCGCCATTCGATTGGTGGATGACGTATGTGCACACTCGCACCTCGGCATCTACCACGGTGACCTCCACACAAGAAATCTGCTGGTCGACACAAGGGCCGCATCGCTGCTCAACGGCAGGGAGCCAAGATTCGGAATCATCGACTTTGGCACGTCCTTATTCAGCGGGAAGGGAGCGTCACAGACCAGACACTGGCGGGTCTTCACGGAAACATTGGACCAGCTCCTGAAGCCGTTTGAACTCCGGAATTTATCGCCGACGCCGTTTCCCGCCACGGCATCGCCGCGTTCGATTCGATCCTGGTACCAAACATCACTCATTGCGATGAGGCACGTCCTGATTCGGCTGGGCGCCGACTGGCTGATCGATCCAGAAGCGACACACGACTTTCACAAGCAGAAATGGGCCATACGCGACCTCATGCTCAGCGAGCTCTTTCCTGCCTCCCGCCAGGTCCTCGAAGCGGCCCGGGAGCTAGTCGACCATGGCGCGGTAATTCTGTCGCAAGAATGGTTAGGACCAGGAAGTGTTTGGTGGCCGCGCCCCGGCGCTTCAGCGACCATCGATGAACTCGATGAGCGGGAAATCGGGTGGGCGACGTCGAGAACGGACAAGGCATGGTGGTTGCGCCGCTCCTGAGCCGGCACGGCATCGCAGCGATCAACAGTCCCGAGTGCCTGACCATTCGTGTGCTCCTCCTGCGTTAAAGCAGGTCGAGCGGCAGCGGGCCGCGGTGACGCGCCGCCGGAGTAGACTGCAGCAAGCCGGACAGGATTAACCCGCCCTCAGCGCTCCCGAGGGCACGGGTGAATACCCTCGTGACGTCTTGAACCTGGGCGTACCCGATCTCGACCAGCATGTACATAAGAATCTGCCCGTGCAATTCGATGAAACCCCGGCTTGTCAGGCCGTAAAAGTCCCTTCGTGCACGGATCGCCTTGGTCAGGTGCGGCTCTGCTTCGTCGCAAAGCACTTCGGTGAACGTCTGCGGCTCGTTAAGCAGACCGCGGATTTCAATGTCTTCGCTGCTCAGGCCTCTGGCATACATAATGTGAACGAACTTGTCTGGCGGCAGCCATCTGACGAGGCCAATGCCGTGAGTTCTTGCATATCTCACGGCGGATTTCTGGTAGGTCGTCCGTGAAATAACGGTGCCCTTTGTCCGGTCTGATCCGATCTGCTGGAGGTCAGCGTGAAACTTTTGCACGGCGCCCACCGGAACGGAACCTGAATAATCCTTGCACTCCCAAACCCAGATGATGGATGGCTCGCCTGCTCCCGGAATGAAGAGTTCTATCGACACGTCGGCAACAATATCGGCTTGCCGGTCGGCAGAGTAGTACGGTTTGTGGAGATAGACTTTGCAGTTTTCGTTCGGCAGCCCGATGAGGGACAGGTGGTCCTTCATGAACTGGTAGACTTCCTGCTCCAGGCCCGCTCCCTTATTCATCTGCACCCATCTTCAAAGAGGTACGGCCGTGCAGCAAACGCCCGCTCAAGTTCGCAGCACTCGCTGCCATTTTATTACGGTTTTGACTTCGGTCCAGGCGAGAATTGACCCTGCACCGCCGCGAGAGCCTGTGTTCGCACCTATGGCAATTCACCGCAAAAGCCGACGCCTGCGGCGCGACGTCGGCTTAATTCCCGCACGGGAGCGGGTACGATGATGGATAGAGTCAATGGCCCGGAGCACGATCATGTCGAGATCTTTCGAACGGGGGAGCATCACGGAGTGGCAGGGTAACAGGGGTATCGTGATGATGCCCGGGACCGACGCCTGGTTTCGCGTCCGCGCCTACAATATGGAGCCTGACGGCCTCGATGTTCCTGTAGAACAGGGCGAGGACGTCGCGTTCGCGTGGGTGCATGAAGGCAACCGCATGATTGTCACAAGGTGTGTGCGGTTGGGGCACGCGCGGCTGCCGGAGAGCTGGGCGCAAGAGGACTGGCCGCCGCAAGCGGGACGCTGGTGCCCCAGGAATCTGATTGGCGAAGGCCGGAACGGTGAGGTATGGGCCGGGCGCGGGCCGGCAGAAAAAGACGTAGCGATCAAATATCTGCGCCGGACGACCGACGAGAGCTATAAGCGCTTTCGTGCCGAAATTGAAATCATGTGTCGCTTGGCCGGGACTAAAGGAGTGTTGCCACTCCTCGATCACCGTCTGCCGGATGTCGTATCTCTCACCGACCCGGCATGGCTGGTGACGCCGCTGGCTCTTCCGCTGGTCGGAAGTGCAGCGACGACATCGTTCGAGAGTACAGTCGCGGCATTCGCCAAGATTTCTGACACGTTGACCTCCCTGGCAGAACATGGCATATCGCACCGCGATTTGAAACCTGACAATCTGTTTTGGCTGGACAACGCGCCGGCCATCGGCGATTTCGGCCTTGTTGATTTTCCTGGCAAGGAGACTGTAACCACGTCCCACGAGAAACTGGGACCGCGCTTTTACCTGGCTCCGGAAATGCTGGCCGCGCCGCATCGCGCGGACGGGCGGCCAGCCGATGTATATACGCTCGCCAAGTGTTTCTGGGTCGTCGCGACAGGACAGAAATATCCGATCCCGGGTGAACAGCGCGAGTCGGTTTATGCGACGCGACTCAGCACTTATGTCGCTCATCGTCGCGCCCGCCAGCTCGACCGGCTGATCGCAAGATGCACGCGCCACAATTCGCAGGAACGGCCCACAATGGCGGAGTTTCGGAACGAGCTCCGGTCTTGGCTAAACAATGAGGCAACCGCCCTCAGGCCCCGCTACCCGCGCCGCTTTGAGGCATCGGAATTAGCGAAGTTTGCCGTAGATCTCGAAGATTCAGAACGCATCCTCTTGCGCTGCAACCAGTGCGGAAAAGGATGGTCGCCAAACATCCTGCGGGGCGGCAAACTCCCCCGTGGTTATTGGAGATGCCCTAACCGTTGCAATTCAGATTGAGATATTGTCTCCCGCCGGTCGACCGCGCATCAAAGCCCTGACCGATCAGCATTGCGAGTAAGCAACCTGCTTTCCCTCGCTGAACTGCACAATGGGCCATTTCGTGAAACGACGGTGCCAAGGTCACCACCCCGATGCTACACCTCGCCAATTCTCCTTACACATTGCATATCCGCGACCAGTACACTTCCGTCCGGCGTTGCAACTTTCTAGATAGCCCCGCCGTTTGCGCATCCGGCGGCATGTTGATTTAACGCGGCAGGTTAGCCGGGGCCATTCTCCCGCGAGATATGGACCGTCGTCGTCATCCTTCTTTGCCGGGATTCGTTGCTCACGGCAACGGCGAGGCGGTGGCGCAGGTCCAGGTTCTTGTTCGCAAGAGCCACGAGTTGCTCCAGCGCTGAGGCTCCCGCCGAGAGTTCTGCGACGAACCCGAATACCAAATCCTGTTCTGCCGGGCTCAAATCCCAAACTGCCGGATCATCGAAACGATTCCTCAGCGCCTCGGCGGTTCCGCTAAACCGCACTACCCAGGACGCGGCTAGGTATCCTAACAACAAATCGTGACGAAATTCAAATTTCGCGCCTCGCATGACGACTATGTCGCCCGCGCGCAAGTTCTGCAGCATCTCCATGGACAGGTCATCGCCGGTGAACGCTCTCTTCGCAGCTTTCCAGAGATTCCATGCGAACCGGCATAATTCCTCCCGTCGCCCCTTATCCGGGATCACTTCGTCTATCGTGCACTCGTAGAGACCTACTCTCGTCGACGGCATGGAAGTACCGGCCTTTGACCGCTCTGCCAATAGCCGGAGGTCATATCCCGACTTGACCTCCGAGAACATCCGTAAGTCGATCCGTTTCTTGGTTTCTTGGTCGTCATAACCTGTCAGGGCCTGGAAGATTTGCCCCGCCAGCGCGGCGTTCATCTCGGGCATCCTGTAAATCGGCAGTTGACCGTCAAGACTTCGTACCTGTGAAGTGCCCAGGACTCTGACCCATTTGTTCACAGCGAGAAATGTAGTCATAGTTCGTTGGTTCGAGAGCTCGTTCAGGCCGTCCAGCACCAGCACCGAATCCCCCGCCTCCAACATCGACTCACAAACCGTTTCGTTCGGGAGGGTAAATCCCTTGCTGCGTAGCGCGCGCCAGACCATCGTGACCGCGCTGTCAGCCTCAACCGCTCGCAGGTCGACGAGGATAGGTATGAATCCGTACTTGGCCTTCGTTTCCTTCGCAGACAGGGAGGTGACTGACTTCATCAGATGGTGAACAAGTGTCGTCTTACCCGCGCCGGCTGACCCCAAGAGCAACATGCCGCGGCCTCGGCCCTCAAAAAGGCGTTTGAGCTCATCCCAAATTCCGTCGCTGGCGACCGACCGGGACTCACCATGAACGGCGATGGGCACGTAGTCCTCGGGCGTATCCGACCCGGAGGATACCGCGCGGAAGTACCGCTCAAGCAGAAATACCCGGACGGCTGTCACATATTTGAGCGCAAAGCCAAGGTACACGCCAAACAGCGGTATGCGCGAGTCCGTCAGCAGCGTAAACGACCTGTCCGAGGAGCGCGCGGCAAGCAGCAGTATACAAAAGCTCAGGAAATGGACGGCTGCCGTAATTGAAACACTATTCGCCAGAACCTCCGCCGCCGCCTTCCACGGATTCTTTCCGACCCGAAACGTCGTTTGTGACGGGGTTGACTTGACGCCGTTCAAGTCCGTAGCCTGCACGGAGAATGTATATTTACCCTTCGGCAAGTCCGAAATGACCGACTCAAAGCGGTTCGCGCCGAGGTACTGAGTGGTTGGCGTTCTGAGACGCTGACCGTCGGGGTCAAAGACGGTTGCAGTCGGCTCGATGGATTCAGGGCCAGCCCTCAGGTCAAGCCCATCAATGGTCCATTCGACCACGAGGGGCTGATGCTCTTCGGCCTCCTGGATTGGCTTGAATTCGATTTTCGGGCGCCATGCGGACGTATCCGCACGAAATCTAACCAGGCCGGCGGTATCGCCGACCAGAACCGTGTTTCCGGAGGACGCGAGCGCCTTTATGTCTTTTAGCGCCAGCTTGAGCTCGTGAAGCTGGCTCGGACTGTCCGAATCCATGCGAAAGAGGCCGTCACTGCTCGAAATCCATAGTTTGTCCGCAAAGACAATACCGTCCCTGAACAGTCCCCGGCGCGGATGGGTTAAAGCGGCGAAGGAGCGCCCGTTCCAGGTCATGACCTCTTCCGAAGAGATGCCAATGACATTGCCGTCGAGTACCTGCAGCCGGGAAAACGGGGCCGTTCTGACTCCCTTGAAACATGCGCGACTGTTTGCGCGTCCCGATTAGGACCTGATACAGAACGCCCCGGTCGGTCGACAGCCAATCAGCGCCGCCGCTTTCTGTGACGGCGGTAACCCGACCGTCGATACCCTCGACTCGCGCCGGTCCCTGCGAACAGTCGCCCGAACAAATGAACACGCCCCGGTATGCACCTATCCAAAGCCGATCCCCACTCATCGCCAGGCCGTATACCGGTCCGAGATCGCCCAGCTGCTGGGCGCCTAGCTCCGGGTCTTGTTCGGCAATTCTGAAGAGCCCTGAGATTGATCCGACCCAGAGAGCCCCGGCCGTAGCCTCTATTGACTTTATTGGCCCGCGCACGCCACCGCCCTTTGTTGGCAGGCCTTTTACTTGCTGAGTGCTACCGTGTGCCCATCTCGCAACCGCGTAACCCGAAGAGAACCAACCGTGGTCCCCAAGGTCCACCAAGTGTTCGATGCTTTCTGGAATCTCTCCTAGCAGCCTTGGGGTCGTACACGACACGGCGGCGTCCTCGGTACACGCACAGGTAAATAGCCCGCCGGAAACTCGGGCTTGTCCGTCAAAGAATGACACGCCTCCCCCCAGAGAGCCATCACAGGGCGTCGTCATTTTCTGCGCCGCCGCGAGATCACTTTTGCTTGCCCTATACAGCGGTCCAAAGGAATTTTGCCAAAACCAGACATACCGCTTACCTACGGCGTGTTCAAAGTTATGGGCCGTAGGAAATATGCTTGTCGGGCCGCCGACCGGGTAGGGAATCAACATGTCCGCGCGGAGGTTGGGTTCATCCCCGCTGATGCGATAAATCCCTCTCTCCGTCCCCACCCACATGAAAGGACCTTCGTGGAAAACAAAATCCACAGCGCCGGTTATGCCGTCGACGCGCAGATCGCTCGTAGATGCCACGGACGTCGGACAGAGCATCCAGAATAGAGCCATGACTGCGATTCCGATGAAGCGATTCCTCAATCGGGTTTGCGGTCTGAACACCATAGAATACGCTCCGAATCGGTGGTGCGCAGTCGTCGGGAGTTGCGCCGAGCCAGGACGCCTTCGCACTTTGCAGAGTACCATTGCAGCAAGAGCATGGCACAATTGCTGGGCGCACACGCTGGCGTGAACTTCACGGGCAGACAGCGAATATAAGGACTTGGCGGAGCGTCGGCACATGGTGGGCCCCCCATGTGGAGAGAATCATGTGGAGGGAATGGAGGCGCCAGGATGGTGAGCACGTACAAACCGTGGCCCATCTCCCCGTACGACGCCGACTACACGATGCGGTTCTTACGTTCCGCACTTCCAGTATTGGGCAAAAGGCTGACTCTTTGGTGCGAACCCATATCGTGGGTGCCACTGCAAAGCAGTAACCTCCCGGCGCACTATCGGGCGATACACACAAGAGCCGGTGACGAGCGAAGTGAGGTGGGAAAATCGAAAGCCCCCTGAGCTGTTCGGGGCTCAGGGGGCTTCCTTCTTGAGCACCGTCCGGCGCTTCGACCGGACGGTGAAGGCACTTTAGCGCCGCGCGTTGCCGATGGCAATCGCGAATCCACCGATGTTCTCCGCGCCTCTGCCCTTTTGGGGGATACACAACGGGGCTGAATGGCCCCCTTGTGCGCCCGCGGGATCAAACTCCGCAACCCCCTGTCGCATCCGACTATTTCCTCTCCGCACCTTGCAAATCCGCGCCCTCGCCGTCCCCTTGCCCCCTTGCATATCCGGGACTCCCGGTGCCCATCATTACCTTGCATATCCGCGACCGGAACTGCAGCACAAAATCAGTGCTTCTCAACCGGCGCGACGACGTTGTGAAACCTTTGGGGAACTAAGGGCGCGGTTCTTCGCCGCCATAAGGCGGAATGCTTCCCGGACCAACGCGCCCAGCTGATCGTCATCCACGCGGGACAGCTCGACCCCGACCCAGCCCGCGGGACCGACATAGGGCGGACGGAAATAGGTGTCGGGCGCTTCCGCGATCAGTGTGCCTTGCACATCCGGACCGGCCGGAACCCACACCGCCACGTGACCATCGCCGTGATGGTTGTCAGCGAACATGGCGAACACGCGCTGGGGCGTGAAAAATGTCGGCGAGCCGTGGGAAATCTTCTCGGTCGTGCCCGGAATCGACAGGCAGATACAGCGGACGCGGGCAAGTTGTTTGCCGCCGTCCAGCTTGGGCGCTGGCCCGGCTTTGGGTTGGGCGCGCTTTTCAGCCATGCTGAATATTATCGCTGACATCTTCCGGCACCGCCCGACATGAGCGCGTGAACGGGCCTGGTTTGGGTACAATTTCTTCACACATGAGCCGCGTTCCCGCCGTCTTTATCGGGTCGTCTTCGGAAGGCCTGAGCGTCGCGCGAGCCGTTCAAACTCAGCTCCAGCACGATAGTGAAGTCACCGTTTGGAATGAAGGTGCTTTTCCGCTTGGACAAACGACACTGGAAGCCCTTGTCAATGCCCTCGAACGGTTCGACTTCGCCGTCCTGGTTCTGACACCTGACGATACGGTCATCAGCAGGGCCGCTGAGCACTCGGCCCCGCGTGACAATATGCTCTTCGAGTTAGGGTTGTTTATGGGAAGGCTTGGCCGGTCGAGGACATTCGTCCTGTGTGAGAACTCGACAAGAATGAAATTGCCGACTGATCTCGCGGGCGTGACAGTGGCCAGATACACGCCGGACCGCGCGGACCAAAATCTCGTCGCCGCCGTCGGTCCCGCCTGCAATCAGATCCGGCAGACCATCAGGGACCTCGGTCTGACTGAAGGTCGGACATCGCAGAGGTTGCAGTCGGCGACCGCCGACATGGAACAGGTAACACAGACGATGGCGCACCTGATACATTTGCTGGCACGATCGCGGGTGGTGGAACTCGATATCGTCGATAAGCAGCTGGGTGGCATGATTCGGTCGGACTTCCTCGACAAGCTGCGCCTCGACCTTGAAGACTTGGCAAAGGCTACGACCGAAACGAAAAAGAATCCGGCGCGTGAGACCGACTCCAGGGAAGATCGATGAGCAGCGGCGCGCGTGGTGTGGTGAGCGCAAGCCCAGCGCCTCGCTCGCTGCGGCCCCTGCGCGTGACCGGCCTGATCGCCATGCTGGCAGCCGCACCGGCTTCGCTCGGCCTCTTGTTTGCGGCCAGCCAGCGTCGTCCGCCACTCCTGATGGTGATTTTCGTTTCTGGCTCCTTGCTCCGTTTGTGATTCTTCTGCTGGCGGACCGCCTTTCGAGAGGCTGGTCCGTTGTTACTCGGGCAACGCTTTATTGCATGATGGTCGTCGTCGCTCTCGGTTCGCTGGCCATCTACATCTATGACGCCGTGCGGCCCCGCCAGGCACAGGCCGCGTTCTTTTACGTTGTTGTTCCGCCGGCCTCAGTCCTGCTTGAGGCAATTGTGGTTCCGGCCGCCGCATTACTATCACGCCGGGATTCACGAAAAGGCTACCGCCCCTAGTCGCTCGGCCCCGCATCTATCGCCAGGCGCCGCACCCGTCCTTCAGGATGTACGCGGCGTTTCGGGGATTGTACCCCGGCATTCCGCAATGAATGTATGATGAGCCTATTGTAGGGATGACTCAAGCGCGGCCTGTCGCGGAAACCGGGGGGCGGTGTCAGGGCCGCTATCGGCGATGTTGCCGTCAAAGGAAGGTAATCGGTTGATGGAGAAGCAACGAAGTCGAACCCCCAGAAAGAAACCCGGGAATTCCTGGAAGCCGCACTGGTGGAAGCTGGCCGGCCTGCTCGCTGTATGTGCCTGCATAGCCGGGATCTTCATTTTTTATCACAAGGCGCCGACGTCCTCGTCTTCTGTCGCGGATTGGGTGAAGCAGCAGGATTTCGATCCTCTGACACCGTTTCGCTCCGACTTCATGCCTGGCACGTTGCTCAGTGTCGGCAAATACCGGGACCGGGTTGCGATGGAGAGCGCGGCGTTTCTGGATGGCAATACGCAGCTAGTCTCGCGGGCGAAGCTGCCGAACGTCGCGCTCGACCTGAAGCTGAACGCTAATGTTACTGCCGAAGGCGGCGGATCCAAATTCACCGGTGCTGAGGACCTGAAGGCTGTTCTTGAACTCTCGAATATCGAGCTCCTGACGCTCCCGCTGGATCGCGTGCGCGACCGCGTCAAGGGCAATGCGCGTATCGAAGGCGCCCTGGCCAATAACCCCGCGAATCTGTTTGTCATCCTCGAAGCCCTCCAGGTCGGAACCCTGCGCCTGACGTTCAACGATGCGAGAAAGGCCGCAGCCAAAGCCCAGAGCGTCAATGAATGGCTGCGCGCGACCTTCGGCCTCTCCGCAGCCCTCGATCAGAGCGGAACGATCCAGTCGAACGCCGCCCTCATCCTCGGCACGCGTCTGGCGCGCCTTAGCGAAGCCAGCACGGCGCTCGGCGGCTCATCCCGGGAGGCGCGCGCCGACAAGGTCGCCTCATCCGACCTGCAACGGTTTCGGGCCGAGGTCGCGCCCAGGGTCGGACGGCTCTATTCGAATTTCGAGATATTCGGCCTCGTCATGGCCCTGGGAAACTACCCGGCGCGCAGCCGGAGGGCCGGCGGTGAGCTTCCGGATGCCGTGCGCACCGCCGAAATGGTCTCCGCCGATCTCCAGAGGCTTCTGCCCGCTGCCGACAGCGACCACATCAAAGTGATGACGAGCAACGAGCTGTCTCCGCGGGCATTCGACCCGACCCGTCGGCTCTCCCGCAGCGATCTCCTCGCAGG
Organism: Bryobacterales bacterium; assembly: GCA_038225555.1. Taxonomy (GTDB): domain Bacteria; phylum Acidobacteriota; class Terriglobia; order Bryobacterales; family Bryobacteraceae; genus JANXQZ01. The sequence goes on from JBBRRB010000045.1 coordinate 23,448, forward strand.
CATCCACGACTTTGTCCAGGACGTCAAAAAGCGCAGCGACCCGCAAAGACAGACGCTCATCGTGTTTTACTTCTTCGGACATGGGCTCGCGGACGGCATCTCGAAGTCCGTGTTCCTTGTGCCTGAGCAATTCATCGATAACGAGAGCAAGCCGGTAGCGGATGTCGGCGACCGGCTGATCAACGTCGCCGATATCACGCGGCAGTTTGCCGAAGTCACCGACCACGCGATCATTCTGGCTGACGCTTGCCGCGCTCATGCCGACGAGGCCAAGGAACTTATCGACACCTGGAAGGGCGGACTGCAGCAGGGCTCCGACGTTGGCGGCATCCTCAATGCCCTTCAGTTCGCCAGTGGTATTTATGGGCCCACCCCCATCCTGTTCGCCAGCAAAGACGGGACCGCCGCCGACACCGTGAAGTACCCGCCTGGCGACGCACAGGCAAGAACGGGTCCGCTTGCCGCCAAGCTGCGGGTGGTTCTCGATAAGGTGGATGCCGATGGCGGAGGACTCGCGCTGGGCGATCTGGTTCGGGCCTTTGAGACGCCAACGCCTTCAACCAAAGATCTTGCTCCCGAGGAGGCGGCCAAGGTCAGGGGTTACACTTTCTTTCGCGCTGATTTTCTCGAACAATTCGGCAAGGCTGTCGTCGTGAGTGCAGACCCCGTGAGTGTGCTGCCGCGCGCTCACGCGTTCCTGCCGCCGGGTTGGGGGCTGGAATCGCGAGAGGGCCAGCAACTTGGCGAACTAAGGCGCAGCGGCGCAACGGCGTCCCAGCTTCAGAGCGTGCCGACCAGGGAAAACATTCAAGAGCTGGTCTGGGCGCCCGGTATTGGCCTGGCTGCCGTTGACGAAGCGAACCGGGTGTGGATTCGCAATGGCGAGAAATGGGCCCGTTTTCAGGAAAACTTGCCCATCGTGCGAATCGGTTTTGATGAAAACTATGGTCTGCTGCTCTACCAGTGGGATGAGCGGATTCTGTACGGCTTCAGGTCAGGAAAGCTTGCGCCGGTCTATAGGGACTTTTTTTCGGAATTCCTGGGGACAAGCGCCGGCGCGGGAACCGTGCTGGCACGGCCGCTCGATGGCGGCCTGATCGCTCTTTTGTACGCGGAGAACGGCGAAATGCGGGAGGTAACGCGCGTTGCGGCACCCTCCGTGTTCGACGCCGCGCGGGACAGTCGCGATCGGCTTTGGTTTACGACGGCCGAAGGGCTTTCCGTCAACGATGGCACGAAGACCTCGGCTGTCCGCACCAGGCTGTGGAAACCACGGACGATTGCGGCGGTGAAGGACGCGCTCTTCGTCTGGTCAGAGGACGGGCAGATGTTGTATCGCCTCAACGCGACCAGTGGACTCACAGAATCACTTGACCTTCGGGACGTCGGGTTCGGCGATGTGTTCATCAGGCGGGAAGACACCCGCACCATGGCGATGAGCGGCCCATCCACCGCCTTTTTTGCTTTTGGATCGGACGTCGTCCGGCTGGATTTGCGCGACGCCCGCTGGCTCATCATGAGCCGCCAGCCTTTTGTACCCGCCTAGCGTTGGCCGCTTGGGGATACCGATTTCGTGGCAATGCAGGAAACGCAAAGCCGGATACTCTTTTCCCACATTTGGATGTAGCCTTCAGCGGAAGAGAACAAGGCCTCGAAGTCTGCCGGCGGCAGCTTAAGATTCTTCAAATCTTGTAGGACATCGGGGAGCATCCCGAAATGTGCGAGACCGTCGACATTGACGTCGAACGTGCGCGTGCCCAGGTGGTCCGGTTTGAGGGGAGCATTCACGCCGGTCTTTACGCCCTCCCTCGCAAGCATGCCTTCATACACGACGCCATTGATTTGAGCGGACGCGCTGTAGCGCTCCGGATGAGCCGCTTTTTCATTGTCCGGGTTTTCAGCGGTGTGGTAACCCCAGCAGGCATTCTTTCCGAAGCGCGGCGATACGCCGGGGATCAGCGTGAAATCGGTCGCTATTCCAACGCCATTGTAGTTGAGCCTGGTGTGCGCGAAATCGAAGGAGTACCCGAAGAACTCGGACGAGAGAGAACAGTCCGGAGAAAACGGCAATCCGGATTGCGACATCCGGCTTTCCCCGATGAAAGTTCCAAGGACGCCGCCAGTGCGCCGCACCATTTCGATGTTGCGGTTCGAGATGTCGTACTCGGCAGGTGGAAAGGCATCGTGGATTGCGGGCTTGTCAGGGGTCTTGGGTATGTCAGGGAACGCCTGCGCACGAAAGTGCGCATGAGAGATGCTGGCCGGGTACGCCCATTGATCGCAATCTCCTTTGGGGTCGCTATCAAACGTGAACCCGGTGCACGCGGGACGATCAGCCGCGAGTTTCTCCCCGATGACGCCGTAGGTGGCGGCGACAGAAGCATCCGACATGTGAGCCGTGTCCAGGATGAAGCCGTGATCCATCAACGCGCGAATGTAATCGTGTCCGAACGGCAGCCGCAGACCGAGTATGTTCTTGACCCCATGCTTGATTTTTTCCGGCGCGAAATTAGGATCGTTGAAATCGGTCAGGCACGGTGAGTTCGCTGCGACGATCAAGCAGAATCCAACATATAATCGCTTCTGTTTGGGATGGGGCCGATATTGAATGCAGGTTCCCGGAGCCGGGTCTGTGCACTGATCATCGTCAAGCGTTTGGAAGAATGCAATATTCTGGGGCGTCAGCTCCTTTAGAGACATGTCGAGCTTGCCCCGGTGAAACAGATCGTTGTCCCAGTTGTAAATATCGAAGAACACCATCGGTCCGCCGAGCTTGTTATCGATGGCGTGAATCGGCGTGATCACGCGAACCCCGATGTTCCAGAAGTAGTCGAGTTCTTCTGAAATTGTGGGGAATCTGTCAGTGCCATCGGCGAGCTTATAATCGCCGAGTCCGTCGACTTCGAGTCCCATGACCACGGCAAGCTTATTGTGCAGGATGATATCGCGCGCGTCTTCGGGAGAGTACGCGATTTGCATCCACGACGAATTCAAGCGGGCTTGCTCCACCATTCCCCTGATCTGCGCGTTGAGGGAGTCGAATTCTTCCACCACACGCACCTTGCCGTTCTCTAAAGGAGAGACCAGGAACTCGGCACCCAAATTGTCGGTCGCGAGACCGACCATCAATCGCAGGCCTCCTTCATAGCTTCTGCGGATCTGCGTGATGTGCATCTGTTCATGCGTGCCCGCGTTGAACGCAGGCCAATCCTTGAAATCGGGGGCGCCGCTTTCCCCATGTGGGATCAGCAGGGTCGGGTTTGGCGTGAACGCAAATTTTTGCGCGGCGTTCAGAAACGGGTTGGCGAACGGGCCCCCGCCATGTCCTTTTACTCCGGGCAGAAGGTCGTCGAAGACCAGCTCGGGATGCTGCCGGTAATCCTCGTAATTCCCCCCAGGCGAGCCCCATATGATGCGCTGCCCTTTTAGCCCTCCGAAGGCGAGGTAATTCATGGGATGCGTGTGATAGTCCGCGAAACCCCAGACTGGTGTTTTCACCGGGGGCGGCGGCGTTGCCGTGAATTGCACGTAGTCGAGGTTGATGTGGCCCGACGAGGAAGCGTCGCTTACTTTAATGCGGGCATCGCGAGGCAGAAGAAAATCGGGAATCTGAAAACTTTCCTGGCGCAGTTGTTCGTAGCCTGCTCCGGTAAAAAACTTGATCACGACAAAATCGCCATCGCGGGTAAGAGCTCCTGTACGGTCCGCAAAAACCGCCTGTTCAGCGGCCGACATCCGCAGTTGAAGTTCGACGCGCTCGCCTATGGGATCGTTGGTGCCGCCGATGCGCAGGCTGAAATATAGAGGTGAAGCTGGTAGCGCGTAGGCCGGCGACAGAAGTGTTCCGGTGACTCCCTCGCCGTAATTCCAGCCGGTCGCGATGAGATATTGACCGTTTTGTCCCATGGGGTAGTTGAGAGAGGCCCAGTAATCGCCCCCGAGTGTAACCGGCGCAATTCGATCGGTCTTGATCATGCCTGCGCTGACGGGCTGATTTGCAAACGCCAATCCGTCTGGCACGAAACCGCTCAGGGTGTTTTCGAAATCGAAGGTTTGGGCGGCAAGCACTTGGGCGCACAAGACCAGCAGGGCGCGCGCAGGATTCATTCTCTTGAGCATGCTGTAGCTTCCTCCAGGGGGGACGATCCATTCTAATTGCTAAGTGGATTTGTTTTCACGAGAGCTGCGTTCTCGTTAAGAGGCGACAGAGGACCCTATCCAAGCGATCGCCGCACGGGCTTATTGTCTTGACCAGTCGCGAAAGAGCTACCGCGCATTAGCCGCAGACGTCGCCTTCACAAGACCGAACGCGAGCGAGGAAATCTTGAACAAGAGCCGGTTCGAGCGTAGCGAGGTGGGAGATCTTAATAAAGAGCCGCAAGAGGCGATAGCGCGCCCGTCCCGCCCGTCTCGCTGGCGAGACAACTCGTCGCGCCGGACAACTTCTTTAAAAGAACGCGCCTTCGCGCGCGGGTCCGCGAGGGGAACCTTGCCGATGCGCGCTTACCGGTTCTCTGAAGTGGTCAGCGATAAATCGAAAACCATTACAATAGCCCCCATGTTCTCCTTCTTTTCGGAAGTCGAGGCTGGCTATCTGCGCAGGTTTTTTGACGGGGTTGACTATGCCGTCTCACGGGAGCTCGCGATGGACGAAGTGGCTTACGAGGAGTTCCTCTCACCCATGTTCGGCCGCCTGCTTGACGGGCGTTCTCCGTTCCAATCCGTCCTCACCTATCCGATCCGGGCGCTGAACGCTGATCTGGATGAGTGCGGTTCGGGGCATAGGTTGAAAGTCGAGTTCGAAACCATCGAGCACGCCAAGAGCTTCAGCGGCGCTGTTTCTCATGCCGATCTTGGCATCGTCTTCCGTTACGAGAATCCGGCCTTTGGCGAACGGGTCGAAAAATCCATCCTTGTCGAATGCAAAAGGCTGTACCCCGCGCAGCGCAAGTACAAGCTGCGCTCGCGGTACGAGGGCTTCGACGCGGCGCAATTTCTGGCGCTGAAGGGCATCGACGAAAAGCACGGCTGGGGAAACGTATTCTACTTCCTCTATAATCCGGTTCTCGAAGCGTTTGAGCCGACGGATCTGGCACTCATCCGCGCGCTGGAAAACCGCATGACGCCTTACGCCGGACAAGGACTGAATGATCCGCGGCTCCTGAGAAGATTCTATGAATTCTACGGACACCCAAGGTTTATGCCCGCTCTGATGTCCGCCCATGGGCTCCATGCCGCAGCGGATACGGATGAGGCCCGCAAGGCAATGACCGAATCCACGTCCCGCCGCCCCGGCCTGCGCGTCTTGTCGCTGACTTCGATCGAGAACCTGAATGGCCGAGGCCGAAAACCGGCCAAGTTCGCTCTCGCCGATTGCTACCGTCACGCGCGTGAAGACCGGTGGATGGGACTAGCCGGCGCCGTTCCGTTTGTCCCGCTGTCGTCCTTTCTGGTCGATTTCATGATGGCCTGTGTTCGCGGCTCGACAGATGCCGACATTCTCGCCATGGCATCCGGCAAAACTCCCGACGGTAAGGCGAATTCTGAGGAGGGCGTCAACAGCGTTCTGGCAAGACACGTCCTCCAGATCACGCTCTCCTCAAGCCTGTCGGCCGAGGAAGGGCTCTTCCGCCAGGGGTAGCCGCTTGGAACGCGCCAAAGATCTTGCGCCCGCATTCCGCCCCCCGCAGGCGCGTCCGCATGAGAGCATCCGGTGGGCCTTGACGGTCCGGAGCCAGCGGGCCGACACGCTTCCCCAGCGCGGCACGCCCATGAAAAGCCTGATGCTGATGGGCATGACCGAGGCCCTGATCACGATTACCGTGGGCGAGCTTCTCAGGATGATCGAGCTTGACCTCAAGGACCGCCTGGAGCGTTTCCTGCGGTCCGGGCATCGGCAGGGATGGTGGATGCAGCTGGACACCCGCGTCCGCCGCAACGCCGAAAACCGGCGCAAATGGACCGTGGCGGAAATCGGCACCCGCCGCGTGGCCCGGCTGGAGAGCACCGACTGGCTGTCAATGGGTGACGTGCTCCGCTGCCTGCGCAATCTGGCACTGACTGGAAGGCATGCCTCGATGCCGAGAATGGACAGATACAAGCATTCGAGCGGCAACTGCGTCGAATCAAATCCTTTCGGGACTATCGTGTCGCGCACCCCAAACCCCGGCAGTCCTCGACCGCCGAACTGGCTGCCATTTGCCGGAGCATTGAAATGATTCCGCAGGTGATTCGCCCGCGCGAATGGCAGACGGCAACCGGCTTTCTTGGCGTCATCGCTTCTCAAGATCGCGACGCGAGATCCAGCCTGCATTCACGGGCCAGCGGATATTCGTTTCCTTTTGCGATGCTTTGGAAGATGCTGCAGTGCCCGACCCTGGAGCACGAAGACCACTGCGAGTGCGAACACCGCCTGGATGCACGGACGGCGCGCTGGCGCGCTCACATACTCAAGTGGTCCGCCGCCGCGATACCGGCGGCCGTGTCTTCTTCGGTGCGCCTTACGAGACAGACCGCTAGGCTTTACGCGCCGGGAGAAGGATCGGAACCGCGGCATGAATTCAGGAACTCCGTTGCGCCGATGCAGTTTTCAAGAGCCTTGACATGCTCTGGATCCGCGCCGAGCGATCTTCCTTTCGCGAGCCAGGTTTTTGCCTGATCGATATCCGCGGCACAACCGAATCCCCTGGCGTAGCACCATCCCATCCTGACAGAAGCCTCCGGATGATTCCGGGCGGCGAGTTCCCGGAAGACTGACAGGCATTGCGCGAGAGTCTGCTGTTTTATTTCCTCGGTCAGACCGTAAGGAGCAAGACGCTCCTGATAATCGTCCATCGTCACCATGCCGGTCAGGACAAAGGCCTGCTTGAACTTGGCGTTGTCGTCACCGCCATTGGCGCGCTCCTGCAGCAGATCCAGATTCCTGAGGGCGTTGGCGGAGCCGCTTTCAGCCATTTTGGCAAAGACCTGGCGGATTGAAAATTCCTCTGACATCGTGTCCCCCTTTTCGTTGCATGCGTTAATATTCCGGTAAACCTCGCCGAAGCGCTTAATCAAGGCTGGTCATGTGGGGATCTGTGAGGATCAGACACAAAACAGCCATGAACATCAAAGTTCTCTGGCTGTTTTTGCAGGTTGTGCGTTAGAGATCCAGCGCCGCGAAACAAGCGGAAATCGATCAGCTGGTAGATGCACATTGCTTGGTGTTATGTCTGCCCGATCCCGCCCCTTATGTCCACAAAAATCTTTGCTGCGCTGCACAATCGGGAAGACGGTGCTCCAATAACGACATGAAGGACTATGTACCCAACGCGAAGCACGTCTTTATTGACCGGGATTCGGCGCTGCGTTCCAAACGGATTTTCGTTGTGGGCCAGCCATCGCCTGTCTCCGTTTCGACACTGCTGAAGGAAGTCGCGGCCGCCTGGGAGCACGAATTGCCAGGCGGTGTTCCACATGGTCTTGGTGCGGCCGCCTTCCGCGAATGCCTCCTGATCGCGTCACAGGCAGTCGATCGCGCCCTTGACGCCGAGATAGCCACCTCGGTGCTGCATGATGCGAAGAACATGATCCGGAATGCCTGCGAGACGATCGAGAACGTAAAGTCAGAGATCAGCTATAAGCAAAACCGGCGCCTCCAGAAGGAAATCGATGCCTCTGCCCGCGCTCTCGCCGACCTCGCTGACCTGTGCACGGACCTGCTGCACAAATCTCGCCACCCCGGCCTGGCTCTCCCAGTCCAGCCGCCGATGTAGTCCATGAGAAGCGGCACCGTTGAAATCATCTTCCGCGAAATGGCCCCAACGAATTACACTTGAATGGACGGTCATGATCATGCAACCTGCCACGGACAGCGCTCAGGGTGCTGGCTCGATACTCCTGCTTGAGGATGATCTACAACAGGCCGCCGCGCTGACTGAGCGCCTGGGGGCGGAAGGATTCTCCTGCCAGACATTCACGGACGCCGACAAGCTGCTGGAGTGGGCCGGCTCGTTGCGCGATACGCCCGCCGTCTTTGTTTTGGATACGGACCTCGGACCGGGGAGAGAACGTGAAGGACTACAAGCCCTTCGAACCCTGCAGTCTCTCCGTCGCCAGCGCGGTGATGACTTCTACCTTGCGGTCTTGACCTCGCACGGCGACACGGTTTCCGAGGCGGCAGACCTTGGCGCCGATCTCTTCCTGCAGAAATCCTCCAGCATTCAGATCGACAGCCTCGAACTTCAGGCCCGACTCTACACGAGGGATACAGAGAAGGCCCGGGCCGTCGCCCGCCAACTCAAGGCACGCCTCGCCGAGGAATTGGTTCGACGTACCAGGAAAGCTGCAAGCGATGAGACACAGCCACATTTTCTCTACGAGTACATTATCCCGGAATCGTTGCGCCGATTATCGGCTCTGCCAGGTCTGCCCGTGCAGGACAATGACATCGTCCAGACACTCAAGGCCTTGGTTGATAACATCAGTTCCGAGCATCCAAGCGCAGCCTTACGCCAGTTGCTGCGCGAGGGAACTGAATTGCTGCTCCCGGATAGCACCGGGCAATGGGAGGACTGGAAGCGGCGGGTTGAGAGCGCGAATCTCGGTGCACCAACTGAGCTGGAAACGCCTGCCGCCGATACTCTAATCGCTCCGGCATCCGCCGACGTGGGAGACGTCCGCGTCGAGTTCATCGACATCTCGCAGGCCCTGTATCACCGCCTCATCGCCGATCCGGCGGAGCTGCTCAACCTCACGGCCGAGAGGTTCGAACATTTGGTCGCCGAGAGGCTGACGGCGATGGGCATGACCGCCAAAATCATGGGGCATGTCAACGCCCGCGACGGCGGCATTGATATCGTCTTCTTCCCGCGTGGCCCTGGAGCCTTTCCTTTCTTCGGAGCCGTTCAGGTGAAGCATCATCGCAGCATCAGGAAAACGACGGGTCCTGATGTCGTCCGCCTGACGGCAGAGGCGGTATCCCGGCATCGTTTCAATGTCGGCATGGTCGTCACCAACACCCGCTTCACGCCGGACGCGCAATGGTTCGCGGAGTCCTACCCGGCTCTGCTGCGGCTGAGGGACTTCGACGACCTGATGAGATGGTTTCGGGGCAACTTCAGCGATGAACGCGAATGGCGCGAAATTCCCAAAATCCTCAAGCTCTGCCGCGGGGTCGAGATCAAGATCAGGGATTGAGCTTGCTCAATCCCCCTCATTCTTGGTATGCCTTCGTTGTCTCGGTTTCTTAAGGTTCGCGTTGATTTATTCAACTTGCTGGCGGAATCCGAACGGGTCAGTCGGGGAGAATTATCTCTTTGAGAACGCGCCCTTCCGCAGTCGTTACCACAATCCTGTTACCGAGCTTCGTTTCCTCGAGTGCCATCTTCATAAGTCCCAGGGAAAGACGGACAAGTTCAGTCATCGACCGCTTGGACTCATTAGACAAGCGGTTAAGCTCCGCATGAGCCTTCTCCGAAAGCACAATATTCACTCTTCTCGTGGTGACTGCAGAAGATTCAGCTTGCATACATTACACCGTTCTGGAAAGTCCCCTCTTCAGTGACCCGCGCGGGTCTTCGGCCGGTAATTGAATACCTGCGTCAAACGGCTCAACGACAACTCTCGGGATATCTTTCAGGTTCAGCACCTGGTTCGGCTCGCGCGCTGCAAGGTAAAGTCCCGGAACCAGCGTCGACGTGACGACTTCCCACGAAATCGACCGTTCTGAATCGAAGACTAGAGCGATACCGGCGGCTTCAGCGATCTTCTTTGCGCCTTCCTGAAAGCCAACTGTCGTGACAATGATCCCCTTGTGCGCACCTATATCGCGCACCCGGCCGACAAAATTCAGAACGTCGTCAGTTGCAACTCTTTGTCGATATTGCTTGCACTCTATGAGGATGGTCAGCCTGCAACCGCCAACCACGAGCTCAGCCGACACATCGATTTCATGAGCGTGTCCGGATTGTCCCCGGTACGCGCGATTGTGAAACACGTTCAGAGCAGCATCCGCGCACTCCTCCTGAATCCGTTGTTCCAGGATTCTCCGGACCATGTGCTCGTATTGGTTGCGCTCTCCGGGGGCATGGAGACTTCCGTTTCCTTCGCCACGTCCGGACGGCTTCATGGCCGAAGTATATCAAAACCTTTGAATGGTTTCCTCTTGGAATCGCGACACTTGGAATCGCGGCGCTGACGTATACTGGTCCCACCGATGGGTGGAAAGCGCGGCGCTACGAACTTTATCGAGAGGAGCGACTTCGCGAAGTTCTTTGAATCTGAGGCACTCCTTCAGCAGAGCGTAGCGGCGCTCCTCACCCGGATACCGGGAACGCGGGCCGTCCAGATCACCCATGGTCCTATGGAGCACGGAAAGGACATCACGTTTTTTTCGAAAAGCGGCCTGGGTGAAGAAATCCTGTGTGCCTGCATTCTCAAAAACACGAAGATTTCCGGAGCCGTCGCCAGCGCGAACGGAGCCCGAGCGGTTCTGTTACAGGCCGAACAGGCATTTGACACACCCTACCTCGACGCCAATGGTCATGAGCATCTTGTGCAGAGGGTTTATGTAATGACCCCGTACGAAATCTCCGCCGCTTCGACCGCCTCCGTCGTCGGCGCTCTCCGTCGCGATGCCGGCCGCATCAGTTTTTGTGCGGGCTCCGAACTCTATGACCTCTTCGCCAGGTATTGGCCCGAGTTTGTCTCCGGGGAGAAGTCCAAGCCGCGCAAATCCGTCACGGGAAAGCCGCCGGCGAAGGATAAAGACCCCGGCCCGGAATTCTTCGTGAGTTACTCTAGCCCTGATAAAGACTGGGCGGAATGGATCTCGTGGACGCTGGAGGAGGCCGGCTTTCATACGACGGTCCAGGCGTGGGATTTCAGGCCTGGAAGCAATTTTGTTCTTGAAATGCAACGTGCGCTGGAGCGGGCCAAGCGCATTGTCCTTGTGCTGTCGGAGGACTATTTAAAATCGCAATTCACATCGGCTGAGTGGGCAGGGTTCTTCGCCCGCGATCCCGCTGGCAAGGAACGAAAGCTGCTGCCGATTCGTGTGCGGGACTGCAGGCCGGAGGGCCTGCTCCGAGCGCTTATCTATTTGGATATCATCGGCCTGTCGGAGGTCGACGCCCGAACGGCCATACTGGGCGCCCTTTCCGAGCGCGCGGCCACCCATCGCGCCGTCATATCCGGGGAAGCGCCGCTCGGCGCGCGTGGATTTTCCTGGTACGGAGCGCACTGAAGAGATTTGGATTGATACAATCCCTTCGCTGAAAGTCTCCGCGCCCGCCTCCCGTAAAGACGAAGACACCTTCGACGCGACGGCACGGCTTCTTTTGAACAAACATCTCAATCGCCTGACACCTGAACATTTCAACATGCTGGTTTTTGCTCTTAAGCCTCCGCCCGGATTGATCGCCCCGATGCCGGCAAGCCAGGCTCTGAGAAGTGACCAACTTCTGCTTTGGGCTGAAGCCGATGGCGGATGCGGCCTCGGCGCAATTAAGCTCCTGCTCGACCGGTTGCGCCAAGACGATTAGTAACAAGGACCATACATTCACCTGGCAGCGCAGGTCCGACGGACGCAAGTCGTCGCGTCTATGGCGCCGATCACATTTCAGTTCCAAGCCAAACCCGGGTCCTCACACGAGCTGCACAAGACCTCCGGGCGGCAACACCGTATTTTCGTCCTACGAGATTCTCTTTACCTTCACTTCTTGCGGTCCGGTATGGCCTGAAGGCTTTCGGCTGCGAAGGGACGGACGCAGTTTTCGCACAAGCCTGCGGATGCGGCCGTAAGCTGTTCTGAGCTGGAGGACCCACGCCGGCGTGATCCGGCGCTCCTCCTCAAGCATCTTCTCTGCCATCTGAAAAGCGGCGTGCCGCGCGAGCTGGTAATAGATGAATTCCCCAAGCGAGCCTTTCCAGTCGTATGTCCCGAACGTGTGGCGCCCGAAGAAACGCCGTCCGACGATCTTGACGTTCTGGTCGTACTTTCCCTCTTCGTCAGACAGCACCAACTCGAAATCGCGCTGAAGTCCGTCGATCCACTCCTGCGGCCATCCGTCGCAGGGGTTGGCGATGACGATCTGCTGATAGTAGCGGGCGTAGCCCAGCTTCTTCGATTGGGCATATGTCCGGGCTCCCTTCGTAAAGGTCCCTCGCGCGACAAGTGTACCCTTCGTGTTGTCCGGACCGATCTGTTCCAGAATAGAGTGCAGCTTTTCGAAATCCTCGACTGTCACCGGCCGGGCGAGGTCCTTGCATTCCCAGATCCAGATGAGCGAGGGCTCCGTCTGACCCTCGGCATACGCTTCAATGGACACGTCGACTGTAATCGAGGCGTTGCGGTCTCTCGACGGGTACGCCTTGTTCAGGAACACCTTGCAACGATCGGGGTGAAGTCCAAATCGGGAAATGTCTTTTTTGATGTCCTCGAAGACTTCGGCTTCGAAGCGTTTTCCCTTGGCCGTGCTCATTCTGGACGCCGATAATAACAAAACGCGCACCTTGGGGTTAGTAACGGAAGTCGCGCTACCCCTGCTCCTGGAATCGCCCCTCCCCGTCAAACAGGAACCCCCACTTTCCCTCGCGGATCAGCGCGCGGGTCTGCTCGGGTTCGGGGAAGGGCACAATGTCCAGCGCCGAAGACAGTACCGAATAGAGGATGTGGCCGAAGTCGGACGCGACAAAATCAAGCAGCTCGATCTGCGAGTCAACATCAGCCGAGATCATCAGCGTTCCGTCATGCCGGTCGATGGTCGAATGGAACCGCGGCCGGTTCTTCAGCAGGATGTTGGCATAGGAGAAGTGTGCGAGAACCTCGCGCCACTGCAGCGGTGCCAGGGGACCGGTGAATTTCTGTAGCGACTCCATCGTCGCGTTCACGGCGGCGCATGCGTCGTTGAGCACGCAGGCAACGCCGACGTCGCCCAGGCGGACCATCATCGCGCGGCCGGGGTAGTAGTCGGCATAGTCGAAATCCCCGAGCGGCGAGCCGGTCTGCGCCGGGAACAGGAAAATCGAGCCGACCGCCTTCGCATCGAGTGCGGCCCCGGTATGAAAACTGCGCGCCACGCAGTGGATATGGTGAAGCTCCGGCCAGTCATAAAGATCGCTGATCGGAGCGGAGGCCACGCGACGGTCGCGGTTGATCAGGAGGCTGCGGTCCTTCAGGTGCGTTTTCAGGAAGAGCAGATTGAGCCAGGTGAAGAGCAGATGCGGACCTGCAGTCTTGATGTGCTCGATGATCGCGTTGTATCCGGCGGCGAACAGTGCGGCAACCGGCTTCTCCAGGGCCTCGCCGAGGGCGCTGTTGCAGGTCTGGCAACAGGGAACCTTGTAGCGCCCGTAGGCAAGTTCGCTGCCGCCCGGCAGGGTGATCCGCTTGTCATGCAGGCTGAACCGCCGCAGCACCCAGTCCGGCACGACATGCTCGTCGTTGAAGGGGACGGAACCGGGAGCCGCGCCGCAGTTAAAGCAGCAATCCCCCTCGACGACATCGCGCAGGAACCGGTCGGCGCTGTAAAACCGGACGCGCCCCTGCGCGTCCTCGATCGACTGGTCTTCTGTCACACGGAGCGCCATGGTCGTCCTCGCCCCTACCTTATCCCATTCGCCGCCGCTGCCAGCAACCGCTCGCACCTGAGACTACGCGGTCGCCCCCAACACCGCCAGGCTCCGGTCCCTGCATCTCCTGCGGAGGTTCGCGTCACAGGGAGCCCACCTTTGGAATCGTTCAATTTTCCTTTTTTCTTGACATAGATCATTTTTTCCCTAGTAAACATAGTCATTCAAATCGTGGATAGAAGGAGGGACGAGCCGATGTCAAAGAAATACCGCAAGAGTCTGGAGTCGCTGACGGATGACCAGATCACCGAAAAAGTCGGCGCGTATTTCGAAAAGCTGCTGCGCAACCTCACGGACAGGAGCATCGGCACGCTAAGGACCGCATTCAATGCCCTGGTCATCCCGCAACAGGAACATGCCATGGATCTGCTCGCCGTGGCCGCCCAAAAGAATGGCGTCGCCTTCACCGGCCACGACCAGACCATCGTCGCCGTCGCCGAAGCCGCCGAACACAGAGGAAGCGCTGCGGCTGCGAAAGTCAGAGACTACATAACTTTCGTTCGCACGATCATCGCGGCGACGGCAGCGGAGGGTATCTCGAAAAGCAGCAACAGCCCCTTCGCGGTCGCCGAGCGCGTCAGGACCGCCAAGAGACTAGGGCCGTCACCCGCGTAACCGGGATAATCCGAATAGCGCGCCCCAGCCTTATCCCATCGCCGCCGCTGCCAGCAACCGCGCCGGACCTTAAGGCTATCAGCCCGGCCCGCCGGGCTTCGGGCCATGGGCTTGTACAGTCCAGCCATGCCCATCTTGATCAGCTCTTCTTTGGTACAGGCAGCTGTAGCCCTGGGTTCTCCGAGCTCGAACATCCTGAGCATTCCGGGGTTATCGTATATCTCCGACCCGACATTGGACACCCACGCAAACTCATCCCCCATTTCCCGGCGCCGCACGAGCTCCGGAAATTTGCGAAACGATCCCATGCCACCACCTTTTGTCAGTGAACCATCCGGCATCGTGCCGTCCCTCTTCTGATCCTCCGTGCCCATGTTTTTCTCCTCGTGCTGTGAGTTCAGCCGTCAGGATCATTTATACGCGTGACTCGTGAAGAATCAGTTAACACCCTGCCCGCCCCGGGGGATCCACAACGGGGGTCGGCAACCCCCTTGTGCGGGCGCTGGGGGCCCAACCCGCCACGACCCTGTTGCACCTGATCTTTTTCTCCCGCCCCTTGCATATCCGTGACCGGCGATACCGCCGCGCCCCGCGTTGCAAATCCGCGCCCGCCTCTTCCGCTTCGCACCTTGCGAATCCGCGACAACCCGCCGCCCTTCCGTCTTGCATTTTCGTGACTCTATTCCATAACCGTGCTATAAGCCCGCATGCTCAGCCGCGCCGCAAACACACCTGCGCCCTCCCCGGTCAAACCGCCGCTCGTGAAGGCAAAGGGGAATGGGCGCTGCCCGCATCGCGCCAGACGAAGGATGACGAGCACGGGCAGCCCGATCAGCGCGGCAAGACGCTTCAAACGCGGCGCAATCAGGCAATGACAGGTTTCCTATACACAAAACCGCCCCCGGAGCTGAAGTTCTACCCGTGCGGGGGTAATGTTTTCAACGCTAGAGGTGCCGTAATCGTTCTTCAGAAAGAGGAACGGGAGCTACCTGATTTGGAATTCTACCGCTTCGATTTTTATCTCAAATATCAAGGCGAGGTAGTGGAAGAAGCACAATTCATCATCGAGCAGCTCATCAATTTGCACGCTGATCTTCGTGGCTCAGAGCCAAGCTGGCGGGAACAAGGCGAAGTGGCTATGGAACTGGCGGAAGATGATCGTGGTGGTGAAGGCAGATTACAACTTTCTGATTACCTGGCCGCCCTGAATTATTGGGCGCCTTGCGTTGATCCCACTCTTAGATCTCTGAAAACTGAAGAGGAGCTGAAAGGGAAGTTTTCAATGACCATGGACGGCATTGGGGTTGTAAGACATTATTTCGAGACCGACTGGGTCGTGTTACGAGAGCACAGCCCCGTCAGGATGGACTTCAAGCACGTCTATAAGAAATTCTGAATGGCGAACGTAGTCGCTCTACGAAGTGGCCGCATGCTCCGGCGCAGTGGCGTCACGGGGGATACACAACAGGGGTAGGCAACCCTCTTTGGGCGGCCGCTGGGGGCCAAACCGGCAAAGACCCTGGTGCGCCTGATCTTTTTCTCCCACCCCCTTGCATATTCGCGACCGGCGCCGAGGCCGGATATCCGCTGATATCATCGGGAGGCTGAACAATGGCCAAACTGATCTACTTTACGCCGACGTCACTGGATGGCTATATCGCGGATGATGGCAAGTATGATTGGTCGACGCCAAGCGACGAAGCATTTGCGTTCATCACCAATCTCCACCGCCCGATCGGCACATATCTCTATGGACGCAAGGAGTACGAAACAATGGCGGTCTGGCAGACGCCGGAGGTCATTCCCGGTTTCACGCCGGCCATGCGGGACTTCGCGCGGATCTGGCAAGCGGCCGACAAGACCGTCTACTCCCGGTCGCGCGAGACCGTCTCTACACCGAAGACGCGCCTTGAGAAGGAATTCGACCCGCAGGCGGTTCGCGCGTTGAAGGCTCAGTCGCCTCTGGATATTTCAGTGGCGGGTCCGACCCTGGCCGCCCACGCGATCCGGGCCGGGCTCGTCGACGAGTATCATCTGCTCGTCGTGCCCGCGATGCTTGGCGGAGGCATTCGCGTGCTGGCCGGCAATGTACGTGCACAGCTGGATCTGCTGGACGAGCGCCGTTTTGGCAATGGATGGGTCTATCTTCGCTATCGTGCGCAGGGCTGATGGACGCCGCCGCTTCCAATCCGGAGCGCTGAATCGGCGCTCCGGGCAAATCCGCTAAGCTTCGAGGAGCAACGAGTCCATGGACAACGCGAGAGTATCGGCGCGGGGAAGACTGCGCCATGGACGGGCGAGGACGTTCCGGTGCCGGGTGCGATTCAGAAATCTTGCGCAGGCGCGGAAAATGTTGTGCTGTAGGAGGAGGCGTTGATGCCTGTTAGGTCTTATTACAGCCAGAAGGAGCCAGCTGCGGACGCGGTGATTTGGCGCTTCATGGACGTGCGGAAGTTCCGCGACCTGATGGCGAGCGAGGAACTGTACTTTCGCCGCGCTGATTTATTCGACGACGAAACGGAAGGCTTGCCGCCTGAGGAATACGTGCACCGCGTACTTCGCCTGGACCCGTTGGACCTCAATGACCGCATCCAGATCAACAATCACCTGGGATCGCTGGCGCAGAGCCGGGAGATGCACTACATCACGTGTTGGTATCTGTTCGACCAGGAAACGCTGAAGATGTGGGAGGGCTACGGTCACGACGGCATCGCCATCGTTTCCCGCTACGATTTACTGAAGGAGGCGCTTGAAAAGCGCATCATTGACGAAACGCATATCGGGCTTGTGCAATATGGCACCGCGCACCTGACTGACCGGTTCAACGCGCTGGAGTTCATCACCACGAAGCAGATGAAGTATGAACACGAATGTGAGGTGCGGGCGATGCTGACATGCACCGATCCGCTGAGCGGCGGCAACCTGCACATCGACCTGAACAACATTCCGCATCCGCGCCCGTTGCCGATGAACCCCCGGCATGCCTGGGTTCCGGAGTGCAAGCGGCGCCGGATTGTCTTGAAGGACCTCGTGCAGGAGGTGGTAATCTCACCCTGGGCTGAGACTGACAACGTCGAAGAAATCAAACTGTGGAACAGCCTGAAGGGCTTCGCCGCACCGCGGGACTCGGGCCTCCGGGATTGCAAGACGCCGACGCTGGAAGAATACCGCAAGCACATGGGGATTAAGAAGCCGCCACGGGAGCCGGAGCGAGTCGCCACCGAACACGAGCTTGCGCACTTTTATGAGGAGCTGAGCACTCTTACCGAAGAGCGGGTTCGCTGGTTGTACCGGCAGCGTTGGGACAAATGCTATTTGGAACCAGGTACCCTGCCGAACACATTGGACGCTCAGTATCTCGGCACAACGTTGAAAGTTTTGAAGGACATGAAAAAATGACGCCATGGATAACACCAGAGTGTTCAGAATGGCGTTCGCGAGCGTCTATCCGCATTACATCGCCAAGGCGGAGAAGAAGGGCCGCACGAAGGAGGAGGTGCATGAAATCATCGAGTGGCTCTCGTCCACGACCATGTCAGAGCGCGCCGATCATCCGGGAGCGTCAGGCGACGCGTCATCGCTCTCAAGGCGGCTGCATATTGTTTTCCCGATCGCGGTCCCTCTGGGCCTTTCGAAAATCGATCCGTTCACGATATGCCCTTCGCAACCGGTGACGGGCTCCCATGGGATCTCCCCCGTCCCGGACGGCGTCGCCGCCTCCGCGATACATCGGACGCGGAAATCAAATGGGCCCCACGCCTCCGTCACCACGAATGCCCGGAATGACAGAGGCTGCACATACCGGTCTGCGACCGCGCCCTTCAGTGCGACATTGACGCCCTTGCACTCAGTGGCGATGCTCGAATACGCGAGTCCGTCGACGAAATCCAGGCGGAAAAACAGTCTGGCATAAGCGCCGCTGATCATATATTGCTGCGGGGAAGCGGTGCCATGGCTATAGATTTCAGAGCACAGCCGCTCGAATTCACCGCGGCGGCCGTCGAGCTGGTGGAGACCGAAAAGATCGGTTCGCGAGATCCATTTGAGCAGGATCGGATGCTTCGAGATTTGACACGTCATCATCGAGATGACCTGTCCGGCTTGCGGTCGCAGCTCAAGCAACGAAGTGCCATTGCCGCTGGAACAATAAAAGACGCCCTCGCCCGGCAGGCTCGCCCGGTTGTAGGTCGAAAACCGGGTGGGCGGATACCAGTGGTCGGCCAACCGCGCAAAGGGCTTGCCGTCGCCAGCGATTCGGCCCCGGTGCAGCGTCAGGCTGTTCCGCGGGAACGGCTGATGGTTGCCGTTATAGCCTTCCTGGAAGGTCGTCAGCAAGGCCTCCGCGAGCCTGGATGAGTCGACTTCAGCTTTTTTGCTGCGAAACGCGAATCGTATGTACGCGATTCGCTCACGAAAGCCGTCCTCTGACATCTCGGGCACAACATTATCGTAGAGCACACTACTCCAAATAGTAATGAGGGCCTTGTCGTCTTGAAGTCTTGACGTGCAAAAGAGCGATTTCCAGTGCTCAAAGACCAATTCATCGCGCTTGCCCTGCGCGGAGCATCCCCGCGCGTCCGCGCGCCACCAGGACTAAAGGAACAAATCACACGCCGTTTACGAGTCCCTACGCTTCGGCGAAGGTCTCGAGCAGCTCGTGGATCACGCCCCCGGCGTCCCCAGGAGACGCGATCGGAGAGACGGGGAAGTAGAGCCTCTCGTCGGCCAGAGTCAGCGAGGCCAGCGCCCATGGGCGCTGTTTGGTGTCGTCGCACATCGTCACGAGTCGATCCAGATCCTCTTCCGTCGCGAGCCTCCCGGCGGTCTTCACCGCACTAAAGCGAACCAGAAGGTCGTCATCTGACAGGCATCTTTCGACACAGTCCCACGGCGGTCTGTCCGCCATCTCCTCGACGACGTCGATGGCGAGCCTGCGGACGTATTTGCTGTCGTGTCTTAGTGATTCTTTCCTCTGTCCCGGGCTTACGCGTTTCAAGGTCTCCCGAACACCCTCCCGTGCGCACCTTCTCACATGCCCCGTGATCTCGTCCCCGCAATAGGGAAGCAGGAGATTGAGATCATCAATCGATCCGATACGGCCGAGGCTCACTAATGCTGCACCCATCACCTCCGGATGCTGGTCGCCGAGCAAACGGCAGGCGATCGCACGCCCTTCGCGGAGATCTTCAACACCGGCGGCGGCCTGCGCGGCGGCGTGCCGGACCCACCAGTTCGCATGAATCTCTAGACGCGTCAGCACTGTGGCGGGCGCTCTCGTCCGCTTCACAATCTTTTCGATCGCTTGGGCCGCTTCCGTTTGGACCGCCGGGTCCACGTTCTCCAGGAATCCCAGGAGCGTGTCAAAATGCGACTGCTCGCCGATTTTTCCCAGCGCAGCCGCGGCTGCACGCCGGATGTTCGTATCGGGGTCCTTAAACAGCGCAAGCAATGCTGGGGCGTCCTCCGGACCGCCGGCGCTTCCCAGGGTCCGCGCGGCCTCGGCTCTGACCCCTGCATCATTGTCCATGAGCAGTACCCGCACCATCCGGGCGCGATGTCCCGGGCCTGATTCCTTGAGTTTGGCCGCCAGCCAGCGCCTCACATCGGCGTCCGCATAATGAAGCAGCGAGTGGCGGCGATCGTCGCTTCCCCCACCGTCAAGCCTGGCCAGCGTCTCCACCGCTGCCAGCCGAACCCGCGCCTCCGATTCGTGTTGCACAAGGTCCAGCAGAAGGGGCGCTTCGCTGTCGGCATTCATCGATCCGATCGCCTGAATCGCCGCTACTCGCAGCTCCTCATCCGGATCACGCACGCAGCTCACGACGACAGGCAGGGCGCGGAGATCGCCGGTATCGCCAAGCGCCCGAACAGCCTTCACGCGGAGGCTGCTGTCCTCCCCCTGCAGGAGCTTCGCCCAGAACGGGAGCAGCTCCGGGTCGCCTGTTTGCGTCAGCCAGTCGATCGCGATTTCAGCGAGTGCGGATTCAGGTTGTGCGGCGAAGTTAGCAAGCTCTTCTACAGAACATCGCCGCACAATCCGTTCGGCCGCCCCGCGCACTTCCGGGAATTCAGACGGCCGACCAGCCGCAACATATCTCTGGAGAAACTCAAGTTCTGACGCGCCGCCGCAGGCGCCCAGTGCCCGCAGGCAGCCTCTCCTAACCTCTGCCTTTCGGGAACCCTCAAGCGATCCTCGCAATGAACTCCGCAATTTTGCAATATCAAGGCCGTTCATCCACACCCATCCGGGGCCCTGGCCGCCGAGGATACTGTCAAAGATCACTCGCTGCTCGTCGGAATCGGGTTTTTCTTGCCGGCGAAACCTGAACAATCCGGCCAGCTCCATCGGCTCCAGCAACCCGCCGGTCAGAGTGTAGTTCGCGGCCTTTTGCGTCAGCATCCGCCGCAAACTGCTTCTGAGCGTCGCATCCGCCGTGAGCGGTTGAATCGTAAGCAGGCAATCAGCGGTGATGAACAAGTAAGCAGCGACAACCGTACGGAACGAAGTTATCGAATCCGCGGGATCGCGCAACGGTGCCCTGTGCGCTCCCTGGTTTCTCATATCATAGGCCAGTTTTATGACCGCTTCGCGAACGCTCCGGCCCGCCCAGTAAGATTGATCCGCAGCGTCGTGCTGCAGGTCCGGCTGATAGTTCAACAGCCCGCTGCCTTTGATGATCCTTCCCAGCGTTAATCCCCATTGCGGTGCGGCATGCCCGAAATGAAAATAGGCGATTTTCTTCAGGAAAGCTTCGAAACCGGTGGCCAGTGCATCAATTGCTCGGCTCTTCGTAGCGGCATCGAACGGCCGGGCGTCGTTAAATTCATTGAATGCGGCCAGAAATCGGGAATTCAGGTTTTGCAGGTCAGGCTCCGGACAGTCGATCACGAGAAATGCAAGCAGCGCATCCGTAAGGCCGGCAATCCCAGCCAGCGGCACCGCATTCGCGGCGTCAAGCGGATGCTTCACCATAGCGAATTCAGTCTCGATGAGACGCCGGACTATCGCGAGGTCTGTCGACATGATCACCGTGCGGCGCGTTGTGACGCAGACTGGCTCCAGGCCTTCAAACGCAACAACTCCGACGGGAGCCCGCCTCGGATCAGTCTAGCGCTCGTAGGGCGTAGCCGGTTGATCCGCAACGGCCCGACGCAGCTTGCCGCGCGCTTGCGGACGCTCCCCGCTGATATCGAGTTGTTCCTTGACACACACGAGACCGCACCCCTGCTGGCGACGACAGACCGCGAAGCGCAGGCCGCAGTCGGTCCACTCGTGACACTCTGGGACACCGTTCAACAGTGCGGCCTCAATCCTTACCGCTCTCGATGAACGAACGCGTCTAGCGCTGATGAACAACCAATCACACTGGTGGGAAACGATTACAATAGCGCCCATGTTCCCTTTCTTCTCGGAGGTTGAGGCCGCCTACCTGCGCAAATTCTTCGACGGGTCGACTTTGCGGTCTCACGCGAGCTCGCTATGGACGAAGTCGCTTATGAAGAATTCCTCTCCCCGATGTTCGGCCGCCTCGTCGACGGGCGCTCGCCGTTCCAGTCCGTTCTCGCCTATCCCATACGCGCCTTAAATGCTGACCTGGACCAATGCGGCTCGGGCCACAGGCTCAAGGTGGAGTTCGAAACCATCGAGCATGCCAAGGGCTTTAGCGGCTCCGTATCGCACGCCGACCTAGGCATTGTCTTTCGCTACGAAAACCCCGCCTTCGGAGAACGGGTCGACAAGGCCATTCTCGTTGAATGCAAGCGCCTCTACCCACTGCATCGAGAGTACAAGTTGAGATCGCGGTATGAGGGCTTCGATGCGGCCCAATTCGCCGCCCTGGAAGCCATCGACTCAAAACATGGCTGGGGGACGATATATTACTTTCTCTACAATCCCGTGCTCGAAGCGTTCGAGCCCAACGACGCGAACCTCATCCGGGCCCTGGAGAACCGCATGACGCATTTCAACGGAGGTGAATATATTCATCCGCGCCTGCTGGAGGAGTTCTTGATGCATTTCGGCCCACGGTATTTTCGCGGCCTGCTCCAGACGACCGCCCAGCAGTCTCACACCGCCGCCGATTCAGACGAAGCGCGAAGGATTATGACCGAATCCACCTCCCGCCGCCCCGGTCTCCGCGTCCTGTCGCTGACATCAATCAGCCATCTAAAGGATCGTGGCAGGAAGCACGCGCCGGCGAAGTTCACCCTTGCCGATTGCTACAACTATGCGCGAGAAAACCGGTGGATCGGGATCTCGGGTGCCGTTCCCTTCGTCCCGCTCTCGGCCTTCCTCGTTGATGCCATGATGGCCTGTGTTCACGGATCGCAGCACGAGGATATCATCGCCATGGCCTCCGGCAAAATGCCGGTCGGCAAAGCCGACGCAGAGGGCAATGTCAATGCCGTTCTGGCAAGACACGTCCTGCGCATGACGCTGTCCTCAAACCTGTCCCCCGAAGAAGGCCTCTTCCGGCAGGGGTAGCATGGCGTGATTTGTTCGAACACAGTTTGCCGTGGTGCGGGTCGCGTAAGGACATTTGTGAAAATGACGTCGGATCATTTGGAAGCGCTGGACAGCATGTAGAAGACTCGCAATGGACAACTCTTTCGAGCAAGCAATAAACAGTTACCTGGACGAAAAGCTCTACGAGCGCCGGGGGATATCGAAGGAAGAATATATCAACCGCTGCAGGGCGCTTTGGGACCAAACGACCTGCCAGGAGGGCTCCTACAAGATCATTATTGACGGTCTGTACGACTATTCGAAGACGCGCAAGGAAATCGACTACACCGATAACCTCCTGCTCAACCACCTGGCAGCCAAGCCGGCAGACGACACCATCGAGTGCCATTGCCTGGTAAAAACGAAATGGCAGGACGGCGACCTCAAGATAGTCCCGTGGGGTGAGCCCTCCGCCGCGGATCTCGACGATCCCGCCGAGCCTGCGCAGCGCCCGTACTTGTTCGCCCTCTTTGATGTCCTGGGGTTCGAGCACCTCCATAATGAACGGGGTACGGCGGCGCTCTATGAGATCTACCGGGATTTGATCACCCGCGTTACCGCGAAGCAAAGCTTTTCGACGCTGATGACGGAGAATGGCCCCGACGCCGCGATGACCCTGATTGGAGAGACGCCACTGCGCCACCAATACTTCAGCGACACCATCATCTTGTGGACGCCCCTGTTACCGGAATTCATCTCGCCCTTCTGCGCACGGTGTGCCGACCTCGTCTGCGAGAGTATCCTCATGGGCCTGCCCCTGCGAGGGGCCATCACCAGTGGCAGCGCCATCCTCAACCGGAACAAGGGTGTGTTCCTCGGAACGCCGATCATTGAGGCGGCACGAGTTGAAGCGCAACAGAACTGGATCGGCGTATCCTTTGGCCCGTCCTGTACCGAGCCAAGCGTGCAGCTCGCGCTGCACCCCGACTTGCTGCAGCAAAACTATACCCAGCATTTCAAGACGAAGGGCACCTTTAACAAATGGATATCTCTAATGACCCTGGACTGGCCGCGCCGGGCCAGGGATAAAGACTGCGAAACGGCAATTCTCGACCGGCTCCTCGATCTCAGAAGCCGCGCTCCCGGTGACAAACGGCATTACTATGACAACACGATTTCTTACCTCCAGCATTCACGTCGTACCCACGACTGGCACAGGCAGTCTAACCTCATTGTTCCGGAGCCATTAAAAACAATCATCACCGTCACCTTGGCGAATGGGCAGGAACTCGAAGGAATGCGTCCGCACTTCGCCGTCAACGACACCGCGATGGAGAACGCCTATTTCCTGCTCGTACCGGCAGACGCGGCTGAGGCTGTTAGGAATCTCAATCTCGACGCGCCCCTCACGATCAACACCCTGGCCAAACTGCTTTACGTCATTCCGCGCAAAGCCCTCGTCCGGATTCAACTTCTCAGGGAGGGATCAGCGAAACAGAGCACGGAACACGATCCCGGCGTCGATGAACCGGGGTTACAACACCTTTCGACGCCGCGAAAAACAGGAGACTTGACGACCACGAACGATGCGATGGCCAAGATCTTCACCGGCGTCAAAGGATTCGACATTTACATCCCGACGCTGCACGCCATACATGAGTGTGCTCGAACGCTCGTATTCGTATCATTGGCGATACCTGAAGGAGAGGTCTGGTCGAAGGATGGCATGGAGTTACTCCACAAGATGGAGTTACTGGCGCATCGAGACTTTATCACGGCCCTTCAAGCATTCTGCAGTCAAGCGCTCTTGCCGAAAGAGGCAAGCGAGTTCTTCGCCACCATGATGCGGGATTACAAGATGGTTTGCGGAACGTTCATAGAGGAGATAGAAATATTCCTGGCGAGCGCCGATCCCGACACTAGCACCACATTTGCGCCGGAGATTATGCAGCGGGAGCGCTTCCATCTGCTCGGCTTGATGCTCAAGACGCTGTGTGTGCTCACCCAAGAAAACGGAGCCATCAGGCTTTAAGGGTTCTCGCGGGCCGCGAATCGGCTCTCCCTGGCGATTTGGTAGCATCATGACGACTCCGCGCCACACAGGGTAGTGCGGTGATCCTCCTATGGATGTCGTCTTAACCTCGTTTGGCGTTGGCATGCGGGAACGGCGAACACTTTTCTGCAGGATGCCGCCTTTATATCTTGACCATGACTCTCTCAACGGCAATCGGGTGCGGCGGCGCTTCCACATCGACTACGCCACGCTTTTCATGTTCGACCGCGTGATTGTAGACGAAGCCAGCTACGGCAAGGCTCTTGAAAACGCAACCTTGACGCCCCGTACCGAAGAGCCGTGGCTGACTGCTGAACTGGCCGAAGCCATCAGGCAGGGAGCCTCCGAGTATGCGGAAGTCTTGAAAGCTTTGCGCCGCTCCGGGCGACTCGTTACCAGGGATTTTGAAAAGGTTCTGGCAGACGGTCGCCCTGTCCTCGAAGAGGCCACAAAGGCGGATCTCAGGGACGTGGCGCGATGGATACGCCCCATCGATTCGGCTGTTTCCCAATGGTCTCGGGCTATGGATTATTTTAGGTATCGCGCCCTTGAAGACCCTGGCGGCCTTACGGACGACGAGGTCGACGGACTGAGAATGGTCGCCCATGTGATGGGCAACGCCGGACACATGACGCAGTACGCGCTAGAGGCGCTGCGGCATTGGAAGAAAAGTCAGCCCCCTCACCTGAGAAAGCTGTGCCGGGAGATTCTGCGCGACTACCTCTTTTATGCGAACTTTAATCTGCTCCTGTCGTTCGACTGCCAATCACCCTTCCTTGACTGGACAGACATGCGGCCCATCTATGAAGAGAAGTTTCGGGCAGCGAAAGCTGGCGCCCCGCCGACGATGCCGGGCCAGGTCGTTGCCGACGAGAGCCGCAAGCTTTTCGATTTCCTGTTCCCCTACTTTGTTCCAAGGAGTCCTGCCGACCTGATCAAGGCCGTCGAGGATAAGCGGGTTGACAGGCTTCGCAGCTTCGTCAGGGACGCTGTGGAGCGCGACATCACCTTCGACCCGGCCGAGTGCCTGCATCTCGTCAAGGACGTATTGAGGTTAGAGCACCGGGCTGCGATGCGGCGGAACATTACGGGCTGGGCGACTCTACCCCTCGGCTTTATCCCTGTGCTGGGCACACCTGTGCAGAAGGCTGCGGAGGAAATGATCAACCGTCTTTGGTCCAATCGGCCCACCCAGCAATACGCGTGGTTCTACCTGATCAACGAGATTGACATCTCAGGGAAGCGTTAACACCACCACGTTTTGATCCGCCCTCGCTTCTGTGCCCGCCTCCCGGTGTCCCCTCTCAGGTGGCTGCAATCAAGTCGCTAGTGTCCTGAGTTGGTAATCCGTTCACAAAGTCGCTGAACCTTGCCGAGGATGAGATCGGCGTCTGCGGTCCAGACGAAGGGTTTCGGGTCTTTGTTGCGTTCGTCGAGATATCCGAGCATCGCCTTTTCCAGGGTG
>JBBRRB010000046.1:0-47503 GCA_038225555.1 Bryobacterales bacterium
CTGGCGGAGGCGAGCGTCTGTCCATCCGGACTCCACGCCACCGAATAGACGGCGCTGGAATGACCGGAGAGGGTGCGCAGCAGCGTGCCGGTTCCCCCCTGCCACAGCTTCACCGTGTGGTCCTCGCTGGCGGAGGCGAGCGTCTGTCCATCCGGACTCCACGCCACCGAATAGACGGCGCTGGAATGACCGGAGAGGGTGCGCAGCAGCGTGCCGGTTCCCGCCTGCCACAGCTTCACCGTGCTGTCCCAGCTGGCGGAGGCGAGCATCTGTCTATCCGGACTCCACGCCACCGAAGAGACGAAGCTGGAATGACCGGAGAGGGTGCGCAGCAGAGTGCCGGTTCCCGCCTGCCACAGCTTCACCGTGTTGTCATCGCTGCCGGAGGCGAGCGTCTGTCCATCCGGACTCCACGCCACCGATAAGACGGGGCTGGAATGACCGGAGAGGGTGCGTAGCAGCGTACCGGTTCCCGCCTGCCACACCTTCACAGTGCTGTCCCCGCTGACGGAGGCGAGCGTTTGTCCATCTGGACTCCACGCCACCGAATAGACGGCGTCGGAATGACCGGAGAGGGTGCGGAGTAGCGTGCCGGTTCCCGCCTGCCACAGCTTCGCCGTTCTGTCCCCGCTGGCGGAGGCGAGCGTCTGTCCATCCGGACTCCACGCCACTGAAGAGACGGGGCTGGAATGACCGGAGAGGGTCCGGAGGAGCGTGCCGGTTCCCGCCTGCCAGAGCTTCACCGTGCTGTCCTCGCTGGCGGAGGCGAGCGTCTGCCTATCCGGACTCCACGCCACTGAAGAGACGGTGCTGGAATGACCGGAGAGGGTGCGGAGCAGCGTGCCGGTTCCCGCCTGCCACAGCTTCACTGTTTTGTCCCCGCTGCCGGAGGCGAGAGTTTGTCCATCGGGACTCCACGCCACCGAAGAGACGAAGCTGGAATGACCGGAGAGGGTGCGCAGCAGCGTGCCGGTTCCCGCCTGCCACAGCTTCACCGTGCTGTCCTCGCTGGCGGAGGCGAGCGTCTCTCCATCCGGACTCCACGCCACTGAAGTGACGACATTGGAATGTCCCAGTTGCAGAAAAATTTCCGGCGACCGCGCGGGTGGCGCTCGCTTCACCACCACGATTGCCAACACGCTGGCCGCTACCAAGATCGCCGCAACCGTGATGACCGCGATCCGCGCTGCCAGCTTCTTGGTCGGGCTCATCCACCCTAGTTTGCGCCGACCGGCACCAGTTCCGCTTTAATTTGTCTCGGCTGCTCCGCCGCCTGAAACCGCACCGACACCAATTTCGACACTCCCGGCTCCTGCATCGTCACGCCATACAGCGACTGAGCAGCCTCCATCGTGCGCTTCGCATGCGTAATCACGATGAACTGCGTCTGCCCCGACATATCCTTCAACATCCGCGTCAGGCGTTCGATGTTGGGCTCGTCTAAGGGAGCGTCCACCTCATCCAAAATGCAAAACGGACTCGGCTGATACTGGAATATCGCCATCAACAGCGCCATCGCGGTGAGCGATTTCTCCCCGCCCGATAGCAACAGCACGTTCTGCAGCTTCTTGCCCGGAGGCGAGGCCACGATATCGATCCCCGACTCGTTCACGTTATCCTCATCCGTCAGACGCATCTCCCCGATACCGCCGCCGAATAGCGTCTTGAACATCTCGCGAAAGTTGTCGTTGATCACCCGATACGCTTCCATGAAGCGCTTGCGTGATTCCACGTCGATATCCTGAATCGCCTTCTCTGTATCGCGGATGGAATCGAGCAAGTCCTGACGCTGGGCGGTGAGGAACTCGTGCCGCTGGGTCGCCTCATTGAACTCTTCCAGCGCGTCCGCATTCACCGGCCCCAGCGCGTCTATCTTCGCGCGTACTTCCTGATACTTGCGCTCCGCTTCCACCAGGCCAGCCTCGTCCAACATCGTCTCGTCTTGAGAGGCCAATTCCTCCACCGGCGCATTCAATTCCTTGCGACTGGTTTCATCCAGGAACTTCATCTCGGACTGACGCCGCACCAGCTCCAGCTCGGTTCGCGAGCGCTTCTCCTGCGCCGCTTGCACGCTGGTTCGAAGCTGCTTCAGGGTCTCTTCGAGCGCAGCCAGATCCGCTCGGAATACAGTCTCCTTCGAGGACAGTTCCTGCACCACGACATCCACCTGCGCGATCTCGACCGTCAACTGTTCCGCCCGCCCACGGAGCGATACATTGTCCGACAGCAGCCGCTCCCGCTCGGCACCCAGCCTCTCCAGCTCCCGCGACAATTCTTCCAGCCGCTTGGCCATCTCGCGAACTTGCGTTTCCAGCCGCAACTGCGCCGATTTCTCCGAACGCCGGCGCTCTTCCAACCCAGCCACGTCCGCCCGCAAGCTCGCATGCTCTTCCATCAACTTGGCTGAATCCGTTTGCAATTCTTCCAGATCGGCCCGGGATTGTTCGAGCACTTCCTCCTGAATCTTGCGCGCGACTTCCTTCTCTTCCACCAGCAAGAGATTCCGCTCCCGCTGAGCAAGGGCGCGGTCGCTCTCTTTGCGCAGACGATCGAGTTCCTGACGCGCCACGGCTAGCCGGGACGTCGACCTGGCGCCCTCATCCTTCAGCTTGCGATTCTCATGTTCCAGCGCCAAAGCCTCGCGCTCATGACTCTGCTGCAGGCCTCGCAGCGTCTCCAACTCTTCCGTGAAGCGCGCAATCTCGCGCTCCAGATTCTCGATGAAGGCCACCATCTCAGTGACACCCGCCTGCTTGGCCTTCACCTGACTCGCCAGTTCCCGCAACTCGCGCTTCAACCCCAGGGGACCGCTGCCCTTCTTCTTGCCGCCGCTGACCGCATGGCCGTGATAGCTGACGCCATCCGGGAGCAGGAAATACTTGTCCGGGTATTCCACCGACAGGCGTTGAGCCGCCGCGCGATCCGCTGCGAGATAGCAGTCGTTCAGGCGAGGCAGCCAGTGGGACAGCCCGTCCGTGAAGCGCAAGTGATCGGTCAGCTTGCCGAGCAGACCTTCGGCTTCGAGAGGATCGGCGTGAACAGCGGAAGCTTCCTCGGGACGAACCAGAAACGTGGCGCGCCCGTCCAGATCGGTGCGCATCAAATCGATGCCCCGCTCGGCATCCTGCCAATCCTTCACCACTACATATTCGAGCTCTTCATGGAGGAACTCTTCGGTGGCGCGCTCGTACGTGGAATCGACTTCCACAAAATCAGCCAGCACGCCGGCAGGCTTCAACTCCGATTGGCCCCGCTCGATGGCCGTGAAAAAGCGCTTGACGCTCTCGGTGGTGTACGAGCGATGAGAGATCACCTCTTCGAGCGAATCCTTGCGCGCTTTGATCCGCGAAGCTTCGGCGCGCAATTGGTCGAGTTGCCGACGCGACTCGTTCAGCTTGGCCTTACGGCTATTCAGTTCGGAATCAACCGTGCGGCGCTGCTCCTGAACCGAGTTGAGTTCGAGCTGGCGCGCCTCCAATTTTTTGGACAACTCCGTTTTCAACCCGCCCAGCCGCTCCAGATCCGCCGACGCCTGTTCCTCTTCGCGCTTGGATCTGGCCGTATCCCGGTCAACGCCCGACAGGTACTCTTCCATCTGCGCCAACTGATTCTTCAGCGTAGAAGACTCGCCCAGGAGCCGCAGCACTTGCTGCCGACCCGATTCGAGCGTCCTGCTGCGCTCCTGCAAAGCTTGCTGGAGCCGCTCCCGCTCGCCGCTTTTCGCTGCCAGCCGCTGCCGAGCCGATTCCGTTTGGGACTCGAGTTCTGCCAAGGCTACGATGTGGCCCTCCATCTCCTTGGAGTGCTGAGCATGCCGCGTTTGCAGGCTCTTCGATTCCGCCTCGCCTTGACCAAGACGCTGCTCAATCGAACCGATTTGCTTGGCCTGATAATCCAGCCTTCCACTAGTGCGCTCCTGTTCGATGCGCAGATCGGAGACCTGCTTGCGTGCGCTCGTCAGGCTTGCTTCGGTTCCAAAGCACTGCTCTTGAACCTGGGTGTAGTTGCGTTCCTTCTCGGCAACCGCCGCTGACAGGCCCTGGAATTCGGAGGTCGCCAGATTAAGATCGATCGCGGTCTTGGCAGCCTCGCGATCCAGCGTGCGATACCTGCCGCTCAAAGATTTGCGCAACTGCGCCACCATCTCTGTCCGGAGTTCCGCGTAGCGCTTGGTCTTGGCGGCCTGGCGTTTGAGCGCATTCACCTGCCTGCCGACCTCTTCCAGAATGTCGAACACGCGCGTCAGGTTCTGCTTCGCGCCTTCGAGCTTGGCCTCCGCCAGACGCTTCTTGGTCTTGAACCGCGTAATGCCGGCCGCCTCTTCGATCACTCCGCGCCGATCTTGCGGACGATTGCTGAGAATTTGACCGATGCGGCCCTGCTCGATGATCGCGTAACTCTCCGGCCCGAGACCAGTGCCCATAAAGAGGTCCTGGATGTCTCGCAAACGAGCAGCGCGGCCGTTGATCAGGTACTCGCTTTCGCCAGATCGGAACAGGCGGCGAGTGATCGTCATTTCCGACGGCTTCGCGTCTCCGTGACCATTCCCGTTGCTTTCTGCATGCGGGTCGAGCAGAGTCATGGTCACGGAGGCCATGCCGAGCGGCTTACGATCGCGGGTGCCAGCGAAGATGACATCTTCCATCCGGGCACCGCGCAGGCTCTTGGCGGATTGTTCGCCTAGGACCCAGCTAATCGCGTCGCTCAGGTTGGACTTGCCGCAGCCGTTGGGGCCGACCACGGCGGCGATCCCCGAACCGCTGAAGCGCATCTCGGTCTTGTCGAAGAACGATTTAAAGCCTTGAATCTCGACGCGTTTAAGCTTTAACAAGAATCTACCCTCTATTTTGGTTCTCGGGGGATGTCCTCATCCTAAACCGGTTCAGGGCAAAAGTAAAGCTTCTGCAGCGCCAGATCTTGGGGTCGTGGATTGAGGGCTACTGCATGTTGTGCAAAGGCAGACGCTTGTACATTATAAGTTAGCCGAAAATTTGTCGCGCTATTGAGGTGGAATTTGGGTAGAATCGGAGCTTGAACAAGGAAGCGTCAGCGAAGCCGCATATCGTGCTGATCGAGGACAACCCGTCGGATGTTTACCTGATGAGGCTTGCCCTGGAGGAGAACGGGCTTGCATTTGAGATGATCAGCTTTCAAAGCGGAGCCGATGCCTTGCTTGCTCTTTGTCCCCGCCCCGACGTCGCCCAGGATTCTTTGATCCCGGACCTTATCTTGCTTGACTTGAATACGCCGCGCGTGGATGGCTTCGAAGTGCTGGCCAGAATTCGAAGCAATGCCCGTCTCGCGAAGGTGCCAGTGGCGGTGATCACATCATCGGCTTCTCCCGCCGACAAGCATCGAGCTGTCCTGATCGGAGCGACCGCTTACATCCAAAAGCCGACGCATCTCGAGGCCTTCATGGAAGGTATCGGAAGCGCGGTCAAGCAGTTGCTTGCCAATGGCCAAGTTAGAAGCGGAATTGGTAGCTGATCTTGGCGAAGAACTGGCGGCTCGTTGTGGTGGAAGGAAATCCGAGGCGGGTGACTTCTGGAGTGGTGCCAGGAACGAGGGCGAGATTCTCGAGTCGATCCGTGTAGCCTATGTAGAAAGCGGTTCCGGGGTGAATCAGGTACGTCAGCAGCACGTCTCCCGTCACTCTTTTCTGCCGTTCCAGGGTGATCAGAGCAGGGTTATTCAGAACGCCATTGTAATCCAGGATCATGCGCAGCGAGAGTTCGCGCGTGAACTGATAATTCAGACGGCTGCGGGCCAAGTGGTTGATAAAGACGAGCTGCGACTGGGCGGTATATAGGCGCGTGAGGTCATAAATTTCGTCAAGCTTGAGACGAGAAAACGGGCGCAAAGTAATGCTGGCCGTGAGTTCACTGCCATTGCCGAGGAACGCGGGGCGAGTGTTGACTACGTCGTAGTTGATGCGCGTTCCCCTGGAATATCCGAAATCGAGCGAGGCGCGTTTGAAGTACTCGCTGTGGCCCCCGATGCCGTTGTCGGTCCGGCGGAAGTTGATGTTGTTGAAACGTTCGAATATTTCGCTGCGGTAGACGCCGAGAAACGTGGTGCCCTTTAGCTCGACGTCCAATCCGGGCCGAACGGTCCAGTCCTGCTGAATGTTGCGATGGTCAAAGTCGCCAATCATGTAGAGTTGCGGGCCCCAGGCAAGAACCACCTTGTGCTTGGGATGAAAGCGTCGGCCAAGGGTCTGCTGCGCTTGGCGAATGTTGACTCGCTGAATGAAGCCAAGGTCGGTATGGAAGCCCTCGGAGCGGTCGATGTAGCGCAGGTCATAGTTCCATTCCCGGTTCTGGCCGTGCAAGCCGAAGTTGAACGCATCGCCCCCGGACTGGGTTCCGTCGGGCGTTCGGGTCTGACTGGTGATCGCCTGGCCGGTGAAGACCCAGTTGGCATTTAATTTAAGACGCGTGTCGATGGCCCCCACCCGATTGAAGCCGCCGCCCAGCTCGCGATCGGTGAACAGCATGCCGATGCTGGACTGCTCGCTGAACTCGCGTTGAACGCGGGCGACGCCGATGGTGGCGCGATCTCCCGTCAAGGTGCGGTCATCAATCGTGAGCAAACCGGCGGTCCAGCGTCCGACTTTCCCCGTGAGCCTTGCGCCGTATTCGGGATCGACAATGCGCCGGGAGAAGAACAAATTTTCAGGGGTGAGGAAGTATCCATTGTTTTCGAGGAAGAAGGGACGTTTTTCGGGAAACATCACCTCAAAGCGCTGATTGGCGGTGACCTGCGGATCGTCCGATTCCACTTGGCTGAAATCGGGGTTCAAGGTAACGTCAAGAGTAAGAGAGTCGTGGATGACGGCTTTTGCGTCGAGACCGGCGCGCAAAGTTTGCTGGCTTCGGAAAGCAGGCATTCCAGCAGCGGGGTTATCGAGGAAGTGCGATTGAGCGAACGCGCCGTACGGAGTCAGCCGGATATTGCGGCCGGCTGAGATGTTTTCGAGACCGCTCATTGTGCCGAGCTGCTGATTAAATCCCTGGACTTTTTGAGTAACAAAGGGCCAGAAGGACGATTCAGTGTTGTCGGGAATGAGACGGCTAAGCCCCAGGCCCCAGGTCTGAATAGTGGTGGCTGAAAAGCGAATGCTCTTGAACGGAATCGTAATGGAAACCACGAACCCAGTTGGTATGAGGCTACCTTCCGAGTACCAGAGAGCGTCGAAATTGAAGTCGTCTTCCTGGTTTTCGGCAATGCTGGCGTCGGCCTGAACGCCGAGCGGATTGACAAAGAATCCATAGGAACGCTGGCGGTCGCGATAGGTGTCGAGGAAGACGCCAACGACGTCATCGCTGAAGATGTCTTCGCGTTTGGCGAGTCGGGCGCGCGTTCTACCCGAGGGTGATTCGCACACGAAGACGGCATAGAAATTCTTGTCGTCGTAGGCGATCCAGGCGGAAGTTTTGCGGCTCACGGGGGTGCCGTCGCCGGGCTCGCGCTGGCGAAAATCGTCGATGCGCTGCATATCGACGCGGGAGTTGCCGTTGAGGAATTCTTGCAGGACGGGTTTGCGGGTGATCTTTGGGATGCGGATGTCTTTGATTTGGGGGGCAGGCGTGGAGGACTGTGCTTGTGCGGCTACAGTGGTGGCGACCAGATACAGCGCGATGCTGGCATAGCCCGGCATTTCGAAGGATACAACGAGGAGGCGTGCAGGTTTATTGCCACTTGGGGATGGTAGTTTCGGAAGGAAGGGCCACATCGGGAATGGCGTCTCTCTCTGTACGCATTGCGATGACCCCCGCCCATACAGGTAAGGCGTAATCCTCTTCGTCATCGATCGGTCCGCCCGTGCGGACTTTCGCCGACACTTCTTCCAGGGGGAGGGCGAGCACGCTAGTCGCTTTCAGCTCTTGAGCGGTCGGCTGACGAACTAGATCCCAGCGCCCCGGCACCACGTGGTTGGTGAAACTGCGCAGCGCGTCCGTTTTCTCGACGTTGTCTGTAACAAGCTGCGCCTTGCCCAGCACCACCACGGAACGGTAGTTCATGGAATGATGAAACGCCGAGCGGGCGAGCACCAAGCCGTCCACCAGCGTTACTGTCAGACAAACATCGACGCCCCCGTCAATCGCACGCAACATGCGGCTGGCGGCCGAACCGTGGAAATAGATCTGATCGCCGGCCCGCACGTATCCGGTTGGGATCACGTAGGGCTGACCCTCCAACGCGAACCCGACATGGCAGACAAAACCCTCATCAAGAATTGAGTAGACTTGCGCCCGATCGTAAACGCCGCGCTTGGGAAGGCGCTTCACCTGCGTTCGCGGCGTGGGAATGAATTGATCCATCGTGTCTAGCGTAACTCTGAATCCAGGAACTCGGTGAAGCGCTCCAGCGCTAGCGGGAAGCTATTTCCGCTGGCCGCAAAACCAAGGCGGAAATGCGAAGGCTGGCCGAAGCAATCGCCTGGGACGATCAGGACACCGCGTTTGACGAGTCTCCGGCAGAAGTCGCGAGCATCGCAGCCGTTCGCCAGCCGCGGAAATGCGGTCATGCCTCCCTGAGGCCTCATCCAGCGCAAGACGCCATGGTGCTGAGCAAAAAACCGATCGAGGAGCAGAAGATTCTCCTCAGCCACCTTGCGCGCGTGGGCGTAGATCTTCTGGCTGTGCTTCAGAGCGACAACCGCAAGCCGCTCGCCGAACACATTTCCCGTGATCGTGAAGTAGTTGCGCGCGTTGCGATAGCGCTCGCGGCGATGCGGGTCCCGATCGATCATCCAGCCCACCCGCAGCCCGCTCAGGCAAAGAGCTTTCGAGAAATCGCCAATAACGGTCGCATGGGGAAGCCTGGCTGCCGACCGCATCTCGGGACCGTGATAGATGGGATGATACGCCTGATCCGAGACAAATTGGATGCGGCGTTCCGCACAAAGATCATGCAGTTGCTGCATCTCTTCATCGCTTAAGACCGCGCCAGTGGGATTATGCGGCGAATTGACTAGCAACAGGCGTGTGTCGCGATCGACGAGCTTGCGAACTTCGTCGAAATCCACGCGGAATTGATTTTCTGCGCGCAGGTTGTAATAGCGAACCGCAATCCCTAAGGAGGCTGCCAAATCGGCGTAGGCTGGAAAACCCGGATTTGGAAGCACGATATTGGCCCCGGGTTCCGCTGCCAGGAAAAAAAGAATCAGCAGCCCCTCAGATGCTCCCGTAACGATCTGCACTTGATCAGGCTCCACTGCCTCCAACTCCGCGACCGCTGTCCGCAGCGCAAGCGTGCCGACTGCACTGGTGTACAACACGCGCGTATCGAGCAACGCTTCCAACTCGTTCTCGCTCGACAGCGCTAGCAACTCGCGCAGGGTCCAGACAGGGCCCGTGCTGGAGGCGAGATCATAGTCAATCGGGGGTATGGCGGAGTTTTTCTGATCAATCCACCGATCAAGCAGAAAAGGGGGTAGTTCCACTGTTGCGATCCTTCCTCAATCGAGGATAACAGCCCTTTTCATTGCACCTCACGTTAATGGACAATGGGAGACGGGGTTTTCAGTTCGACACGAGACATGTTTCATACCATCGGTCTTATTGTGCTCGGGTCCGTTTTCGCGGTCTTCGCAGCCGCAGCTCCACCAGCGCGCGCGGTGCCCAATCGAGCGCCACTTCAGCAGAACGCGTTCAACCCTTTACCGCTGACTTCAGTGAAGCCAAAAGGGTGGCTGCTTGAGCAGTTGCGCATCCAGGCCAACGGGTTGAGCGGGCACTTGGACGAATTCTGGCCGGATCTGGGCAAGAACAGCGGCTGGCTTGGCGGCACGGGTGAGAGCTGGGAACGCGGTCCGTACTTTCTGGACGGGTTGGTTCCACTTGCATACCTGACCGGCGACGCCCGGCTTCTCGCGAAGGTGCAGAAGTGGATGGACTGGACGCTCGATCACCCTCAGCCGGATGGTTGGATAGGACCCACAACGGCCAAAGACCCCAGGCATCCTCAGGACTGGTGGCCGAATTTTGTGATGCTCAAGGCGCTAACCCAGTATCAGGAAGCAACCGCCGATAAGCGGGTGATCCCCCTAATGGAGAAATATTTCGCCTACCAGGCCAAGCATCTAGAGGAGCGGCAGCTCCGGGAATGGGCGATTTTCCGCTGGCAGGATGAAGTCCTCACGATTCTCTGGCTGTATAACCGCAATGGCGATCCCAGCCTGCTCGATCTGGCCCGCAAGGTTAAAGCCCAGGGGCACGATTGGGAGGCGCAGTTTGCCGACTTCCGTTTTAAGGACAAGGTCAGCCGCCCGGATGCAAACTTGTCGTCGCACGGCGTAAACAACGGAATGGCCATGAAGGCCGCTCCCGTTTGGTGGCTGATCAGCGGCGATCGTCAAGACCGGGCCGGGCTCGGTCAAATGCTGCAGCAACTCGATCGGTATCACGGGCAGCCAGAGGGAATTTTTGCCTCGGATGAGCATTACGGCGGGCTCGATCCATCGCAGGGGACCGAACTTTGCACGGTCGTGGAAGCCATGTTTTCGCTCGAAGTAGATGCTGCGATCCTCGGCGATGCCACGCTTGGCGATCGTCTCGAGAAGATCGGTTACAACGCCCTGCCTGCCACGCTGACGGCTGATATGTGGGGCCACCAATACGATCAGCAGGCAAATCAGGTCTCCTGCTCGCTCGCCAACCGGCGCTGGACGACCAATGGTCCCGAGTCGAATATCTTCGGCTTGCAACCGAACTTCGGATGCTGCACGGCGAATATGCATCAGGGGTGGCCTAAACTGGCGTCTAATCTCTGGATGGCGACACCGGACGACGGTCTTGCAGCAATCGTTTACGGGCCAAGCGAGGTGACGACGGTTGTGAGGGGCGGCAGTTCAGTCACCCTGACCGAGAGCACCGACTATCCGTTCCGCGATACTGTGAACGTCACCGTTAAGTCGGCTCGCCCCGCGCAATTTCCGCTGATGCTGCGAATTCCAGGCTGGAGCGAAGGCGCGCGCGTGCTTGTGAACGGTCAAGCAGAGACCGCTGTGAAGGCCGGGGAGTATCTCCGGGTGGAGCGGGAATGGAAAAATGGCGATCGGATCGAGCTGCGGTTCCCGATGCAGGTGCGGACGTCGGCTTGGTACAACAATTCAATCGCAGTGGAGCGCGGACCGCTGGTGTACTCACTCAAGATCGGCGAAAGCTGGCATAAGTTAAAGCAGACCGGCCCGGCGGCGGACTGGGAGGTGTATCCCACGACGCCGTGGAATTACGCCCTGGCCGTAGACAAGGAAAATCCCTCGAAGTTCGTGGAGGTAAAAGAGCGTCCTGTGGGCAAACAGCCATTCAGCGTGGACGAATCGCCCGTCGAGTTGATCGTGAAGGCGCGCCGCCTTCCATCTTGGCAAGTAGTTGACGAACAGGCGGGGCCGCTGCCCACGAGTCCTGTCAAAAGCCGGCAGCCGGAAGAGACTGTTACGCTTGTTCCCTATGGGGCGGCGAAGCTCCGCATTACTGCATTCCCCTACTTGGGTCCCGCGGAACCCGAGCGCTGAAACTATCAGGGTTTAAATGGCAACTCCCGACTGCCTTCATCGAGTCCTTCGATTCGAATCACGAGCTTGGGTGCATCTGTCTTGGCAAGCACTTGGCTCCGCGGTTTCGAGGCAAAACTTTGAGAGGCTTCGAGCGCCGTCATCCGAAGGGTTAGCAATACGCTCGACCGATCTGCTGTGATGCGCAACTTGCGAATCAGCGATGCAAACTCGGGTGAACCTCCCTTGTCAGTCTCTGCGTTACGGATCAATCGGTTTAGATTCCCTTGTAAGACTCTTGCAGCGCGCTCATTGCGGACCGCCATAACCACATCGATTGCCAAGCCGTTGCGCACTGAAATGCCTGCTTGAAAGCCCTGAGATTCAGGGGAGAGAGTCTTGCCCGCCAGACTGGTGAAGAGAAAATTGTGCATGGCGCCGGTGTCGCTCATCAGCGCCCAGCAGTCGTACCGAGCCGCCAGATCTTGAGCTCGTCCCACCAAAGGCTGAAGGTCGTCTTCGCTGCGGGCAACTTTCAACCTCTCAATGCTGGAGAACAGCGTCTGAATGTCCCCAATTAGGATGGTTCGCGAGCTGAGAAGCGCGAAGGCCGGTTCCGTTATCGCCTTGCCTCGTTGGCGAAAGATGGGGATGCCTGCAAAGGTCTGCGGTTTGGCTCCCTGTTCTACAAGAACTTGCCGGAGCCGGGCGAGGTCGAAATTTCCCTGGATCGCAATCAGCAAGCGTGGATCCTCGTCGGGGGACTCGGGCTGGACGCCGGGGGACGAGATAAGCACCTGTTCGACACCCTTCAGAAATTCGATTCCTGGCATTCCTAAATCTGGAATCCACCGGCTTTGAATCCACCTTCCCAAATCCGATTGCTCGACTTGCGACCACTGAATGCCAACCAAAGCTTTGGAGTTTGGATGCACATAGCGCCACAGGGAGGGCTCAGCAGGACCGTCGGCCAGAGCCGGGACTAGCAGCACAATGGATAAAATGAGAGTCTTAAAGAAGGTCGCGAACATTCTGCTGTTTCTATCGGCAAAGAGCCGAGCTTACTTCACATTGATGGTGAAAGCAGTTCCGTCGAAAACAAGACAAAGGTAATCCAAAGCAGATCCGCGAGCAACAAATGCATCAGCTGGATCGGAACCGGCGCCATCAACACCAGATTCGCCAGACCCAGACAAAGCTGGAGCATGATGAGACCGATCAAGGCAACCCCGAGCCGCTTCGTCACGGCTGCAACGTCAATCTTCGCTAGAACATAGCTCGCCAAGCCGAGCAGGTAAAATCCGAGCGCTGCCGCCACGATCGGGTGCAAAATCCGCAACCGCAGAAAAATGTGCGAGGACGGCGAAAAGTCTTGACGCATTCCAGCGGCTAGGCTTGATGCCCCGAACAACGTATCGCCAAGCGCAGCGATCGCCCCGGTAATCCCGATCAAGACAATGCCTGCCGCGGCAACCGCCAAAACTGGACGGAAGTTCCCTAGCTGTCCCGTTACCGCACGCTGGAATGCAACTCTTCCGGGCCGCGACAACCAGGCCGTCAAAGCTAGCGCCGCCAAAAGCAGCAGCGTGTTGGAAAGATGCAGTCCAAGGGAATAACCCCTTTGTACTGAAGCGTTCGCGGCAACGTGGCCTAGTAAAACTAGGCCCGCTCCGATCAGAGCTTCGGTCAGTTCAAACACGAGAGAAAGCACAGCCCCTTTGCGCACTGGGTGTTTGCGCGGGTAGGCCCGGAACGCCCAGATCACCAAGCCCACTACACAGATCAGCGCGACTCCGCTGGTCAAGCGATGTCCGTATTCGATGAGTGTTTTGAGTTGCGGCGCTGGCGGGACTACCTGCCCATTGCATAAGGGCCAATGTTCGCCGCATCCCGCGCCGGAGCCGGTTGCGCGCACAACCGCGCCCCACAGGATCACCGCCATATTGAGACCCAGCACGAACCATGCATACAGCGTGAACTTTGGGCGGCTAGGAACGTCGCTCATAAGCTTCGCGCGCGAAAAGCTACAATCTGGCTCTCGACCGGGACCCCGCGACTCACCCTCACCTTAAGAATCGCCTCGAAAGGCTTGATCGGTCCGAGCTTTGACCCGCTAAGCCGGACCATCAGAGCTTCGATGCTGGCGCTGCGGCAGACAAATTCAACGGCCGCTTGCGTCCCGATCGTGGTAATGCCCGCGAGCAGCATCACCTGGTGAGTTGGATTCATCCCTGGCGCAAGCGCAATCAGAGCATAATCTTCAGTGACCGGGATTCCGGCTGAACCGATATACAGCCGCTGTTCGTCTTTCCCCGGATGTACGTTGAGGATTGCTAAATCGCCCCGCCGTCCGGGGGTATCGATGCGCCTGAATACGAAATCGAGAGAAGTCGAGATTTCACGCAAGGCAAGATTTTCCGAGGGCGAACCGATAAAGATCACGTCATTATTTTTTACATCGTCGAGAGAGAGCAAGCGTCCGCGTTTTACTTGCAGCCCGTGGGCTAAGAGATTGAAAACACGGTCTAATTCATGAATGCCGAGAACTTCGCCCACTCCTGTATAATGATCGAGAATAGCGTCGCGAGCATCGGTGGCCGGATCGAAATAGCGCATCCCTCGCTCGGGTCTCCCGACAAACTCCGCGTTGCTAAAGACGACCAAGGGGTGTTCCTCTTGCTCG
This sequence comes from Bryobacterales bacterium, assembly GCA_038225555.1. GTDB lineage: Bacteria > Acidobacteriota > Terriglobia > Bryobacterales > Bryobacteraceae > JANXQZ01. The sequence continues at coordinate 14,184 of JBBRRB010000046.1, forward strand.
ATGAAGCCTCGCCAAAAGACGCGAAACGCGGTAAGGTCCTCGCCCTTTGTAACGGTCGGAGCGGGGGGCGGAAAACGTGTCGCGACCAAATATCCACTCAAGGCCAGCGCGGACACCAACCCAACCGACAGTCCCACGAACGCGATCGAAACGGAGCGATTCTTGGGTTGATGCTGGGCGGGTTCCGTGGCGAATATGCGACTTGGGCCGCCGTGATCGCCTAATTCAACCGGAGAAGACGCAGTGTCTCCCGCCACTTGCGATGTCGTCCGACTGTGAAAGGTAAGGCTGTAAGCCCCTTTTGGAACCTCGACGATTACCGGATCCTCAACCCCTGGCCCGGCGTAGTATTCGGATAATTTTGACCTCAAACGCCCAGTCTGGACCCGAACGGTGGAATCGAGGCGGGGATCGAAGTGGCTCGGACGACCGAATACTTCGGTGGCAATCTGATATTCCTTGACCTGCGAACCTGCATGATCCACCGTCTGCTCAGCCAAAAATCGCAGAAGCTTGCATAACGATTCCGAACCTTGAAGTAAACTACTGGATGCCAGCCGGTTAATTTGCCGGAAATATTCATCCCGTTCGGCCAATACTTCCCCTGTAACAGCCATTAACAGAAGGGTAACAAGTAGTGGAACCTTTGGCAACTACACGGTTTAGCACCGCAACTCCCGGTACGAAGCGAGTGAGGTTCGTAACATTCCCCCGGAAGTTGATGGAAGCAATAGATTCGATTTGTCAGTTAACTGTATCAAACCGTCAAAAATCTCAAAATCATATACCCAAGGGTTAAACTGGGTCAAGTTCAGGGTTGTCTTGAATATAAATCAACTGGGTAGTTGTACTTCCAAGGAGAAGACGAACAATGATCATCTCACCACGTAAGTTGGGCATCATCTTCGCGGCCATCGCATGCTTAACCGCGATGTCGCTCGCCGGACAACAAGTTTATGGAACCATTTACGGCACCGTCACCGATGCGACGGGTGCTGCAGTTCCCAATGCAAAGGTCACCATTACCGATCAAAATAAAGCCACCAAATTCGACGTAACCACGAACGAACAAGGGAACTATACAAAGGGGCAATTGATTCCCGGCACGTACTCCGTCGACACCGAGTCTCAGGGCTTCCGCAAGGCGCAGACCAAAGACGTTAATGTTAACGTCGATCAGGGTGTTCGTGTCGACATCGCATTATCGATCGGCGACGTCTCGCAACAGGTCGAGGTCACGGCCTCCGCCCCGCTTCTGCAGTCGGATCGCGCGGATGTTGCCACCACGTTTTCCTCGCGCCAGTTGACGGAGTTGCCGAACATTAATCGGCAATTTCAGTCCTATGAACTCCTGACGCCTGGTACCAGTAAAATGGGCTGGCAGCATGCTTCCAGCGAAAATCCGCAGGGCAGCGTCCAGATTCAGCTGAACGGGCAGCATTTCAGCGGCACCGGTTTTCAACTCGATGGGACCGAAAATCAATCGCCAATTCTCGGAATTATCGTAATTAATCCGAATCTGGATTCGATCACCGAAGCCAAGATCGCGAGCCAAAATTACGACGCCGAGTTCGGCTATGCCGGAGCGGGCATCGGCATCGCATCAACGAAATCCGGCACCAACGAACTGCATGGCACCGCTTTCGAATACCTTAGAAACAATTCGCCTGGATTCCAGGATTATGCGCGTAACCCCTTTAACAGCGCTGAGAATTCCAGCGTGCCGCCGGTGAAGCGCAACCAGTTTGGCGGTTCGTTTGGCGGAGCCATCAAGAAAGACAAGCTGTTCTACTTCGCCGACGCGCAGTTGCTGCGCCAGCGTTTTGGTTCTTCGGCGCTCACGGCAGTGCCAACCGCCAACGCGCGGAATGGCAATTTCAACGAGTACTTGGGAGCAGTTACAACGCCCGGTCTCACAGACGCGGCGTGCGCGGCTAGTCCTTCCACTTCGGGCTGCGTGAAGACAACGGCAGGCAACTCGGTCGCTATTCGCCAAGATATGATTTTCGATCCGACCACGGGCGATCCGAAGACCGGTGCCGGTCGCCAAGCCTTCCAATACAACGGTATTTTGAACGCGATCAATCCCAACCGCATCACGGCGCAGTCTCAGGCTATCTTGAAGTATCTGCCGCTTCCCAACGCTCCCGGCAATGCCGGCGCTACGTTCCGCAACAACTATGCGGGAACGGGCTCGCAAGCGTTCGACAGCAACCAGTGGGATACCCGCATCGACTACTTCGTGAACGAGAAGTCGTCCGTGTTTGGACGTTACACGAGCGCCGGCTTTAATCAGTTGGCTCCCGGCGTCTTTGGGCTTCTCAGCGGCGGGCAAGCTTTGGACAACACAAATTTCGCGGGCATCTCCGATGTTCTCGACCAGAGTCTCGCACTGGGCTACACGCGGACCTTCAGCCCCACTCTCGTGGGCGACTTCCGGTTTGGCTACTTGCGCGTTTCGCAACAGGTTTTGCCCCCAGATTTCGGCACGCAACCGGCTGTGGCGGCGGGCATCCCCGGCTTGAACCTGGACAAGACTTTCACATCGGGACTGCCGGGCTTCTTCTTTGAGGGGGACGCCGGAACCTCGCTCGGCTACAAACTGGGCGGCGTCAATGGCGATGGCCACTGCAACTGTCCGCTGACCGAGAAAGAGCAGCAATATCAGTTTGTCGGCAACATAACGAAGAATAAAGGCAACCATACCATCAAGTTAGGTGCCGATATTCGCTACGCTTTGAACCTGCGCGTGCCCAGCGACAGTCACCGGGCGGGCGAATTGCACTTCAGCCCTGATTTCACTGGCTTCGTGCCGACCGGCAGTTCTTCGCCCCAACAGGGATTAGGTTACGCCACCTTCTTGTTGGGCGAGGTGACCGGCTTCGGACGCTACGTCAGCACCAGCACCAATGCCGCCGAGAGGCAAAAGCGTTGGTTCTTCTACGGTCAGGACCAGTGGCGCATCACTCCCAAGCTGCAGGTGAACTATGGCCTTCGTTGGGAAATCGTGAACCCCGAATCAGTGAACGGAAAGGGCAATGGAGCGCAACTCGACCTCAGCACCGGAAACATCGCGGTGTTTGGAGTGGGCGGCGTTTCTCTGCACGGCATCCAAACCACGGAATGGGGCAACTTCGCGCCTCGACTTGGCGTTACCTACCAGTTGACTCCCAAGACCGTTATCCGCTCCGGTTATGGGTGGGCCTACGAACTAGGGACGTTCGGTTCCACCTTTGGCCACAACGTGACGCAGAATATCCCGGTGCTGGCAAACCAAAACCCGGCGCGGCCCAACAATTACAGCGGCATCTTTACGCTTGCTCAGGGACCCCCGGCCCCCGTGTTTGCTCAACCCAACTCGCAAGGTTTGATCCCGCTTCCTGACGGAATAGGTGGAAAAGCGCGGCTGCCAACCACCAAGCTGCCCGTGGTGCAGGCCTACAACGTGACCATCCAGCACCAAGTGCTCCGCGACTTCTCTGTTTCGGCAGGTTATGTCGGCAATTCCGGCCGGCATCAATTCTTCGGCGATGGGCCGAATTACAACATCAATCAAGCGTCGTTCATCCCGGGCGTGGACCAAAATCTTCGCAAGCCGTTCTATTCCAAATACGGCTGGACGCAGGGGATCGACTGCTACTGCCCATCTGGAAGATCGCAGTACAACTCCCTGCAGGTTACTGCGGATAGCCGCTTCAAGGCGGGGTACACGCTTAGCTTCAATTACACGTACCAGGTTGCCAAGGCCGATGGCGGCGACTCCTACACTATCCTTTACAACCGAGCTTTGGGCTACGGCCAGAAGGACTTCATCCCGAACAACCAGGTTACGGTGGCGCAGAACTTCGAAATTCCGTTCGGCAAGGGTAAGCAGTTCGGTTCCAGCATCAGCAATGTTGGAAACATGATTCTTGGTGGCTGGACTATCAATGGCGTGACGCAGTTCTATAGCGGAATGCCGTTTACTCCAAACATCAACAATTACCCCGCAGGCGCTCTGCGTCCCGATGTGGGGCCCAATAACCGCCCGGACAGTGGCAGCGGGGATCCTTACGCCAGCAATAAGAGCCGCGACGGGTGGCTCAACATCGGACCGAACGGGACCTTGAGTTCGGCATTTGCCATTCCTGCGAACAACGCATTCGGCAACTACGGATCCAACACTCTGCGCGGCCCGATCTTCATCAATCAGGACTTGAGTCTCGGCAAGAAATTCCGCATCACGGAGCGGATTTCCACTGAGCTGCGAGCCGAGGCGTTCAATGCCTTCAATCACACGAACCTCAACCTGCCCGACAACAACGTTACGGGCAGCAATGCCGGCAAGATCACCAGTCTGGCCCCCAGCTACGAAATGCGGCGCTTGCAGTTCGCCTTGCGCTTCGCGTTCTAGACAGGTAAGGCACGAGCCTTGTTCAAACTTGCGGCGGAGGATGACAGCATCCTTCGCCGTTTTCTTTGATCGTGAGAAAATGAGCTCATTGGTGGCGCTCTGAGCCGTTGGATACTTTTTTCGTTGCTGGTAACTGGTTGGGCCAGCGCTTCTTCCCAGCAAGAATGTGCCGCCTGCCACCCCTCCGAAGTGAAAACGTTTGCCCGCACTGCTATGGGCAGGTCCATCGGCGATCCTCTTCAGCAGCCCCAGGGTGAAGTGTTGCACAAGGCTTCCGGCAGCCGCGTGCTGATCCGCCATCGCGGCGCAGAGGTCGTGCACAGGCTGGAAGAACAGGGGCTAACAGCGCAATATCCGGTTGCCTACGCAGTGGGTACGGGAATTGTCGGATACAGCTATCTGGTGCGAATCGGACAGTACCTATTTCAATCGCCGGTATCCTATTACACGCAGACCGGCAGTTTCGATCTCACACCCGGCTACGAGAATGAAAAGCTACTCGACTTCACCCATCCAATCGTAGAGGGCTGCTTATTCTGCCATACCGGGAAAACGAGCTGATTCGAGGCACGGCGAATGCCTATGGCGATCCCGCCTTCACCCCGATCTCCTGTGAACGTTGCCACGGATCCGCCGAGCGCCACGTGCGCAAGCCGGAGCCGGGGTCGATTGTGAACCCCGCTAAGCTGCCCCCGCGCGCGAGAGACAGCGTCTGCGAACAGTGCCATCTGGAAGGAGAGACACGAGTGCTCCATCCGGGAAAGGAATGGAGCGATTTCCAGGCGGGCCTGGAATTGGAGTCGACGTTCACAACCTATCTGCGCGGCGGCGCACCATCCGATGGTTCTCTGCGGGCCGTTAGCCAAAGCGAGCAACTGGCTGCCAGCAAGCGTTCGCGCCTGAGCGCGGGGAAGTTGTGGTGCGGCACGTGCCACGATCCGCATCAAGCCGCGAAGGACCGCCCGAGGGAAGTGCGTAAAGTTTGCCTTTCCTGCCCCGCCGCACTCTTCACAGCCAAGCGACATCAACCGGCGGACGAATGCGTGAGTTGCCACATGCCAAGGTTGCGGCCAACGAATGTCGCGCATTCATCGATCACCGACCATCGCATCCCGCGTGGGAAGTCGGTCGCTGCCCCGGGTCCAGACACGTGGAAACTGCAAGCCTGGCGACAGCCCGATCCGTTGCTGGCCCAGCGGGATCTGGGAGTCGCGTATTTCGAGTTTGGGGCGTCCCAGAACAATGGGGACGAACTGGTGCAGGCTTATCAGCTTCTCTCGAGCCTGCCTGTCTCCGCGCGGTCATCGGATGCTCAAGTCCTCGCCGACTTGGCGTCCATGTTGCTCCAACAGAAAGAAGTCGACGTAGCCCTGCGTTTATTCAATCAAGCGATCGCGCTGGCGCCCGGGAACGCACGCTACGCCTACAGCAATGCATTGGCACTGGAGCTGAAGGGTGATCAGGCCGTTGCGATTGAAGAACTCCGGCGAAGTATTCGGCTGGACCCGGCCGCGCCCGAAGCTTACCAAAGATTGGCGCAAATTTATGAGCGCTCCGGCCAGCCAGCACTCAAAGATGCGACGCTTCGGGAGTATCTGAGATTCATGCCCCAGAACTTGCGTTTTCGGGGAGCAAAGTCGTTTTAGCGTGACGAAATTCCCTATCATATTCGAGGCTGTCTGCGTCGCGATCCTCACCGCGGCTCCGGAGCCCGTCACCTTCAACAAACACGTCGCGCCCGTCCTAACTGAATACTGCGCGCCTTGTCATCGCCCAGGCGAGTCCGGCCCCTTCCCGCTGCTGACATATCAGGACGCAAAGAAACATGCGCGTCAGCTAATCGCTGTCACCAAGAGCAGGTATATGCCGCCGTGGCTTCCCGAGCCGGGGTATGGCAGCTTCCAAGGGGAGCGCAGGCTTTCAGAGGCGCAGATTGCCATAATCGGGCGATGGGTGGCTGAAGGCGAACCGCAGGGCGATCCAGCCGACCTTGTGGCTCCCCGCAAGTTCACCGAAGGGTGGCAACTAGGCCCGCCCGACCTGATCCTGACCATTCCGAAGCCTTACGCGCTCCGAGCCGATGGAGAGGATGTGTACCGCAATCTGATCTTCCCCGCACGTCTGGAAGGCTCCCGCTACGTGAAGGCGATTGAGATCCGCGTTGGAAATAACAAGATCGTGCATCACGCCAATGTGCTGATCGACCGCGAACATACCGCGCGGTCGCTGGATGGGCGCGATGGCCAGCCCGGGTTTCCTGGAATGGATTTGCAGATCGAATCGGAAAAGTTTGACCCGGATGGACACTTCCTGTTCTGGAAGCCTGGCACGGTTCCCTTCATAGAGCCGGATGGGATGGCTTGGCGGATCGATGACGGCACCGACCTGGTGCTGAACATGCACTTGCAGCCATCTGGCAAGAGCGAACTCGTGCAGCCTCGCATTGGACTGTACTTCAGCGATCACCCCCCGTCGCTCCGACCCATGCTAATTCAGCTCGAGGATGATGGCGCGATCAATATCCCTCCCGGTGCATCCAGCTTTCCGGTGTCGGACGACTTCACACTGCCTGTAGACGTCCACGTGCTTGGGGTGTATCCGCACGCGCATTATTTGGGAAAGGATCTGAAAGGCTTCGCGACTCTTCCGGACGGGACCCGGCAATGGCTGATTTGGATCCGGCATTGGGATCAGAACTGGCAGGCCGTGTTCCGGTACCAAAAGCCGCTGTTCCTTCCGAAGGGGACGAAACTCTCGCTGCGCTACGAATACGACAACTCGGAGAAGAACCCCGCCAACCCAAACCATCCCCCTAAGCGGGTGCTGGCGGGCAACCGTTCGGTGGATGAAATGGGCCACCTCTGGGTGCAGGTTCTGCCTGCGGCTAACAATGCGGAAGATTCCGACTCCGCACGCTTCTCCATCCAGGAAGCGGTGATGCGGAACAAGCTGCGAAAGTCCCCAAAAGACTTCGCCGCCAGTTACAATCTGGGTGCCATTCTGGCTGCCCAGGGCCGCTACCAGGATGCGGAACCGTTGCTGAGCGGGGCCGTAAAGCTCGATCCCGGGAACGCCACGGCGCAGAATAGCTTGGGAGCGGTGCTGGAAGCGCTTGGGCGTCTCGATGACGCGGTCCCCCTGTTCCGGAACGCGATGCGACTTCGGCCCGATTACGCCAGCGCTCGGTACAACCTCGGGAACGCGCTTCTTTCGCAAGGCAAGTTCGAGGAAGCAATCGGGCATTTTCACGAGATTCTACGTGCGGACCCGAAGGACGGTGCAGCGCGGGAAAAACTGGTGGCCGCTCTCAACGACCGCGGGAACGAACTGGCCGGAGAAGGGCAGTTAGCTCCCGCCATGAAATACTTCCGCGAAATTCTGGAGATCAGGCCCGACGATGCTGACGCGTATACGAATCTAGGCGCAGCTTGTGCGATCCAGGGCGACCTAGTGGAGGCGGCTCGGAATTTCGAGCGAGCATTGAAAATCGATCCTGGCAACGAAGTGGCGCGTAAGAATCTGGAGCGGGTGCGTCAGGATTTGCTGAAGCGCAAGCCGTGAAACATCAATCCTCATCCATCTCAGCGAAAACGTCGTTGAGATCGACCCGAAATGTGTCTCCAGCCAGTTTGACATGGAAGATTCGATCCTTCTGGAGGCGAGATCCCTCAGCGTCGACCTCCGTTACGGACCGATCCTTGGGATTAATCATCCAAACGTACGGCGTTCCTCGGTCGACGTATTCCCGACAACGGCTGAGCAATTCCGGGACTCGATCTTTAGGAGACTTGATCTCGATGGCAATCCACGGCGCACTTTCCAGGTAACTGGCACCCTTGGCTACGCCGGCGGGCAACACGACGATGTCGGGAATGCGATACCGCGTTCGCGCTCGGATCTCGGTCCGAAACTCGGAGTGCGCCCGAAATTTTCTTCCGTAAAGCGCCCGCAACGGACCGTTAAAATACGCGCCAATCGCCAGTTGCAGGAAGCTATGCCAATAGTCCCCCGAGTTCCTCTCCACCAGATGCCCATCGACATAATCCACGTCTGGGCGGTAGGACGTGTTCAAATATTCTTCGATAGAAACGAGCGTGTCGAGTTGAGTCATCGCGCAGCCCTCACTATGTTTCCATCCTACTCCTCGCAACGAGGGGGCGCGTAAGAATCTGGAGCGGGTGCGTCAGGATTTGCTGAAGCCCAAGCCCTGAAGATACCTGTCCATCTTTACGAAGACCTCGTTCAGATCCACGCGGAACGTCTCTCCTGCCAGTTCGACATCGAACATTCGATCCTTCCGAAGACGCGATCCCTTGGCGTCAATTTCCGTAACGGACCGCTTCTTGGGATCGATCATCCATACATACGGCGTGCCTCGGTCGACGTACTCCCGGCAACGGGTCAGCAGATCAAGGGTCCGATCCTCGGGCGATATGATCTCTATGGCGATCCATGGCGCCACGTTGAGATACTTGACATCCTGGGCCACGCCGAAAGGCAATACGAGGATGTCGGGAATGCGATACCGCGTTCGCGCTCGGATCTCCGTCCGAAATTCGGAGAACGCCCAAAATTTCTCCCCATAGCGGTCTTGTAGCGTGGCGTTGAAATATGCAGATATGCCACTCTGCAAAAAGCTATGCCGAAAATCTCCCAAGTTTCTCTGCACTAGATGCCCGTCGACGTAATCCACGTCGGGCCGGTAGGACGTGTTCAAATATTCGTCGACGGAAACGAGTGTGTCGGATTGAGTCATCGCGCAGCCCTCCCTATTTTTCCATCCAGTCGTACAAATGCAAATCGCGCACTGCCCTTAGGGAGCAGTGCGCGATTTTAGAAATCTACGATTTCCCGAACAATTACTTCGTGGTCATCGTGGTGTCGGTGGTGCTCTTCTTCATCTTCTTCATCTTCTTCATTTTCTTGGTCGTCGTGGTGGTGCTGGAGTCCTGGGCGAAGGCGACAGTGGAGCCGATGACGAGCGAGAGGCCGAGCATCAGGGTCATGATTGTTTTCATTTTTGTAGTACTCCTTGGTTGATTTAGCTTCGTTTCTCAATCAGCTTTCGGCTGACTTCTTACTTATAATTGCATCCGAACATGAACCCGCCCTTAACGCGCTGTTAAGATCGGTTCATCGCACACGAAGAACCGAAGTTACTTCGTGGTCATCGTGGTGTCGGTGGTGCTCTTCTTCATCTTCTTCATCTTTTTCATCTTCTTGGTGGTAGTGGTGGTGCTGTCGGCCTGGGCGAAGGCGACGGTGGAGCCGATGACGAGCGAAAGGCCGAGCATCAGGGTCATGATAGTTTTCATTTTAAATAGTTCTCCTGGAGTGAAGTTGGTCGGAAGTTCTTGGCTTCCTGGGTCCCATGATCTCAGCGCCACATGAAGTAGTCCTTAAGGGGGTATTAAAATTCGTTCATTCCCTCAAGTAGAGCGCCTCGCAGCTTGTGATATTCTGGCGATTGCAATTTTCTTTCAGGAGTTAAGAACTACAACCATGAGAGTTGGCGTCTTTACCGCGCTTTTAGCTCAGTTTCCGCTCGACAAGGTTCTTGAGAAGCTGAAAAAGCTGGACATCGATACCGTCGAACTGGGCACTGGCAATTATCCAACTGACCCCCACTGCAAATTGTCCATGCTCGACAACGAGCACGAGCTGAAGGAATTCAAGAAGAAGATGGACGGGGAAGGGTTCAAGATCAGCGCGCTGAGTTGCCACGGCAATCCTTTGCATCCAGATCCGGCCGTCGCCAAAGGATATCAGGAGACCAGTCGAAAGACGGTTCAACTGGCGCAGAAGCTCGGGGTTCCGATCGTAATCGACTTCTCCGGCTGCCCAGGCGACAGCGACAAAGCGAAATATCCCAATTGGGTCACTTGCCCCTGGCCTCCCGAGTATCTCGACCTTCTCGAGTGGCAGTGGGATAAGAAGGTGACTCCGTTCTGGACCGAGCACTCCCGATTCGCGGCCGAGCACGGCGTCAAGATCGCGATTGAGATGCACCCCGGCTTTGTGGTCTACAGTCCTGAAACGATGCTGAAGCTGAGAGCGATCGCGGGTAATACAGTCGGTTGCAACTACGATCCCAGCCACATGTTCTGGCAGAGCATTGACCCGATCGCCGCGATCCGCGTGCTGGGCGACTGCATCTTCCATGTCCACGCCAAGGATACGCAGATTTACGAACCCAACCTGCCAAAATCAGGCGTGCTCGACACAAAGAAGTATACGGATGAGCGCAATCGGGCTTGGATCTTCCGGACGGTCGGCTATGGGCACGCTTTCGGATGGTGGAAAGAATTCATTTCCACGCTGAGAATGTATGGGTACGATTATGTTCTCTCAATCGAACATGAAGACTCGCTGATGTCTCCGGACGAAGGGCTGACCAAGGCTTCCGAGTTCCTGAATCAGATCATCATCCGCGAACAACCCGCCGCTGCCTGGTGGGTGTGAACCGGGCGATGCGGGAACCCGTGTTAAACTGGGCATACAAGAGGAATCAAGAGAAATGAAAGCCGGAATTCACCCCGCGTACGAAGAAGTTAAAGTAACTTGCGCGTGCGGCCATGCCTTCGACACTCGGTCTACCCATAAGGGCAACATCCGCGTGGAAATCTGCTCGAGCTGCCATCCATTCTTCACCGGACGCCAGAAATTAATCGACACCGAAGGGCGTGTCGACCGCTTCCAGAAGAAAGTATTGAAATCGAAGGATATGCAGGCGACGAAGGCCGCCGCAGTCGCTCAGAAGAAGAAAGAGACGGTGACCGCTTAAAGCGGTCGCCTTCTTGTTTATCTGTTGGCCGATTTGGCCCGTTGTTCCCGTTCCGCATGCAGCTTTTCATACTCGGGCAGCTGCGTCTCGCTCAAAATTGAACGAACTCTGTTTCGCTGCTCCAGCTTAATCTGCTTCATCAGCTCATCGTGCTTTTCGCGAGCATCGTGAAAACGCGAGCGCGTCTGGTCGAGAATTGAGTTGAGTTGTTGCAACTGTTCAGGTGACAATTTCGCGCGAGTCTGCATTTCGTTCAGATACTGCTTACGCCATTCCTCGGGTGTGGATTTCGCCTTGGCGGCCACCGGCGTAACCGAGACTAATCGGTACCCAAACGCGCCGACCACGGTGCCGCTCGCGAAAACCGCCAACAAATACAGAACGATGGTCAGCGTCGAACGGCGCATCTCAGCGGCTTGCCTCCGGGTTATCGAAGCGGGCAATCCCCTGAGCGGCCAGATTTTCGGTAGGATGCGCTTCAGCTAAAACATCCAGGTACGTTGCGTGGCTGGGTGCCGCGGCAGTTCTCGGCACAACCATGATGCCCGTCAGCAAGAGGCAGATCACCGCCGCCGAACCGACGAAAACCTGGGTCACTCTTTTCCACTGAAAAGCAAAGCTGCGTCGCTTTTCAATACGGTCCCACAATCTCGGCATGAAGCTGGGACCCGGTTCCGGCACTTCAGCCGCAACGCGGTAATCCGCGAACAAAGCATCCAACTCCCGATCTGATCTATTCACCATGATTATTTTAGTTCCTCCCCGTCCTCCGCTCAGTCCGTCGGCGCTTCGGGGCGCTTCACAACTTTATTCGAGCTTTCAAACGCTTTCAAGACCCGCTGCCGAGCCCGAAACAGCCGAACTTTTAACGCATTTTCCTTTACTGAGTAGATTTTCTCGAGTTCCTTGACCGAGAGTCCCTCGACTTCTTTCAGCATAAGCAAAATCCGGTCCTCTTCGGAAACGGAATCCAGCAATGATCCCACGAACTCTTTCACCTGCCGGCGCCGCTGCTCCTCGGTGTTGACTCGTCCGCCCGCCGCAGCATCGGCCAGCATCACTTGCTGCTCGGATAAATCGGCCATCCTCGATTCGTTGCGCCGACGCTGCTTCCGCAGATAATCGTAGGAGGCGTTCACTGTAAGCCGATACAGCCACGGCTCGAAAACTTCCCAGGTCCGCAACTGATCCAGCGAATAATAGAGGCGAAGGAACACCTCCTGAGCAACATCTTCGACATCTTCCGGACGCCCGATCAAGCGCGCCACGGTCCCAAAAATACGCTTGCGATAAGCCGTCACAACCTGATTGAAAGCGGCGTCATCACCGGATTGCGCTTTCTGAATCAGCTCGAACTCAACCAGCATGCGGTCCGCCACCGGCTGGGATTTTTGATCTTCTACCTTGCTTGGTAAGGCGTCGCTGCAAATTGTTAGGTTACAAGAGGTTTTCCAGCAATAACAAATGCTTGATTTTAGCGCAACGCGGAAGGTGTTAATTGAGCATCCGGACTCGCCGCCAGTCCAGCGGGGTGCAAATCTGCTCTCCGGGACGGACGTGACGGCCTTCCAGCCGCTCCAGAAACTCGATCATATGGTCGATTTCGCCTCGTCTTTTTACAAGCGCCTTCAGCTCGTCCAGAAGCGTCTCCACGGTGCTGCGGTCGCATTTGCTATCGAGCATTCGCGGAAGGTCCTGCGCCAGGGCAGCGTGTTAAAATCGGTAAAGTTCGCATTTCAATGGACTTCCTTCAAGGTATGAATCCCCAGCAGAGAGAGGCGGTAGCGCACGTGGAAGGTCCGCTACTATTGCTGGCTGGTGCCGGAAGCGGGAAAACCAGGGTGATAACTCACCGCATCGCACACTTGGTGGAGACTCACCGAGTGCCGGGCCCTAGTATTCTGGCCGTTACATTTACAAATAAGGCTGCAGGTGAGATGCGCGAAAGAGTCGATTCGTTACTGGGAGGGGAAAGGGGACGTTTCAGCCCGTTGGTTTCGACCTTTCACTCGTTCTGTGTACGCCTTCTGCGCCGCGATGGCACGAAGCTCGCCGATATTCGGCCTGGATTTACGCGCAACTTCACGATCTACGACGATGATGACCAAGTCTCGCTCCTGAAGTCGATTTATCGCGAACTCGGCCTCGATGAAAAGTTCCTCGCCTACCGGGCCGCCTGTTCCTGGATCAGCCACAATAAGAGCCAGCGCATTGGCCCGCAGGAGGTCTACAAATCCGCTCAGGACCCCAAGGCTTCGCGCATGGCGGTGATTTACGACCGCTATGAGCAGCGGCTGCGCCTGGCCAACTCGCTCGATTTTGACGATTTGCTGTTGGAATCGGTGCGGCTGCTGCGGCACGACACTGACCTGCGGGCGGTCTACAACCGGCGCTTCGAGTTCGTGATGATCGACGAGTATCAGGACACGAACCGAACCCAATACGACCTGATTCGCCTCCTTTCCGATTCGCACAAGAATATCGCGGTTGTGGGAGATGAGGACCAATCCATTTACGGATGGCGCGGTGCCGACATCCGCAACATTCTCGATTTCGAGCGCGATTTTCCCAATGCTGCCGTGATCCGGCTGGAGCAGAATTACCGCTCCACCAAGAACATCCTGGAAGCTGCTAGTGCCGTGGTGGCGAATAACAAAGAGCGCAAGGGCAAATGGCTCTGGACTGAAGCGGGCACGGGTGACCGGATCGGCATTTATGAAGCGGCCGACGCCGAGAACGAGGCGCTTTTCATCGCGGACAACATCGACAAGCTGATGCGGGACTATCCGGGCCAGCGTGTAGCCGTGCTGTACCGGACGAATTTCCAATCGCGGCAGATCGAGGAGGCGCTCCGGCGTTACAACCGCCAATATATAGTGGTCGGGGGCTTTAGCTTCTACCAGCGCGCCGAGGTGAAGGATCTGCTTTCCTACTTGAAAGTGCTGCTGAGTCCGAACGATTCGATCAGCCTGCTTCGGATTATCAACAATCCGGCGCGCGGGATCGGCAAGAGCAGTATCGAGCAGATCGAGCAATTTGCGTTGAAGAACGAGCTGAGCCTGTGGTCCGCGATCATTCGATTGCTGGATGAAGGGGCGTTTCCCGCGCGTGCCGAGTCGGCTCTGCGCGCCTTCCGGAACATGGTGGAAGATCTGATGGCAGCGGTCCCCAAGCAGACGATTGACGAAACGCTGCGGCAGATTCTCGATCGCAGCGGTTACCAGAAAATGCTTTCGTCGGTGGAGACTCCCGAGTCGGAGTCGCGGATCGGCAACTTGATGGAACTGGTGAACGCCGCTACCGAAGCCGCCGAGAGGGGCGAGAGCGCTACAGAATTTTTAGACCATGCAGCTTTGGTCGCGGACAGCGATTCACTGGACGAGCAGGCCGGAATTTCTCTGCTCACCATGCACAATGCCAAGGGTTTGGAGTTCCCTTTCGTTTTCATTGCGGGATTGGAAGAGGGGTTGTTCCCTCATTCCCGGTCTCTGGATTCGGCCGCGCAGATGGAAGAAGAGCGCAGGCTCTGTTACGTGGGGATGACTCGCGCGGAGAAGAAGCTCTTTCTAACCCATGCGAAGTTTCGACGGAAGTTTTTCGGCAGTCCGCCCGAGCGCTGCATTCCTTCCCGGTTTCTGAAAGAAGTGCCGCGCGCGCTGGTTCAGAGCCTGGGTGTCTCGTCGAGAAACACGAACGTGGATCTTTTCTCCGAGCAGCACGAAGTTCGTGAGACAGTAAAGAAGAACCTCTATACGGGGAAGACGTACAACTCGCTCGAGAATATCAATCAGTTTTTCGCGGAGCGAGGCGGGCCGGCTCCGGTTGCTCGACAGGCAGCAGCGTCCATGTCGCCGCCTCCGATTCCGCCGCAGACGGTCCCACAGCCGCAGCGTCCGGTAGCGGTCGGGCCGTTGCAGGTGAGGAAAAAGAAACCGTTTGGCGCGGGTTCCCTGGTGAGTCATCCGAAGTATGGGCGGGGCACTGTACTTCGCCGCGAAGGCGATGGCGACGACGCCAAGCTGACCGTGAGTTTTCCAGGATACGGACTCAAGAAGTTGATCGAAAAATTTGCAGGAATTAGAGAAGAATGAATACTAAACACGTTGAAGATAGATTAGAACGCAAAAAGCTGAAGCGCACGTCGCGCAAGAAGGCTGCTCCAAAAGCCCCGAGGGCTGCTGGTGTGGCACGCGGCTCGTTGAAGAAGAAAGTGACCAAGATGTCGAAGGGTCAGCGTAAGCGCTAGGGTTTAGGTCAGGTTGGCGGCCCAGTGCCACTTAAGTTTCCTAGATAAGACCACTTGTGTGTGGGGCGGCTCCCCTGAGCCGCGCCGGGCGCCCTCGCCCGGCGACGAGCAAGCCGACGAGGGCGTCGGCTGCGGGACAGGGGTCCCGCCCTACTTATCCAGAGGGATCTCGAAGTACACGAGACCTTTGCCGCTCATCGCTTCCGTGATGCCTGTAAGATACAGCTTTGCACCGGGCAGATGCTTGGCCTGAAAATAGAAAAAGCCCATCGCAGACTCGTGCGGAGGCAGCATCCTCGCGACAAATCCCCGCTCTATGATCTCCAATTCGCCGAGCGGGTTTTTCTTCTTGAACACGCCCGTTGGAATTGGACTCCCCACGTTCGGTTGAGGCCGTTTCGGCGCGGATCCCACAAATTTGACCTCATCCATCGGCGTCGGCTCGACACGGCTGCCGCTTAGGGTCGTGTACTCCACCTGCAAGCTATCCAGCCGCATGGCCTGTCCCGTGTCATTCTGAATGATGACCAGCACTGGCAGCACTCCATACTGATAGGGATTCACCTTGCCGAACGCGGTGTGCGCCAGTTCATCCGTGTCATAGGCCGCAGCCGCCACCGTAACCTGTTCGTTAGTCTGCTTCGAGGAGTAAGAGGACGCTGGACCTGGCGAAAATTTCTTGTCCGCGCCATGCGCGGCGGCGATACACATGACGGACAGAGCGCCCATCCAAAGCGGCTTCATCTTCCTCCTGTACTTCGTGTTGCGAACCATCGGTTTCCCGCTACTCGTATTGTATTTCCTGTATCGGGGCCAGCGGGATTCGCGCTATTTCCGGGGCCTCAACGAGCGTCTCGGAGCACTGCCACCATCCTTTAAGCGGACGGCCCCCGGCTCTATCTGGTTGCACGCCGTGTCCGTGGGAGAGGTGATGTCGTCGATTCGGCTGATCGAGGAATTGCGGTCCGCCAATCGCCAGATACCGATCTATCTCTCCACGGCAACGCTCGCTGGAAGAGTGCTCGCCGAGCAAAAGGTCGCCGGGCTGGTGGATGGAATTTTCTTCGTCCCGATCGATTATGCTTTTGCGGTGCGAGGCGTTTTGCGAACCATCCGTCCCGCTGTTCTGGTTGTGCTGGAGACTGAAATCTGGCCCGTGCTGTATCGCGAGGCGAAGCGCGCCGGATGTGGCTTGATCGGTCTCAATGGCCGCATCTCTGACCGCGCGCTTCCCCGATACCGCAAACTCAAGTGGGCCTTCGCTCCCGTTCTGGCGCTCCCGGATGCTCTCTTTGTGCAGAGCGAAACGGATCGGCTCAGGTATCTGGAAAGCGGGGCTCCTCCCGACAAAGTGAAGGTGTTTGGAAATCTGAAATACGATGCCGCGCGCTCAAAAGCGGAAGTGCCCGGGATCCTAACCGAATTACTCGCGGTGTTGAAGCCGCTTTCGATTGTGATCGCTGCAAGCACCATGCCGGGCTTGGATTCCACCGATGTCGACGAGGATGATGCGGTAATTCAAGCCTTCTGCGAACTCGCACTCACCCACACTGGACTCCTGCTCATTCTGGTGCCTCGCAAGCCTGAGCGATTTGCCATAGCAGCCGAAAAGCTGAACGCGGCAGGGGTCCGATTCGTGCGTCGTTCCGCCAACGCGATCCCGCCAGGGCTAAAGCTTCCGTGCGTGCTGTTGCTGGATTCGATCGGCGAACTGGCGAGTCTGTTTCCCATTGCCGATGTAGTCTTCATGGGCGGGACGCTGGCAAAACGAGGGGGGCACAATGTGCTCGAGCCGGCAATGTGCGCCAAGCCGATCATCGTGGGTCCCCACATGGAGAATTTCGGCGACATCGCAGCCGATTTCCGCTCCCATGCCGCCTGGGTCGAAATTCCTGGACCGGAAGCCCTCGCCAGCGCGGTGGAACTGCTCTTGGGCGACCCGCAACGACGTCACGACCTTGGGTCGCGTGCCGCCGAGCTTGCTGGCAGGAACTCAGGCGTCGCGCCTCGGGCTGCGGCCGAGATTCTAAAAAATCTCGATCTCGCGATCCCGGTCTGGCACGCAAACAGTCTAGTTCGCCCGCTCCTCTGGCTCTTCTCGAAGGTCTGGAGAGCGGGCAATCGCGCGAAACAGAAGCGCGACCAATCGCGATCGCGAGCGCTTGCGTGTCCGGTGATCAGCGTCGGAGGAATCGGGATGGGAGGTGCGGGCAAAACACCTTTTGTCGAAATGCTGGCGGACAGTCTTCGCCAGCGCGGACAACGACCAGCGATTCTGACGCGAGGCTACAGGCGGCGCTCGCCAGACAAGGCTGTTCTGATTGCGGCGGGCGAAGCGGCCAGCACCTGGTACACGGGCGATGAGGCGCAAATCTTCGTGCGCTCCGGGCTGGCGCATGTGGGAATCGGCACGGACCGCTGGGCCACGGGAAAGCTGCTGGAGGAACGCTTTCATCCCAGCGTTTTTCTGCTGGATGACGGATTTCAACACCGGCGCTTGCGGCGCGATCTGGACATCGTTCTGATCGATGCTCTGAACCCCTTTCCAGGCGGAGACGTCTTTCCGCTCGGGAGGATGCGCGAGCCGCTGGAAGGACTTGCAAGGGCTGGAGCGTTCGTGATCACGCGGGCGCAGGCTGGCCGCCAGTATGAAGGCATTCGACGCGTTCTGCAAAGCGCGAATCCCGCTGCGCCGATTTTCTTGTCTACCGTCGCAGCGCTCGGCTGGCAGCCTTCCGAGCCTGCAGCGGGGCCGGTGGCCGCGTTCTGCGGATTGGGAAATCCCGAAGCGTTTTGGAACACTCTCGGCGAATTGGGTTACGCTCCGGCCTTCCGATGGACCTTCGCCGACCATCACCGCTACACTCCTCGCGAGCTTCGACGGCTGGCTTACCAGGCGCGGGCTCACGGCGCGAGATCGCTCCTCACGACGGAAAAAGACGCTATGAACCTGCCCGCGAACGTGAGCGAGATCATAGCTCCCGTCACTCTGCATTGGTTGAAAATCGGCACGGCGTTGGAACGCGTAGATGAATTGCTGACGATGGTGAGCCTTCACAAGGTGTAGAATCAGGACACCTTGACGAACCACTCCGGTTGCGCGATTCTTGTTGCGTTCCTGACGGCGATGGCCGCGTGGTCTCAGCAACCCGAAGCCGACAAAACCACAGCTGAATTGACCATGCGCGACACTCCAGCGACCTTCCGCTCCAAAGTGAATCTCGTGCTGGTGCCGGTGATCGTGCGCGACAGCAAGGGCCATGCAATCGGAGATCTAAAACAAGAGAATTTTCAGCTCTTCGACAAAGGTAAGCCGCAAGTAATCTCGCGATTCTCAGTGGAAAAAGCGGGGGCAATCTCGGTGCAATTTCAGCCCCAAGCGGGAGGACTCGAAACCGGAAAGGACCCTGCCGCAAAGCCTCCCGATCCCCTCGCCGAGCGCTTCACGGCTTATCTTTTCGATGACGTTCATCTCGTGTTCGGAGACTTAGCGCGGGTCAGGCAGGCCGCTGAGCGCCATTTGAACACCTCGCTTCTACCCGCTGACCGCGCGGCCATATTCACTACATCGGGCCAAACCACCCTCGATTTCACCGATGATCGCGAGAAACTCCGCGACACGCTCCTGCGCATCCAGCCACGTTCGCGAGCCACGCCGCAAGGTGTGGACTGCCCCAGTGTCACGTACTACATGGCCGACCTGATTCAAAACAAGAGCGACTCGTTCGCTCTGCAAGCCGCCACGCAAGATGCAATGGCATGCCTTTCCTTAACCCCCGATCAAATATCGATCGCGCAGCAGGAAGCCAGATCCGCAGCCTCCCGCGCGCTGGCGGTGGGCGACTCGGAGAGCCGCCTCTCCCTCACAGTTCTAAAGCAGATCATCCGGCGTGTAGCGGCCATGCCGGGCCAGCGAAATATCATCCTGGTCTCTCCGGGATTCATCACGCCATATCTGCAAACTGACATCACCGAAGCGATCGACAGCGCTATTCGCTCACGCGTCACAGTGAGTTCTTTGGACGCTCGGGGGCTCTACACCGCAGGGGCGTCGATGGATGCAAGTCAGCGGACTGGCAGCTTGGCTTCTCTCAACGCGAAGCAGCAGTACGACCGGCAAGGTGCGCTCGTGGAAGCCGACATTCTGGCCGAGATCGCGGACGGGACCGGCGGCACGTTTTTTCAGAACAGCAACGATTTGGACGAGGGTTTTCGGCGCGTTGCGGCTACACCCGAGTACTCTTACGTGCTCGGATTCTCACCGCAGAATCTGAAGCTGGACGGCAGTTTCCATAAACTGAAGGTCACGCTTAAGCCTTCAAGCCACCCGACCGTTCAGGCGCGTCGCGGCTACTATGCGCCCAAACACTTGGCCGATCCGGCCGAAGATGCCAAGCGCGAAATCGAAGAAGCGCTCTTTTCGCGCGAGGTAATGCACGACATCCCGGTTGAGCTGCATACCCAGTTCTTCAAGACCGGTGAGTTCGATGCGAAGCTCGCTGTGCTTACCCGCATCGATCTGAGGCATCTTTCTTTCCGCAAAGCCGAAGGACGCAATCTGGATAACCTGACCGTCGTGTCCGGGCTCTTCGATCGCAATGGCAACTATATTCAGGGGATCTCGAAGGTTGTCGAAATGAAATTGAAGGACGGCACGCTCGAATCGAAGATCGCCGCGGGGATTACCATTAAATCCAGCTTCGACGTCAAGCCCGGCGGTTACGTCATCCGGCTGGTTGTAAGGGACTCCGAGGGACAGATGATGGCGGCGCAGAACGGGGTAGTCGAAATTCCGTAGTTGGAGGCATCTATGCATTCTGATCATGTAGCGCGGTCGCTCGCCTTTTGGCGGCTGCTTCCACTCTTAACGGCTGTGTCCGCCTATGGCCAGCAGCCCGAAGTACCTGCGCAGCCAGTATCCGCGCCATCCATCAAAACGGAAACGCGGCTGGTGCTGGTGGATGCGGTGGTCACAGACAAGAAGGGTAACTACATCCACGATCTGACCTCCAAAGACTTTAGAGTTTGGGAGGACAACCAGGAACAGAATATCTCCAGCTTCTCGTTTGAGGCGGAAGCCAACTCATCGTCAAAGTCGCAACGCCGTTATCTGGTGCTGTTCTTCGACAATTCCTCCATGGACCCGGCGCAGCAAATCCAGGCCCGCCAGGCGGCCGCGAAATTCGTGGACGCCAACGCCGGCCCAAACCGCATGATGGCGATCGTGGACTACTCCGGCGGTCTGCGAATCACCCAGAATTTCACTGACAACAGCGCCCGCTTGAAGCAGGTAGTGAGCGGAATAAAGTTGAGCCCGAACTACGCCGAAGATTCCAGCGCTGGGCCCGTGCTGTCGAGTGCCGCAGCCACATTTCAGAACCGGGACGTGATTCTCGCCCTGAAGAGCCTGGTTAAGAATCTAGCGAGCGTGCCTGGACGCAAAAGCCTGATCCTGTTGACGGGCGGATTCCCCCTCACGCTGGATAATACTTCGGAGTTGACCTCGCTTGTCGACACATGCAATAAGGCGAACGTGGCGGTCTATCCGATCGATGCCCGCGGCTTGGTTGCGCCAACGGCTGGACTGACTCGATCTCCTGAGTATGCGGGAAACGGCGGCTCGCCATTCCTACTAGCCTCCTTCGTTCCGGGAGTCTCCTTTTTCCAACGCCCTGGCGGAGGAGGAGGTGCGCCTGCCGGAGGAGGAGGGGGAGCGCCTGCCGGGGGCGGCGGACGCAGTTCCCCAACGGGTGGAGCGCCGAGTGGAGGCGCTTCGGGCGGAGGAGGAGGTCGCGGTGGTTCAGGGAACACTGGAGGCAATATAGGCAGCTCAACCGGGGCCCGCGGCGGGAATTCCGGGTATGGAAACACGGGCACGGTGGGACGGACTGGCGGAGGGATCAACCCCAACGTTGGTAATAATCCCGGCGTCAGCCCTTACGGCACACGAGTGATTCTGCCGAAGTTTCCAGAGAGCGCCAGCACCAATCAGCAGCCGCTGTATATGCTGGCGAGCGGCACGGGCGGATTCGTGATCCTAAATACAAATGACCTGCTGGGCGGGCTCGAGAAGATCGGCAAGGAACAAAACGAATATTATTTGATCGGCTACACTCCGGATGAATCGCCTGAAGGCAGTTGCCACACGCTGCGCGTGAAGGTGAACCGCGGCGGTGCCCAAGTCCGGGCTCGAACAGGGTATTGCAACGTAAAATCGCAAGATGCGTTGGCCGGGAACCCAGTCGAAAAGACTCTGGAGACGATGATCGCCAGCTCAACCGCAGGCACCTTTGCGGCGTCCATGCAAGCTCCCTTTTTCTACACCTCGCCCAACACGGCTCGAGTTAGCGTGGCGATGGACATCCCCATCGACGCGATTAAATTCGACAAGAAGAAGGGCAGGTATCATTCAGCGGTGAACGTGCTTGGCGTGGCGTATCGGACCGATGGCGGCGTTGCGGCGCGCTTCAGCGACACCGTGAAGCTTGACTTCGAGAACAAGAAGGACATGGAAGCGTTTCAGGAAAAGCCGGTGCTCCATTATGCGAAGGACATGGAAACGGGCCCGGGTCAATACAAACTGAAAGTCGTGATCGGATCGGGCGGAAATGGGTTTGGCAAAATGGAGCTGCCTCTGACGGTGGAGGCGTATGACGGCAAGCAGTTCAGCATGAGCGGTCTGGCATTCTGCAACGAGTTTCATAAAGTCACGGGCGGCGATCTGAGCCTCGAAGCGGCCATGCTGGAAGATCGCACGCCGCTGGTAGTTCACGGGATGCAGTTTACTCCCGCCGGCACCGTTCGCTTTAAGAAAACGCAGACCGTGGTGGTCTACGCGGAACTCTACGAGCCACTGCTATTGACCACACCCCTTCCCAAAGATCTGGCGGCGGCGATTCAGCTTCGCGTGCTGGACAAAGCGGGCAAGGCAGTGGAGGATTCCGGCGCGATGAGGGCGACGGAAACGCTGCAAGCCGGCAATCCGGTGATCCCGCTGGCGCTGAAGGTTCTGGTGGATAAGTTGGCCGCCGGACCGTACGTGCTTGAGTTGCAATCGATCGATTCCGCAGGGTCGAAGGCCAAGCGGACCGCGAAGTTCGAGGTGGAATAGCTCGTCATGCTACAATCTTGTTTTGTTGAATGACTTGTAGGATTCTTAGGATGCCAACTCTCACCAAAGCTACCAAGACGTTCTCGCTCGATAGAAGTATTCTCGCCGAAGTGAAGCGCACCAAGGGATCTTGTTCTGAAAGCGAGCGAGTGAACAATCTCCTCAAATTTGCTCTCGATCTTGAAAAGCGGGCAGCACTCCAGGAGGAAGCGGCCAATTTCTTCTCCAATATCGCTGATGATCGTGAGGAACCACTTGCTTTTGAATCGGCAAGCCTCAATGCCTGGGCTCGAGATTGAGTGGTTCGAAACGAATGGTCAAGCCTGCGGGCTGGTACCCCAAGCGCGGTGAAGTCTGCCTATTTGCTCTCGACAAAGAGCGCCCCGCCCTGGTGATTTCCACTAACTTGCTCAACAGCCATTCGCTAGACGTTTGCGTGGTCCCGATTTCAACTGTGGAGCACAGAACATTTACTCTGCGTCCAAAGCTCAAGGCCGGAGAAGGTGGACTTCCTAAGGGTTCTTCGGTAAAGTGCGACCAAGTGACCACGCTGGAAAAGATCAAGGCTGTCTATCCTCCCTTAGGCCTGCTTTCCAAGACCGCTTTGGCTAAGGTTGAAGAGGCCGTCAAGCTTGCTCTGGAACTGCCCTAAGCCCCTCGTATAATAAAGACATAAAACAATGCACGAAACAGGCGTGTTTTGGCTGCGAGTCGCCACGGCGCTGTATGCCGTCGGACTGCTCCACTCCCTGTTGATGCTGTTCCGCACCAAGCCCGACATCTTTCGCGCGGCTCTCATCTCCTTCTGCATCGGCGTAATCGTCCACATTGTCGGCATCGTCGAAATCACCATCGCGATCGGTCGATTTCCCGTTAACGACTTCTTTGAAACGAGTTCGCTCTGCGCCCTCCTGGTGAGCTTGGCGTTCCTTTTCGTTTTTTGGCGTTACAAATTCGCCAGCCTCAGCGTCTTCATTTTCCCTTTGGTGTTCATCATGACGTTTATCGGAGCCATGCAGGTTCCGGTGGCGGACTGGCCCAATCCAAGCCTGAGGGACGCATGGCTCGCGATTCACATCGTGATGATCCTGCTCGGCTACGCTGCTCTGCTGTTGACGGCCATCGCCTCCATCTTTTATCTCATCCAGGAACGCCAGCTCAAGTTAAAGACTCCGAACCGATTCTTCGACCGGCTGCCTCCGCTCGCCACGCTGGATAATCTGGTCACGAACGCAATGTCGTTCGGCTTCGTTTTCATCACGCTGGGTGTAATCGCGGGCAGCGGATGGGCGTTCATCGAGTCGGGAACCAGTTGGATCTCCGACCCGAAAATCGGCATTTCGCTGCTTACTTGGGCGTTCTATCTCGTGATGGTCTTCATGCGCACCACGGCAGGGTGGCGTGGCCGGAAAGCTGCCGTGATGGCCATCATGGTGCTGTGCTGCTCGGCGCTAACCTGGGCTGCGCACATCGGCCTGCGGTCATTGTTGGAGAAATGAGATTCTCGATCACGGGCGTGAATCACCGCACCGCGCCAGTGGAAGTGCGCGAGCGGCTCGCCTTCGACGAACGCGGGATCGCCGACGCTCTCGGTCTCCTCAAAAGCAGACCCGGCGTGTGCGAAGGCATGATTCTTTCCACGTGCAATCGAGTAGAGGTCGCGCTCGCTTGCGACGAATCCGTGAATGGCGAGAAGGCAGTAGAGACCTTGCTTGCCGAAACGCGCAGCGTGGATCCCGAATGGGTCAGGCGTTATCTTTACAAATACCAGGACCGGGATGCGATTCGGCACCTCTTCCGCGTAGCCTCCAGTCTCGATTCGATGGTCCTGGGCGAGCCGCAGATTCTAGGTCAGCTCAAGACCGCATATTCGTTGGCCAAGGATGTCGGAGCCATCAGTTCGTTTCTGGATGCGCTGCTCACGCGCGCGTTCAGTGTGGCCAAGCGGGTCCGTACGGAGACCGAGATCGGAGCGAACGCGGTTTCGGTGAGCTACGCGGCTGTGGAACTCGCGCGGGAGATCTTCGGCTCGCTGACCGGCAAGAAGGTGCTGTTGATCGGTGCCGGAAAGATGTCGGAAGCGGCTGCCCGCCATCTCAAGCGCTGCGGCGTATCGAGCATTTTTGTCACGAATCGCACGCAATCTCGGGCCGAGGAGATGGCACGGCTTTTCAACGGCGAAATCATCGAGTATGATCGCTGTCTCGCGTCCATGCGCGAGGTGGATATCGTAATCACGTCCAGCGGCGCCCCCCACTACATCTTGACTGCGGCGGACATGCGCAGAATCATCGCCGCGCGCAAAAACGAACCCATGTTTCTGATTGATATCGCTGTGCCGCGCAACATCGAACCCACCGTGAACCAGATCGATAACGTGTTTCTATACGACATCGACGACCTTCAGAAAGTGGTTGACGGCAACATGCAAGTACGGCAGAACGAAGCCGAGGAAGCGGAGGGGATTGTCGCCGAGGAAGTGGAGCGGATGGTCGCTCGGATGAAGACCCGCGACGTCGTTCCCATGATCGTAAGCCTGCAGGAGGGGCTCGAAAACATGCGGCAGGCCGAGCTGGCACGCTACCACGGCCGCCTCGGACTCCTCACCAAGGAGCAGGAAGAAGCGGTGGAGCAACTCACTCGCAGCATCGTCAACAAAATCGCGCACGGCCCCATCTCCGAACTGCGCAAGCAGGCATCGCAGCCGGAAGGCCACCATTTCGTTGCTGCCATCCGGAAAGTATTCCGGCTCGGAGACTAGATGCTAGTCATCGGATCGCGCGGTTCGCAACTTGCGCTCTGGCAGGCCCGCTGGGTGGAATCCCGTTTGAGGGAGCTTGGAGAAGGGACCCGCATCGAAATCATCCATACCACCGGCGACAGAATTCAAGACGTGGCGCTTTCGCAAGTGGGAACGAAAGGACTGTTCACCAAAGAGATCGAGGAAGCGCTACTCCTCGGCACCATCGATGCGGCTGTCCACAGCTTGAAGGACATGCCAACTGACTTGCCCGAGGGCCTAACCCTGGCGGCCTTCCCGGCGCGGGAGGATGTGCGCGACGCCCTGGTGGGCTACAAGCTCGCGGACTTGCCGTTGCGCGCGCGGGTAGGAACCAGCTCCCTGCGACGTTCGGCCCAGTTGCGGGCCCTCCGGCCCGACCTGGATTTGCGAGATATCCGCGGCAACGTGGACACCCGTCTGCGCAAGCTGGACGCGCAACAGTACGACGCAATCGTGCTGGCAGCGGCTGGCTTGCACCGCCTGGGTTGGGCGGATCGGATTACCGAATATCTGGAACCTGACGTTATGTGTCCCGCTGTGGGGCAAGGCGCTCTAGCGATCGAAACAAGAATTGGACCCACAGTATGCTCTCAACTCGATCACCTGCCAACGCGCGTCTGCATCACTGCCGAACGGGCTCTTCTCGCCACGCTGGGAGGAGGCTGCCAGGTCCCAATCGGCGCATATGCCCGGCTTGACAGCGTTCTGAAGCTCTCCGCAGTCATTGTTTCTCCCGATGGCGCGCGCGTGATTCGCCGAAGCGCCGCAGGACCACCCGAGCAGGCTGCCCGGATCGGTCGCGAGTTAGGGGAAGAGTTGCTGGGGGCGGGAGGCCAACAAATTCTCGAAGCCGTTTACGCATGAGCAAGGTGTACCTGGTGGGTGCCGGACCGGGCGATCCCGATCTGATCACGTGGAAAGGCCGCAGACTTCTCGCAGCAGCAGACGTGGTGCTCTTCGATCATCTCGCCAATGAGGCTCTCCTCGATCTCGTGCCTAAGCAGTGCGAGCGCATCTATGTGGGAAAGAAAAAATCGCTCCATAGCCATAGTCAAGACGAGATTTGCGAGCTTCTCATTGATCGTGGTCGCAGGGGCCTGAACGTTGTCCGTCTCAAGGGCGGCGATCCGTTCATCTTCGGCCGCGGAGGCGAGGAGGTGGAAGCGCTGGCCCGAGCGGGGATAGCGTACGAAGTGGTTCCCGGAGTGACCTCGCCCTTAGGCATCGCCGCCTATACCGGCGTGCCGCTAACCCATCGCGACCACACGTCCGTAGTGACCTTTGTCACGGGGCACGATGCTGCGGGTATCGACTGGTCACGAGTCGGCCAGGCGGAGACATTGGTCGTCTACATGGGCCTGACATCTCTCCGCGAGATCTCGGCCCAAATCATCGCACATGGACGCTCTGCTGCGACGCCTGCCATGGCCGTTCGCTGGGGCACCCGGCCCGATCAGGAGACAATTGTCGGCACACTTGGAAATCTAGCTGACCGGGTGGAAGCCGCGCACCTCAAACCACCGGCCACCATCATCATCGGTGAAGTAGTCGCCTTGCGCGATAAGCTGAGCTGGTTCGAGAAACTGCCCTTATTCGGCAAAAAAATCGTCGTCACGCGCGCCTCCGATCAGGCGGCCGAGTTCTCAGCAAGGCTCCGAGCGCTGGGGGCTGACGTGGCGGAGCTGCCCGTAATCTCAATCGAGGCTTCTCCCGATTGCGGCCCGCTTGACCGGGCCATTGAAAACTTGCACGAGTACGATTGGCTGATCTTCACCAGCGTTAATGGCGTGCGCTTCTTCATGGACCGGCTAGATCGGTCGCCATCCGATTTGCGCTCTTTGCGTGCGCGGATCTGTGCCATCGGACCCGCAACCCGGAAAGCAGTCGAGGCTTTGCATCTCAAGGTGGATCTGATGCCAGCCGAGTATGTCGCTGAGGGCTTGCTAGCGGCATTCCACTCGCATGACGTCGCGGGGAAGCGGATCCTGTTGCCTCGCGCCGCCGTCGCACGGGATTTAATACCGGCTGAGCTGTCGAGGATGGGCGCATGCGTCGACGTCGTGGAAGCGTACCGCAATATCGTTCCCGAGTCGGCCCATACGCTCGCACACAATATTTTTCAGGCCGCCCGCAAGCCTGATTGGATCACGTTCACCAGTTCCTCGACAGTTAAGAATTTTCTCGCGCTGGCTGGAAGCGAATCACTACACGGAGTACGAATCGCATCCATCGGACCAGTCACATCTGCGACTGCGCGCATGCACGGGCTAATCGTTGACGCCGAGGCAAGCGTCTACACCATCGAAGGTTTGTTGGAAGCACTAGGGCAGGCAGTTCAGAAATCTTCAACCTAAATTTGGCTTATTTTCAATCACATACAAGTTCCAACCCCTTGTCTTTTCAGAGTCGCCTGATACGCTGAAAGCAGATCGAACCGGTTTTGGCGAGCCGGTTCGGGGTGTTGTTGCGCCGGAACTTGCATGAGTTCCGGGTTTCGGCAGGGCTGGTTACCCTGCCGAGAGCTCTTTCTATCCGTGCGTCCGGTGGGCACCGGACGCACGGTTTTGTACAGACTACTTCTTCTCGTCCTTTTTCTCGTCTTTCTTGGGCGCTTCCTTCTCCTTCTCTCTTGGTGCTTGGCCGCGGCCTTCCGGTCGTACCTCTCTTGGATGCTCTATCCGAGGTGCCTCCGCAGGGTGAACAACACGATCCACCGGCTGTTCCGCCCGAGGTGCACGCCGTTCGACCGGAGCTGCAGGTGCCTGTCTTTCAACTGGCTGTTCGAATCTCTGCTGTCCGCGCCGTTCTGCAGGAGGTGCATCCGGCGGGCGTGGGGCCGGCTGCTCAGCCCTCGGTTGGACTGGAGCCGCAGGGGCTTGTCGCTCCACCGGCTGTTCGAATCTCTGCTGTCCGCGCCGTTGTGCAGGAGGTGCATCCGGCGGGCGTGGAGCGGGCTGCTCGGCTCTCGGTTGGACTGGAGCCGCCGGGGCTTGCGGCGCGACCGGCTGCTCGAATCTCGGCTGCCCCCGCCGTTCTGCGGGAAGCGGAGCAACGGGCTGCGCGGTTTGCGGAGTGTTCATCCTGGGTTGAGCATACTCGACCGGAGGCGGCGTCTGGGCCGGACTTGGAGGCGCCGGACGTCCCGCATTCACAGGTTCGCCGCCCCGCCGATCACCATTATTCGGGCGCGACAGGGGAGCAGGCTGCCCCGCATTCGACGGGACCGCGACCGGAGCCTGCCGTATAAACGCTCGCGGACTCTCAGTACGAACCCTCTGCTCTTGCGCATTATTCACAGGCACTCCTGGATTCTGCTGCAGTGCCGTCTGCCGCTGCACAAAGGGTACCGGCGCTGGAGGAGGAGTTGCCTTGGCGACCACGGAGCGAGACATGACCGAAGCAGGAGGACGAGCACTGGCCTGTCCCCCAGCACCGCGTCCCATGACGCTCGCCTGACTTGGCGCCACTTCAGCCGAACGCATCACCTGCGCTTGTGCCAGCGCTTCCGGCCGGATCCGCACCGACGCGGCAGCAACGGGGCGAGCGCCAGTGAACGTTTCCCGCGAAACTGCAGTAACCCCGCCTGGAGCGGTTTGGTTCACATATCGGATGTTATTCACCGTAGTGTTGTTGATGATGGTCGTGTTGTTAATCACCGTATTGGATCTATTCATGCGGTTCACATAGGTCGGACTGGCTCGATATGCCGGAACGTAAGCTTCACGCGGTCCAAGTGGGAACCAGGCCACTCCCGCGCCGATACCGACGGAGAGGCTGAAATTCCGCCCGCCCACAAAGGCGACCAGCGCCGGAGCGTAAACTGGACGAACCGCAACGGGGCCCGGGATCCATCCCCACCGAGCATTGATGTAAGCCCATCTGCCGTAATGGAAGGGAGCAAATCCCCACGGCGCATCGTCGATCCAGGTCCAGCCCCAAGGTTCCACCCAAGCCCAATGCCCATAGTGGTAAGGAGCCCAGTCGGCGGCTACGGTGCGCGGATACCAAACTCTGCCGTATTCCGCCACCGGCTGCCAATCGCCCGCGTCATCCAAATCCTCATAGCCGATCATGTCGCGCGAAACGAATTGGGCCGATTGCGAGCGCTCTTCGCGCCTGTCGCGCGTGTCGCACCAGCCGTCAAACCAGTCTGGACTAGGCGCGCCAGCGATATCGTACGTGATCGATTGATCACCAGTGACGCGAGCCTGCTCCCGAGCCCTCACCTGAAATGCCTGGCCGGCTCCAGTTCCTTCTCCCTGTCCGCCGCGCACGGTGACGATGGTGGTTTGATTGTCCGGGTTCGCATCCACCCGATAAACCCCGGGGCGCAGGAGCGAAAATGCCAGGTTAGGTGTGTCCACTTCAAATGTCTGGTTTTCGGCCAGGGCGCGTACTCGAACTTCTAGAGTTCCCTCGGAAAGGCGAATCTGCACGTTTTCATCGTCGAGGTTCAGGAATTCGAAAGCGGTCTTGGAACTGAGCCGGAGGGCGGCCGAGCCAACATGCATTTCCGCGCGCCCGTCTTGGTCCACCCAAAGTCGATCACCGGTCGTCAGGGGCCGATTCAGGCGTGCGCCCGTCCACTCATCTACGCCGCCCGGCTGAAATGACACCGTGCCGCTCAGGAAGTTGATCCTTCCTACACGGCCGGGAGGGTCGTTCTGCGCAGCCGCAATGGCGGTCACGCCAAGAGCCATGCACAAAAGTTTTCCAAAAGCTCGCATTTGCATCACCTGTTACTTAGAGCCCAGGAAAGGGCGCAAAGTTATCAATGGAATCATTAAACTGCGTGCATGTCGAGGCCCCTATATAATAGGACCTCGCATGTTTAGAAGCCTAGTTGTCTTCCTCACACTTTGCATGTCCACCAACGCCGCTGTCAAGATCGAAAAGACCGCCTATCGCGGCTGGCCAAATTGCTACCGCATGTCCAATGGGGAAGTCGAGCTAATCCTCACTTCCGATGTAGGGCCCCGCGTAATTCGCTTTGGCTTCGTCGGAGGGCAAAACCTGTTCAAAGAATTTCCCGACCAAATCGGCAAAAGCGGCGAGAAGATTTGGCAGCCCCGAGGCGGCCACCGCATCTGGATGGCGCCCGAGGATGGCGTTCTCTCCTATGCCCTCGACAATTTGCCGATTCACGCGGAAGCCAAGGGCGACACCATAGAACTCACCGGCAACGTTGAACCCGAAACCGCCTTGCAAAAGGTGATGATCGTCAAGCTGGCCGCAACGGGTTCGAACGTGGAGGTGACGCAGCGAATCGTGAATAAAGGCAACAAGCCCCGCGACATGGCGACGTGGGGTTTAACCATGATGGCCCCTGGAGGAACCGGGATCGTAACGTTCCCGCCCCGAGGCACTCACCCCAAGGATCTGCCGCCCACGAATCCGCTCGTTATGTGGGCTTACACGGACTTCACCGACAACCGTTGGCACTTCACCAAGAAATATCTAACGCTGCGCATGGATCCAAAGCAAGCCAGTCCGCAGAAGGTGGGAACTTTTAATAAGGACACTGTCGGCGCATACCTGCTTGGATCGGATCTTTTCATCAAGCGTGCGTCGGCGCACGATCCTCTGAAGCAGCCCGACTTCGGCTGCAGCTACGAGACGTTCACCAACGATCAATTCCTGGAGATGGAAACATTAGGAGAGATCAATCATCTCCAACCCGGTATGTCGATTCAGCACATCGAGCGCTGGAGCCTGCATAAGAACGTGAAGGTGTCGGCCTGGACCGATGCGGAGCTCGACCGAATCCTACATGGCCGTTAGCAAGTCGTGGGGCAGGCAATCCTGCCTGCAGCCGCCTTTCCAGGCGGCTCCCCATTAGTGAATCTTCAAGCAACGGAGAAAGACGCCAGCAAACGTCTAGACCACTTCCTCCAAGAGCGACTACCCGAGTACAGCCGCTCGCGTCTGCAAGACTGGATCAAGACAGGGCGCGTCACTGTCAACGGCAGCGCTCAGAAGGCATCCTTCCAACTCCACGGAAACGAAGCCATCCTGGTGGAGCCCGCCGATTTGCCCCCGCTCCACGCGCTCGGCGAGGATCTGCCCCTCACGATTCTGTACGAAGACCACGCCGTACTAGCCATCAACAAGCCCGCCGGGCTGGTCGTCCATGCAGGCGCAGGCAACTACACTGGAACCTTGGTCAACGCCCTCGTCCACCATTTTGGGACGCTGTCCACGGTAGGTGGCGATCTCCGGCCAGGCATTGTCCACCGGCTTGACCGGCACACCAGCGGCGTCCTGCTGGTTGCGCGTACCGATGCCTCGCATCGTGCGTTGGCAAATCAATTTCTAAACCGAACCGTGGACAAGATCTACCTGACGCTGGTCCAAGGCAAGGTTCTTCCCGAAACAGGGCGCGTCACCACGCCGATAACGCGGGACCCCGTTCGCCGCACGCGCATGACCACCAAATTGGGGACAGGGCGCACTGCCCAGACCTACTTCAAGGTTCTCAATCGATTTGAAAAATTCACCTTCCTGGAAGTGAAGATCGGCACGGGCAGGACGCATCAGATTCGGGTCCACCTGGCCAGCATCGGCCACCCGGTGGCGGGCGACAAGCTGTACGGCGCGGCAGTGGCCGAGTATGGGCGATACTTCCTGCACGCCGCGAGCGTTGCGTTTGATTCGCCCTTGACGGGCGAGCGGATCACCGTGAAGGCTCCTCTGCCGAGCGAACTCGAAGAGTGGCTGGCAGCGCTACAATGAGAACGAACTTGTGATCAACGCCTTGTTTTTCCCAGTCGCGATACTCGGTATGACCGCACTCGCCTTCCCCGCACAGGAGCCGAAGCCCGCGGCCCCGCTGGAACCCGATATCAACCGAATCACCCTGGAAGTGAACCGCGTCAATCTATTGTTCACGGTGTCGGACAAGAAAGGACGCTTTGTCACCGATCTCGGCAAGCTCGACTTCGATATCCGGGAGAACAAAAAGCCGCAGACCGTTCTCGAGTTCACCGCGGAAACCAATCTGCCGCTGCGGCTGGCGATCCTGATCGACACCAGCAACAGCATTCGAGACCGTTTCCGGTTCCAGCAGGAAGCAGCCACGCGCTTCGTCGACAGCGTGATCCGCAAGCGCCAGGATAAGGCCATCGTGGTCAGTTTCGATACGGCTGCGGAATTGGTGGCGGACATGACGGACGAAACCGAGGTGCTCTCAAAAGCGATCCAGAGCTTGCGTCCGGGCGGAGGAACGGCGCTTTACGATGCGATCTTCTTCGCCTGCCGCGACAAGCTGATGCAGGATCAGCCGATGCATAAGTTCCGCCGCGCCATGGTAATTCTCAGCGATGGGGACGATAACCAGAGCCGCTACACTCGCGAACAAGCCCTCGAAATGGCCCAAAAGGCAGACGTCGTCATTTACACGATTTCCACCAACATCAGTCGAATTCCCACCGATGGCGACAAGATCATGAGGTATCTGGCTGGAGAGACCGGAGGCTTGCCGTTCTTCCCGTTCAAGGCAACCGATCTGGACCAATCCTTCGAAAACATCGCGAATGAGTTGCGCCATCAGTACAGCCTTCTGTATCGACCCGAGCCTTTGAAGACCGACGGACTGTACCATCTGGTAGACATCAAAGTGAAAAATCGCAAGGATCTGCTGGTGCGTGCTCGCAAGGGGTACTATGCCCCCCGCAGCTAGCTGGCTGTTGGGTGGTGAGAACCTGGACGTTCATGCCGCCCAGCAACATAAGCCTCATCCCTGGTATTTGGTTATCTGGCTGACCGGAGTCGATTATTTTTCGACGCTGGGCTATCAGCCGGGCATCGCGCTGCTAGCTGCAGGCGCGCTCTCGCCACTCGCTACCGCCGTCCTGGTGGCGGTCACGCTCGCCTGCGCGCTGCCGATCTACTCGCAAGTCGCCCGGCGGTCCTATGCCGGACAAGGCTCCATCGCGATGCTCGAAAACTTGCTTCCCAGTTGGTGGGGCAAGTTATTGGTGTTGGTGCTGCTTGGCTTCGCGGCGA
>JBBRRB010000047.1:0-46907 GCA_038225555.1 Bryobacterales bacterium
AAATCCAAAGCTGGATTGGTTACACTCTGTCATCGCGGAAGGACGCCTCCTTTTGGCCGAAACGTGTTGTGGCAAATACGTTTATGCCAGAAAAGCGGCCTTTTCGCTAGTCTATTCGTGAGAAATGCGGGCTAGCCGTTTTGCTTTGGTACACTCGGAATATCCGGTGGCCGCCATCCGCGCGGGAGTAACTCAATGGTAGAGTCACAGCCTTCCAAGCTGTTGGTTGCGAGTTCGATTCTCGTCTCCCGCTCCATATTTTCACAAGCTTACCGTCACATGGTGTGTACGACGGTACGACCGCTCCGCTTTCTTTACCCTTTGGCGGAGTTGTAGACAGGGGCGACGCTCGTAACGTTGCCCCTACCCATCCGAACCACTGATTTGAATTGCCACGGAAAGCCGAATAGGACTCCCCAAAACTAGAGATCATTGAAGCAGGTCGCTCCACTTGCTCATCGACTCTTGAAGTTCGTCGATGTCCGACTGTCTATAAACATTTTCGTTCACGTCTGCTGTGTGTCCAGCTAAAC
The DNA here is from genome assembly GCA_038225555.1 of Bryobacterales bacterium. Classification (GTDB taxonomy): domain Bacteria; phylum Acidobacteriota; class Terriglobia; order Bryobacterales; family Bryobacteraceae; genus JANXQZ01. The sequence goes on from JBBRRB010000047.1 coordinate 534, forward strand.
GAGCGCGAACACCAACATCTTTTTCCCGCTTGCTGAATTCAGTCACCCAGGTGCGGCGTAAAATCTGGAAATTAACATGGCCGAGGCCGATCTTTTCCAGTACTGGCCGTATCCGATCCTGAAACACGTTCGAATAGGCGACCGGAGTAACCCCCGTTTCCGATGGAAACAACCATGCCCCGGGCCGCGTTTCGTCGGTCATGTCGAGGTAGATGGCCAGTAGGGCGCGCGTTCCTTTCGTAAGCGGTATCTGGCGCGTGGACCGCAAGCTCTTGGGCGTATCGATCTTGCCCCCATAAACGCGCCGTGCGACATGCACCACGCCGTCCTGAATATCCCCAAGCTGAAGAGCGACGATCTCACCTGGCCGCATTGGCTCACACACGGCAAGCCGGAAAATAAGCCGCTCCCGAGGCTCCAGCACCATCTGTGCCCGTTTCAGGTCATCCATGGTGATCACTCGCTTGTCAGGCGCTTTCTTGCACCGCGGCATCACGAGCCCTTGAGTAGGATCAATCGTTATCAGTCCGTCCCCTTTGGCCATTCTGAATATGGCAACCAGCTGCCAGCGGATATGTCCCACGATGGAGGAAGAGAGGCCCGCGTCGGCTTTGCAATCAAGATGGGCTTGCAGTTCTTTCCTTGTAATCGCGCCCAAGGGTCGCGTTCCAAGATCCCGGAGAAGATAAGCGCCGATCAACTGTTCGGTGGTGCTGGCAGTCGACGCCTTCCAGACTCGCGTTTTAACAGTTAGGTACTCTTCGGTCACATATTTGCCGAAAGGCGCTTCTGGATGCGCGGAATAGGCCGCCGCGCGCCCAAGAACCGATGCGATGATGCGATCAAGTTCCGCTCTGGCTTCGCCCCGGCTTACATCGGCAACCCGGCCAAGCATGCGCGTGCGCCCTTTTCCGCACTCGCGCCACTGAGCGCGCCATTGCTTAACCCCATGGGCGTCTTTGATCGGTTTGAGCGAGCCGCGTTGCATTACTTGTTCTCCACTTTTAGAATCCACTCTTCGATGGATTGCTCGCGAAACAATTGGCGTCGACCGATGCGGACGATAGGAAGCGCGGGCAACCCCTTCACTTTCCCATTAGCGAGCTTGGAGAAAAAGGACGGTTTTAACCTCAATCGTTTTATCACTTCTTCTCTGGTCAACAGTGCCATCTTTTCGCCGCTCTTTTTAGACTTCTAGCCACGCCCGCAGTTGAACGGTAGCACCGGAATCAATTGCAACCACGTTGCAGCGCATCACTGCGCCGGCGCTTCCTACCAAAAGCAAGTTTTTATCGAACTCGTATCGGCTCCGCGATACTCTTACGGAATTCTTGCCGCCAATCAAACCGAAGAACTGCGGAATCCAGATCGGCGATGCTGTGACAAACGCGTTTGTGGATTCTTCGATTGCAATACTGGCCCCTTTGCTTTGGTTTAGTCCGGCGCATTCGAGATGAATTGTAAACGCAATGTTGATCAAACCGGAAGTATCGATTCCCACTGTTGGGACAAGTGGTCCGGTGGTACTCACGCTCTGAATGTCCGCGATCAAGATGATTGCCATTTTTCCCGCTCCTTTTAAAAAGGGCTATGGAAAGATTCGTCATAGCCCCGTACTGATGCGCCCCAAGTCAAAGAAAGACGCATCAAACTCCTTCTACCGATTGAGGTTCGCAAGCACCTTGCGAATGGCCGCATGAGTGCGGTCGGTTTGCTCGCGGTTCATTCCCGGTTTTATTAATGCGATGTCGAACTCATCTTCCTGCAGCACTTGCAGCGCTGGCTGAGCAGCCTCCCGGCGTTTCCTGATGACTTCCGCCGCCGCTAGAACATCATCTTCGTCTTTCAGTTCGTTGGATGTCATGATTACTGGCCCCTTGATATTCTGGTGGAACTAGTCATCTTGCGATCTTCCAGATTTTTCATTCGGGTTTCGGCTTTGGTAGCTTCTGTCCGGCGCTCGAAGTCGAGATCATAGGCTGCTACTTCCTCCGCGGTTGCAACTCGGAATGTGCCTTCCGTGATGGACTTAGCAGCAATTTCTAACAACGCTACATTGGTCACACCTGGCCGGATAAATCGATCCGGGCGATCCAAGCTTGTTATGTAAACCTCGGGCGCAAAGTTCAGATCCGCCTTGACTTTCTTCACGCGATCCCAATAATTGGAGATCATTGTGCAGCACCTCTCTGTAATTTGTTTTGCAACTCTAGAACTTCGGCGCGCTTGCCCCTGGCATCAAGCAGCAAACGGGCACTCTGGTTTAGCAGGTCAGCACTCAACCCGATATCGTCGCTAATCCGAACGTCGCCTTCCAGTTCGGCCACTGATTCAAGCAGCCGATCACGCTTGCCCTTTTGTTCCTCGCCTTCGAGTCTCCGTACTCGGGAAAGCGCTTCCAACTCCTCGGCTTCGGCCTGTAAACGAGCCAAGGTTGCCACGGGAGCATAAACACTGTACAAACGATCTCTCTGATCCAATATGGCGCTGATCAGCGTTCGTAGATTCGCGTGTTCGGCTAGTAACTTCAGGTCGATCGCGCCCGCAAGTGTTTTGCGATCCAATTCGATATAGCCGGTTCGCATTTCGTCGTTCATGGCCGCATGCTGTTGGTTGAGTTGCCGGATAGTAAGCTTTACTTTTGCTTCGCCCGCTTGGGCAAGTTCCGTGGCTTTGGCTCGGCGGGCATATTCAGCTTGCGCCGCTTCGACCTGACTGGCGGGCTTCGTTTCAGTCATGTTCATTCGCTTTTTTCCTCCAGGTGCTTGATCGTTTCCAAGATGTCGTCCAATACCAATGCAACATTCACGACAAGAGCAGTCTTTATTCGGAATGTGTCGATCAACCGCCTAGCCTCCTCGGTATCTTTACACCAGCGCGACAGTGCGGATGACGGAGCTTCCGGCGACGTGTGCACATCCGAGCGCACGATCCAGACGCCGGGATTCTCAGGATTGAAAGCACCTAAAATTCCATTTATAATTCTGCGGCCAGAATGGTAGGGAATAGAAAGATTTGCAAACTCGGCCATAAGGCCAAAACGGAAAACGTCGCGCAGAGTATATGTTCTAGCCAGCCCTCGGCCCCGCTTTTTCGGCTCGGCTCCATAGGGATCGGCTAAACCGTGATCGCTCCAGTTAGCTGCGAGTTTGGCATCGACATCGCATATTTTGGCAACCTGTCCGAGCGAAAAACGGCGGGTGTCCAGATCCATAACTAAATATTAGTTTACAGTTAATCCGTTGTCAAGGAATTTTTCGGTAGCGTACCGTTTGTTTCAGCGGGTTCTCTGAGAACAATTCCAATTCCCGGCCCGCCACTCCAGTGAAGAAGGTCTACGCCCTCAAGTGGCTTGTCTTCCGTCTCCCCGGTCGAATAATCCATCCGTTGGTGAGTTTGAAAAGCGCCATCACTCACTCTCCAGCTTCGGTTTCTGATCGAGCGCCCACGCAAGTAGCCAGCGAACCGCTTCTGTTCGGCTCGGGAAACGATGTTTGAAGCGGAAATCATCGATCCGAGCAAGAGTCGCTTCCTCCAGAAAAATATTGATGTACTGTTTTTTCTTTGTTTGCTTTGGTTTAGGCTTATTTGTGGGCATGCAGCCAGTATAGACTGTATTTCCTGTATTGACAAGGCGCTATACAGTCTGTACAGTCAATACAGATAGACGGCTACAAACAGAACCGCCTTGAAAAGGAGTTTCCCAATGAAAAAACAAATCGCCCAATCTACGGCCATCGCTGTTGAGAAATCACTAAAAGACGAAGGTCCGATTCAATTACCGGAGCGGATAAAGTTGAGCGAGCGTGAACTCTGCGCCGTAACGCGACTTGTCCGACTCCTGCGAAATGATAATGTCTGGCTCGGAGCCTTCATCGAATACCTGCTCTTCCGCGATGCTGACGACCGAGGAGACGTAAGCCATGAGACGGTTAAGCTGGCTCTATTGAAGTTCGAGAACCTGCGCAATTGGGGGAACTTTCTCCGCGAAACCGCAAGAGACTTTCCCATGCTGGCGCAATATACCGGCCTCACTTCGGCGCAAGAATGCGGAGCCATCTGCGACCATGATGACGACCTTTATGAATTGGAGAAACTCTGGCGCAAGGACTATCCCAAACCAGAGAAACGGCAGAATTTTCCCGCCGGACACCTTGGCCGCGAGGAGAGCGGTGATTGAGCGCGGTTCCGTCAACTTGAAGAGAGGGCCAACATGGGAATAGAAAAACAGATCGCAGAGGAAGTAGTACGGCTGCTGGTGGAGCGCGGTATGGTGCTAGGCGGCCCAAAGATCCAGCCCAGGCTCATGACTGTGGCGCAGGCTGGGGAGTACCTTGGGCGGTCCAAAGACGGAGTGCGAAGGCTCATCGAGAGCGGTAAACTCAAGACGATTCGGCACGACCGCAGAGTATTTCTGGACGTGCGCGATTTGGATCAGGCGATTGAGGATGCGAAAAAATGAGGTATGAGCATGGAACAAACAATATCGGCAGCAAACACCCAAGTCTCTGAGCGCCATTACTCAGTGCACCGAATCGGATCATCAAGCGGTTCGGGCGGCGCATATTTTTCGTGAAGGAAGGGCTGGAGCGTTGGATCGAAACGCAGTAACAAGCCGCGCGGGGTGTGTCTCAAAGGAACTACACATGTGGTTGCTAACGACACGAATCGGCCTTCCCCACCTACAAACATTTCCTACTCGTTTGGTGGTGGCTGCTTGAAGGGTATATACTCCATCGGAATGAAACTCCCACTCCCCCTACTCCTCGCGCTTGCTTCCGGCTTCGCCACTCTAGTCGGCGCGGCCACGATTACGGTCAACTGCACCACGATTACGTCGGGACAAGATTTTAGATCGGCTCTGATTCAGTGTCCGCAGTTTAGCGCCACCGGATTCCTTTCCAGCATCGGAATCGATGTGACGGATTCGGCGAATGGGAGCCTTTCGCAATCATATTCCGGCCCTCCACAATACGCCCCACCACCTGGGTCTTCTGTTGGGGCTATTCTAGTTCGGGAGATTGACTTGGTCTTTCCACAAGGCTTCGCGAATCCGTTTAGAAACCGAGCAGCGGGTGACGGTGCAGTGGCCAGCGGCGTGGACGGAGTTGCGTTTCCTTTCGCACTGAACAGCCTCAGTCGTTCCATGTCGCTCACTGACGTTTCGGCGTTTAGTTCCTATGTTGGATCCGGCAGCTTCGCTCTCGGGGTGACCACGTTTACCAACACCCTTCCCCGCCCGGACTTCACGACCATGTTGAGGAGCATTTCAGTTTCTGCAACGGCGTCGGTTACGTACTCATTCAGCCCTACTGCTGTTCCCGAACCGGCTGGGTGGGTGCTGATGAGCTTGGGACTGATCGCAGGAATCGCGAAACGTCGCAGATACCTATAAATCCTTACGTATCTCAATGTCGGTTCCCACATGCTGCAAAATGAGATCGCCAGCACAATCTGGCACTGGTTCAAGGGGATGTATAACCGCGAGAACTCGGTACGCCTGCCCTATTCCTTTTTCATCGCCGAGGGTCACATATTCGCCCGTTCTTGGCGCTATACGAAATTCATGTGACCCTAATCCTCTCCATTGACCATCTTTGTTCTTTTCCATCACTACGAAACAGATCATCTCTTCCCCCATGGCGAACCCCATTCTACCGCCTGCCTACTCAAGGAAATCAAGAACCCAGACTACCCGGTCGCATAACACCGGCCCGGCGAATTTGCGGGAGCTGATTGACTCGTATCAATTTGGACACAGGGAACAAGCAGCGAACATGCTAGCCTATCCTCGTGGCAGTTCGTCAGTGTCAAGTTGTTATCTCCGATTCGCGCGGCGCTCGCCACGAAGTAACGGTAATGGCCGAAACGCTGTTCGAAGCCGCTGCGCTGGCTCTTCGCGTCTTGCGTGAACAAGGCTTCGCCGGTGATGAGCCAGTGGAGCGACATCGAAGTACACGTCACAAGCCCTGCGACGAAACACACGGTGTCGTTACAGCGCGTCCGAACTTGGCTCATGAGCAATTCCCCTTCCCCGAAGGAACATGCACTCAAAGCGCGGCTCAGGGGGCTAGACTGGCAGTTCACTCCGTTCAATCCGCACGTCGAGGCATGGGCCGTCTGGAACTGTTCAGTAGCCTGTTGCGGCAAGTTAGGACTTTCACCTGAAAGGGATGATCTGATCGATTACCGGATCACTACCCCTTTCAAAAATATATTGTTGAGGAACGAGCCTGGAGTAGGGCCGGGGGTGTAGCCGGTGGAAACCGTGTTAACCCCCGACTGTTCGACATAGCCCATGTTTGTTTCGTAAGCCGCCAGCGTGCCATCGGGGCTCACCACAACGTGTGCTTGCCCGTAATAGCCGATTACTAACTGGCCGCTTAGCGCGGTCGCCATTTGCCAGCTTCGGTGCTTGGCCACGCGCCGCACTGTGATCGCCCGCGAAAGCAGATTCGTCGCGTCGAGCACAATAATTTCGCCCTGGTGGTTCGACGGCAGCGGAATATTGTCCTGGATGTAAAACCCGCCCGAGGTCCAGGTGCCGTTGCCGACGCTGCCCGCGCAGTCGAATTGAGGATTGCCCACGGTGATGTTGAATTGGTCGTTTAGCGCGAAATCCGTCGAGCCGTCCGTGATTGTGAACTTGATACTAGTTGCAAAGGAGCCTACCGCGCCCGCGCCGGAATACGAGAATGTGCCAACGACTACACCCGAAGGATTCGCCGCCGTAGTGGGGTTCGTCACGGTGAATGTGGCAGAATTGACTCCGACAGTGGTAGCCTTCACCGTATAAGTGCCGGTGTATTGCAACAGCACTGGAGTAGTCGGGTCCATGGTTAGAACGCCATTCCCGGTTCCGTTATAGCTGGTAGCGGCGATGTTGGTCGCCAGATTCGCAACCGTGCAGCTTCCGTTATTGAGCGCGGTATTCCCGACCATCCCGCCCACTCGCAAAACGCTAGTCGTGGAAATGTGATCGTAAGGGAAATCGTAACTGCTGCCTGCGCTAGTGATATGAATCGGGGTCGCGAAAGTCGCCCCTGTAATCTTGTAGGCGACGAGATTCGGGTCTTGATCGGTGTCCAGCGCACAAACGGAGGCCTTGCGAGCGCAGCCAACATGGAAACCATAACCATACGGCGTAGCGGTGACAATAGTTGCGTAGGTGATGCCCAAGCCCGCGCCTGCGATCTCCGAGGGCGTTTGCGCGTTGTCCGGCGTGTCCATGCGCACAAAAACCATGTTCTGAATGAACGGATCGTCGGGAGCGTACCCCATGACGTAGTAGTTGTGCCCGTTGACCATCACTGCCGAAGCGTGCCCCGCGGGCAGGCAGTTTCCAGCGAGCCATGCCGTATCGTCACAATGCTTAGTCCCGGTGTAGTAACTCGCCAGAGCGGTTGACGGTCCCCGGAAGCCCGCATTGGGGGTTTGCGCAGCGTGGCCCATGTTCACAAGCGTTGCGCCAGGAGCCGCGCCGGAGGGTAGGCGAAATGTTTCCATGAAATCTTGCCCGCCGCCCTGATCGAGCGACATCCAGACAAAACGGTCGCCGGTAGTGATATCCGCGCCGCCGCCGTTAGTGCAAAATCTCATGCAAGGAGCGGTGCTACCCAATGTGCCATTGCCGCAAGCGGTTCCAAGATTCGCCACGAGGTGGTAATCGTTGGTGTACATATTGCCGTTCGCCAGGTTCACAAGGCCGACAATGCGCTCCCCGCCGGGTTTATCTTGCGTGCCGAAGCACATCCAGTTATCGGAGGCTGTGTCGCTGTCTCCTCCGTTGTCGATATTCGTAGCGACAGACACTCCCGATAGCCCGCTCCCGAGCGTGACGCTAGAGAACGTTGACGGCGGCGTCACCATCGTGATTTTCTTTATGCCCAGGCCGGAAAAACAGTACATCGTGAGAGGCGCGTTAGCGTCGGGAAACCATGTCCCGGTGCAGCCAATCGCGTTCCACGAAGCGCCGCTGAAAACCCAGTCGTGAGCGCCGGTTGTCAGGTTTGTGGCATAAGCCGAACCACTGAGACTAGAGGTGTAAACGCGGCTGTTATCCGCACTCCAACCGCTTGCCACGGAATCGCCGGTCATGCCTTCGATGGCCGATCCGGGGACTAAGATTTTAACGACGCCGCCGAGGTTGGGATCGGTATACGTGCCGAGCGTGGAAGGCACAGCGAACAAACCGTGTCCGGGGTAGCCGGTAGGCACGGTGCATTGATCGTTGTCGGGGAAAAACTCGCTTGACGTATTAACGCAGCCTCTTGCGTTGGTTCCGTAAGTTGGGCCGCCGCCAAACACAATGTTCGGCAGAGTCCTAGCCAGCACCGTATCTGTGGCTGTGATGAGGCCGCTGCTAAAGCCGGTCGAGGTGACCGTAAAGGTGAAACTGTACGCGCCGGGAGCAACTTCATTGCTCGCGTATCCGGTGATGATTACTGCGAGAGTGGCCGGGGCGGTCGCGGAACTAAGGCGTGCTTGAATCCACGTATTGCCGCACCAATTAGCGGGGGCAACAATCGTCGTGCAGTTTAGCGTAAAGCGGTTCGTATCCGGGATAACTGCGCCCGCGACAGTGATCGCGCCAGTGCCTCCTACAGAGTAGAACTGCATCTGGGGCACGGGACCGCGCTCGCGGTTTGTGAACGTCAGAGCGCTTTGCCCGAACAGAGACGAAGCGAATACCAGGGATGCCAGCAGAGTGCGCATGTTAGTTGGCCATCTTACCTTGCCCTCATAACTGTCATCTTCAAAACTGGAGATATCTTTCACTCATGCGTGAACCTTTCACTTCAGCTTAACATAATTTCATTCGTGCTAAAATATCCAACTTTTCATTCCGTTCGCCATCCGCCGCCCATCGGTCTATTCGCCGCCTGCCACGCAAGCATCATGGCAATTACCAAATCGTCATGGCCTCCCGACGCGGCGGCGAATCGAGTAAGGCCATTGGGAAGCGGAATGGCTTCGAAGGCCATCAGCTCAGCGAGCAATTCTGTCTGATTTTCAAGGTTGGGGATTTTGATCTTGCCCTCTTCGAATCCTAGCGCCAATGCCTCAACCGCAGCGTGTTTCGTGCTGTTTGTTGTATTGAAAGACTGCACCTGCAATCCGCTCTTTCTGAGTTCGGAAATTTGGGGAGCGCCGATGCCATTCTGTTCCGCGATGATGGCCGCCGGTCTGAATCGCGAGACCAATCCTTGCAGCCGAGTCCGCTGCAAACTGAAGTCGGCCTTGAATCGTTCAATCGCGCATACTGTGCCATCTGAAGCGAGCACTATAAAAGCGGTAAAATCACCGGTGGCCCGCCGTCCCGCGCCCGCCCAGTCGGCCCCGATAAAGAACTCCAGAGTATAGGTCGAAGAAGGACTCCATGGGTGCCACCCCTCGTATACGTCGCTAATGCTCTCGTCCAGGATCGCTTTTTCTAAATTGGTGAACACCGCACCAGAGAAGCTAACGGCATCGCCCAGGTACTCTTGCGCGAAGGCTGCGGCTGACATGTCGCAACGGGCGCTCTCGATCTCTTCGGGGGAAATAAGCGGGTTGTCAGCAGTTCCCAACTGCCACGACTTCCAATCCTCCCGCTCGCCTTGCCCGTATCCGAATAACGTGCTGAAATAACTGCTGGCCGCTTTACTCGTCGATAGGAAAAACGAGCCCCCCATCAAATCAGTCAGCGTTGGACGAAGGGAACGCGTCCAGATGCGCTCCAGATCGGCTCCTAGCATCGCGGCTTCATCGATCACCACCATGCCGTAGTTGCGGCCTTCCCCCGGCATAGCGGCTCCGTCTGCCGACCAGAAGTCAATCTGGCCACCGCCTTGGATTTCGATATGCTTTTCCTCTTCAGACTTCGAGGTGATCACCGGGCGCAAGACGTCGGACACACTCCTCCAATTCGGAAGGAGATATTTATAACTGGGCGCAATCCAAGCAGCGGGCCTGCCCTTCAAAGCTTCATTCATCAACACGTGGCGGCCCAGCGTCGACTTGCCGAAGCGTCTCCCAGCCCTCAGGACGGAATGCCGTTTTGATTCGTTCAATACCATTTGCTGCGCTGGATGCAGCGCCGGTAGTTTCAATTCGATTACTCTGGACATAGACTACCCGAACCTCGATTGACTCGTTGCTGGTTTCTGTGCGTTGTACGGGCAATCCGTCGATGTACCCCATGATGAGTTGCATGGCCCGCAGTTGAACTGATCGCTCGATCCCTTCCCCGCCCGCGGCCAAATCGATCAACTTTTTGCAGAAAGCCTCCTTGTTCAGCTTCTTGTTCAGGAGGTCTGTTATCGTCCTGCCCTTGAGCGGGCGACCGCTCGGGTTCCCGCTGAATCCTGGCTTGAATTTCGTGTCTTTTGGCATCGCTCCCTTACTTCTGCGTCTTGCGCCCTTTCTCGCCCAGAATGCGATTAACTACAAAGCCGTGCCACCGCTCGCCCTTGCGCGGCTTCAACCCTTCGCCGTTCAACTGGGCTGCGATCTTGTCAAAGGCCATTCCTGAAGCCCTGAGAGCCTCCATTCGATCGATTGTGGTTTGCTCGCCCTCCAGGTGCCCGTAAGGCTTGCGGCCCTCACAGCGCCCTTCTATGGCCTTCTTGCGCATACGCGCGCCGCGCAGCTTCAGCACGATCATGGATTTTTCATACTGGTGAACGGCCCCGAGTATCTGGCGAATCATCACGCGCGTTGGATCGATTGTGTCAAGGTCTGGCTCAGTGACAGATACTAGCGCAATGCCGCGCTGCTTCATGTCGCGGAGAATATATTCTTGGATGATCAACTCGCGCGCTAGCCGCCCAAGGCTCTCCACGAGGATAGTCCTGACGCCGTTGGCAAGGATCAGCCCCACCATTTCAGTCCAGGCTGGGCGGTCCATACCGTCAACTGTCCCGCTCACGCCCTTATCTTCAAACCATCGGACAATCTTCATATCGTTCGACTTGGCATAGGCCTGAATCTCGGCACGTTGACGGGGAAACCCATCTCCCTCAATCTGCCCTTTCCCGCTGACTCGGAGATATGCGAAGGCTTTGACCATGGCCTAAGTGTGAACCAGATTAGGGCGTATGTCCACACATATTCTACAGAATTAGTGTAGTTGTTGATTCTAAACGGTCTCGGAAATGGTCGGTCAACCACAGCGGTTTCAAACCGCGCTGGTCCATGTCGTGGAGATTGGGCGACAGCGCGGGGCGGTTCAGCAATGGAACCCTGCTTTTCAGAGTCAGGTTTTAGACCGCAACGCACTAACCGCAACTCTACGGAATCGCCTTCGAGTGGCTTGCACAAGACACACCTGAAGCCAAACTGCCGTAGAGCGATCTTGAGCAGCGCTTTCAATGCCTGCATAGTGCCAGGACTCATGAGGCCACTCGCTGTTCGGACGATGGCGCTTCGGCAGTCTCTGGCGTCAGCACTACCTGATCGAACGGGACGCCGGCCTCGAGCTGATCCAAGATCGCATCACGTTCGTCTGAAGATCCTAAGTGAAATCGCATCCCAGTCTCAGATATGTCTAAATAGTTCGCAGTACCTGCCTTGCGATGCTGGGAATAAATCTGTTGCCAGCGCTCGCTTTGTTGCTGATAACGACATCGCTGAACCTTCTCCATTTGCGTCAACTCCGGGCTGGGTCCTTCCGGCCCTTCTGTGAGCTTGTAGATCGACTGCGGTTCTATGCGAGCAGGGAGAGCGGGAGGGATACCTTTCCAGCGTTCGTAAACATCCGCAACCGTGGTTTTGAACCACGAATAAGTTCTGGGTTTCGATATCTTCTCGTCGCGGTTGATCTTCAGCGCCGTCCAAATTTCATCTGACGTCCAAGTCGGTGCACAACTCAGTACCTCTCGCACGAACTCCGGACGAGGCACAGGTTTTTCTTTTCCGATGAATCGGTGCGCCGCTTGCTCGATAGCGCTGCCATCGAAGACAATCGAATCCCGCATATGCTCTCCGAATTCCAGAACATCCTCATCGGAGTGCTCAACCGGTGCGGCTGCTATCACCCCCGGTGGTGGTGTGTCTGTCTCCGCTTCGGTTTTCTGAGAAAGAGAATCGTCGTCCTCCTCTTCCGCACCGGTCGCTGAGGAACCAGAGGAGGAGGATTCTTTTAAACTTCTTTTAAACTTCTTTTCATCCTTATATGCGAGGGCCAGTTTTGCGAACTCAGAGGCCGAATTTTGCGAACTCAGAGGGGGTGTTTTTGCGAACTCAGGATTTTTCTGACTTAGCACTGGTGAAGAGTCAGAGGCTCCCTGAGTTGTCACTAGTGCAGAGTCAGGACTCTCTTGACTTCGCACCGGTGCAGAGTCAGAAGTGCCATTTTGGGAAGTTTCCACCTGAGTTAGGTGTACATCCTGAGTCTGCACCCTTGCAGAGTCATCGAAGAGCGGCGAGTAGAGAAAAACGTACTCGTTTTCAGTCCCGCGCCCATGTCTTTCAGTCCTCAGAACACCTCCCGATTTGAGTTCGTTTATGGCTCTATCAAGTTTCGTCATAGTGGTCTTAAGTTCTTTGGCGAGCGTGTCTCGAAAGACCCAGCAGCTGTCCCCGTCCTTGCCCTTGTGGTACTGGAGACGTCCGTAAACGATCAGCGCTGTAGGGCTGAACCGTCCGGATTCGACCATCCCCAAAGGGATATTTATCTGGCGAAGTTGCTTGTACGAATTGAACCGTTCGCCGGCCTTCGGTCTGCTTTGGAAGTCCGCCATTTACTTTGGCTCCCTCCAGTTGATCGTCAACTTGGTGTCGCACTTGGGGCAACGTCCAGCGCCGTTTTTGACGGCTTTCACCGGGATTTCAATGTTGACTTGGCAGAGATGGCAGCGAAGGCCATAAACTTCGCATGTGCGATAGGGTCGACGGGGCATCTAAGCAACCTCCGCGAATAGGCCGCGCTGGCCCGTCCGCTGTATCTCAATGCGCCAGAGGTGCCTTCTTGCCCAGCGAACCGCTAAGGCCTCTTCGCCGCCGTATAAATCCACGTCGCAAAGGATGATTCGGGCGCTTCGGGTATTTACATCTCCGAATTCCTCAGCCTTGCCCAATTTAGAACGAAGCGTTCTTGGTTGTTGACCAGGCCGAGTATCTTGGTGTAATCTTAAATTGCTCAGTTCCATCGTCACCTTGTTTTCACGAACCGCCGTTGACTCCGGCGGTTTTCGTGCGTTTAGGGGTTCAGATTTTCACTTCGCAAAGGTATAAAAATGTTGTACGACGTTACGACGCCGTACTCGAGCGGCTCCCACGTTTGCTGTAAACTACGTGGATGTGAGAACACCGGAGCACGTTGACTTAATCGTGATAACCTCAACCAAATCAATCGACAGCCGATCTTCCAAGCTGTTGGTTGCGAGTTCGATTCTCGTCTCCCGCTCCATCCTCTAGTTGGAACAATTGTCAACCAACAAACCCGTCCGGCCTTTTTACCTCACCCTTCATTTTCAAGTGCTCGCTGGCATCGTTCTCGGTGTCATTCTCGGGATCGTAAACCCGACGGCGGCGCAGGCGATGAAGCCGCTCGGCGATGGCTTCATAAAACTCGTCCGGGCGATCATTGCGCCCATTATCTTCTGCACGGTCGTAGTCGGTGTGGGCAGCGTGGGCGACATGCGAAAGCTGGGGCGGATCGGCGTGAAGGCGCTGCTTTACTTTGAGGTTGTCACCACCTTTGCGCTCCTCATCGGCCTGGCCGTAGTGACCATTTTCCAGCCCGGAGCGGGAATTAACGCCACGGCTGCCACGCTTGACGCCAAAGCTGTCCAGGATTACGCAAGTCCGCAAAAGGCGCTGCACACGGTCGATTTTCTGTTGAATATCATTCCCGACACTGTCGTCAACGCCTTTGCCAAGGGCGACATCCTGCAAGTGCTGTTGATCGCCATCCTCTTCGGCTTGGCGCTCGGCAACGTCGAAAAAGGTAAGGCCATTATGGGCGCCTGCGACGCGGGCTCCCACGCTTTCTTCGGCATCATGGAAATCATCATGAAGGCCGCACCTCTGGGGGCGTTCGGAGCGATGGCATTTACCATCGGTAAATTTGGGGTTGGCACTCTGCTTCCCCTCGCTAAATTGATGGCCTGCGTTTGCCTCACCAGCATCCTCTTCGTGTTCGTCGTGCTCTCGCTGATCGCCCGCGCCCACGGCTTCCAACTTTGGAAACTGCTCCGATATCTGAAAGAGGAGTTCCTGATCGTCTTGGGGACGTCGTCGTCCGAGCCGGCGCTACCAGGCCTGATCAGAAAAATGGAACAGCTTGGCTGCGCTAAGACCGTGGTCGGATTAGTGGTGCCTGCGGGATATTCTTTCAACTTGGATGGCACCTCCATCTACCTAACCATCGCCGCTATGTTCGTAGCACAAGCCACGAACACGCATCTCAATGCGGGACAGGTGGTGATCTTGCTCCTAGTGCTAATGCTGACCTCGAAGGGCGCGGCGGCTGTGACAGGCGGCGGATTCATCACTCTGGCGGCAACGTTGTCTTCGCTCGGTACCGTCCCGGTCGCAGGCATCGCGCTGCTGCTGGGCGTAGATCGATTCATGTCTCAAGTTCGGTCGCTCACGAATCTGGCCGGGAATGCCGTGGCCACTATCGTGGTGGCGCGCTGGGAAAATGAGCTCGACAAAGAACAGGCTGAGCGCGTACTCGACGGGGACTATACGCCGGAGTGACTCTTGAGATACGAGGCAACGTCAGGGGTCACGTTAGCGGCCATTTGCAGATTCTGCTTGGAAGACAAATTGGAAATCACGAAGACTAAGTAGTCCGGCGTCTCAGTTGCCGCAATGGCAAATTGTCCCTGATCCGACTGTCTCAAACCAGCCTTCCTGCCGAAGGATTCGCCCGCACCCTTGCGCGTTACGATCACCGAAATGAGAGCCGAATCGTTTCGGAAGATCATGTGAGTGTACTGGCGCGTCTTGTAAGTACAGAGATGCGCCTGCTCCAAGCGGTACTCAGCGGGCACCTTGCCGCGCACCACTGGAATCATCTCCCGAAACACCGGCCCCATATCGCTCTCCATCTGCGGAAGGCTCGGCGGCGGCTCGGCGTAACTGCGCTGCAAGGCGCAGTGAACGTGATCATCCAAACCGGTTTGCATGATGCTCGCCAGTAGCTCCGAACCGCTCGTTCCTTGCCGCTGAATGCTCCACGTTCCGATTGAAAGCAGAACAATCGCCGCAATCGCTAGCATCCAATTGCGTCGCCTATCCGGCTGGTAGCCGCGCAATGTTGCGATCACGCTGGCCTCAAATCCGGGCGGAGCCGAACCCAGCATCACAGCCTGACGAAGCCGAGACTTCAAGAACGCACGGCTCTCCAATTCGCGCGAACAGGCGGCGCAACCCTCCAGGTGACGCAACACCTCGTGGTTCGTCTCCACCAGCAGTTCACTATCGAGGTAGGAATCCAGATAGCGCCTTACTTTCTCGCATGCGCCATCTCCAAATTGAAGCATGTTCATGCGCTTTTACCCTCCTGTTCAGACGCGCCAATGCCGTACGAACGAGCAGTGCCCGCCAGCCTTTCACGCAGCAGTTTGCGTCCGCGGCTCAAGCGGGACATCACTGTTCCAATAGGGATCTCTAGAATGCCGGCAATCTCTTTATAGGCAAACTCTTCCACGTCCGCCAGCATCACAACGGAACGGAAGTCAGGAGGCACTTGATCCAAAGCGTCCAGGATCTGTCGATCTGTGATTTTCTCTGGAATCGGAGCGGGCGCAGCAGCAGTTTGCTCCAGCGCCTCTTCACCGTCGCGAATGAATCGAAGGTTGAACCACTTGCGCCGGTAGTGATGAATCGTATTGAACAGGATTTTGAACAGCCATGCGCGGCAATTAGTCCCCTGCTCAAAGCGGTGAAATGATTTCCAGGCTTGCAGAAAGACCTCTTGAACGACATCCTCCGCTCTGGTGGTGTCGCCCAGCACCCGCGTCGCCGTGCGATACAAATCAGTCAAGTGCGGCAGGGCTGCGGATTCGAACTCCGTTAGTCTCTGGGCGGCAACACGAGCCATCGATACGTAATGCGGTTAGGGCAGGGCTTTATTCCCTGGCGGTGTTCATGGCCTGAAGCAAGACATCGATCTTGCCGATGTAAGTCTTGGCATTGCCAGCTTCGGCGGCATCGGGATTTATTTGCACTACTCGTTCAAAGTGCTGCTTGGCTGCATCGAGCAAGCCCGAGCTATTGTCCTGGTTAAACTTGCCCATATAGGTGAGCCCCAGGTCGTAGTGCGCGAAGAGATCCTGCGGGTCCTGGCTCAGCGCCTTCTGACAATACCGAATCGCGGAGTCTGTATTCTTTGTCATTCTTTCGCAATCGCACATTCCGAAGTTGGCCATGAACTGCAATTCCCGCCAGATATCCGTCTGCGCAGCACGCTTTTTCTTCCCCATGCCGATCAGATACCCGAGCATGTAATAGTTCAATTGACCAGCGAGCTTCGAGTCGAAATCGCTGAGCTTCAGGTAAGCCTGATACTCCCGCTTGGACTCATCGCACTTCTTTTCGCGGCGCAGCGCTTCGGCCAGCATGAAATGAGCTTCGGCATGCCCCGCATTCAGACGGACCGCCTCGCGTCCGTACCGTTCACCCTCGCTCCAGGCACCTTTGCGAGTGAAGGCTTGCGAGAGCAAGGTGTTGGTCAGAGAGTTCGAAGGCTCGCGCTGGACCGCTGCGTTCAAGTTGCGAATCGCTTCGTCGAGGTCGCCGACATCCAGCAGCATGCCTCCGTAGCTGGCGTGCGCCTCGGAGTAGTCGGGATCGATCTCGATCGCTTTCTGGAAAGCGGCTTTAGCCTTGTCCTGCTCAAAAAGAGCGTTCTCGGTTCTGGCGAGGTACAGCGCGGCCGTGCTGAACTTGGGATCAATTGAAAGAGCGTTTTGAAAGTGCTCGGCAGCTTTCCTGTAGTTCTTTTCAAAACCCTTCTGGTACAGCTCGATGCCTTGATCGAACTCGTCCAAAGCAGCTTTCTTCCTACGAACCAAGGTGACGATTTTCACGCTGACGGTGGTGCTTTGCCCGGGATAAATCATCTCCTCCCGCGGGCCGTCGGGTTCATAGCCCATGTGAACCGCTTTCACGGTGTGTGCGCCAGGGGTGAGACCCGGCAGGCGGAGAGGCTTGCCTTGGTTGATGACACCTTGGGTTTTGCCATCAAGGTAAATCTCCACCCCGTCCATATTGGTTTCGATCACCAGGGAGCCGACAGTGGGCTGGGTTTGAACGGCGGTGTTGGTTGCCCGGCTCGGATTGTAGGCCAGAACCATCTTGGCTTCGAAGCTTCCGCGCTCGCTGGTCGGGTTCTGGCGGGTCTTGGTTTCACGTCGAACGTTGACCCGGACATACTCGGCCAACTCGTCAGCCGTCACGATGCCGTCGCCGTTCTCGTCCGCCTCGCCTTCAATTCCTTTGATTACGAAATAAGTAAAAACCCCGTGACCCCCTCCCCAAATATCCGCTTCAAACGACTGCTCGCGATCGCGGCTGGCAGTGAGCGAGAAAAGAGAACGGTCAAGCTGGAGCAAGCTGGCATTGATTTGCTGGGCATCGGCCTCTGGAGTGATGGCGCCTGCGTGGCAGGAATCGGTTAGAAGCACTTTCCATTTACCGTGAATCTTGGACCCGATCACGCGCCCGAGTTGCTCCATGGAGTAGCCCGACGCGGCAATGTTCCCCGGCTCGATGTCATAGGGAGCGAGATACCCCTTGCCTTCGTTGATTAATCCGTGTCCCGCGAAATAGATGAGGACGCGGTCGTCATCCTTGGACACGCCGGGCAGCCAGACTTCCAGCTCTTTGCGGATATTGGCGAGCGTGGCCTGTCCATCCAAAAGTCGATGCACGTTTTCCGGTGGAAACTGTCCTCCCTCCGGGCTGATGAGCGCTGTGTAAATCGACGCGGCGTCGCGGGATGGAAATCTTAGCTGGCTCTTAGCGGGGAGATTTTTGTATTGCGATACGCCGACCACCAAAGCATAGCTGCGCGGGATCTCAGGGCCGCCCACGGGCTTTGCCTCGGGCGCGACCGGATCCTTGGTAAAGCGCAAGTCTCGTTTATCCACCTGCTGCGCGATTGCGGGGATGGCTAGCAATACGGGAAGCAGCCGCCAAAAAGCGAGCGACCGCGCCACGGGTTTCATCGGTGGGCCACCCGAAACGTGTAGATGAACGGGCCGTCTTCGCCCGGTGGAATCAGGACCGACGTTTTCTTGTCAGTCTTCATAACAGTCAACTCGCGCGGTTTGGCCAACTGGGACAAATAAGCCGGCACGCCGGTGGCGTCGAGTACGCTCTTGGCACCGGCGGTCGCATCCACGCAATCCCCCCTCGCCCGAAAAACCTCATCATCGCAGCGAGGCGTAATCGAGGGATCGAGCGCCGTCGAGCTATCCCGGTCAGTGGGCAGCGAACTCAGTTTAGCGGGACTCACCAGCCAGTACGTCACCTCGTGTCCCGGGGGACCTTCCACCCGGAACCAGCCGCTTTGGGTCATCGGAATCACATAGGAGTGACCCTTTTGGATGTGGTTCTCGAGACCTGCATCGCCGTTCGGGAAGAGCAACAAGTCCTTCCCGGAGGTGGAATGGTTGATCACGTAGAGATAGCCGTTGAAGCTGCTTTTGAAACGAAAGCGGATCAGATCATCCTTGTCGAAAACGTGATTCGGATCCACCGCTTCACTCTGGAGACCTGTCTTTCGCTCCAGGCTGACCTCCATTTTCTCGACCGGGCCAGCCGCTAGGATGCAGGAAAATACGGCGCAAACAGCATTTCGCGTCAAATTGTGGATCATGGTAGGCCTCCCTACTGGTGATTCAGGCTCAGATCGACGACGACGCGCGAATTGGAACCTACGGTAGATTTCGTGTTAACGACGTAAACGGCTTCCTCGGACGGCCCCGCCTCAGGTTGCGTCTCCGGCCGGGTGAACACCAGGTCGCGGCTGCGCACTTCCTGGCGCAAATGGTCAATGATCTGATCGTTCACGCGAACCCGAGCTTCCATCAGTTTAAGATCTGGCTTGGACGGGCGCGAGGGCTCCTCGCCGGAAAGTGTTTGGATCAGCGATTCGAGATCGTTGACCGGGGTTTTCGACAGCAGAATAAAAACCTTCTCCTCGCCCACTTGGCCGTCAAACGTGATGTACTCGCCGGGTCCTCCAGGAATCTGATACTTTCGTCCGGGAACAACATCGTTGCTTTTCTGAGATGACGCGGGGTGCGGGAACAACGGACTCCACGTTCCGCTGGATCCTCGCCCTACAACATAGAGGAATCCCTTCTGATTTCCCATTACACTGATCCGAATGCGATCGCCGGATCTGAACACGGAATCCGGGTTTACCTCCACCATCTCGCCATGCGTCTGCTTCAGCAGGCTGTAACGGAGTCCAAGATGGGGCGGATCCTCATGCTGGCTCGCGGATTGAAAATGCGCTTCGGGGTCCTTAGGAACCGCCATCGCCAATTCAGGCTGCGGTCGAATAGGCGGTTTCTTTGTGGAGGTGCTACCCGACGGAGGAGCGGGAGGCTGGTCAGGCTTCGCTGCCCGGTCGGCTTGAGTGTTCCGCTGTTTGTGTCCGGCCGCGGGTTTGAGCATATCCGAGGCTGAATAGAACATGTCCCTGGCGCTGAAAGGTTCGGAGTCCTGGCCCAGGACAACGCCCAGCGCGGCTATTCCGAATAAACCAAATCTCGACAAACCGCAGATATTAGTTGGCATCTTTCACGCAACGGAAGCCGATGATCGGTGAAGCCTGATTTGTCGGCCATCCCCTCCGCATATACACACGGGAAAACAGATCCATTTCTAACAGAAAACTGCCGCCCTTAACATTACACCAGTTTCTGGACACTTCTGCTCTGCCCGTATTTTTCCTCATGTCATCCAGCTCACGGTCCGTGACCGGAAATTCCGAGACCGTCCACTCGGCAGCGTTACCGCTCATATTCAACGCTCGATACGGACTTTGGCGCTCGGGATACGCATCCACTGCGACCAGTTTACCTGGACTGGGTAGCGGCGGATTACCCCATGGATAGATCCTGCCGTCAATCCCGCGGGCGGCTTTCTCCCACTCCGGCTCTGTCGGCACCCTGGCTCCGGCCCAGGAGCAAAAGGCTTTGGCATCCTCGAGCGTTACGCCGGTCACTGGCAGATTTGGGTTCGTTTTGAAATTTTCGGAATCCGGATCCGCATGACGCTGGGCGGTAACGAAGCGGCTGTACTGGCCGTTCGACACTTCAGTTGCATCAATATAGAAAGCTGGCAGATCCACTTCCTGGCGTTTGTTGGGAGAGCGTTCGTCGTCATCGCCAAAGATGAATTTACCTGCGGGCACGAGGAACATCGTCCCGTTCTTATCCTGCAGCACCTTAGCGAGGTTTGTGGAAGGGGGCGCCTGCTTCGCGGCGGGTTTGTCCTTGGGTCGAGTAGCGAGGTAGAATCCGGCGGCGACTACGGCTAGCAAGACGATCCCGCCGAGCAGCGCGGGTATTAGCAGTTTCGTCCGCGGCGGCTTGTACTGGGTCGTTTTCACGAGCGCGGGAGGCGCGGGGGTGGGACTGGGAAACGTATTGAGGAATGCGGAATTCTGTTCCGCTTCCTGATGCCCGCTTACCTTAGGGGTTATTTGCGAAATTTCGGGACGATCAAATTTGGCCTTGAGTTGGACTGCGGGCTGGCCTTCCGCGAGCGCTTGCAACGCTTCTTGAAGTTCCCGCGCCGACTGGTACCGGTCCGCGGGATCCTTTGCGAGCAATCCGTTGATCACCTGTTCGAAGCGCGGGTCCACCGTGGAAAGCAACGTGCCGAGGGAGGGAACCGGCTGCTCAATATGCTGAATCTCGATGGCCCGGAGAGTATCGCCCGTAAAGGGCTTTCTCCCTGAAAGCAGCTCGAAGAATACAACGCCCAGAGAATACAAGTCGCTCCGGGAATCGCACGTTTCACCCCGGATCTGCTCGGGCGACATGTAGTAAGGCGTGCCCATCGTTTCGCCGGCTTTGGTTAAGGGACTAGGAACGTCGCGCGCCTTGGCGATCCCGAAATCGATCACGATGGCACGGCCGCTGAGATCGATTCGAATGTTGGAAGGTTTGAGATCGCGGTGTACGACATGCCGATCCCCCGCCCAAATGAGTGCTTCTGTAATCTGACGGACGATGTGGAGCGCCTCGGGTTCCGAGAGGCGTCCGTGCCGCTGGAGGTAAGAACTCAGATCCTCGCCTGCGACGAAAGGCATGATGAGGTAGTGCAGGCCAGCGCCTTCGCCGATGTCGAAAATTTCCGAGATATTGGGATGTCCGCCGAGAGTGGCTGCCGTTCGAGCCTCTTCCGTGAAGCGCGCCACGATATTGGGGTCTTCTGCCAGACGATCGGAGAGAACTTTTATAGCGAAGAGGGCACCGTGCGTGCGGTGGCGGGCGAGGAAAACTTCCGCCATCCCGCCGCCTCCGATCCATTCCAAAATTTCGTACTTGTCGCCGATGATCTGGTGGAGGGCGGATCGAGTGGCGTTTCTACCCGGAGACATGAGAATTGTGGGGCGGGCAATCTTGCCCGCAGCCGCCTTGAGAGCCGGCTGAAAGCCGGCTGCAGCCAAGATTGGCTGCCCCACCTCGCACTTGGCTGTAACAGGGCACTAGCTACTCCTCTTCGTTTCTATCTGCACTAACTCTTGACGCTTTGGCGGCCTCAGCAATCCTTTCGGCGCTTTGGAGAAGTAAGCTAGCCGCTCCACCCAGGGAAGCAACTTCCGTACGGTCTTTCCATGCAGCAGCAAGCTTCCAGCGACTAGCATCGGATGTGGAATCGTGGTGCAGCACCGGGAGCAGATGTCTATCTCTCCGGCCCTCCCTGTTACGTGCAGTTCCCGCATGCGCTGCATCTCGCCTGAGTTCCAGATATCCTCCAGTGGCTCGCTTCCCGCGTTTCCGACCGGGGCACCGTCCAGCATATAACTCTGGCAGCAGGGATACACGTCACCGTTGTGTTTTACGTAGAGAGGCCCGCGCCACAAATAGTGACATGGATACTTCCAGTCTTCCGCGGCGTGTCCCGAAGTACTCTCAAGAACGTTGGTTTCGTCCTCTTTCACTCGGACTTGGTCGATCCCCGGCAAGGCGCTCCAGAAGCGGACGAAGTCGTCTACTTCGTTGGCATTGCGCTCCATGCGCACCATTTGGGCCACCACTTGGACCCTCGAGCGACGCTCGTGCTTCATGCGCGCGAAGCGCACGAAGTTATCGCGCACCCGTTCGAAGCGCGCCCCTTTGCGGTAATACTCGTATGACTCCTTGGTGGAACCGTCGAAGCTGAGAGTGATATGTTCCAGAGGTGAATCCAGCAGCCGCGCCGACATCTCTTCGTCGAGCAACGTGCCGTTCGTGGAAAGCAGCGTCGAGACATTGTGCCGTTCGCAATATTCGATCCGATCGAAGATCTTGCGGTCCATGAACGGCTCGCCCAATCCGATCAGCATCATGTGCTCGGCCGTTCTTCCGGATTCGCGCACCAGCCGCTCGAAGATGTCGTCGGCCATGTCTTCTTTGGGCTGCTTGTGCGTCTCGCGCGGGCACATGGGGCAGTACAGATTGCACTTGGCCGTGGTTTCCACGATGTACTCGACCGGCAGTCCGTTCAAGACGGTCCGCCGCGCCAAGTAGCCCCATAGCAATTTCGCCCGATTCCATGCCCTCATTGCAATCTTTAATTGTAGCGGGAGGCATCCTGCCGACATCCTCAATCCATGCAGGAGCGCGTTCGTCAGCTCAATTCAGCGCCTATACGGAAGGGCGGCAAGTATGTTCTCTATTGGGCGCAGATGAACCGCCGCGTGGATTCAAATCACGCACTGGCTTATGCGATTGAAGTCGCGAACGAGTTGGACGTTCCAGTGCTCTACTATGAGGGACTGACTTGCTCCTATCCGAACGCCAATGATCGGCTGCATACGTTCATTCTGGAGGGCGTGCCAGACACCCAGGCCGGGTTGCGGAAACTAGGGATCGGGTATGCGTTCTACCTGCGGCGCAAGCGAAGCGATCCAAATGATGTTTTATACGAACTTGCCAAAGAAGCGGCGGCGGTAGTGACGGACGACTATCCAACCTTCATCGCCCGGACGCATAACGCAAGCGTGCCAGGCAAGCTTGACGTGGCTTACTTCGTCGTGGATTCAAGCTGCATCGTGCCGATGAGCCGGTTCGAGAAGCGTGAATGGGCGGCTTACACGATTCGTCCCAAGATTAAGAAGATGCTGCCGGAGTATCTGAAGCCGGTGCCCCTGATCAAGGTCAAGCGGAAATACGATCTGCCTCCGCCTAAGTTTCACACTTCGGTCGACCGAGCCAAGATCGCCGATCTGATTGCATCGTGCGAGATAGACCATACGATCGGACCCTCGCCCACCTTCACGGGAGGGTCTCAGGCGGCGAGGAAGCAGCTCGATCGCTTCTTGGGCGACAACTTGCGGCGGTTTGCTAACGAGCGCAATGAGCCCTCATCGCATGCTACGTCCGGGCTCAGTCCGTATCTGCACTTTGGACACATTTCCTCTCTGGAAGTGGCCCTTGCAGCAAAGGAGCAGGCCCAGGAACACAAGCTGCTGGCTGAGGAGTTTCTGGAAGAACTGATCGTGCGGCGGGAGTTGGCGTTCAACTTCGCGCGCTTCACGGACAAGCTCGATTCCATCGAATCGCTGCCAGACTGGGCGCAGAAGACTCTCGCGAAACATGCAGGCGACGCACGCGATCCGTCCTTCACGCTCGACCAGCTTGAACGCGGCGAAACCTACGACGATTTGTGGAACGCGACTCAGAAGGAGCTGCTGCTGCGAGGCAAGATCCATGGCTACTATCGCATGTACTGGGGCAAGAAGATTCTGGAATGGTCGCCCACGCCTCAGGAAGCAGTGAACGCGATGATCTATATGCACGACCGGTATGCCATCGACGGTCGCGACCCGAATACTTACGTGGGGGTGCTGTGGTGCCTGGGTCTGCATGACAGGCCTTTCGTTGATCGCGCGATTTTCGGGCAGGTTCGTTTTATGTCCTACGATGGCATGAAGCGGAAGACTCATATCAGCGCGTATCTGGATGAGATCCGATACTTGGAGAAGACCGGCAAGGATCCATTTCGAACATGAATATTACTCTCACGGGCGCGAGCGGGTTTCTGGGCAAGCCGCTAATCAGGAGCTTGCAGGCCGAGCGGCATGCGTTGCGCGTGCTGGGCCGCCGCCCCATTCCCGGACTACCTTTTTCGCAATGGGATTCTCTGAGCGGAGAGCCTCCTGAAGAGAGCTTGGCGTCGACCGATGCGATTATTCACCTCGCTGGTGAACCCGTGGCGCAGCGTTGGACTCCTGAGGTGAAGCAACGGATTCGCGATAGCCGCATCCTGGGCACGCGGCATCTGGTGCATGCTCTCTCGATGCAGTCACGGCGTCCAACGGTACTGATCTGCGCTTCTGCAATCGGGATCTACGGGTCGCGCGGCGATGAGA
The DNA here is from genome assembly GCA_038225555.1 of Bryobacterales bacterium. Lineage (GTDB taxonomy): Bacteria > Acidobacteriota > Terriglobia > Bryobacterales > Bryobacteraceae > JANXQZ01. The sequence goes on from JBBRRB010000047.1 coordinate 25,066, forward strand.
TGCTAACCGAGAACTCCCGTCCCGGCGAGGGATTTCTGGCTGAGGTCACTGCAGACTGGGAGAAAGAAGCCGACATGGCTGAGGCTCTGGGCATCCGCGTAGTGAAGATCCGAATCGGGGTAGTGCTTGGGAAAGATGGCGGGGCGCTGGCCAAGATGCTTCCGCCTTTCAGGATGGGCGTGGGCGGGAAGCTGGCGTCCGGCAAGCAGTGGATGTCTTGGGTGCACATTGATGACCTCGTGGGGATGATTCAGTTTGCGCTAGCGAACGAGAAAGTTCACGGCGCCTGGAACGGGACCGCTCCGCAGCCGGTTACGAACGCGGAGTTCACAAGCAAGCTGGCAGAGGTTTTACATCGTCCTGCGCTGCTCCCGGTACCGGCGTTTGCGCTTAGACTTCTTTTTGGTGAGATGGCGAGCGTGGTGCTTGCCAGCCAGCGTGTGCTGCCCGAGGCGGCTAAATCGGCAGGTTTCAAGTTTCAATTCCCCGATCTAGCCTCCGCGCTGCAGGATGTCATCGGCGATTAGCGGTACATTTCAAAAAACAAACCGCGCTCCGATCTGAAGCGTTCGCGTGCGATTCGATTGAGCGGTGATTACGCCAAATTGCGAATTGGTCGCGGTCGTGTTCGGAGCCGCGAAGGTGGGATGGTTGGCAATATTGAATCCCTCGAAGCGCAATTGAAATTGGGCCTTTTCCTTAATTGAGAACTTCTTCAATACCGACGCGTCCAGTTGATTGATTCCGTCTTGGCGCAAATCCCCGAAAGTAGTGGAAAATGTTCGAATGTGGTACTGGAATTGATCGGTTGATTTGGTATCGAAAGCGGAGGTATTGAAGGCGGCCGTGTTCGTTTCCCGATTATTCAGCACGATCTTATCGCCAAAGTAGACATAATCGCCAGGGCTGGCCGTGCTGCCGTTCACCCAATTAATCGGCGCTCCGGTTTGAAGAGTATAGATGCCGTTCACGGTCCAGCCGCCAAGAAGGCGCTTGCGTCCAAAAGGAAGATCGTAGCTGACCGCCGCGATAAACCGATTCGGGTGATCGAACGGCGACACGCGCTTTTCGGGCTGCGGGTCGGTGTCGTTCAGCCACGTGGCGCGCTCGATGAGCTTGGAATGGATGTAGTTCCCCACCAGCATCAGGCCGTTCGAGAATCGCTTCTGCAGCCGAACGTTGATGCTTTCGAAGTACGAACTGCCCAGGCTGGCGTTTTGCTCAATCACGCCGGTGCTTCCGCTGCCCGAACCAACGGGGAATTGAGGGAAGCGAGCCAGGACCTGCGCGACGGTGGTAGAGGCGGTCGCTTGGGACGTCACCAGACCAACGAATGGATTGGCCGCTGTCGCTGTGAGTGCGGAGATTAGCGGCTGATCGCGGGTCCCCATCGTGCTCAAGTACTGGCGAGGGATGACATTGAGTTGAGTGGCGGAGATAGGCAGATGGACCGCATGATTGCCCATGTAAACAACTTCCAGTATCGTGTTGGACGTCAGCTGCTGCTGGATTCCGAAGTTCCAGCGCACCGAATATGCGTTCTTCGCTTCTGGATCCAGGAATTGCACGGTCTGCCCAGCGAAGGTAGCGAGTCCGGCAGCCGATCCCGCAGGACGCTTAATGCCACCCGGAAATGGATCACTGAGCGTGATAGCGGGAGTGAGATAGTTGTCGTTCGTGGGCGTCACCGGCGTGGTCTGGCTGAAGCCTTCCTGAGTCAGAATCGGATTGGTGGAATACGTTCCGCCAATCTGCAGAGACGAAATTACGATCGGGGAGACGAACATGGCGAACCCGCCTCGGAGAACTGTCTTGCCATGCAATAGATCCGGCGTCCAGGCGACCCCGATGCGGGGGCTGAAGAGATGTGACGTGGTGTTGTAGATCGCTCCGCTTCCTGGCTTCGGATAAGTGAGACCGCCGGGCACGTTGAAGTTTGCCGTCGGGAGTTGTGCGATCGGGTGGGCCGCATACGCGACGGTGGCTGCTGCCGAGAGGGGATTTGTGGTGAGAGCATCGAATCCATTCACGGTGCGCCCGTATTTCTCCCGGTACGGTCCGTCATGATCGAAGCGAAGGCCAAGATTCAGCGTGAGATTGCGGCGCACGCGCCAGTCATCCTGGGCAAAGCCCGCGAAGTAATGCTGGTAGTACGCTCCGGATGAATTCAAATCGTACTGGCCCCCGGTCGGAAGACCGAGCAGAAACTCGGCGAAGTCCTGCCCGAGAACCACGGTTGAAGACGAACTGCTGGAGGCTCGCACCCAGTTATTCCCAGTAAAGGAGAGATTGCCGGTGGAACTGCCATAGCTCGCGACGTTCAGGTTATATTGCCGCCAATCGCCGCCGAATTTGAAAGAGTGAGACCCGTGAAGTTTGATCCAGGTGCCGAACAATTGCAGCGACTGGGAAGGAAGCTTATTCGCCCCGTTCGTTCCAAGAGCTTGAAAGCCGGAATTGGTCGCGAAGTTGATGTACGGCAATTGCAAATGTTGCGAGTTGCCGGCGAGATATGAAGGGAACCCCAGCGCGCCCGGATCGAAACCCGCGCTCGCAGGGGGGTGCTGCTCATCCATGCGCGTGAAGTTGGCGCGAACATCGATCACGCTGGTCGCGCTGACGGTGAAAACATCGTCGAAACTGGACCCGATATTGCTGCGAGTGAGGATCGACCCCGTGGAGAGATTTCCGAAATAGTTGTTCTTCTCCTGCATGTAACCCGTTCGGCGGATATCGGCGAAGATTCTATTGCGGCTGCTCATGTTGTAATCGATGCGACCGAGTTCGTTGTTGTAATCGTCAGTGGTTGGAGCGGTGTTGCCGAAGTTATTGAAACCGTCGGAGCGCGGATTGGCGATGTTCGGCGGAGGGTAGAACTTGAGCAGGGCGAGGGCGATCGGATTCAACTGACTGGCGGGAATCACGTTGTTTGGGTACGCGGATCGGGTGATGGTAGTGCCGGTCTGAACGGCGCTGAAAGGGTTGTAAAGCTGATAGCTGGACCCGGACTTCAAAAGATCGGAGAAGTCGCCCTGTCGCTCCTTCGCGGTAGGCACGGTTAGAAAGGTGGTGTTCGGCTGGCTGTCTTTCAGGCCTTCCCAAGCGAAGAACCAGAAAAGGCGGTCGTGACCGTTGAACACCTTCGGAATGAACACGGGGCCGCCCGCCGTGACCCCGTACTGATTGTAATGAGTAACGGGATTGCCCAGTCCGGCCTTATTGTTGAAGAAATTATTAGCGGTCAGGTTGTTGGGCTGGTTAAATTCCCATGCCGATCCGTGCAGCGCGTTGGTGCCGCCCTTCAAGACTTGGTTCAATGTTCCGCCGCTGGTGTGGCCGAAAGCCGCGTCGGAATCGAAGGCGTTTACGCGAACCTCTTGCACGGCATCTTTGGGCGGACTGTAGGCGAGACGTCCATCCCAGGTGGCATCCGGCGAACCGTTGATGAGGATCTCATTGGTCTGCGACGCAGTTCCGCCGATGCTCCATCCTGCCGCGCCGCCGCTATCGAAAGGATGAATCAGAGATGGCTGGCCAGTCGCGAGCACGCCGATGGAGAGCGCCGCAAACACGAGGGGAGTTCCTCCATTGAGAGGTAAATTTTCAACCTCTTTCGTCGTGATCGCCTGCCCTACCGAGGCATTCTCGGAATTCAGCAGAGGCGCGCTGGCGGTTACTTCGACAGATTGCGAGGCGCTGCCGACCTCCAGGGGAATGTCGATTACAACGTGGTCTCCCGCACCCACATGGACAGACTTGCGGATGAATTCCTTGAAGCCCTGGAACTCCACCGCTACATCATAGTCACCCGGAAGCAGGAAAGGAGCAGTGTACTGGCCGCCGGAGTCCGTGACCGTTCGCAATTTGGTGCCCGTGTGAATCTCGGTGGAGGTCACTCCAGCACCTGCGATGAATGCACCCGTGGAATCCGTGACAATGCCGCTGATGGTTCCGCGGAATTCCTGCGATAGAAGAATCGAAGCCGCACCAAAGACGAGGAGTAAGCGCCACATTCCTCCTATTATGCTTGGTAATGGACTCGCATTGTACGGCAATGGCGGGCGATCTGTCGATCCTCCTGGCTGGGAACCACGCAGACGAGGACCTTGCTATCTTGTCTCGAATTGCCAATATCATCCGCCGAGATGCCAAGGAAATCGAGACCGCCGCAAACGTCGCGTCGCACGCGGGCGCTGTGCTCGCCGATGCCACCCGCGAACACCAGTAGGTCCAACCCTCCCAGCACTGCCGCATAAGAAGCAATCACTTTCCGGATGGACGCGCAGAAGATCGCGATCGCTAGCTGCGCCTTGGCATCCCCGCCGTCCGCTGCGTGTTCGAGATCGCGCATGTCTCCCTTGCCGTCTGAAAGCGCCTTCAGTCCGGACTCGCGGTTCAGCATCTTTTCGAGAGAATCCGCGTCCGCGCGCTTGGCCCGCAAAAGATAGAGGAGCACGCCCGGGTCGAGATCGCCGCTGCGGGTGGCCATTGGGATGCCGCCCGTGGGCGTGAGACCCATGCTTGTATCCACCGATTTCCCATCCCGAACAGCGCAAAGACTGGCACCGCTCCCCAAGTGAGCAATCACGGTCCGGCTTGGAAGATGCTGCCCAAGCTGGCTGATGATCGATTCATAGGAGAGCCCATGAAAGCCGTAACGGCGAATCCCTTCGTCGAACAACTCCCGAGGGAGCGCAAACCTTGACGCCGCTTCTGGAATGGTGCTGTGGAAGGCGGTGTCGAAGCAGGCAAACTGCGGGACTTGCGGGTAGGCTTGCTCCGCTGCTTCGATCAGCTCAAGCGCGAGGGGAATGTGGAGCGGCGCGAAGTGGACGCAGTCGCGCAACTCTTTCAGCACCTGAGGTGTGATTGGCTGATGAGCGATGAGATGTGGTCCGCCATGAACCACCCGGTGTCCGATCGCGCACGGCTTCTCATCCGAAAGTTCCGCAATCCAGCCCGCTGCATCGCCAAGCGCATCATGTTGAGTGGCGAATTCCCGGCTCTCGGATCGCAGGGTTCGTCCGCTCGCATCCTTCAGTTCGAGGGTGCCTCCGCCTCGCCCGATACCATCGGCAAGCCCATCGAGAATAAGCTGCTCATCGCCTTCCTTGTCGATGTATAGGCCCAGCTTCAGCGATGAAGAGCCGGTGTTAATAACAAGAATTGATGAATCGGGCATGGGCCTGCGGCCTGCTATTTTAGTTGCTGTTACTAGTACAAGATAGCAGGAGCTTCATGACCGATCAGGCATTGACCGCTGAGGAACTTCAGAAGATTGACGCCTACTGGCGAGCTTGCAACTATCTCTGCGCGGGGATGATTTATCTTCGTGCCAATCCTCTTCTCAAGGAGCCGCTGCGTCCCGAACATTTCAAGAATCGCCTGCTGGGACATTGGGGCTCCGATCCTGGCCAAACTTTCACGTGGGTCCACCTGAATCGCGTGATCCGCAAGTTCGACCTGGATATGATTTATCTCTCGGGTCCAGGCCACGGCGCCCCGGCCGTGATCTCGAACTGCTATCTGGAAGGCACGTATTCCGAAGTCTACCCGGAGAAGAGCCAGGACGAGGCGGGCTTGCTGAAGTTGTTCCGCGCTTTTTCGTTTCCAGGCCAGTTGGGGAGCCACTGCACGCCTGAGGTTCCGGGGTCGATTCACGAGGGCGGCGAGCTGGGTTACAGCGTCTCGCATGCATTTGGCGCGGCGTTCGATAATCCCGACCTGATTGTGAGCGTGGTGGTGGGTGACGGCGAAGCAGAGACCGGACCCCTGGCAACCTCCTGGCATTCCAACAAGTTTCTGAATCCAATCCGCGATGGAGCTGTCTTGCCGATCCTCCATCTCAACGGCTACAAGATCGCCAATCCCACGCTGTTGGCCCGTATCTCGCCGGAGGAGCTCGAGGACCTTTTCAAAGGCTATGGCTGGACGCCGCATGTGGTGGAGGGTGACGATCCCGCGTTGATGCATCCCAAGATGGCCGCCACGGTGGAGGAATGCGTTCAACGGATTCGCTCCATCCAGCAAGAGGCGCGGCGGACCGGCAAGCCGGAGCGTCCGCGCTGGCCGATGATCATCCTGCGAACGCCCAAGGGATGGACTGGACCAAAACAGGTGGACGGCCACAAGGTAGAGGGCTTCTGGCGAGCTCACCAAGTGCCCGTTTTGGACGTGAAGACGAAGCCGGAGCATCTGCGAATCGTAGAGGATTGGATGCGGAGTTATCGACCAGAGGAGCTCTTCGATCAGCACGGCGCGCTGATTCCGGGGCTGAAGGAGCTTGCGCCTGTCGGAGATCGCCGCATGAGCGCCAACCCGCATGCGAACGGCGGCAAACTGCGGAAGCCGCTCCATCTTCCAGATTTCCGAGAGTACGCGATCCAGATCGAGCATCCAGGCACCCAGGAGATTTCCCCTACCGGAACGCTTGGGAAGTTTCTGCGCGATGTGATGCGCCGAAACATGAGCAACTTTCGTCTCTTCAGCCCGGACGAGAACGCATCGAACAAGCTGGAGGATGTCTACGAAGCCAGTCTCAAAACCTGGATGGCGACGATCAAGGCGGAAGATGCCGACGGAACGGACATAGCTCCGGACGGGCGTGTAATGGAGATGCTGAGCGAGCACACGTTGGAGGGCTGGCTGGAGGGCTATCTGCTAACGGGCCGGCATGGTCTCTTCAACACGTATGAGGCTTTCGTCCACATCATCGATTCGATGTACAACCAGCATGCAAAATGGCTCGAAAAATCGAAGTTGGAACTCGGTTGGCGAGCTTCCATTTCATCGCTCAACATTTTAATCTCCTCCCTCGTCTGGCGTCAGGATCATAATGGCTTCACCCACGAGGATCCTGGCTTCCTGGATCTCGTGAGCAACAAAAGCGCAGGGATCACGCGCATCTATTTGCCGCCCGATGCGAACTGTCTCCTCAGCGTGGCGGATCACTGCCTGAGGAGCAAAGATTACGTCAACGTCATCGTGGCGGACAAGCAGCCCCACCTGGTTTACCTCGATATGGATGCCGCGATCGTCCATTGCACGAAGGGCATCGGCATCTGGGAGTGGGCCAGCAACGACGCAGGCGAGGAGCCGGATGTGGTGATGGCCAGCGCGGGCGATATCCTGACTCAGGAGGCCTTGGCCGCCGTCGCCATCTTGCGGCAGGGCGTTCCCGATCTAAAGATCCGCTTTGTAAATGTGGTGGATCTGTATCGCTTGCAGCCTGACTCGGAACATCCGCACGGGCTTTCGGATCGCGACTTCGACTCGCTATTCACCAAAGATAAACCCGTGATTTTCAACTTTCATGGCTATCCCTGGCTGATTCATAAGTTCACGTATCGGAGGACCAACCATGCCAATATTCATGTGCGCGGGTATAAGGAAAAGGGAAATATCAATACTCCGCTGGAACTTGCGATCCGCAACCAGGTGGATCGGTTTAACCTGGCAATTGATGTGATTGATCGAGTTCCGAAGTTGCAGGAAATGGGCGCGGGACTGAAGGAGCGGTTGAAGGGCGACATCATAGAGAGCATCAATTATGCGTTTGCGGAAGGAATCGATAAGGCGGAGATTCGGAATTGGAAGTGGCCGTCGGGACAATAGGCAAGTCTATCGAATTTGAGAAAAAGGCAAGGGCCGCAGTATCGCGTTGCTGATATTGGAAACCAGTTCCGCGTCGCTGTTGCCGGCCTTTGAACGCAGTTCTTTCCATTCCGGATCGCCACCGAACGCGCTCCAGGCCGACTCGCGGTGCGCCAAGCTGTCGAACGCCAGCATATAAACCAAGTTCGGCATCTTGGCTCCGACGATTGTCTCGCCAAAGAAAACCGGCCTCATCCCGAGCCGCCGAAAAATCCCGATCTCGCTCTCATTGAACATCTTTATCTTGCGAGCCAGAGTCAATGTATTGTTCGACTCGTACATCCTCAATTCGAATAGGCGGGATGTCGTGCGACCTTCGGTGGGGGGCACGTCGAGGGCGGGAATACTCTCAAAGCAGCGCAGGAGCGACGATTCCAGACGCTCGTAGCTGAGAGTCGGCAGCCCGGTGTAGGTTTCCAACGCCTTGCGATAGCGGGTATCCTGGGATTGCTTTTCGCGAACTGCCTCCATGGCCGCAAGGCTGGGAAATTGGGCGACGGCGAGAATAAACGGGCTATCGGGTGCGATGACGCTGGCAAAAAAGCCCAGTGGTCCGGCTCCCGCCCGCTGCAGCGCGGGCATGGCTTCGTGGTTGAGGAAATCGCCGGTCCGCTGAATCTGATTCTCGTTGTTGGTGCGCATTTTGAGATAGCGCAGTTCGAGAATGGACCGCTTCGCGGGTTCGGCGGCTAACGATCCAGCAAACATCAGGCCCACCCCCGTCTTGGCAAACTGTCGTCGGTTGATCAACTTCGAATATAACTCAATGGGCTAACTCTTAGCGAAACGCCTGAAGAAACTATTCTCCTTCCACTGAGGACGTTCAGCGGCGTTCGCCACTCTTTCCGTCAGATGAAGGATGATCTCGTTGAACCGTGCTGCGGCTGCTTTATCCACCGGCTGATTGAGATCGTCCGAAGGCGCGTGATAGCGATTCTTAAGCCATTCCTTATGCAGCCTCTCTTCCGGCGATCCGGGCAGATACCCGAACTTAAACGCCAGCGAGGGCACCCCTTCTCGAATAAAACTGTACTGATCGCTGCGAATAAAGAGATTGCGTTGCGGCTCTTTGTCAGACTGAATCGTGATAGCCGCCTTAGCAGCAACAGCGCGAATGTCGTCTCCGAGGGTCGACTCATCTAAGCCCTGCACTTCCAGGTATTCGAGTTTGTGCAAAGGCAGGAACATGTCAAGATTAATGTCCGCGGCAATGCTCCTCGCGTTCACAGTGGGATGGGTCGCGAAGTATCTCGAACCCTGCAGTCCCTTCTCCTCGCCTGTCACGGCAAGGAAGACTACAGAACGTTTGGGCCGGGCGTTCGACTCTTTCATCATCCTGGCAACCTCGAGAATGGTGGCAATGCCGGAAGCGTCGTCCATCGCACCGTTGTAGATCGCATCTCCGTTGATCGCCTTCCCTACTCCGACGTGATCGAGATGGGCGCTCAGAACGACGTACTCATTCTTCAGCTTCGGGTCCGAGCCCTCCAGCACGCCTACGACATTGGGAGACTCCGCCTTGGATTTCACCAGTCCGACCTTTGCTTTGATTGTCACTTTTAGGGGGAAGTGCGGCAGCGGCTTGTCGCTATCGGCAGCAGCGAGGATCTCCGCGATGGACTGCCCGGTGCCTTGGAGGAATTTGTCAGCGTGCTCGGGATTAATCGTAAGGCTTAGACGCAGGCCCTGTGTCTCCTTCAGCTCCGTATCGGCCAAAGACATGGAAGGCTGAAAGCGGGCGAGCGTCATGCGGGGCCAGGGCACGTCCATCGATTTCGGGTTCGGAATGCTTGCGAGGCCGATTGCGCCCGCATCCCGAAGCTGCTTCCAACGCACTCCAGCCGATTGGTAATGAGATTTTAAAGGTCCTGGAATCGATTTAGGCCCGCCAGCAAGGGCGACGACAATCTTGCCTTTCAGATCCACGCCTGAGAAATCGTCATAATTAGATTCTGGAACTTTCATGCCGTAACCCACAAAGACGGCCGGTGCCTCGGTTTCGTCGGCTGTATCGCCCCGCAGGCTGATGATCGCGTCGGTGCCAAGTGTGAGCGCCTCCGGTTTGCTCTCGCGAATCAGAGCGAGACTGGATTTACCTTCTTCGATCTGGACGACATCGAACTTCACCGGCTGCATGTAGCCGTCCACGCCCCCGGCTTTGAGTCCTGAACGTTCGAATTCGCCGGCAACGTATGCGGCCGCTCTCGTGTAGCCTTCGCTGCCAGTATTGCGGCCTTCCATATTGTCGTTGGCGAGCACTTGGATGTGAGACCACCAGCGTTTTCCCTGGGCGTCATAATCGGTTGCCGCGAGGAGCAGAAGACTGAAACTCGAGAATGCAATGCAAAGTTTTTTCATGGATTTTATTAGTTGGCCCGGCTCATGAGTCCATTTTCGCTCAGGTGATGGCACCCACTTCGCCACGGTGATAAATTGTGGCATTGAATGAAACTAACTATCCTGGCGCTGCTCATGCTCGTCGCTTCCCTCGATCTGCGGTTTGTTTTCGCCCAGCAGCCTGCCCCCGACCCGCTCCTGCGGTGGATGGATCAGATCGCTCAACAGCAGTTGCAGCACCGGGAAGACGCCATTGCCAGAATTCGCACCGTCGCCGATGCGGAGCGCAGAAAGAAATCGGTCCGCGAGAACTTTCTCTCGTTAATCGGCGGTCTGCCCGATTACAGCGGCCCGCTGAATTCCTCGATTACAGGGCGGATCAAAGCTCAAGACTATTCCATCGAGAAGGTGATTTTCGAGAGCCTGCCAGGCTTCTACGTAACCGCTAATCTCTATCTGCCCAACCAGCCGGGGCGTTATCCCGGAATTCTTCTGCAAGCCGGCCATACCCAAGAGGGAAAGCCGGAAGGGCAGCGTCTGGCCGCAAATCTGGCTTTGAAAGGTTTCGTGGTGCTGGCGTTCGATCCCGTGGGCCAAGGCGAAAGAGAGCAGACCTATGATCGGCGCGTGGACCGGCCACTGGCAGGGTGGTCAGTGCCGGAGCACATCCAGGCGGGATCCCAGAGCATTCTCATCGGCCAAAGCGTAGCGCGCTACTTCATTTGGGACGCGAAACGCGCCCTCGATTATCTAGTCAGCCGGGCGGAAGTAGACTCCGCGCGTCTGGGTGCCGTGGGGTGCTCGGGTGGCGGAGCATTGACTGCATTCATCGGTGCGCTCGACCCGCGCATCAAAGTCGTCGCACCGGCGTGCTTCATCAATTCATACCGGCTGTTGTTTGCAGGGTCGGACCCTGACTCGGAAATGAGCCTTCCCCACCTTCTTTCGAGCGGGTTGGATATGGCCGACTATGTCGAGTTGTCCGCTCCAAACCCCTGGCTCATCCTGGCGACTGACGGCGATTATTTCACGCCTGCCGGTGCCCGGATCGTCTATGAGGAGGCGCGGCGTTGGTTTGGCCTCTATGGCGCCGCAGATAAGCTTCGTTTTTTCATCGGCGGGGGCCCGCACGGAACACCGCTCGAGACGCGCGAGGCGATCTACGAGTGGATGATCCGCTGGCTTAAGGACGGCAAAGGTGATTCTCGCGAACAGCCAGTGAAGATGTACACCAATCAGGAATTGCTCGTTACGCTTAGCGGTCATGTCGATGACCAACCCGGAAGCCGCAAACTCTATCAGTTGATTCTCGATGAATTTCGCGCCAAAAAACGGCAGGGAACAATACCTGAGCTGTTAGCCGAACTGCGCCGACTGAATATCCCCTCAGAAGGAGTCGCGCCAGAGATGGGAATATCGGATGAAGTGAACGGTCCGGCGGGCCGGCGTCAGCGGATTCACTTTGAAAGTGAGCGAGGGATCGAGATTAGCGGAACGCTCCACGTTCCCTTCCAAAACGGTAAACATCCAGCGGTGCTTCTGGTGGCGGATAAGATGAGCAACTCGTCGATCCCATCGACAGCAGCATTGGCGGAGCGGATCGCCAAGACAGGTCGAGTTGTACTCGAACTGGAACCCCGCGACGCTCCCGGGGAGGGCAATCGGCCATTCATTGGCAACTGGCTTACCAACGCGAGGGCTGACCGGATCGGGCTTAATCTGCCTGCGATGCGGGCGCACGACATTGTGCGCGGAATCGATCTGCTGGCCGCCCGCAATGACGTGGATCCCGCTTCCATTCGAGCAGTGGCCCGCGGCGTCAAAGGCATCTGGCTCCTGCTGGCTGCGGCCGTCGACCCCCGCATCGGAAAGATCTGGCTGGATCGAACTCCGCATAGCTTGCGCGCCGCGCTGGAAAATTCGATGAACACTGATCTATTCGAGGCGGTGATTCCGGACTTTGCGCTTCATTGGGACTTGGACGACCTTGCCCGTGCCATGGGGAACAGATCCGTTTTTTGGACAGATCCAGCGAATTGGATGGGACGGCCGGTTGCGCTCGGTCCACCGTTTCGATACCGCTACGTTCTCGGCGACGAGACCGATCTCCACGATGAGCAAGATAACGCGTACATCAGCGAACTCCTCCGGTAAGTGTTTTCGCCAGATAATCTACGATCACCTTGACCTCGTCGTCCGATGCCGGGGCTCCGCGAGCCACCATGTTCTGCACGATCGCATTCCAATCTTTCTCGTTCATGCGCTGGCTGGTCACCACCTCTACCGAATGACAACTCGTCCCGCACGTCTTCTCCACTAGTGCCTTTGCTCCACCTGGGGGCAGCAACAGAGGGGCGTGCGCACCCACGTGCGCCGTGCCACGCCTAGCCGCGGCGGTTGCGGCCGCAGCCTTTAATACCGCCGCAGGCAAAGGCTTTCGGCGAACATCGGGCAGCGCAAATGCAACCAGGGTATTGCTTAGTCCCCCACCCAGAAACGCTCCGCCCCCCGAAGCCATCAGGGCCACATATTGAATGCCGTCGCGGCCCAGGTAAGTAATGGGGCTGGTGTGGCCGCTCGCCTCCAACATCGCTTCCCAAAGCAGCTTTCCCGTCCTCGACTCATAGGCACGGAATCGGGAATCGTTCGTTGCCGCGATGAATACGACGCCGCCAGCGGTCGCGATGCTCCCGCCGATATTTAGCGATCCCGTTCCGCGGACCCCGATGGCCTCCAGAGCCTCGATCCTCCCGAGTACCGAACGCCACGCAATGTCTCCAGAAGATAGGTCGACTGCGATCATCTCTCCGAAAGGTGGATTCTGGCACGGGATGCGCGTCTCTCGATTCCAAAACCGGGCATAGGGTCCGTAGGCCGAGGTGCGAATGTACTCCGAACCCCTCTTCTCCATGTGTCCCCACTGCGCCACGTTCATTACATTCACAAACAACAGGCCGAGGGCTGGATCGATTGAGACTCCGCCCCAGTTCCCTCCCCCCAGCGTGCTTGGAAAAAACAAAGCATTGCCTTCGAGCGGCAAGGGCATGTAGGGCGGTCCAATTTGCATCTGATTTGTTTCAAACAATTCCCTGCAGAACCGTGCATGCTCCGGCGAGCGGTTATACATCTCCTCTACTCGGAATGTATTTTTCGCGAGTGCTGGAGGCTTCAATGGAAAGGGCTGCGTCTTTGAGGTCGCCTCCCCGGGCACCATCGTCCGGGGCACCGGTCGTTCTTCCATCCCGTAAACCGGCTCTCCCGTGACTCGATCAAACACGAAGAGCAAACCCATCTTGGTGATCTGCGCGACCGCCGGAATCACTCGTCCCCCGCGCCGAATATCGAACAATGCTGGAGGCGCGGCCAAGTCATAATCCCACAGATCGTGATGCACCAGTTGCCGGTGCCACAATTTCCGGCCCGTTCGCGCATCGAGCGCTACCAGCGAGTTGCCGTACAGGTCTGCCCCGATCCGATCCGCGCCATAGAAGTCGGATGTTGGCGCACCCAGCGGAGCATAGACGATCCCGCGCTTCGCATCGATCGTGAAGAACCCCCACACATTGGTCCCAGAGCGATTCTTCCAGCTATCGGACGGCCACGTCTCCGATCCCGCTTCCCCTGGCCGGGGCACCGTGTGAAAGGTCCAGAGCAGCTTACCAGTCCTGGCGTCCCAGCCGCGAATGTCGCCATATGCGCCCGCTGTGGGTCGACCTTCGCCATTGCTGCATCCCGTGATCACAACATCGCCAAACACGGCAGGCGGCGATTCCAACGCATAGCGCGCGTTTTTCAAGTCGCCCAGGACACCCTGCAGAAGATCGATTCTGCCCTCGTTCCCAAAGCCCGGCGCGGGTTTCCCCGTAGTCACGTCCAGCGCTAATAGGAATTGCCCATTGCCAGTGAAAACTCGCGAATGCAGGCCACCAGCGCCATTCCAATAGGCCAGCCCTCTCAGAGCTGCTGGCGCGGCGTCGTGCTTCCAAAGGAGGTCGCCTGTTTCCGGGACCAGCGCATAGACTCCATCCGGAGCCGTGAGATACATCACGCCTTGCACAACGATAGGCACGGCTTCCGATCCGGGTTTGCCGGTGCGAAACGTCCACGCGAGCTTTAGTCGATCGACATTTGCAGCGTTGATTTGTTGCAACGAGGAATACCGCATCGCGCCCGGGTCGTTGCCAAAGACGGGCCAATCCGTCTGGGCGAATCCCATTGTGGAGGCGAGCAATAGTAATGTGGCGCGTCGCATCACCACACTACTATTCCGTCAAATTGATCGTCCCTCTGCAACCCTTAGCCCCGCACGAACACGGCACTTTCTCCACGTTCTTATCGAAGTGGTAATCCACGGTCAACTCTTCTCCCTTGCGAATCGTCCGCAGAGTGAAGTAGAGAATGTGACCCTTGATAATTCGAGCTACCACGTTCGGCTCACAACAGTGATTAATAAACTCCGCGCCACTGCCGCCAGCTGAGCCGTCAATGCACCAATACTTATCCAGCGTAAAGATGTAGTTCAGAGGGCGGCTGGCGCGAATCTTCGTCTCGCGACGGCTGATTCGTTCGCCGGTGTACTCGATCACCTTCCGCCGAGCGGGTATCTCTTCCTGTGCGTAAATGCCCCATCTATGTATCTTGGACTTCTTGATGCGCAGACCGAAGCAAGCATACTCGGGGTCGATCTTAGGAGCTTCAGGCACGCTTAAAAATCGTCTTCGACCTTCTTCGTCTTCTTCTGGCGGCGCATCACGATCACCGCCACCAGAACCAAACAGAGAACCGCTGCAATAATTTTGACTGTCGTTTGATCCATTACCCTCTCCCTGCCTACGATCCGATTTTCTGCTTGATTATGTCGATCAGTTCTTTGACCGATGCCGAGCTTTTCTCGAGTGCGGCGTGTTCGTCCGGCTTGAGCTGGACTTCATATATTTTCTCGATTCCCGCCGATCCCAATTTCACCGGGACTCCAACGAATAGCCCGTGGATGCCGTATTCGCCTTCCAGATAAGCGGCGCAGGGAAGCACCTTTTTCTTATCGAGCAAAATTGACTCTACCATCTCGACCGTCGCCGCCGAAGGAGCATAATACGCGCTGCCGGTCTTCAGGTACTTCACGATCTCCGCCCCGCCCTCGCGGGCCCTCTGAACCAGCCGATCGATAGTTGCCTGATCCAGCAATTCCGTCAGAGGAATGCCGGCCACATTGCTTAACCTGACCAGCGGCACCATCGTGTCGCCGTGGCCGCCCAGCACCATCGCCGTCACGTTTGACATAGATACATTAAGTTCCTGCGCGATGAACGTGCGAAATCGCGCTGTGTCCAAAACACCTGCCATGCCGATCACGCGCTGCTTCGGCAGCTTCGATACCTGGAAGGATGTCCAGCACATGGCGTCCAGCGGGTTGGTCACTAGAATAAGGATCGTCTCCGGCGAGTAGCGGACCGCCTGTTCGGTGGCCATCTTCACGACTTCATAATTCGCCAGCAGCAAATCGTCTCGGCTCATGCCCGGCTTGCGCGGGAATCCGGCCGTGATCACGACGATATCCGAATTCGCCGTCGCTTCGTAGTCGTTCGCGCCGGTGATGTTTACGTCATAGCCCTCGACTGGGCCGGATTCGAGCAAGTCGAGTCCCTTGCCCTGCGGAACCCCTTCCACCACGTCAACCAGCACCACATCCGCCAGCTGTTTACCGGCAATTCGCAAGGCGCAGTTGGCACCGACGTTTCCGGCACCAACCACGGTCACTTTTTTTCGCATAGAATCTCCAAGGTAGGATAGCAGTCGTTTAAGTGTCAAGCATGAAAAGGCGGGCTTTTTGAGTCTTTACTTCGAGGACTTTGTTTTAGAGACCACCAGCGTCTCTCGCGGCAGAACGATTACCGAAGCCGATATTGTGAACTTTGCCGGACTCTCAGGCGATTTTCACGAGCTTCACATGAGCCAGGAATACGCGGCCAAAGGCCCTTTTGGACAGCGCATCGCCCATGGCGCTCTCGTATTCAGCATCTCAACCGGCCTCATGATCCAAATGAATCAGGTTCACGAAACGGTAATCGCCTTCTATGGCGTGGACCAGTTACGCTTCACGAAACCAGTTTTCATCGGCGACACCATTCATGTCGTGAAGAAAGTGATCGAGGCCAGGCCCAAGCCTCCGTGCCGCGGCGTAGTCACGTTTGAAACCGTGGTCACCAACCAGAGGGGCGAGCCGGTTCTCGTCTATCGGGATCAGGTTCTCCTCAAGGCTCGGTCATAGAGATGGCCCCGCTGCAAGGATTGACCGTGCTCGATCTCACGCGGCTGCTTCCGGGCGCAGTCGCCACCCAGTATCTTGCCGATCATGGCGCTCACGTGATCAAGATCGAACAACCCGGCGCGGGGGATTACGCACGAACGCTCAGTCCCGCTGTGTTCGCCCGGACCAATGCTGGCCAGAAGAGTGTTGCCATCGATCTAAAACACGCTGAGGGAAAGCGAGTGCTCGAATCCCTGGCGACCACCTCCGATATTCTTGTGGAAGGTTTCCGACCCGGTGTAATGCAACGTTTAGGCCTGGATTACGAGGCGCTGCGCGCAGCTAACAGCCGCCTCATCTACGTCAGCCTGACGGGCTACGGCCAAACCGGACCCTACTCCGACCTGGCAGGCCACGATATCAATTACATCGCCTTGGGCGGTCTGCTTACGCTGAACCTGCCGGTAATCCCGGGAGTCCAGATCGGCGATTTGGTAGGTGGATCCATGCAAGCCGTGATTGGCGTGCTCATGGCGCTTCAGGCTCGCGAGCGGTCGGGTGTTGGCCAGCATGTGGATGTGTCCATGACCGCTGGAGTGCGCTCGCTGCTCTCGATTCCCCTAGCCGAGTACGAGCGCACCGGCCGCGAACCTCGGCCTGGCCGCGAAATGCTGAGCGGGCGCTATGCCTGCTATAACGTGTATCAGGCTGGCGATGGGCGATGGCTCGCGGTGGGGGCTCTCGAAGCGAAATTCTGGGCCAATCTTTGCAAGCAACTGGACTGCATGGGTCTCATTCCTCTCCAATTCGACGACGACCGTCAACCCGAACTGAAAACGCGCTTGGCCAACATTTTTGGCACCCGCGACGCCAACACCTGGTTCCAACAACTTGGCCAAACTGATTGCTGCGTTACTCCCGTTCTGACCATCGCGGAAGTAAGCCAGCCCTCCAACGATCAGCGCCGACATCCCGAGATCGGCGAGCATACGGCCGAAACTCTTGCCACCTTCGCCTATTCCGAAAATGAGATACAGCGCCTCAAAAACGTAGGAGCGATCGCATGAACGTCAATTACTGTCTGCGCCGAGCCGCTCGATTCCACGGGACCAAGATCGCGATTCATCACGAGCATCATCGAATCACTTATCGGGAATTTTCCGATCGGGTGGAGCACTCAGCACGCTCCCTGGCCGCCCTCGGAATACGAAAAGGAGATCGTGTTGCAGTGCTCATGGGCAACTCTCCCGCTTACTTAAATCTCTACTTCTCCCTGCCGCTGCTAGGCGCACTGATCGTGCCAATCAACACGCGCTGGCACGCGCAAGAAATCACGTTCACCTTGAACGACTCTGGGTCTAGTTTCCTGATCGTTGACGAGCGGTTCGTGGATGTGGCGCGCGATATTCGTCCGAGTGTTCCCTCTCTCAATCAGGTTGTCTATTATGGCGCGGGTGATTGTCCGGAAGGTCTGGTCGATGTGCGCGCTCAAGCGCCAGACGCGACCGCCGTCTTCGAAGAGCCCGACGAGAATGACCTGGTAGGGCTGTTTTATACCAGTGGAACCACTGGCGGCCCGAAGGGTGCGATGCTCTCTCACCGCAACCTGTATTCAAATGCCGTTCACCTCTTGCTGCCCCCATCCTTGATGGCGCACGAAAGCCGATGGCTTCACGCTGCGCCAATGTTCCATCTGGCGGACATCGGTGCGCTTCTGGCGTTGACTCTCACAGGAGCGTCTCACAGCTTCCTGACCTCGTTTGATCCCGAACTGCTGATGCAGGCGATCGAGCGCTATCGGATTTCCGCTGTGCTCCTGGTGCCCACCATGATCAACATGCTGGTGAATCACCCGGCTCTCAGCCGCTACGATCTTTCGAGTCTAGATCGGGTTAGCTATGGCGCTTCCCCCATGCCGCTGCCCCTGCTAACGACGGCGATGGAGAAACTGAAATGCAACTTCAGTCAAGGCTACGGGATGACGGAGGTCAGCCCTCTAGCCACCGTGTTAACTCCCGAGGATCACCGGATCGAAGACGGGTTCGCGCCGATCTCCTCGGCAGGCAAGCCCGTCCTGGGCGTGGAGGTGCGCGTGGTGAATGCAGACGACCTGGAGGTGCCCGCCGGCGAGATCGGAGAAATCATCATCCGGGGCCCTAACGTGATGCAAGGCTATTGGAAACGCCCGGAGATCAGCGCCGAAGCGCTCCGCGGCGGCTGGATGCACACCGGCGACATGGGCAGGTTTGACGAAGAGGGTTATCTCTACATCCTCGATCGCAAGAAGGACATGGTCAAACCCGGAGGCGAGAATGTGTATTCGCCTGAAGTCGAGTCGGTCGTGTGCGCGCACCCGGCCGTTCTTGAGGCAGCGGTGATTGGGGTTCCCGATCCCAAGTGGGGCGAAGCGATTCGGGCCGTTGTGTCGCTGCGACCTGGTTCCAGCGTCACGGAACGCGAACTGATCCAGTTCTGCCGCGACCGCCTGACCCACTTTAAATGCCCCACTTCAATCGTGTTTACCGACACGCTTCCGAAGGGAGGCACTGGGAAAATTCAGAAATCCGTTCTTCGGGAGCGCTTTGGTTCTAATGCAAACTCTATTGGCAGCCGATCTGCGACTGGTTAGAGCTGACAACAGAGACGCAGAGGCAGAGTTGGCGACCACAGCGAGGAAGGCTGACCGCCGTCCCCTCTACTGGCCGATCTCGCCTGTACGCGATCGAGCGAAAATCATCAAAGGACGATGCGCCTGGAATTGTTTATTGGGTAGTGAGGCTCATGTTGCAGGTATCGCCCGCCGTGGCATGTTTCAGATTTCGCTGAATCAGGAAGTTGCGAGTACCTAGGGTCACGTTGTAAGTTGCGCCATTCGGCGCGGTGAGCTGGTTGGAACCAAAGGTCCAGGCGCACTTATCGGCATTTTCAGCACCGCCGCTGTCAGCCCAACCAGACCTTGGGTCGGCATCGGTGGTCGTCTCTTCCAGTTCGTGAGCGATCACTGAAATCATGCCGTCCACCCCGGCGTTGCCGTTTGGACCGACGGTTTGGGCGGCACACGAACTAAGGCAGCGGTTCGCGTTTCCTACAAATGAGTACCGGACGTGGCCGGCCGACGGCGTAGCTGCAGTGTGCCAGCCGCAGTATTTGGAGCAAAAACCCGAACTCTCATTGACGTCGGACGAGGTTAGCACAAAGTAGACGCCTTGAGTGTCATATGGCAGCTTGCCTGAGCTAATGGCGTTGTTTACGATGCTGAGGATATTTGAGTCTCTCAGCCTAGTGCCGAAAGAATAAGCGTCGGTGGTTTCTTTTACGAAGTTAACAAGTCCGCTGATTGCATATCCGGAGGTCGAATATGTAGTATTAATCTGGAAATAATTAGAACCGCCAATGCCATTCGCAAAATCGCGGACTATTTGCTGGCCACCAGGAGTATCGGATCCGTTCGATTGATTCCAATTGCCATACCAGATGAAATAAATGTTTGGGTGCGGGAGCAGTGCGCCTCCGCTGTAAGTGATGGGCGGCGTGACGACGCCGGTTGATCCGGCCGTAACGGAGCCGGTATCATGAGGATTAACACCGTGTTTGATTGTCTCGGGCGCACCTTGTCCCTCGTTTTGCGCGAAGGCAAACGAGGCGAGACAAGCTGAGGCCAGAATTGAAACGGCAAATGTGCAGCGCATTCTTCAGTATTCCTTTCGATTTAAGTCTCTGAATTTCAGAGTTCTTTAAAGTGTACAGCAAATTACTGTAGAGTGCCACTCGGTGGCATCGTCGGCAACAATTCACGATTTGTTCAAACTCCCGAAACATTCAGGTGCGATCCTTGCGGAGACAAGGAGAGTAGATGCACTTGTCTCAGCCAGTCCAGTAGTGGACTCTAGCTCTGACGCAGCCCTTTCGCTTAACCCGAGTCCGGGCCGTACCTATGATCAGGACCACGACTACCGCCGCAGGTAGGTTTGGTAGGATCCGTCATTAGCGGCCCCCGTCCCTCTGTTGCTCTCGAATAACTGCACAATCCCGACAAAGACTCTGATTACCATGTCCCGGCAAGAACGTCGGCCGACCTGCTAAAGGCAAAGGGCATTACCTTGGATTGGTTTCAGGGCGGGTTCAAACCCAGTTCCATAAGCGCGAAAGGCACCGCGGTTTGCCCTACAACGCATAACAACATCTCAGGAGGATCCTAAGGGACCGATTACATGCCGCCTCGCGAACCGGTGATTGCGGCACGTCCGTCATTTCGAGCTATCAGACATATGTAGGGCGCTAACGCCTCTGATATGATGGGGGTCTTTCAATCGCCGATGACCCCCAAACTCGCCGCAGAGCAGCCGACACACGCCCGCTACGGGGTAATTGTCTTCGCCGTTACTTTGGCGATCTTGTCATATGTCAGCCGCGTGTGCATCTCGCAAGCGGCGCCCAATATCAAGGCCGACCTCCATTTGACCACCGAGCAGATGGGACAAATTTTTGGAGCATTTGCCATCTCTTACGCCTTGCTGGAAATTCCGAGCGGCCTGCTCGGTGACTGGATTGGCGCAAAGAAAGTTCTAATCCGAATCGTGCTGTGGTGGTCCGCGTTCACTGCGTTGACTGGCGCGATGACGAACTTCGCATCGCTTTACGCCGTGCGCTTCCTCTTCGGCGCGGGCGAGGCCGGAGCATTCCCCAACTTGACCAAGATCTACACGATCTGGTTGCCTCACCGCGAACGACTGAGGGCCCAGGCGATCATGTGGACCTCGGCACGCTGGGCTGGCGCGTTCACGCCGAAGCTTGTGTTCCTCGTGCTGATGATCATGAACTGGCGATCCGCCTTTTACTTCTTTGGAGCCATTGGAGTGATCTGGGCAACGGTCTTCTATTGGTGGTTCAAAGATGATCCGCACACTCACCCAAGCGTGAACAAAGCGGAAGCGGAACTGATCGGCGGAGCCGGGCAACACGCGGCGGGTCATGGCAACGTGCCTTGGGCCAAGGTGCTGGCCTCGCGATCCGTTTGGCTGCTATGGGTTCAATATTTCTGCCTGTCGTTCCCCTGGTATTTTTTCATTACGTGGATGCCGTCGTACTTGAAGGAGTACTGGAAACTCGACGCCAGCGAGGCCACCACGCTCGCCATTCTGCCGCTATTCCTGGGCGGTCTTGGTTCGGCATTTTGCGGCTGGGTCTCCCGACCCTTAGCCGAGAGGGTGGGGGGTGCGCGAATGAGCCGACGGATCCTGGCATGCTCTGGATTCATGGGCGCGGGCTTGCTGATGATCGTCGCGATTCAGATGCGGGAGGCCAAGTGGGCCATGCTGGCGATGGGTATGGCGAGCTTCTGCAACGATCTGGCAATGCCGCCCTCATGGGCCGCTTGCATGGATATCGGCGGCAAGTATGCGGGCACGCTATCGGGTTCGATGAATATGATGGGCAACCTGGCTGGCTTCGTATCACCCGTGGTGGGAGGATACCTTCTGCATAACGATCCGTCGCGGTACAACCTGCTCCTGTACGTCTCTGCCGCTGTTTACTTTGTGGGAGTGTTTTGCTGGCCGTTTTTAGATCCCGTCACTCCAATTGAGCCCGACCACGCCTAAACAGG
>JBBRRB010000048.1:0-46873 GCA_038225555.1 Bryobacterales bacterium
GTGTCGATCCTGAGGATCCATGGGCCATTTCTGTTTGGAACGACCGACAAGCTGGCAGAAGAAACGGAAGACCTCAAAAAATTTGCCTCTGTGATTATTCTGCGAGTGCGCAACATGACCGCTATTGATGCAACCGGCCTCCATGAGCTTGAAGTCTTTTCCGACAGACTCCAAAAGACGGGTAGGACTCTTCTCCTCTGCGGGGCGCGCGAGCAACCTGCTCGGATGCTGGAGCAGGCTGAGTTCGTTCATCATATCGGAACAGAAAATATTCTTCCCCATGTGGAAGCTGCGTTGAACAGAGCCAGGGAAGTGAATACGAGCTTTGAAGGACTCGGCAAGGAAATAGCCTCAGATTTTCAGCGGGCTGCGCTGTAAGACGGCGCAACAGTCCATAGATCGGTCGATCGAGCAAGCGATGCTATTCTTCGGAAAGAAGACTGCACCCATGAGGTTCTGGAAGACTCTGCTCGGAGTTGCATCCGCAATCGGCACCCTATGCGCCCTACAGTTGCCATTTCGCCAATACCCAGGCGTAGAATACAGAGACTTCGAACTCACTCCCGATTGGAGCGAGAAAACGGAATGGGCGTTCGCCCGCCTTATGTATCCTCCCGGTTGGAACGACGGCTACCGTCCGCGCTTCCAGGGCGACTGGCACAAAGGCCTGTCCCTCTGGACTCAGGATTATCCCAGAGCCGACCGGCACTTCTCCCGGGCCGTGCGCCGTCTCACGCGCATACACGTTCGCTCCGTGGAGCAACCGGTGAACTTAGAAGATGGCGACGATGTATACAATTGGCCCTGGCTGTACGCCGTCCAGGTGGGAGAATGGGGTCCCACTGACGCGCAAGCCAAGATCCTGCGCGATTACCTACTGCGCGGAGGGTTTTTCATGGCTGACGATTTCCACGGAACCACCGAGTGGGAAGTGTTTCAGGAAAGCATGCACCGCGTTTTCCCGGATCGGCCCATCGTGGACATCGATGACAAAGACTCGATTTTCCACACGGTCTACGATCTAGACGAAAAGCTCCAGGCTCCGGGTCAAGCCCACCTGCGCTTAGGGTACAAGAACAACGGAATCGGGGCGCACTGGCGAGCCATCTTCGATGACAAGGGCCGCATCATGGTGGCGGCTTCTTATAATTCGGACTTGGGCGACGCCTGGGAATGGGCGGACGACCCGGAGTATCCGGAAAATTTCGCCAATTTCGCGATCAGGGTAGGCGTGAACTACGTGGTCTACGCCATGACGCACTAGTTGGCGTCTGGAGGTCTCGCGTCCTTCTTGCCCTCCAGGAACTTATCAAACCAGTAGCACTGCCAATTCAAGCTTTCTACCAAATGCCTGGGTTCGCCTGTTCTTGTCAGGTTGTGATTCTCGCGAGGGAAGATCACCAACTCGGACACAACCCCGTAGTGCTGCAGAGCGCGGAACCACTGCTCCCCCTGCTCCAATGGAACGCGATAATCGTTGTCCGAGTGCAGAACCAGCGTTGGCGTCTTCACGTTTTTCGCGTACTTCAGCGGAGAAGCCTCCCAATATTGGTCAAACTCGTCGAACAGAAAGCCTTTGAAGTCCTCCTCATGGCCGTAGGCTCCATCCCGAGTCCCGTCATCGCTGATGAAGTTCGAAACGCTCCGCAGAGTAACCGCGGCCTTGAATCGATTGGTGTGTCCCACGATCCAGTTGGTGAGATAACCGCCATAGCTTCCCCCAGTTACACCCAAACGGTCCGTGTCAATCCAGGCATTTTGTTTGATCGCCGCATCTACTCCTGCCATCACGTCCTGGTAATCCATCACGCCCCAGTTGTTCCGAATGCCGCGTTCGAACTTCTCGCCATAGCCCGTAGAACCGCGCGGATTGCAGAAAAACACGGCCCATCCTTTTGCGGCATACACCTGAAACTCGTGGTGCCAATCAACTCCGTACTGACCCGCCGGCCCTCCATGAATGCTCAGGATCATGGGATACTTCCTCCCGGGTTGCCAACCGATCGGCTTAACAAGAAAACCATCTACGGGTGTGCCGTCAGTACTCGTATATGCGATCCGCTGAACGCTCGCGACTTGAACTTCCGACCACAACTTTGAATTGAGATGTGTAAGCTGGCGTTCACCGCTCCCGTCCAGGTTAGCCGCATAAAGGTCGTCCAGGTGCTGAAAGTCGTTTGCAACATAAGACATAACGCCAGCCTTCTGATTCATGTCCAGGCCCCTGACAGCCCGCTCGCCTGTGGTGACCTGCTTCGAAGAGCGTTTGTCGAGAGCGACTTCGAAAATATGCGCCTGACCCTTGGTCCCAGCCTCAAAACGCAGTTCATTAGCACCCGGTCCCCAAGTCAAGCCTGTCGGAATCAGGTCGGCATCCTGCGCAAAAAGAATGGAAGCCGAGCCGCCCATGGCAGCGGTAACATAAAGTTTAGGAAACTGGCGCCGCTGCGTCTTGCCCAGAAAAACGATCCGTCGACCGTCCGGCGACCAGCGGGGCGAGTCGTCTTCAAACTCGTGGTCGGAAATCTTCGTCAGGGGCCCGCCCTCTACCGGAATATTCCAAACGTTCTTGTCGTGTCCGCCGTCATACTCTTTTCCGGTCCGATCGGAAACGAACGCGATGCGGGTACTATCGGGAGACCACTGCGGGTCTGTGTCGTTCCAGTTGTCTCCTGACGTAAGCTGTCGATCCCGGCCAGTGGCTGCGTCAACAATCCAGAGATGGCTTCGCTTGTCATCGAACCAGCCGGAGTCGTTAAATTTGTATGAGATATGAGCGTAGTGGCGCACATCGCTCTTCCTGCTGGCCGGATCTAAATCGTCGTTTGGTCCGGACCGGCTGATCGCCACCAGTTGTTTGCCATCGGGAGCCCATTGAAACGAGGTGACGCCATTCTTAATATGGGTGAGAACTTGAGCCTCCCCGCCGTCCATTCTCAAAACGTAGACCTGGGAGCGAGGCACTTCGGCTCCGACGGCGTTTCGAGCGGAAAGAAAGGCGAGCCGATCTCCGGTTGGACTCCAGCGGGGAAAATTGGCGCTGAAAGCGTCAGCCGTGAGACGGCGCGGCTCGGAATTGCCATCTATTGCAACAATCCAAACGGAATTGTTGCGCCGATTCCGTTTTTGGTCGATGCTGGTATATGTGTAGGCAACGCGCTTGCCGTCCGGGGAGATTCGAGCATCGTTTATAGACTCGAAGGCAAAGTAATCTTCGGGCGTGATGCCGCGCTGAGCGAAAGAAAGCGGACAGAGAATCGGAACGAGAACGAAGAAAGGGATCAAACGAGGGCGAAGCAGTCGCTGCATGGGTATCGCTGAGTGTAGCGCAGTCCAGAATGGAAGCGCTACCGCGTAAAAGCAACCTAAAGACGGTTTCGTACATCAAAGAATAAGGATCATGGATTGGCACATCATTAACCACCGGGACTACATCGATGGGCCGTTTGCTACCTTCGATGATGCGCAACGAGAAGCATTCGTACTTGGAGACGAGACGCGGTCCATGCCACGGATCACTCGCAAGGCTCGCGACTTCTACGTCTATAAGCCGCCTTACGATAGAAAAGAGCACTGGCAGCCGGAATATTGGATCTGCACAAAAGAGGCGGCGCTTGCTCAGGGAGTTTCTGAATCCCTGTTCAATCAATGCACCCAGGCTGCTTAGCGGGAACAGTCCTTAGCTTCAATTACATAGACCGTAACCCGAGTCGGGCTGTTGCGTCTACGAGGAATGGAATCGTTCCCGAGAGACGAGCTTGATTTTCATGCCTCAAAGCTAGGGCGCCGCGATGAAGCAGGAGGCTGCTATTTCTGTGTCCTTCCCTGCGGAGTGATGGCCGGGGCCGGATTGCTGTCCGTGGCGGGCGTCATCTATGGCGTGTTCTGCTGGTTCCATGTCATCGTCAGGTGACGTCAGTCTGGATCTGGCTGATAGCGGGCGGAACTATCGCTGGAATTTTACTGCGGCCCCGACAGTGGCCTGAATCGATCTGGGCTTGTCTCGGGGGGATGCTTCTGGCCACCTCGGGGCTGCTATCGTTCTCCAAAGCCGCAAGAGCGGTTGGAAAAGGATTGGATGTTTACCTTTTCCTGACTGGAATGATGCTGCTCGCCGGACTGGCTCGGAGAGTTGGAGTCGACTGGCTGGCGGCCCTAGCCGTGAACGCTTCCAGAGGTTCCGGCAAGCGGCTCTTCACTTTGATTTACGGAATCGGAATCCTGGTCACAGTGTTTCTGTCGAACGACGCTACAGCTGTACGGAAAGCATCTGCCGGCCCTGCTCCCGTGGCTTCGTTTTTTCATTCTTCCCTCGATTCTCTCCATCGCTGCAACTTACGCCGTGCTCCGATTCCTGTTTCTCCAAGAGATAGCAGGTAAAGTAGCAGGAGAGATGAAGGCTCCGAAGCTTTCCGTGGAAGGCCGTCTTGCGGCTTGGGGGATCGTGGCAACCGGCGTCATCTTGATCGCAGCATCGACGTTCGCGCTTGATCTAGGACTGCCAACTTGCGCCTCAGCCGCCGTTTCCGTCTTCGTGGCGACGCGAGCCCGATTCCGCCGGGCGCTGGAAGTAGCTCGTGGAGTATCCTGGAGTGTTTTGCCGCTGGTTGCGGGACTGTTCGTCCTGGTGGAAGCGCTGGACGAAGCAGGTGCCAAGACGGAGGTGGCCAATGCGCTGACATGGTGCGCCGCGTTGCCGCCGGCGATTGGAACCCTCGCTGCCTCATTTGGGGTGGCGGCTCTCTCGAACCTCATGAACAATTTGCCGTCGGGATTGCTCACCGGGAGCGCTCTGGAGACAACTCACTTGCCTGACCATCTTCATAACGCCGTGCTGATTGGCGTGGACCTTGGGCCAAACTTATCGGTAACCGGCTCGCTTGCGACGGTTCTCTGGCTGATCGCATTGCGCCGAGAGGGGCTGAACGTGAGCGGTTGGAAGTTCTTCAAAACCGGCTTGATCGTTATGCCGCCAGCCTTGCTGCTTGCGACCCTGGCCCTCAAGTAGTTCGCAGAACCCGGTCGAACGTTCTCACGTGCTTGTCCGAAAAGAAAAGTGCTTGTGTCCGAAAAAGCTGAAGACGATGGTAATCGCACTTAACAACGCGCCAGCTATGTACGGCGCCTCTCGCTCCCAACCGAACCACCGGCGCAAGGCGAACACCAAAGGAGGAAGCAGGACCAACCCCAGCAAGACACCGCTCCCGTAGACACCCATGCACCGGAGCCACTCCTTCCAATAATGGCCTTTTGTCTTAAATACGAACCACTTGTAACCCAGAAACGCGACAGTGATCCCCACCAGGTTCGAAAGTAAGTTGCCAGCCAAATAGCTGTAGGGAACAACCCCGTCCAGAACCCAAGTAAAGTATACGAAGCAGGCGTATCCGAAAGCAGTGTTCCACAACCCAACCGCCAGGTACCGAACAAGCTGTCCGCCCGGCACGTATCTGCCAAGCCGCTCAATCAAAATTGATTCGCTCTTTCTCGATTACCAGCGGACGGTTCTGCACCATCGTGTGTATGGAGCCGATATACTCGCCCAATATTCCCAGCCCGATCAGTTGGATCGACATGAAGAAGAAAACCCCAATCACCACCGGGGCGATCCCTACTGTGAAGCTATACCAGAACACCAGCTTGTACACCAGATAAAACACCGCCGTTAAAAGGCTGGCAAAGGACATCGCAAATCCGCCAAAGGTGAAAATCCGCAGAGGCACTTTGGAAAGATTCGTGATGCCCAGCATCGCCAAATCGTAGAGCGTATAGAAATTGTTCTTGGTGATGCCTCGCGAACGCCGCTTCTGGTTGTAATAGATCTTCGCGTGGGAGAATCCAACCTCGGCGATCATTCCCCTGAGATAGGGATACGGATCGGCAAACTGCTTTTTCAGAATGTCTACCACAATCCGGTCATACAAACCAAAGCCGGTGAAGTGTTCAAAGACTTGGATTTTGGTGAGCTTGGCCACCAGGCGATAGTAGGCGGTTCGGGTGCGGTACATCAAGCGGCTCTCGTCGCTGGTATTTTTAATCCCCACCACGATGGGCGTGCCCCGCTCCCACTCGAGAATCATATCGCCCAGCAGTTCGGGCGGATCCTGCAGATCGGAGAGAAGCATGGCTACGGCGTCGCCTTTCGCCTGATAAATGCCATGCTGGGGAGAGCGAAGGTGGCCGAAATTCCGGCTGTTGATGATCACCTTGATGTTCGGGTCCGCATGGGCCAGTTCCCTGAGTATGGGGACGGTGCCATCGGTGGAGCTATTGTCGATCAGAATATGCTCGTAGCGCAGATGCGGGAACCCCGCCATCATGGCTTTCGTTCGCGCGCAAAGTTCCCGGACGTTTCCTTCCTCGTTGTAACAAGGGCTGACGATGCTGATCAATTTCATCTCGACCACCCGTGCCACTGCGCCGTCCTGCGAATAGACTCCGCGAGAGACACCGTCTCCCGCAAACCCAATTCCTCCTGAGCCAATTCCGTCAATGGCACATAGCGAGCTGGCTTATGACCAGGCGTCGGGTGAGCAGCAATGCTAATCTTCGCCGCGGGATTCACGACCTGAGAGACCTGCCGCGCTAGTTCCGCGATCGTAACCTCGCATTCCGATCCCACGTTATAGGGGGTGCAGCTCTCGCCTCTCAACAGGATCGTCCACAGCCAGACCGCGAGATCGGCAGCATAGAGATACGAACGATAGGGAGTGCCGTCTCCACTCACCTGGATTGGCCCGCCCAGCATGGCGTCCCGAATGAAATTGCCAATTGCAAAATGAAAATCGAGCGGCAAGTAAGGTCCGACGAACGCAAAGCAGCGGGCAATCTTAGTTTCTAGACCATGCTGCCGGTGATAAGCAGCGCACAGAAACTCGACGAGGCGCTTCCCTTCTCCGTTTGCCGCCAGGGGGTCCATTGGGTCCGGCGCGCTCGTGCAGGTCTCCGGCATGTGCGTGAGCTCCGAGGCCTGTTTCCCGTATACTGCGCCGGAGCTGATAAACAGAAATTTGGAAGCGTGGGACGCCACGGCAAAATCGAGAGTGCGACGGGCGCCCTGCACGATCGTATCCAGCATTAACAGAGGATACTGACGATGCAACGAGATATTCACGTCGGTTGCACCGTGAATGACGTGGGAGAAGTCGCCATCGGGGAACCCATAGGAGCGAACATCGCCTGGATGCAGCGTGACTGACGGGTGCCCGCCCAGATGCGGAAAACGTTCGCGGAACCCATCTGGATCGCGGGTCAGTAGGACGGCTTGGATCCCGAGGTCCAGCCGGGCATTCGCCCAAAGCAGCGTCTCTACCAGCCACTTCCCGAAAAAACCGGTGCCCCCGGTCAAGAATATGCGCGCATTGCGAAGCGAACCCAATTCCGCGCGGAGCGATTCCAGCACGAAATTCAGATCGGATTCCGGAAGCGGCATCACGTCACCATCGGGGGCTTAAGTGGACTCTACTTCGGTGGGCTTGCTGAGCGGCTCCATCTCCGAAATCGGACGACCGAAGGCCAGTTTTGGATAGACGTTGGTCATGGTATCCACCATCACTTCCAGAAGAGCGCTGCTATTTCCTTCCAACCACTCCAGAGCTTCGCCTAGCTCCGATGTGAGGTGTATTCTCCGCGACGGTATTCCGTAAGCCTCGGCTACTCTGCGGAAGTCCGGTGCGCTATAACCCCACAGCGTGGAGTTATATCTTCCCCCAAGGTAAGACTCTTGAAATTGTCTCACCATCCCATGGCACTGATTGTTCGCCACAACAATCTTGATCGGGAGATTTCCTCTGTGAATGGTTTCCAGTTCCTGGATGTTGCATTGCAGACCGCCATCGCCTGCGATGACGCAAAACGTTTTCCGTCCGGAACCGATGCACGCCCCGACAGCCGCTGGCAGCGCGAATCCCATCGAACCCATCCCGCCAGAAGTAAGAAAGCGCTGCGTTGGAAGCAAACGGAGGGACTGTGCCGCCCACATTTGATGCTGGCCCACGTCAACCACATATCCAGCCAGCCCAGTCAGTCGCTCAGATATTGTCTTCATCAGAACGTTCGGATTGATTCCGGGAACACCCTCTAACTCGCTAGTGTCCGGCCAGCGAGCCTTATTATCGGCAATGCTAGCTGTCCAATCATTCAGAAGAGCCCTTTGCTTCGGCAGAAATTTCAGTGCCGCATCGAAAAACCGCGGAAGCGTCATGCGCAGCTCCCGGCACCCTGTAACACGCCCGTTCATCTCGCTCGCATCGCAGTCCACATGAAAAATAGCTTTGCCCTCTGCGAAGGCGCGAGTCTGCGATCCAGTCTGACGCACATCGAGCCGACTGCCTATCACGAGAATGAAATCGCTATTCGCCACGGCTATGTTGGCCCACCGATTCCCATAACTTCCAAGCATGCCTACGCGCAGGGGATGATCGTAGGGCAACACATCCACCGCCATCAAAGAGTGAACCACTGGAACGTTCAGCAACTCGACGAAGCTTTGGAATTGCCGAGCCGTACACGAAGACCGAATACCGCCTCCAGCAAGTATCAGCGGCCGATGACATTGATCCAGCGTCTCAAGTAGGCGTTCTATCTCGCTCGCGGGACTTTCATCCGGATCGGAAGTCAGGCGATCGCTAGAATCGGGCAGCTTGGCGGAAGAGAGTTCGGTTCTCTGGACATCCATCGGCACGTCGAGAATAACGGGGCCCCTGCGTCCTTCCATCGCAATCCTGAAGCACTCGTCCAGCAGAGCGGGAACTTCGTCAGGGTCGCTAACCTTGAAGGCCGCCTTCGTAATCGGCCGCGCCATTTGGACGATGTCGGTCTCCTGAAAGCCCAACTGGCGCACTCCGCGATCGCCTTTCTGTTCGTTCCGGTTAACCTGTCCCGTGATAAAAACCGCCGGAGTCGAATCGAAGTGGCAACTTCCTATGCCGGTGAGCAGGTTGATCGCGCCAGGCCCGCTGGTAGCCATGGCGATTCCCGGCAAGCCCGTAATTCGCGCTGCTCCTTCTGCCGCAAATGCCGCACCTTGCTCGTGATGCATGCTCACGATTGCAATTTTGGTCTTGTTCGCCAAGGAGTCGATTAGATATGTGATCATCCCCCCTGAGAGCTCGAACACAGACTGAATGCCCCGCCGTTCCAGCTCCAGCGCGATGTAATCGCTCACCGTCATTGCTTTACACCTACCATGCAGTGAAGCTGATCGACCATGTAATCGACGGCGGCTGAAGAGAGTCCCGGATACACGCCGATCCAGAAAACCTGATTCATCACGAAATCCGAATTCGCGAGGTCGCCAATCTTGCGATGGGCAATGTTCGCATACGCCGGCTGACGCAGCAGATTGCCGCCGAACAAGAGACGCGTGCTCACTCCGGCTGCTTCCAAACCCGCGATCACCTGACTTCGCTTTAAGCCCGATTCCGGTCTCACCGCGATCGGAAAACCGAACCAGCTCGGGTCTGATCCAGGCGTTGCTTGGGGCAAAATGTACACGTCTTCCAGACCGGCGAGCCCTTCCTTGAGTCTTCGGAAGTTGGCCTTGCGCGCCTCAATGAATCCGGGGAGCTTTTGCAATTGGGCCACTCCGACTGCCGCCTGCATGTCGGTGAGCTTCAAGTTGTAACCAATGTGAGAGTACGTGTATTTGTGATCGAAGCCGCAGGGCAGGTCGCCTAATTGCCAATCGAAACGCTTGCCGCACGTATTGTCTTTGCCGGGATCGCACCAACAATCGCGGCCCCAGTCGCGGAACGATTCCACCAGCGTTTTTAGCAGGGGCTTGTCAGTCAGAACTGCGCCGCCCTCGCCCATCGTTATGTGGTGGGCAGGATAGAAACTGGTGGTTGCGAGATCGCCGAACGTGCCACACAGACGTCCCCCGTAAGTGGAACCGACGGCATCGCAGCAATCCTCCACCAGCCACAAATTGTGACGCTTCACGAAAGCGGTGACGGCATTCAAGTCGAAAGGATTTCCGAGGGTGTGGGCCAGCATGACAGCCCGCGTTCGAGGAGAGAGCGCCTCCTCCAGATAACTTGGGTCGATGTTGTAGGTGGGAATCTGGACATCCACGAACACCGGCACGAGTCCATTTTGAATGATTGGGTTCACAGTGGTAGGGAATCCCGCCGCTACCGTGATTACCTCATCGCCAGGCTTCAAACGTCGGTCCCCAAGCCTCTCCGACGTCAAAGCGGAGAGCGCAACTAAGTTGGCAGAAGATCCGGAATTCACCAGACTCGCGCCGCGCAAGCCATAGAACCGGGCAAAGAGCTTTTCAAACTCCAACGCGAATCGGCCAGTCGTTAGCCAAAAATCGAGCGACGAATCCACCAGCTTGACCATCTCGGAGGCGTCGAAAACCCGGCCCGAGACGGGCACTCGGGACTCGCCGGGCACGAATTTCCGCTCGCCGCTGAACTGCTCCTGCCAAAACTCCGATACCAGGGACAGGATCTGTTCGCGAAGAGCCGCCGCCTTTTCACTCACTCTTCAAAAACTCCTTGTACCAATCTACCGTTCTCGTCAGGCCCTCTTCGAGGTTGAAGAGCGGCGTCCAGCCGAGTACTTGCTTCGCCTTGGCCGCGCTCAGGTATTGATGCCGGATTTCGTTCGAAGCCTGATTGAGCACTTCGGGTTGAACCACTGAACCCAGAATTTTCGTAAGCCGTTCTACCAATGCGAGTACGGTAATCTGAATCTCATTCGAAAAATTAAAAGCCTGGCCGTGCAGAGCTTTGTCCTCCGCCATACGCTCCGCCAGGAGCATATAAGCCGCTGCCCCGTCCTCTACGTAAAAGTAGTCGCGCACAAATTGTCCGTCAGACCTGATGATCGGGCGTTCGCCTTTGAGCAGCGACCAAATTGTGCCGGGGACGATCCGGTTCCAATTCAAATCGCCTCCCCCGTAGAAGTTGCCGCAGCGCGTAATGCTCACAGGCAGACCATACGACTTGGCATAAGCTTGCGCGATCAAGTCGGCGCAGGATTTGCTGACATCGTACGGGTGGCGGCCTTCGAGCGGAGTGCTCTCATCGTAAGGAAGTTGCTGCTGATCGCCATAAGCCTTGTCGGACGAAGCGATCACGATCTGCTTCACTGACGGGCTGCGGCGCGCGGCTTCCAGCAGCGCCCAAGTGCCTTGAATATTGCTTTCGAATGTGGAAACAGGATTTCGGTTGGCGATCCCCACGATCGTTTGCGCGGCTAGATGAAAGACGGTCTCGACCTCATACTCGCCCATGCAACGCTCAATCACGGACTGGTCCCGCACATCGCCGCGAACCACTCGCACGCGGTCCAGCGTCCCATTGCGGGCCAGTTCCGATTGCGGAACCCAATCCCGCAGCAGGCAAACCACATCGGCCTGGGCATCGAGCAAGCGTTTCACCAGCCAGCTTCCCACGAGTCCAGATGCTCCGGTTACGAAGGCGGATCGATGTCTCCAAAACCGAGCGCTCATTCCCAGACTTTCCAAGGAGCTTTTCCGCTATCCCAGACTTCGTTCAGATACTTGTATTCGCGATAGGTATCCATGGCGAAGAAGAACCCATCATGGCAAAAAGCGGCAAGCTGGCCTTCCGCAGCGAGGCGTTCCAGCGGCTCTCTTTCGAAGATGCAGTCGTCGCCGGAGATGTAGTCGAACACCTTTCGATTCAAGACAAAATATCCGGCGTTCATCCATCCGTCGGCCACGGGTTTCTCGATAAAGCTTTCAACCCGGTGGTCCGCATCGAGTTCCAGCATGCCGAACCTGGAGACTGGGCGAACGGTCGTCACCGTGGCGATGCGCCCGTGGGAGTGATGGAATTCGAGAAGACGGGTGAGATTAACGTCTGACAGGCCATCGCCGTAGGTCATGAGAAAAGTGTCATCGCCAACGTACTTCTGGATGCGCTTAAGGCGGCCGCCAGTCATGGAATCGGCACCTGTGTCGGCGAGGGTGACGCAGTAGCCGCGCTCTTCATGCTCATTGTGATAGACCACGCTGTGCTTGCTTCCGAGCGAAACGGTGCAGTCGCTATTCATGGCCTCGTAATTGAGGAAATACTCTTTAATCATGTTGCCGCGGTAGCCGAGGCAAAGGACAAAATCGCGCAGGCCGTGATGGGCGTAGGTCTTGAGAATGTGCCAGAGCACCGGGCGTCCACCGATCTCGACCATGGGCTTCGGACGGAACTCGGTTTCTTCCCGCAGGCGGGTGCCTTGACCGCCGCAGAGGATAACTACTTTCATGATTGAATGAGAAGAATTATTCTAACATGCGTTAAAATGGCCCTATTATGTCGACCACCTCAGCGCTAATGACGGTGGAGGAGTTCCGCAAGCTGGAAGATCCACCCGGTTTTCGCCTCGAACTGCACCATGGGGAGGTGGTCTCGTTGGGCTTTCCCAAAAGCAAGCATTGGAAGATTCAGCAGCGAATCCGTCGAATTTTCGAAGAAGCCTTGGGCGGACAGGGCGAAGCCGGGACTGAGTTCGCCTTCAGGCCAGAACCTGAGCACGAATTATGGGGTGCCGATGTCGCCTTTGTTGCCTGGGATCGCTACGATGCAATGGACGAGGAGGACAATCTCGCGGGCGCTCCCGACATCACAGTCGAGGTATTATCGCCTTCCAATACAGCATCGGAGATTCTGGAAAAGAAGGATGTGTGCCTCAAAAATGGCTGTAGCGAGTTCTGGGTGGTGGACCCAAAGAAGGGCCATATCGAGATTACCGGGGAGAAAAGCGTCATTTACCACTCCGGCGATTCGATTGAAGTCGGCGGAAAGAGTTTCACCGTGGACGACATTCTCCAGGGCGCACACAGCCGCTAAGTAAGATTTGAAACAGAAGCCAGCCGGTTGGGTCTCATATTTGAGCCGAAAGGCGCAAAAAGGAGAATCCGTGAAAAAAATTGCTTTACTCTCATTCCTCACCGCGGCTGCCATGTTCGCACAGCAGGAAACGACCACCGAGTCGACCACCAAAAGCTCCACCAAGTCGCATGGTAAGAAGAGCACCACGAGTTCCGAGAGTTCAACCACCAGCACTGACGCTGACGGGCACACTACCACCGACAGCTCAGCCGTGACCACCAAGACCAAAAAGCATCATGGAAAGATGAAGCAGACTACGAAGTCAAGCGAAGCTCATTCTTCCACGAACCCTCAGAATTAGCAGCGACCGCGCCGCACGCCGACGTTCATAATGGAAATTATGAATGAAGTGCGGACGCGGTTCGCTCCCAGCCCTACTGGTTGGCTTCACATCGGCGGTGTTCGAACTGCCCTCTTCGAGATCTTATTCGCCCGCCATCACGGTGGGAAAGCTGTCTTGCGTATCGACGACACTGATCGTGAACGCCTGGTCCCCGAGGCTATTCCTGGTTTAATCGAGGATCTTCGTTGGGTCGGATTATATTTCGACGAGGGGCCTGCCGAAGATGAGATCCGGCACGACGAAGACGGTCATGAGAGCGGGCTGGGCATTGGCGGCCCGTTCCAACCTTACAGTCAAAGCCGACGTCTCCCTCGTTACCTGGACATTTCCGAGGAGTTGATTCGGTTGGGCTGTGCCTATCGTTGCGACTGTACACCCGAACGGCTTCAGCAAGAGCGTGAGCAGCAGGCGGAACGCAAAGAGCCCGTCGGTTACTCAGGTTACTGCCGTGACCGGAACGTGCCCGCCGATGCGCCCCATGTAGTTCGTTTCAAAATTCCCCAAGACCGTTCGATCACGCTCCAAGATGCCGTGAAAGGGGAAGTTCGATGGGACACGATCATCCTCCGCGACCCCGTGCTACTCAAGAGCGACGTCTATCCCACCTATCATTTGGCAACCGTAGTGGACGATCACGACATGCGGATCTCCCACGTCCTGCGCGCTGATGAATGGCTGTCGACGGCGCCCTTGCATCTATTGCTATATGAAGCGTTGGGATGGAGCGCTCCGGTATTTGCGCACTTGCCGCCAGTTCTTGGAACCGACGGAAAGAAGCTGTCCAAACGCCATGGCGCGACGTTTCTGCGTACTTTCCGCGAAGCAGGCTATCTTCCCGAGGCCATCCTGAATTTCATGGCACTCATCGGCTGGTCTCCCGGCGAGGGCGACGAACAGGAGATCTTTTCGCTGGATGAACTGACCCGCCGGTTCACTCTTGAACGCGTGAATAACGCCGGGGGCGTGTTCTCGTACGACAAGCTGAAGTGGATGAATGGCGTCTACATCCGCAACTTGTCCGCGCCCGATTTGCAGGCGCGTCTCCGGCCCTTTCTCGTCTCCGCCAGCCTCCAGATTGACGATGAGAAACTGACGCGAATCATTCCGCACATTCAGCCGAGGCTCGAACTGCTCCCGGATGCTGTTTCCTTGATCGACTTCCTCTTCAAGGACCACATCGACCGCGATCTCGGCTCGATGCTGAAGAAGGGGATGGATGCTCCGGCTGCCAGCGCGATCTGCAACAAAGCGGCGGACAGGCTAACAGAGATCCCGACTTTTGACGCTGCTTCTATTGAGGCAGTATTGCGTCAAGTAGCCGAGGAATCCAGTGCAAAAATCGGGCCCGTGTTCACGGTGGTCCGCATCGCTGTCACTGGAAAGACCGTGACTCCTCCGCTGTTCGAGTCCATATTCGCCCTGGGACGCGCGCAGACGGTGCAAAGGCTCAAAGAAACGGCCAACCTGCTTACGATACGCTAGAGTCTCATGGCTTTTCCCGTTCATCGCATGCGCCGCCTCCGCGCGTCCGAACCCTTGCGGACGCTGGTGCGGGAGACCCGGCTGTATCCCTCGCAATTCATTCTGCCGCTTTTCGTCTGCCCGGGCGAAGCAGTGAGGCGGCCGATCAGTTCCATGCCGGGC
This sequence comes from Bryobacterales bacterium, assembly GCA_038225555.1. Taxonomy (GTDB): domain Bacteria; phylum Acidobacteriota; class Terriglobia; order Bryobacterales; family Bryobacteraceae; genus JANXQZ01. The sequence continues at coordinate 14,851 of JBBRRB010000048.1, forward strand.
AACTTTCAGTTGTCGATCGACGAGCTGGTGAACGATTGCGAAGAGGCGCTGGCGCTCGGGATTGGCGGAGTGATTCTGTTCGGAATTCCGGCCACCAAGGATGAGTTTGCCTCCGGGGCTTACGCAGCCGATGGAATCACGCAACGCGCCGTACAGGCAGTGAAAAGCGCCGTGCCAAAGCTGCTGGTTATCACGGACGTGTGCAACTGCGAATACACCAGCCACGGGCACTGCGGCCAGGTTGTCGACAACGACGTAGATAATGACGCATCGCTCGAATGGCTGGCCGCAGCGGCTGTCTCCCACGCCAAGGCAGGTGCCGACATCGTCGCGCCCAGCGATATGATGGACGGCCGCGTGGCTGCAATTCGCAAGGCGCTCGACCACTCGGGATTCTCAAATACTCCAGTGCTCGCCTACGCGGCGAAGTTCGCTTCCGTCTTCTACGGACCTTTTCGGGAGGCCGCCGAATCGGCACCGCAGTTTGGGGATCGGCGCAGCTATCAGATGGATCCTGCCAACGGGCGCGAGGCCATGCGGGAGATCGAACTCGATCTGGAAGAAGGAGCCGACATGATCATGGTAAAGCCGGCCATGCCTTATCTCGATCTGATCCGGCAAGCTCGAGACCGCTTTGCCGCACCGTTGGGCGCATATCAAGTCAGCGGAGAGTTCAGCATGATCATGGCCGCGGTTCAGAATGGCTGGCTCGATCGCGAGCGAGCGATTTTAGAATCGCTCACGTCGATCCGCCGTGCGGGCGCCGATTTCGTACTGACCTATTTCGCCAAAGAAGCCGCGAAGCTGCTGGGTTAGAACTGTAAGTTCAGACCCAACTTCAGAAAGCGCGGCAGATTTTGCTGAGCCGGATTCAATCTCCCGAAGCCCGGATTCGTAACGTCCACGGATTGAATGTTGGAATACCAGGGGTGATTCATTGCGTTTACCGCCTCGAAGCGGAACTGCAGGCGCACCCGCTCCGTAATCGGGAAAAACTTGGATACGGATGCATCCAGATTGTTGTAGCCCGGCAAGCGAACGTTGCTGAAGAGCGTCGGGAAATTCCGCAGCGCGTACGCCGATTGCGCAGGCACCAGCTTGTTGGTGTTCGGGTCAATCCACAAGGACGTATTGAAATACCTTGCCGATGTGGGATGGTCCAGTGCAGCGCTTCCCGGCGTAACCTGAGCGGCGTTCGGATATTGCAGCGCCCAGCCTCGGTAACGGCTATAGTTCCAGTTCACTACCCAGCCGCCCAGGATCTGATTTAACAGGCGCGGCATGCTCGTGCCAAATTGCCTCCCTCTCCCGACGGGCAACTCGTATACTCCGCCGAAGTTGAATTTTTGGGGAATATCTATTTGATTTGCGGGCCGCTTCTCGAGCTTCGTCGCCCCGATGTTCGACAGATTCAGATCCTGAGGATTCAAGATGTCGACCTGCTCCAAATCCTTGCTCAATGTATAGCTCGCGATAAAAGTCACCGGCTGAAAAGCGCTTGGTCACCTTAGCCACGAACGCGTCATAACGCAATTTCCCGATCGGGATATTATTCAGAGTCACTTGCGTATATTGCGGGAAAGCGTAGAGCAGAATTTGTCGCTGAATGGTGGGCCCATTGAGCGCTGCATTATTCGGAATCAGACCGGCCAGCGGATTGGGCACCTGCGCGGTGTAATACGATTGCGGCTGGTTCAGCTGACCCGCCGGCACGTAGTCTAAGATCACATTTTGACTGTTCGTGCCCGAGATTCCGGCAACGGGAAGCTTCCTGGTCTGGTTCCCGGAATAGCCCGCCTCCACCAGCACACCACCTTTCAACTCGCGTTGAATATCGAACGAATACTGCTGCGAGTAAGGCAGGGGCCGGTTGAACCAATTGGAAGTGACGCTCTGGCCCAGGAAGCTGGCCGCCCCCAGACTATTTCCAACGGGGGCCAGCAACTGTCCTCCGGGCAGGAGGGAGAATGCATTTTGCAAGCTGATGGCGGGAGTCAATCCGTCTACCGTTGTGATCGCGTTGGTGGTGTTGCTGAAACCCTGATTGGGTCCGGTTTCGGCTTGGCCCAGATAGTACAGGCCGTAACCTCCTCGAAAAACCCACTTCTCGCCCAGCCGGTACGCTGCCCCTACGCGGGGGGCGAAGTTGTTCCTGTCGGGCGCGAAGGCCCCTCGCCCATTTCCGTTGATGCCAGCGAACTTGGCTTGCCCCAGCAGGCTCAGGCCCTGGACTTGGGCAGCGATCGGGCTTGCTTTGTTCAGGTCCAACCCGATCAGCATCCTGTTGTAGCGCTCCACGGCGGGCGTTTCGTAATCCCAGCGGAAGCCGAGATTCAGTGTCAGGCGCTTAGAGATTTTCCAATCGTCCTGGACGAAGGCCGCGTAGTAATAGTGCAGAAACGCCGGATCTATGTTGCGATCCACGCTGGCCGTCTGAGGATCGCCTAACAGGAACGAGGCAATCTCGTTGCCCGAGGCTGCGTCCGGCTTATTCACCACTGCCTGCGTCCAGTTCTTATCGAAGTTATATTGACCGCTCGCCATGCCCGGGTTCAGCGTATTGTCGTTATAGCGGCGCGCCTCCACTCCAAATTTAAGGAAGTGGCTGCCCAATACCCAATTCAAGTTCGGCTGCACTGTGTAGGTATCGTGCGGCGAGAAGCTGAGCAATCTGCTGGATCCAATCGCCTGATAACCTCCAAGAGTGAAATACGGAAATTGCAGGCGCGTGAACTGAGAGACGAGCGACGGCGAGAAACCGAGTTCGGTAGGACTGAAGTTCGCGCCGAAGATATTCCCAGTGGTCTCTTCCCAGCGGTTCAATCCGCCGCGCAGGTCGAAGGTCATGTGGGGCGTTAGCGTGGAGGTCCAGTCGAAAGTCCAGTTGCGGCCGTTGCGGATCAGCGGGGCGTTTCCAGTCGGCTCGGCGGGGTTTTTCTGAGATAGATCCGTCACGAATACCAGGCTGCGAAATTCGGTATAAGGGTTCTGCGAGTAGCGGAAAAAGAAGGAGTTTCTGGAATTGATCTGATAGTCGGCCCGGCCAACCCAGGCGTTCATGTCGCCTACCCAGCGCGACGGATACGTGTAATTGTTGAGGTGGGAAGCATTCACGCCGCCGGTGTTCGGTTCAGGATAATAAGAGAGAACCTTGGCCGCGATCGGGTTGATGCGGTTGGCGGGAATCACGTTGCCTGCGAACGGCGTGCGAGTCCCGTTGGCCTGAGTGGTGGTGGGATCGTAGATCAGCACCGGCTGGCCTTGCGCATTCGCCAAGCTCGAAAAATCTCCTTTGCGCCAAGCATCCAGCGGCAGCGTGGCGACTCCCGGGTCAGCCGATCTTTGACGTTCCGCCTCGTAAGAAAGCGTCCAGAATAAGCGGTTCCTTCCATCGAATACCTTGGGGATAAATATCGGGCCGCCAGCGTGGAAACCAAACGTGTTGATGTGGTTCGGGGACTTGGGGGTGCCTGCTGCGTTTAGCTCCGACTGGTTTGCGTTGAGTTTGTCGTTCTGCAGGTACTCGAAAGCATTCCCGTGGATCTGGTTGCCTCCGCCTTTTGTCACGATGGTGATGATGCCGCCGCCGGTGCGGCCGTATTGCGCGTCATAGGTGTTGGTGAGGACTTTGAATTCCTGCACCGAATCAATGGTCGGAACGCCGATCACCTGACGGCTCGATTGCACGTCGCTGATACCGTCCAGCAGCACTTCGTTTTCCTGGCTCTTTCCGCCATTGATGGAGAACCCCGAAGTGCCGCCAATATCGAACGCGCGCAGGTAGCGAAAGGAACCGGTCTTCACAATCCCCGGCGCGGACCATGCGAGCTGGAAGGGATTGCGGCCCATGGTGGGAATGTTATCGAGCATTTCGCTGGAGATGGTTTGGCCCCGGGTGGCGGTTTCGGTCTGAAGCACGGACACGGTGGAGGTGACGGTAACGCTATCGGACAGAGCGCCGATCTCGAGACGCAAGTCGACCCGCGCCTTATCCAGTCCCTCAAGTTCGATATCCTCGCGAATGAATTTCTTGAACCCGGCCCGTTCCACTACGAGCACGTATTTGCCGGGCGCGAGGAACGGGGTAAGGTAGTTGCCCGAATCCGTGGTTTGCGTGGAAACGGTCGTATTGGTGGCCGTATTTGTGACGGTGACGGCGGCTCCTGCGACGGGTGCCCCGGCGGGATCCGAGACGGTGCCCGTGATGCTGGCGCGCACCTCCTGACCGTATGCCGTCGAACCAAGCGACCAAAGCCCTGCCAGGGCCGCTACTTGCAAATAGCGAGACATCATAGATCCTCCCATTAAGCTGTGCCGACAATTTTATGAATGCGGGTCGGAGATGTCAATTTTCGAAGGCTGAGCGTAGCGGCACCAAGCGGACGCCAGCTAGATTCATCGCCGCGGATCCTGGCATTGCCAAGACTCGGACCGTTAAAGTATTTCGTCCTGCTGGCACGTTCACCGTGCCAATCCTCTGCCAACTAGAGAATAATTCCCATCCTCCCGTCGCCAACACCCGTTCAACCAATTCGGAGCCCGACCCCAGATGAACCGCGAACGTGCTCCCGGCGCAGACCTCCGTGCAGGCGTAGCGAATCTCGATTCTGCAAATCGCTTCGGATCCAGCCGAAAATCTCCAGGTGACGTAATCGCTGAGATTGGTCCATAGGCCCGTGCTCTCATACCCGCGCAACGATTCGTAGTATTGTCCGGGACCGCCCAGCGCGGCCTCGGATGCTTTGAGAATCACGGTGCCAGGGACGGCTATTGCGGAATCAGCGCCATCAGCTTCCTCCTCGAACGATTCCGGCCAGTCGCGGAACCACGAGGAAGTGCTTGGATCCACCGGGTAGAGAATGCGGTTCCATGAATATGGCCCGTCTTGCACCGGAATGAATTCGCAACGCTCGAATGGCACCAATCTTGGATCCCAGTCGCTGTAACAAAATAAAAAATCGGGTCGGCCCCCAAAGCCGCGGGAGCGCTGAATCAGCGCAGTAAATGAGCTATAAAGGGTGCCGACGAAGCATTCTGCCCGCTCGGCGACGAGTTGCGTGAGAAGGCCCAGGACGACATCGTCTTGATGAGGCAGAGTTCGAAAATCGGAACGCCAGGATTCCAGAAGCAGGCGATCCAGGAACACAACTTCGCGGAAGGTGCGCCGGAGCGGAGCGAACCAAGCGTCATCCGAGGAGCCGTCCGTGCAGACGATTAGGCGCTCTTCCGTCGGCAGCCTGGACGCGAGATTCCGGGCGACTTCTTCACCCTCCACGCAATGGCCTCGCGGGGTAAGGCGGGCGTAGCGGAAATCACCACGTCGGATGTGCACCGCATTGAATGGCGCCAAGCTTTCGGAAATCCGGTGCCCAAGGTCGCGATAAGGCTCACGGGGATGCACTTGGCCGAAGATGCGCCGGAGTTGCCCTTTCACAGCGTGGCTCGCGTAGAAGAATTGCGAATACATTCCGAGCGTTGGAACGTCCACAACCACGTCGTCATCGTCACGCCGAGCTTCTGCGAGTGTCTGAATGTGTTGTCGCCCATTCTTAAATGCTCCAAGGTCCTTGCTGTCGAGCATCGCCTCGGAATTATCTTGTAAGACTGATTCGTTTACGGGTGCCGACAGAAGCCGTCTTACCAGAGAGAAATTTATTCCATCTGCTTCGGCTCGAGTTAATTCAATTGGGATCGGAAGATCGAACAGGTCGAGTACCGTTGCACGCTGTTCATAATCCACGCCGGCGAGTAAGACGGGATCGCTGCACCAGGCCGGTTTGACGCTGTAAGGTGCCAAGGTGCGACCGCATAAGTGCGCCAAACCGAGCCCGATATCCAAAGACATTCGGCAGTTATTGAGCCCGGCATTGTATAACTTAAAAAACAGTCGACTCATGTTTGCGCGCGCGGGTGAAAAAAATGAGAGAAAATGCTTGGATACCCGATTAATTTTTGTGATAAAGTGTTCCCACGTATGACACCACATCCTACACCGCATCCACATCCGACGCCGCATCCACATCCGACGCCGCATCCACATCCGACGCCGCATCCACATCCGACGCCGCATCCACATCCGACGCCGCATCCGCATCCGCATCCGCACCCGCACCCGCACCCGCACCCGCATCCGCACCCGCATCCGCATCCGACGCCGCACCCGACGCCGCACCCGGTCCCGACTCCACATCCGCCACAGGAGAAATAATTCGAGTCAGGAGAGCTGCTAAATTCGGAGTATGCTTGTGGACCACCAAGTGTGGCCCATTAACCCGCAATCCAGGAGCCGCCATTGCCGACAGCAGAGTCATTGGAAAGAGAGTTACAGCATCCGCCCTTGCCAGGGGAATGGCGCTCCTGGATAGCCGAAAATCGCCTGGGCGGAGTGCCGGACGATGAGATCGTCGCCGCACTTACTGGAGCGGGACATCATACAGATTCAATTTCCGCAGCGATGGAGGAACTCCAAGGCGATCCATGCTACTGGGTCGCCGCGCGCGCGACTCAGCGACTTAATAAACTGAAGTCGATTCTCGACGTCCGAAGGTCGCTTACCAACTTGTCCTATGACGCCGATTCCATCGAGCGTCGAGCGAAGATATCCCAAAGCGAATTCTTAGAAAGATACTACTCTGTCAACCGTCCCGTGATCCTCACGGGCTTGCTCGCCGGGACGTCCTCCGAGCGCTGGACTCCAGAGTATCTAGCCCAAATCTGCGGCGATGCGTCGGTGCAGATCATGGCGGGGCGCCAATCCGATTCGCGCTACGAGCTGAACTGCGAAGCTCATAAACGCGAGATAAAAATGGCGGAATACGTCAAGATGGTTCTCGACGGGGGAGCCAGCAACGATTATTATCTGGTCGCCAACAACGGGTTTTTCGACTTGCCCGAAACCCAGGCGCTATTGAGCGAAGTCCCGGAATTGTCCGAATACCTCGACCCTTCCAATACGAAGCGAAAAGTCTTTTTTTGGTTCGGGCCGGCTGGAACGGTCACGCCTCTGCATCATGACGTGATGAATGTCATGATCGCGCAGGTATATGGACGCAAGCGCTTCACGCTAATCGCACCCGAGCAGACTCCCTATGTGTACAACGATACGGCCGTGTATGGCGAAGTCAACTGCTCCGAGCCCGATTACTCGCGTCATCCACTCTATCGCGAGGCTACTCCGATACATGTCGAGATCGGTCCAGGCGATGTGTTGTTCATCCCCGTCGGCTGGTGGCATTACGTCAAATCGCTGGAGACGTCCATCATGGTTTCCTACATAAATTTCCGGCTTCCAAACGCTTTCGATTGGTTCCACCCCGACATTCGCTCGTAGGCTTCTATGACGGCAGCCGCAGATGAGCGCGACCGTGATTATAAGACTGTGAATCGCCAGGCGTGGACGCGTCTGGCAAGCCATGGTGGCGAGCAAATACAATTTGACCGGGCGGAGGAATGGCTCGATCCCGATGGGTGGATCCATTGGCCCGAGGTAAAAAATGTCTTATGCCTGGCAGCGGGCGGAGGCCAACAGTCGCCATTGTTCGCATCCCTGAATTGCAGGGTGGTGTCAGCCGACATCTGTCCGGAACAACTCGAACATGACCGTCAAGCCGCGCATCGACATGGTTACGAGATCGAGTGCGTAGAAGCGGACATGCTCGATTTGTCGGCCCTGTACGGACGCGATTTCGACCTTGTGTACCAAGCGATCTCAGCGTGTTACGTCCCGGATGTTCGGCGCCTCTACGCGGAGGTCACTCGTGTTTTGCGCCCAGGCGGCTGCTATCGCGTACAACACTGGAGTCCCACGCATATCCAGCTTGGCGATAATGTTTCCTGGACCGGACGCGGATACGAGTTGGTGAGGCCTAGCGCGACGGGTGTCCCGTACGTATGGCGCCGCGCCGGGGAGAACGGCGAGGCCGATACCGAGTGCTGGCATTACATCCACAGCATGACGGACCTGGTCGGCGGCCTGTGCGATGCGGGTTTTCAAATCCTTCGTTTCACAGAATCCGAGCAGCATGACGAACATGCCGAACCAGGTTCGGTTGCGCACGTGTGTTCCTATGTTCGCCCGCTCTTTTCCCTGTACGCTAGAAGAGTTTAGCCATCCGCAGTCCTAGCTGACGGCCCAAGAGGCCAAGGTGACCGCCGAACAAGACCGGCAGCGAATGCTGGATCTGCTCCATATCCAGTCACTCCGGCACGGGGCGGACGGCAGAAACACGCAAGCGCCGAATGCCGCGAATTACGATGAATCGAAGGCCAATCCAGAGCAGGAAATGATGAGGGAGCAAGCCGCCAAAACCCTCGGCATCCAGCAGCCGCACGTCTCTCTGCTAATGCGCAACCGGGCGAGTAGTTATTCAGTTGGCCGTCTCATGGAATCAGTGCTTGATCTGTTTGTTGGAGGATGTTCCTTCTCATTCTTGAGAGATTACAATTACCGTTGCGCGTTCGCCAATCAATGGTGAAGCGCGCACGCTCTTATTGTGTCGGGCTCGTAGAGAAGGTTTGCCGGCACTCAATTCATGGCCCAAGATACGCTACAAGCCCGCCTTAAATTCAGGACTGGCGATCAAGATGCTGATCATTGAATCGACAGTTCCGCCGGTATTCAGAAAGTTCGTCCAGTTCTGCGTCTCTCCTGGAGTTGCGGTTCTCAGCAGAAAAGCTGGGTAAGCCATGCCAGCCTGGATTCTGTTCCCAAAGGTCCTCAGAAACTCGGGCGAATTGATAAAGCTCTGCATCATCTGTGAGCGGGGAAGCCCGCCATTCAGCCCCTGTACCCAAAATGCCAGGCCGTCAGGATCCGGTGCGCGTCCTAACACGTTCTGATACACGACGCGTACAAAACTCGTATTGTCCGTGGAACTGAAGCGCGTCCGGAATTCGGACGAATTCATGAAACTGTTGAGCATGGCGAACTGCGAGCAAATCGTCAAATTCGCAGCCACGCCCGCCACGCAAGACGGGGGCGCCAGCACGCCGGACCGAAAGAGCGATGTCCAGTACAAATATCCGGAGTAGTCCGGATCTCGCCCCAACACCGAAATATACGCGGCAATCACGTTGTATCCAGCCGCTTGCGGCAGAGGCATTTGAAAGAATGCAAGCGCGACTTGGCCGCGTGTTTGGACGCCCTGATTCAAGAGTCCCGACCAGGAAGCAAGCCCGCCAGGATCAGCCGGGGACCCGAGAACGCCGAAATAGACCCGCTCTACGAAATTGTAGCCATCGTCTGTGGCGATCTTGACCGCGAAAGCATCGAGCCCGGCTAAATGGGTGGTCGGCAGAGCGTTCACCACTGGATAATCCAGCGATCCGGTTTGTCCAGCCAGATAGACGTTGCCCAGCCCGTCGATAGCCATGCCGTTGATCGCATCGATTCCACTTCCGGCAAGCATCGACGAAAAGTAGAAGTTGTTGCCGAACGGATTCAGGATGGTCACAAATCCGCCATAGATTCCGGCGTGGCTGCTCTGTATAGGCGACACCAAGGGGAAATCCGCCGAGGACGTATAGCCCGCCACCGCGATCGCTCCGAAGGGGTCCACCGCCACGCCCGTTGGTACCTCCGCGCCAGTGCCGCCCAGAAATGTGCTGTAAATCAGTCCAGTCCCGGCAGGATTGAACCGCGCGATAAACCCGTCGGACGCTCCGGCGAGCTTGGCTTGGACAGCACTGCTAGTCATCTGGAAATCGGCCGAACTGGTCACGCCCGCGACGTAAACGTTGTACTGGGCGTCGATCGCAATCGCGTTGCCTTGCTCCGGAGAAAAAATACCTCCGCTGCTTCCTCCCAGAAATGTGCTGAAAACTAAAGCGCCGCTCGCGTCGAACTTCGCGACAAACGCGTCCCCTGCTCCCTTCAGAGCTGCTTGATAGGGTGAACGAGTCGGAAAATCGGGCGAGTAGGTCCCGCCCGTGATGTACGTGTTTCCGCTAGCGTCAGCAGCAATCGCCGAGGCATGGTCGCTATTGCTTCCCCCGAAATAATTGGCGTACAGCAAGGAGCCGGTTTGGCTTACCTTGGCAACGAATGCGTCTTGGCCGCCGCGGTATCTTGTTTGGCCCGCCTGAAACAGGGGCATGTTGGCCGACTGAGTATCCCCGACGACGTATACGTTTCCTGCCGCATCGGACGCAATGCCGTTGCCTGCATCGGGTCCGCTTCCGCCCAGATAGGTGCTGAACAGCAAGCTTCCCGTGGGCGAGAATTGAGCGATGAAAGCGTTCTTGGATCCGCCCAGCGCCCCTTGGAACGGGAGTCTCAGCGGGAGATCGGTGGAGGAAGTGCTTCCGGTGAGCCAGGGCTGGTTGAAAGCATCCACGGTGAGTCCAAGCGCACGGTCATCCCCCGACCCTCCGAAATAGGTGGCAAACACAACAGCCCCACCCGAATTTAGTTTGATGAGAAAGGCGTCCACGCTGCCCAGATTCGACGACTGCCCCACAGCCTGAACGGCCAGGCCGCTGCCTTCAATCCAACCCGCGAAGTAGACGTTCCCCAACGAATCCGCCGCCGTGCTTGTGGACGCGGCGAAGCTCGACGCCGAAGAGTTCGCCAGGTAGGTATTGTAGGAGACTACCGGATCGATCACAAGCGGGAGACGATGATCGTAGGTGCCTACTGTAAATCCCACGGTACCGTCGTTCTTCAGTCGCCACGAAACCGAGACGGGCCGCTTGTTGCCCTCAACTATCTGCCAAGCCTCGGGGCGTTTTTCCCGCCAGTATCCCTCGGGCGTGGTCATTTCCAGATCGCCGTTAGCGTTCAGTCCGATTGACGAGTACGCAGCGAATCTGATGCGCACGCGAGATGGTTTCGCGTCCGGAGCAACGACGTATTCCGACTTCAACTCGCCTTTATCGGCGCCAAAATGAACGGTGACTCCGGCGTAGAGGTTGGGGTATGAAAGACGGCCGTATAGGAGAGGGTTCCGGCAATCTTCCGGGATCCCTGCACGGATCAAGTTCACATGCTCAGCCAGGGGCTGCTCGGCCTGCAAGTTCGAGACGCGCGCCCCTTCATAGCTAAATTGAATCTGACCCGTTGAAGAACGGAACTTCACTTGACCGTCGGCGAACCAAGCTTGAAACCCGGATGAAACGAAGACGTACCCATTGCGCTCGCAGGACTGCATGAATCCCGCAGGGGACGGCGTAAGCGGAATTCGAGATCGACCGGCGGATGCAGCCGACCCTACCCGAATGCCAGCCAAAGCCAGAACGGTGAACACAATGAGCCTGGAGAGCCTGCGCGGCCCGACGATATTCATCGTATTTTAGTGCTTTGGCGGGACAAAACTCTCAAGCCATTTTGGACATTCTCGCTATACTGGTCATCTCTCATGAAAGTTATTGTGACTGGCGCGGCCGGGTTTATCGGGAGCCATGCCGCAGAGCGATTTCTAGGTCGCGGACACGTCGTAATCGGCATTGACAATTTGTCCCGCCCCGGCAATTCGGCAAACCTGCTCTATCTCTCCGGCTTGGGTAGGGATCGCTTCCGATTCCAGCACGCCGATATCCGCTACGCATCCGACATCGAGCGCATTTTTGCGGATCACTCGGATGTCTCTGTAGTTATTCATGAAGCGGGCCAAGTAGCTGTAACCACGTCAGTAGCGAATCCCCGGATGGATTTTGAGAGCAACGCTTTGGGTACCTTGAACGTGCTTGAGTCAGCTCGGCTCAAAGCGCCGAAAAGCGTGTTCGTGTTCGCTTCCACGAACAAGGTATACGGCGGATTGGAACACGTGGGCGTGAGCGAATCGTCCAGCCGCTACGAATACTCCGATACTCCGCACGGGATAAGCGAAGCTGAGCCTTTGGACTTTCACTCACCCTACGGATGCTCCAAGGGTGCGGCGGAGCAATATGTCCGCGACTATCACCGTATATATGGCTTGAGAACAGTGGTGCTACGGCAGTCCTGCATTTACGGAACGCGTCAGTACGGGATGGAAGATCAGGGCTGGGTCGCCTGGTTCACGATCGCTGCGCTAATGGGTCGACCGATCACCATTTACGGCGACGGCAAACAGGTCCGGGACGTGCTATGGGTGGGGGATCTGATCGATTTGTATGAGCGGGCCATCGAGCGGATCGACGTGGCTGCGGGTCGGATTTACAATGCGGGCGGGGGTGCTTCGAATAGCCTGTCGCTGCTGGAGCTGCTTAGAATGCTGGAGCGCGCGCTGGGGCGCTCGATTCCACGGCGTGCGAGTGCCTGGAGGCCCGGCGATCAGCGCATCTTTGTCGCCAATAGCGCAAAGGCCCAACGCGAACTGGGCTGGGAGCCGGCTACCTCCCCATCGGTTGGACTTCCCAAACTGATTGAGTGGACACGAGCTAATGCCGCATCCATCGAGTCGCTCTTGCCTGCAGTAGGCGTGAAAGACCTCACGCCTGCCTAGCGGCGCTAAAATAGGAGCAAGCCGGATGAACCCTAGTCGATCAATTCGTCTCCTAACTATTTCTTTTGCTTGCACGGTGGTACTTTCGGCTGCGGACGCCGACGGCAAGGTGAGTTTCAATCGTGACATTCGGCCTATCATGTCCGACACTTGCTTCCGGTGTCACGGCCCCGACAAGAATTCGCGCATGGCGGGAATGCGGCTCGACATCCGTGAGGATGCGGTGAAACCTTTGAAGTCTGGGGACGTTCCGATTGTTCCCGGGGATCCATCGAAGAGCGCCATCATTCAGCGCATCTTCGCTACGAACGCGGCTAAGATCATGCCGCCCAAATACGCTCACAAGGACTTGACCGAGCCGCAAAAAGAGGCGGTCCGGCGCTGGGTGGCCGAAGGCGCGCTCTATGAAGGGCATTGGGCCTATCTGCCTGTATCTCGTCCGTCGGTTCCATCAACTTCGACGGTGAACCCCGTGGACGCGTTTATCCAGGCCCGCCTCGCAAGGGAGGGGTTGCAGGCTTCGGCCGAAGCCGACCCCCGCACGCTAATTCGGCGGGTGACGCTCGATTTGACCGGCCTCCCGCCTAAGCCCCAAGATGTCGAAGCTTTCGCGAAAGACCCTTCGGACGCGGGCTATAAACAGGTAGTCAACCGGCTCTTGAACTCTCAGGCTTTCGCTGAAAAACAGGCGATGCACTGGCTGGACGCGGTTCGTTACGGAGACAGCGCGGGCTTCCATGGAGACAATCTGCTGCCAGCGTGGCCCTATCGCGATTACGTGCTGCGGGCTTTTCGCGATAACAAGCCTTTCGACAAGTTTACTCGCGAGCAGCTCGCGGGCGACCTGCTGCCGGAAGCGACGGTTGACCAGAAGATCGCTTCAGCCTACAACCGGATGAATCGAACCTCGGCGGAAGGCGGTCTGCAGCCCAAGGAGTATCTGGCCAAGTATGGAGCGGACCGGGCGCGCACGACGAGCACGGTCTGGCTCGGGGCGACCATCGGCTGCGCAGAGTGCCACGATCATAAATTCGACCCGTACACAGCCAAAGATTTTTACTCGATGAAGGCATTCTTCGCCGATATCAAAGAGGAAGGTTTGGTCTACGATCGCGGCGAGAAAGCCTGGGGGAGCAAGATCGCGTTGCCGACCAGCGAGCAAGCGGCGCGGCTGAGCGCGCTGGAAGAGGAGATTAAAGGGGCTAAGCGGGTGCTTGACGCCAAGGCTGCGGATCTGGCCGCGGTTCGGGGCGAATGGGAGAAGCGCGTCGTGGCTCAGTTCGAGTCCGGCCAGCTTGCATGGCGTTTTCAAAAGCCGGTTGCGGCCGCGTCGGCTCACGGGGCGGTGCTCACCATCGCGGGCAACGAGCCAATCGATCAGAATTTTTATGTGGGTGGAAGTTTAGTTTCGGAGAAAAAGCCGAGCCCGGGCCTCATCATCGCGAGCGGGCCCAACCCCGACAACGAGTTGTACACGGTTCGATTCGTTCCTGGCGCCGGTACCTGGACTGCCCTGGGAGTCGAGATTTTTCAAGATGAGAGCCTGCCCGGCAGTCGTCTGGCGCGCGGGGCTGACCGATTCGTTCTGAGCGAAGTGGAAGCCGAGGTTTCTGCAGGAGCCGGGAAGCCTGGGCATAAACTCTCGCTGGTCCTGGCAACTTCCGAGAAGTTTGGCGAACTGCCCGCGAACGAAGCGATGGCCGCCATCGACGGTGATTCTAAGACAGGCTGGGCCGTTTCTTATGGCGAGAGCCGCAATCCTTTTTTGGCTTTGCGGTTTTCGGAAAAATTGCAGACCAGCGCATCCAGCGTAATTACCGTTAAGCTGCATCAAGATTCGGAGATCCGCAAGGCGACTATCGGCCGTTTCCGCCTGGCGCTTTCCGCAGGGGAGCACTCGTGGCCGCAGCTGGGCGATTCCTCCGCAAAAAATCGCGCGGCCAAGGGGTCTGAACTTTGCACGCTCACGATTGATGTGGATCGCGGACTGCCTCGGAAGACGCTTGAAGCGCTGAAGATGCCTGAATCCGAACGCGACGAAGATCGGCGCAAGATCGTTCTCGACTACTATGAGTGGGCTGCTCCCGAGTTGCAGGATCTCGAGGTGCGGCTTGCGAAACTCGAAATAGAGCGCGGGATCCTGCAAGGCGGGATTACCCAAGCCGTTGTGACCGAGGCCACCACTCCCCGGGAAACCCGGCTCTTGCCGCGAGGCGATTTCCTGAACGATTCCGGCCCTATCGTGCAGCCCGCAATACCCGGTTTCTTAGGCAAGCTGGATACTGGCGAGCGACGCGCAACTCGGCTCGATTTAGCGAATTGGATCGTCTCGCCATCTAACCCGATGACGGCGCGCGTCTTCGTGAATCGATTGTGGCGGGAGTTTTTCGGCACCGGCCTTTCGAAGGTGCTGGAAGATTTGGGGTCCCAGGGAGAATGGCCCACGCATCTCGATCTGCTGGACTGGATGGCGGCCGAGTTTGTGCATCCAGAGGTAGATTCCGAGGGCGCGCACGATTGGGACGTGAAGCACATTATTCAGACCATCGTTACAAGCCGCGCGTATCGGCAGAGCTCCGCCACGCGGCCGCAACTGGAAGAACGCGATCCCGAAAATCGGCTGATCGCCCGCCAGAGCCGATTCCGCGTGGACGCGGAAGTGGTCCACGACGTGGAGTTGTCGATCTCGGGACTGCTGGTGGAGAAGTTTGGCGGTCCGAGTGTGAATCCCTACGAGCCAGCGGGCTATCTGGCGGCGATGAATTTTCCAAAGCGGGAATATTCGGCCAGCCGAGGTGAGGATCTGTATCGGCGCGGGATTTACACCGGTTGGCAGCGGACTTTCCTGCATCCTAGCTTGGCTACTTTCGACGCCCCCACGCGGGAGGAATGCACGGTGAACCGCTCCAATTCCAACACTCCGCTGCAGGCGCTGGTCCTGCTGAACGACCCGATTTACGTGGAGGCAGCTCGGGTATTTGCTCAGAATATCCTTTCCCAAGGCGGAGGTCCGTTTGACCGGGAACTGGATTGGGCATTCGACCGGGCGTTGGATCGGAAACCGACTCTGGATGAGCGACGCATCCTCCAAGGTCTTTACCGGACGAATCTGGCGCGGTTCCGTTCAACGCCTTCGAAAGCGGGGGAACTGCTCGCAGTAGGGGAGTCGCCTGTGCCGAGCGGGATGAAGCCGGCGGATCTGGCCGCGATGACTACCGTGGCGCGCGCCATTCTCAACATGCACGAGACCATTACCAGGAATTGAGGACCAGACATGAATGAAGTTTGCAGACGGTCTTTCCTGAGGCAGGGCACAGCCGGACTCGGCCTTGTAGCTCTCAATTCGCTGCTGAACCCGCGCGCGTTCGGTGCCGTCAACCCGCTGGTTCAATCGCGCGGGGTGGTGAATCCGCTGCATCATGCGGCCAAAGCCAAACGCATCATTTTTCTGTATCAAGCGGGTGGACCGTCGCACCTGGAGACTTTCGACAACAAACCGAAATTAGTCGAGATGCACGGCAAGCCCATGCCGGATTCGCTTACCAAGGGCCAGCAGATCGCGCAGTTGCAGGGCAAACCGCTGATCTGTTTTGGCCCGCAATACGGATTCCGCAAATTTGGCAAGTCGGGACAAGAACTTTGTGAATTGTTCCCGCATATGGGCGGGATAGCGGACGATGTGTGCATCATTCGCTCGATGTTTACCGAACAGATCAATCACGATCCGGCCCATACCGTGATGAATACCGGCTCAGTTATTACCGGCCGCCCGAGCATGGGCTCGTGGGTGCTTTACGGGCTGGGCGCGGATACGGAGGATCTGCCCGGATTCGTGGTGCTGCTGTCGTCTGGCAAGGGTGGACAGATGCAGCCGATCGCGGCCAGGCAATGGGCGGCCGGACTGCTTCCGAGCAAGTTCCAAGGCGTGAAATTCAATTCGGTGGGCGATCCGGTCCTCTATGTGAAGAATCCTCCGGGTCTGGACCGAGGGATGCAAAAGGATTCCATCGACGCGGTGAACGCGCTTAATCGGCTGGAAAACGAATCCATGCGCGATCCCGAGATACTTACCCGCATCGCGCAGTACGAGATGGCGTTCCGGATGCAGGCCAGCGTGCCGGATCTGGTGGACATGAGCAAGGAACCCAAGCATGTCCTGGAGGCCTATGGGGCTAATCCAGGGGACGGGTCGTTTGCCTCGAACTGCCTGCTGGCCCGGCGTCTGGCCGAACGCGGCGTCCGCTTTATTCAGCTCTATCATAGGGACTGGGACCACCACAATGGCGTTAAAGCCAACATCGCGATAAAGGCAAAGGAAACCGATCAGGCCACAGCGGCGTTAATCAGCGATTTAAAACAGCGGGGAATGCTGGATGACACGCTGGTGATCTGGGGCGGCGAATTCGGTCGAACGCCGATGTCTCAGGGCGGCGACGGGCGGGACCATCACATTAAAGGGTTCTCGTACATGGTCGCCGGCGGGGGCATGAAGGGAGGGCTCACCTACGGATCCACTGACGAGCTCGGGTATTCGGCCCAAGAGAACCCTGTCAGCGTGCATGACTTCCACGCCACTATGCTGCACCTGCTCGGCATCGACCACAAGCGCCTGACAGTGAAGTTCCAGGGGCTCGATGCGCGCTTAACCGGAATCTCGGGCGATGTCGTCCGCGACATCCTGATCTAAAGCCATCTCGCACGGAGCAAGAAGTTCCAGCTTCTGATGCTCGTTGCCGAGCTTGCGTCGAAAATCCGCGAGTTTTTGTGTCATGGCCGTGCCGCTTTCGACAGACTGCTGCAAGAGGTTGACGAGTTCAGCGGTAGGCCAAACCTCGGCAATCTTAGCCAGATCGCCGATCAGCTCTCCTCTAGTGAGTAAGAGAGCATTCAGCCGGTCCATCTTCTCCCGAGTAAGGTCGTATTCGCCCAGCTCCCGATCAAGCAGGACTAACCGATCCGATTTATCCGTTGCTTGATGCATAACCCTTGCCATATAGCGCCAGATTGACGGACTGAACGCTGGCCGTTAGCACTTGCTGCTGCGATTGAAGCGATGCAAGCAGGGAATCCGCCCGTTGCAGTCTCGCCGCGATGCTCTTCTGGAAATTAGAAATGCGGTCGTTCGCTAGATTGATCTGATTTGTGAGCGTTTTGCTGGATTGTGTGTAGCCAGTTTGCTGAAGCTGGATCAGCCCCGATGCCGGATCGCTCAACTGCGTAAATTTCTGAGCCAAAGAACCGAACCCGGTAGTCGGCGATCCTAGAAACGTAAACGCGTCGGCTATCTGGGAATCGTTCAGCGCATTGAATGCGTTCTGATCGAAAGTCGCTTTTCCGCTGGAGTCGAGAGTAATCCCGAGATTGGCAATCCCTTTTATGCTGCGCGTGCCTTGGTAGCTGGCGGTCTGCCGTAGATCGGACTCCACCTGACTGATCAGGAAGTCGCCGCTCAACAATCCCGCGGCCGCCCCTACTTGCGAGTTAACCTGATCGACTAATGTGTTGTACTTGCCGGCGAAGTCCTGCAGCGCGCTGCTGATTTGAGTTCGGTCGGAATTGAGCGATAGGCTCACAGTCTGACTAGGAGCGGTCTTTCCCAGAATGGTGAATGTCAGACCGGAAACCACATCGTTGATGCTGTTGGTCGTGTGACTCACGCTGGCCCCGTTTAGCTGGAACACCGCGTTAGTACCTTGGTTCGTATTGCTCAACAAGCTCGCAGGCGCCCCGATCGCAGGGGTATCGTTCAATTGCAGCGTCGTCTGTCCAGTAGAGTTTGCCGACACTGTCAGGTAATTGGGGTTGGCGCCGGTTCCGGTTGTCAGGATCGAAGCCGTAACCCCCGCGCCCGAATGGTTGATGGCGTCCCGCAATCCAAGTAAGTTATTGTGGGCCGCGTCCAAGATAATCGGATAAGGCTGCGAGCCTAAGACTAAGCTCAGGGTTCCGTCACGAGAGACTGGGGTTGAGCCCGATGTGGCGTACCCGGACGCGGTAGTCTCGGATGCCGCAGCCGCGATCGATGTAATATTCGAAATCGTGTAAGTGGCTGGAGTCGAAGCGCCGCTGTTCACCACCGAAACCTTGGTGGAATCCGAACTGGTGGCGCTCAGCGCTTGTTTGGCCGCGATCGACCCAAGCGTGCTGATGCTGCTTCCAACATCGGCAACCGCTGCATTAAATCCCACCAGCAACTGCTTCTTCTGAAGAAGGTCGGCCTGCCGATTTTGCAGAGCCTTCAATGGCAACTGCGCGATCGCAACCTCCCTTGTCAGGATGGTCTGAAAGTCTGCCGAAAAGGAACTAAGTCCCGTGAAAGTAAGTGCGCCGGTACCCATACAAGTGTTCTTATCGGACGGGTTCGCGACTTTCTAGAGTAGGCCGCCGATTTTAGCGGGCAGGACGGCTGCTTGCAGCTTACTTCCTTTCGAACTCTGACAATCGATCCGCCATTCCCAGTGTTTTCAGTATCTCGGGCGAGGCCTCCTCCACGGCTATAGCTTGGTGGCAGGCGTTGCAATCCTGCGTGATCGTTTTCTTATCAGACGTCGCGTGACTATCGTCATGGCAGCGGAAGCAACCCGGATTGTCGGTATGGCCGAGATTATCGGGGTAGGTTCCCCATGTCACCTTGAGGTCGGGAAAGACGTTGCGCTGGTAGATGGCCAGCAGGGCCTGACCCGCGGCTTGAATTTTCGCAGCCGGATACTTCCCCTGGTAGTATGCAGACAAGCCGGCCGGGATTTTTTGCATGGCTTCGGCGTCGCCCGAATAACTTGCCTTGAGCAGTTCGACGGCGGTCTTCTTGACGAACGGCAACCCCACCGGAATCTCGCCGCGAGCGATCGCTTCATCCACCGCGCGGTCGGCCAATTGGAACGAATGGGCCGCTCGATTGTGGCAATCGACGCACTGCATCTCGAAAATTGGCAGAGAGCGGATCGAGTCCGGTTTGGCATCTGCTGCGACGTAGGTTCGCGTAGCACCGTTCCCGGTATTCCGATATTCAACCCAAGGAATAGTTTGGCGCTTCTTGTCCGCCGCCGCGTAGCGAATGTGAACGCCGGGTCCCATGTGCGCGCCGTGGATGCCGCCAAATTTGCCCCCGCCGACGAGCATCATCAGAACGGTTTCGGTTCGTGTATTCGCTTCGTCATCCTTGAATTTGCCGAAAACGCGCAGGCGCTGTCCACTCGACTTCTCGCGCGCATGGCACTGCTCGCAGGTTTCCGCCGACGACACCAATCGATTGCTCTCCATCGCCGACTGGATCGGACGCGGATAGTTGTTGAAGATCACCGCCATGAGCTGCCGAATTCCGCCCATCTTCGCTTTCAGCCAGCCATTCGCTCCGGGCGCAATATGGCAGGACGCGCAGGCCACGGCTTCATGCGGAGGCAATTGATGCGCGCTGAACTCAGGCTTCATCACGTGGCAGCTCTGACCGCAGAACTGGACCGTCTCCATGTGCTCGACGGCTCGGTAGCTCAGTTGGCTTCCGATGACGATATTCGCCAAAGTCATGATGGCGAAGAACGCCCCCGCTCGACGCCAAGCGGTCCGACGGTCGGTGACATCAGTGAAATCGGAGGCGACCCGCCGTCTGCCAAGCGCAATGCCCAGCGGAATCAGAGCCAAGCCCGCAAAGAACACAACCGGAATAGCGACGAACACCAGCAGCCCGATGTAGGGATTCCCGGCATGTCCGCGAATGTTCGTCGGCAGAACCACCAGCCACGAAATTCCTGCCAGCGTAACCAGCGTAACCCCAAGCATGCTGACCCAGTGACTGGTGAGCAGCACCAGAATGGGACGCTTCTGTTCGTCGCTCACGGCGTCTTTCCCTTCGCGGAATTTAAGAAAGCGATGAGAGCGGACATCTGCGCGCTTTCAAATCGGGGCCAGGAAATTCCCTTCGCCTGCATTTGATCGAGCATTTGCGGGCCATGATGCCAGAGCACCGAGACCATGGTTGCGCCGCTAAAGGAGTGTCCACCCCCGGCAAGCTTGGGGGCTCCGCTTGAGGCGTCCTCATGGCAAGTGGCGCAGCGCTTCGCAGCAAATACGCGACGCCCGGCCGCCGGATTGCCCGAGCCCTCGAAGAACTGCCGGGCCCACAGATAGCTCAGGAGTTCGCCCATTTTACCCGATTCGAGTCTCACCGGCTTAGCACCCGCGGCCGCCATCTTGGGCGCATGATTCCACATTGCCGCCGCTATTTCCGTAAGCGTCTGACCCTTGATGCGGCTCGCCAGAACGGAGCCCGATTGATGGCAGCCGGAACAACCCTTGGACCTAAAGACGGCCGCGCCGTCGGTCCCTGCGCCAATGCGGAACACGGCGGGCTTGGATGGCGGAGCCGGAAGGTTCCGCAGGTAGACCAAGACATCCCCCAGATCCTGCGCGCTCAGCTCCGGCCAGCGAACGGCCTTTTCGCCGCCTTCCTCGAGCATGAATTGTCTGTGGTTCCACATGGCTTCGGCGAGAGCAACGGGATCGGAAAGCACTTCCCATTGGGCTACGGGTTTGATCGCAGGCCGGATCGCCTTAGTCAGTCCATGGCATCTTGCGCAGCCGCGTTCGGCAAAGAAGCGCTTTCCCCGCCCTGCATCACCCGGCCTTTCGAAAAACCTCGTTGCATAGAAGTACGCGAACAGATCTGCGGCGGCCTGCTCATCCAGATCTCCCGCGCGCAGGTTCCGCTCGCGCATTGCGGCCCACATCGTTGGCGCGTGATTCCACATGGTCGCGGCCAGCGTCGCGGGAGTGAAGTTGCGATTGACTGGTCGGCCGAGATCCGGCCCCTTCGTCCCGCCCTTGCCGTTGATACTATGGCACTGGGTGCAGGAGAGGGTTTCAAACAAGTGCGCGCCCCGCGTGGAATCGGCTGCGATCGGACCCGCATGCAGACCCGCGACGGTCACCCAAAAACTCGCTAGTTTCCTCATCATCGCGTGAACCTCAATCCCGTGGTCATCAAATGGGTGCGGAAGCCTTCATATAGGTAGAAGGACTCGCCGTATCCGTAATAGCGCCACTCGCTGAACCAGTTAATGTTCTTGCCGAGCGGCAGCCAGAGCTTGGCGATCGGCTGATAGTAACTCGACGGGCGGCTGCCAGAAGAGAGGAAGAACGAGCCCCCGGCGGTGAGTTTAGGAACAATGTGCGAGCTGTGAGGCAGGTTGACATTGAATAGAGCGGTTGCCGTATGGGAGTTGTCGCGATACAAAGAATTTCGCGGCTGCAGATCCTGGGGCGAGAGATAACCGATGTTGGAGCGCAGTGCCGAGCGCGAGTAGGAGCCCTGAAAATCCCACATCTTTCCGCCTGCGGGGGACCAAAGGAACGAAAGCGATTCCTGCTGCGCAAGGTAATCGTAACGGACTCCCGGCGTAGGATTCTGATTGTTCAGCAGCGTGAAATCGGCCGCGAAGCTGAGCGAAGTTGTCGCCTGATAGCGGGCCTGTGCGCGAACCTTTTGGTAATTGTAAAGACTCGTCCGGAAATAGGCGCCGCCGCTCGATGCTCCTTCCACCTCGCCCGTGACCGAGATCCCGTGACCAGGACGAAAGGTGACCGCACCAAGGCCTACGTTGCGCCGCAGTTTGCCTTGATCGGAGCTAGCCAATCCCGCCGGGGGGAGAATTGTCTGGCTCGCGTCGCCCCACACGTAGCGATAGCCACCGCGCAACGTCAGCTTCGACGTCGCGTCGAAGAACACATCGATCTCCTGCTGGTTGTAGTTCGTTGCGAGCGCCGAGCTGAGGAGCGAAGCGATCTGTTGCGAGCTGCCGAAACTTGCAAGAATCTGATTCGACGACGCCGAACCAGCATTGTGCAAGCGGTCCGTCAGCCACGATTCTACAAACCGCACGCGATTCAACGGACGGATCTCAGCACCCACGCTCGCGGTGGTATGCGGCAGTTTCGCGGAGGACGAGAGCAGATATTGCTGGCTGCTATAAAACAACAGTTGGTTCAGAAGAAGAAGGTTTCCGGTGTCAGCCTGCTGATAATGGACGTTGCTATCGGGCTGGCTGTAAAGAAACTGTGCGTACAGGTCAAGCCATGCAGCCGGGCTCGCCGTGAACAGACCTTTGCTGTATACGCTGTTGCCGCGAATCCCGTAACTCGCGAGAAGGCTGGTGAGGTCGAGCCTTTGTCCCAATACCGGAGCAGCCACGTTGCCATAGTTGACCGAGCCGGGGGTTTGGTACGCGCTCTGATCGTCTTTAAACGTCGTCCCGCCCTGCTCAAGCGTGGCATGAAATCGGCGCAGCTCGAAACGGACGCCCCCCCGATAGAGACTCGTCTGGTCGTGCAGCCTGTTCGGCACGGGATACTCGTTCCCGTCGGAAACAAACGCGGTGGCACCAGTGCCCGAGCCTGAATCATGGTCGTAGGCAAGATACGGGACGAACCAGTTTCCGGGCAGCAGGTCGAGCGTGAAGTTCGCGAAGCGGCGACGCGTATCGAAGGACTGTTCATTGAGCACGATACCCCGCGCCAGCAGCGGATCGGCGTAAGAAGGCAGAAAGTTGAAGTAGGCGATATTGCGGTAATCGGCGCTGAAATCGTATAGCTTCGATTTATTCGCATCCAAATGGAAGGTGGAATAAGGATCGTCTCCCCAACTGGACGCGCGCACGTGCATTTGGTCAAAAGCTCGATGCTTGGGGTCTGCGAGCGTGAAGTCGGCGCCGAGCAGCTTCGGTCCCGAGCCAAGATTCACAATGCTGCGGTAGGTGTTGAAGCTGCCCGCCACATCGGTGCGCCACCGATAGCCGAGATCGAGGGAGCCTGTCAGCCACGATTCGGAAGTGGGGACGGGCGATTGGGCCGCCAGCGGAACGAGACACAGCAATAGGAGGAACGGTTTCATCTCAGTAGATTCCGGTCCACATGGCTTCCGTGGATCTTCTGATGGCACACCGTGCAATTTTGAAAGCGTGGCGAGCGGAGGTCGTGAAAAGCGGGCGGCACTACTCCCAAGGCTGCGCTGGTCTTCACCGTCGGCAGATTCGCGTGACACTCGAGACACACCAGCCGCACTTCCTGCCGCGCGAGCATTCGCGGGTTCGCGGAACCATGGGCTTCGTGACAGCTTCCGCAACCTTCAAAGCGCATCGGCGCGTGCTCAAACGTGAATGGACCTCGCTTGTCCCCATGGCATCGAAGGCACCCGGGCTCATTAGCGGCGAAGACTTGGGTCATTGCATGCCGTATGCTGCCGTGCGGGTTGTGGCAATCCACGCAGCTCATTGCGCCCTCGGGAAGCTTGTGGTGGAAAGGCTTTTGGAACTGCGCGAAGGCGTTCAGATGGCAGCTTGAGCATTGCTCGTTGATGGCCGCCACCTTGCGAGTCACCATGCCGGAGGGTCCGTTGGCATGTACTTTATGGCAAGTTGTACAAGAGACTTGGTCCTTGGCGTGGCTGCTTAGCAAGCGGCCCACATGGGTTGGCTGGTTCAAGTGGCAAGTAAGGCAGATCTTGTCGGCTGCCAAGGCGGTGAGCTTCGCCGGATTGCGAATATCGTCTGCCGATGCCGATTCTGTATGTTTCTGCGCAGGTCCGTGGCACGACTCGCAGGCCCGTCCTGCCCAGCCACGCTGCTTATCCGCTTCAACTAGATGGTGAGGACTCTTCGCGAAAGCTTTGGAAATGTCTTCGTGACAGGTTGCGCACGCTTCCGATCCTGCAAAAGGCGACGCGGGGGTAGTCTGCCCCGCCGCAGTCGCCGCGATCATCAAAACAAGCCAGACTGCCTCAATACTGCGCATGCACCTGCCCGACCGAGAATGCCGCGGCGGAGCTGTGACACACCGTGCAGCTTTCCCCCAGCGCTGTCGTGTTCGACAGCGTGTGAGAGGCGGTCGTGATCTTTACGTGACAGCCAGTGCAGGCCGAAGCTACAGGCTGAATGGGGTTGATCGGGCCTTGCGGATCGACCACCGCGTTGAGACCGGTCGGGAGATTCTGCTCGCTCCCGTTGACGTGGCACAAGGAGCAATTGCGAGTGTCGCCAGCGGCACCGGTCGGGCTCAGCGCGGGGTAGCGGATGTCGCTAAAATCATTGTGGCTCCCGCCAAAACCCACGATCACATAGGGCCGATTATCAGCCAACAAGTTCTCGCCGGTGTGGATCCTATGCACCATCAGGTTGAAGTTCACGCTTTGAGGAGGCGCGGTCTTATCGGCTGCCACTTGCGCATTGGGGCGCACCGAGGCATCCGTGTTCGACGGATTGTGGCACAGCACGCAAAATTCGGTCTGATTTCGCAGTCCGCCGTGCGCTTCCAGTTTCACGTGGCACTGGTTGCAACTGGCGATCTTAACTACGTCACGTCGAGCTTGGACTGGCGATCCATCGACCGAAAAGTAGGCGACCTTATTGAGCGGATGGTAGTCCACGGATACTTCTTTGGTAGTACCCGGCAGGAGCACTGCTGTCAGTTCGGCCTCGACGCCGATGGCATAAGTTCCAGTCGATCCCTTTGGCACGGCATGGGCGAAAGTGAAAGTGCAGGTTCCGTCGGATGCGCAGGTGGTGGTTGCAGCGGATGGCGATTCGGTCACATAGCCCGGCGTTTTCACATCGGAACCGAAACTGGTGTAGCCATAGTCCGACGTAGGGCCTGCCATCCTCAATCGGAAGGCTCCGCTCGCATCAAAGGTGGAGATTGGAACCGGACTGCCGTTCTGGTCCTTGATTGTAAACGTCACAACGGGCTTGTTCCCAGCTGTGCCGTTGGACACGCTTGAGATATTTGCAACCAGGCTTGGTGTCAGGCTCGAATCCGCAGGAACCCTATGCGCGCCCATGATGGATGCATCGAAGTCAATCTCGCCTTGCGGAATGTGACAATTGGCGCAGAGGTTATCGTCAAATTGAGGACCAGCGACGTGGTTAACGCCGGTCGCAAAATTCACGTCGTCATGGCACGAGCCGCAGGCGTCGCGCGTCGGTTTGACGAGATGGGCGGTGGCCTGCGCCGCCTTGACATTTTGCTGATGGCAGGTCTCGCAGCGCCGCACATCGGCCGGGTAAACCACCGTTGACCAGTCGCTCACGCCTTGGTTGAACCCGATAATCTGATAAGGCTTGCCAGCCATGACGCTAGGCAGGCTGGACCCCATGTGGATCTTATGCACCATGACTTTGAGGTCGACGGTGTTGCCGGTATCCGGATCGACGGATTGGGGATTGTGGCACAGCACGCACATCTCAACGCCGCGCCGCGAGCCTCCGTGCGCGGAAAGTTGATCGTGGCAGTTATTGCAGCCGCTCGTGCGGACGACATCGCGGGTGACCTGCACCGTCGATCCGTTTGGAACAAAGTTGAAGGTGGTGGACGCATAGCTGGTTCCCAGTTGGAAGAGAGTCAAGTTGCGTGACCCGTAAGCTCCAATCGTGTGCGTGGCCGTTGCATCGAAACCGGAAGGTGCCTTCGTGGCGAAAGTGTATTTGTATACGCCATCGCTGACCTGCGTAAACGTGCCGCCGGAATCCGCCGACCCCTGAATCGCCGAAACGCCGGTGATCGGGCTTTTTTGAATGCGGGTAGTGTACGCGACGTATTGTTCCTGTCCCTTCGGGATCGTGGCCGCGATCATGCTGATCGAGACGGCACCGGGCGTTGTTACCCCTGACCGGTCGAGGCCCAAGCCCTCCGGATCAGTGATCGAGATTGTCGCTGTGATCGTGCCATCGGAGGCAATCTGCGCACCCGTGATCTTGAACACAAGACCGGGCCGAACGAAATCTACGGTGGTGGCATCGGTATAAAATGCTAATTCGCGAGGGGAATACTGGTGCTTTTTGCTCGCGCCAGTCAAGCAGACGGCGATCAAAGCCACTACTGGTGCCGTGCGTCCCAAAATACCAAGCCGTTTCATAATAATCTTAAATACTGAAGCACGTAAATGGCCAAGCTCGCTTATAGTTCGAATGGATTTGGGTAAGCGCTGGGTAGTATCACGCAAGCCTTGCGCGCCACGACCCGATTGGCGCTGCCGATGCACGCTCGCTAATCGTAGATAATGGAAGTATATGAAGGTATTGGTTTGCTTGTTGCTGGCCACAATTGTGTCCTGGTCCGCCGATCCCACGTTGGTTGAGGAGATCGTCGCCAAGGTAAACGGAGACATCATTACGAGGGGCGATCTCGAGAAGAGCCGTCAGGAGTTGCTAGCAGCTCTCCAGCAGCGAGGCGCTACCGGACCAGCTCTTCAGAAGGCTTACACCGACGCAAGCAAGGACGTCCTGCGCGACAAAATCGACCAGCTGCTCCTGGTGCAAAAGGGCAAGGACCTCAGCATTAACGTCGATCCTGAAGTGAGCAAATACATGGCAAATCTTCAGTCGGAGGCGAAGATCGCCGATCCGGAGAAGTTCCAGGAATTCGTTCACCAGCAGACTGGCGTCCCTTTCGAGGACTGGAAGCTGGAAATGAAAAACTCCATGCTGACGCAGCGCGTGATCCGCCAGGAAGTCGGCGGCAAGATGAACATCAAGCGCGATGAAGTCCAGAAGTATTACAACGAGCACAAGACCGAGTTCGTCCGGGAAGAGCGCGTGTTCCTGCGCGATATTCTTGTTTCCACGGAAGGCAAAGATGCTGCGGGCGTGGCTGCGGCGGAGAAGAAGGCGAAGGATCTGGTGGCCCGGGCGCGCAAGGGCGAACGTTTTCCAGAACTTGCTCGCGATAATTCGGATGCAGTGACGGCGAAGTCTTTCGGAGAATTGGGCGGATTTAAGAAGGGCGATTTAAACTCTATCATCGAGGGTTTGGTTTGGACTCAGCCGAAGGGTTACGTCACCGATCCCGTGCGCGTCGACAATGGATTCGAGATCTACAAAGTGGAGGAGCACCAAAAGCAAGGACAGGCGGACTTGGCCGACGTTGAGAACGAAATCATGGAGAAGCTCTACACTCCGCGCATGCAGCCTGCCGTCCGCGATTTCCTGACTAAGCTGCGCACCACCGCCTTTCTCGAAATTAAGGCCGACTATATAGATAGCGGCGCTGCTCCCGGCAAGAGCACAGCATGGGCCGATCCCGCTACCCTTAAACCCGAGACCGTGACCAAGGCCGAAGTGGCCGATAAGCAGCGCCGCAAAAAGCTTCTGTGGGCCGTGCCCATCCCGGGCACCACCGCCAAGGACAAGAGCTCATCGTCGAAGTAGCGAATGAAGTCGCCTTACGTCTCCGATCTTAGGCCGAATCAGCTCATCACGGCCACGCTTCTGGTTCAACTGAAGGACGTTCGACAGAAAAAGAGCGGTGAGCCGTATCTGTCAATGCTGCTGGGCGACCGCACGGGCGAACTCGACGCCAAGATGTGGGACAACGTAGCCGAAGTGCTGGACACCTTTGAACGAGACGATTTCGTCCGGGTCAAGGGACTTCTGCAAATCCATCAGAACCGGCAGCAGTTGACGGTGCACAAGCTCGCAAAGATCCACCAGGCGGAAGTGGAGTTCGCAGATTATTTTCCTTCATCGGAGCGGGATCGGGAGGAGATGTTCGCGGAACTTCAGCAGATTGTGGCGGGGATTGGCAATCCGTTCCTGCGCCAGTTGCTGGAATCCTTCACGACGGATGAGCCGGTGATGCGGCTGTACAAAATCGCACCGGCTGCGAAGAACGTCCATCACGCGTTCCTGGGCGGATTGCTGGAGCATGTGCTCTCGATGTGCGCTCTCGCCAGGATGACCGCTTCCCATTACAAGCACGTCGACTTGGATTTAGTCCTGACGGGAGCGATCCTGCACGACGTCGGGAAGATCGCCGAGCTGACGTACGAGCGCAGCTTCGGGTACAGTGCCGAAGGTCAGTTGCTCGGCCATATCGTGATCGGCCTGCGCATGCTGAACGACAAGATGGCGCGCATTCCGGAGTTTCCCCCGCGCTTGCGAACTCTGGTGGAACACTTGATCGTGAGCCATCACGGCGAGGTCGAGTATGGTTCGCCCAAGGTTCCGCTATTCCCGGAGGCGCTGCTGCTGCATCATCTCGATAATCTGGATTCGAAGATGGAATGCATGCGGGCGATGGTGGCTAAAGATCGCAACGTGGATGGATGCTGGACGGCATACAATTCCGCGCTGGACCGGGCTGTTTTGAAGAAGGCCAAATTCTTAGACGACGGGGCTCCCGCAGTGGTCGCACCGCCTCCTATTCAAACGATAAAAGCGATCCCGTCGCCTCCTACTCCGCCCCCGCAGCCCCAGCGCGAGCGACCCGTTTCTGTCTTCGCCGAGAAGCTGAAAGACGCCTGGCGAGGGTGACGGACGCCTGGGAACTATTGTTTGTCGTAAACCACCGTGTAATGAAAAGGCTTGCCTTCCGCATTGGTGCCCCGGGTAGTGCTCGTCATCGTCTTGCCATTCTTGGAGACCACCATTCGTCCCGTGGAGGAGTACTTGCCATCCGTCTTCTTCGCCGTACTGACAAGCGTGTTGGCGTTGATCTGTTTGATAGTCATCCTATCCCAAGGGGCACCAGTTACTGGAAACTCCTTGCCGTCATACGTTCCGGTATAGCTGCTGTTGATCGCAGTGCCATTTGACTGTTCTCCGGTACTTGTAACCTTCATCCCACCATCAGTTGCTTCCCTGGTTGAAGTTAGGTTTTTATACGGAGCGGAAGGAGTGAACTTCGACTTCTGCATGTTGACCTTCCAGGTCCCCAGAGTATGGTCAGTTGCTCCGAGCGCCACGACAGCTGCGATCGCCGCACAGATGGTTAACTTTGTAAAACTTCTTCGCATGTTTTTCCTCAGCCAAGGAGCGTATCACGGCCCGGTTTTGGACGCAAGGATGCTCTATCATTGAGCCTATGCCGACCGCCGTGATCGCGCCTCCCACCGTGCGCAAGAAACTCCTGCTCGGAGCGTTCGTGTTGGTTGCAATCCTGTCGATCGCTTCTATCTTCCTCGTCAAGCGCTGGCCTTTTACACGCGAAAGGGTCGCGGAATCGCTCGGCCGCGCCACGCTCAGCAAAGTAAAAATTGGCCGTTTGCGGGAGACATTTTTTCCGCATCCGGGCTGCGTGGCAGAGGAGATTACGGTGAGCCGAGATGGCGCGCCCCCTCTGGCGACAATCAAGAAGCTCACCATAGAGGGATCCTGGGCGGCAGTGCTGACTCTCACCCATCGCGCGAAACAAATGCGCGCCGAGTCCCTGCGACTGTTCATTCCGGCCCACGTCCCTCCGCCCGTACCCGTGGATTCCAATCGTCCCGAGACGATGATCGACGAACTGATCGCGGACGGTGCCACTATCGATATCGCACGCGAATCTGGAGAGACGCTCCACTTCGCCTTTCCCTCGCTCATTTTGAACAACGTTGCAAAATCCAAGGCGATCCTCTTCCGCACGTCAATGCGCAACGCCGTGCCGCCTGGCGTCATCGATGCGCAAGGCTCCTTCGGACCGTGGATTGGGACTGATCGGGGAGCTACCCCCCTTTCCGGTTCTTTCCACTTCACGCGTGCCGACCTCAGCCGTTTTCATGGAATCGCAGGGATGCTCTCGTCCCAGGGCGACTTCAAAGGCGGCCTCGGGAAGATTGAAGTGAAAGGCGATGCGGACATTCCCAATTTTGAGGTGGTCACGAGCGAACATGCGGTCGGGATGCGGAGCGGTTTCGACGGCGTGGTGAACGGGCTAACCGGCGATATCGTGTTGCGGCTAGTGAATGCGAATTGGCTGCATACCGCCATTGACGCCAGCGGCACCATCACAGGCAAACCTGGCAAGACCCTCTCGCTCGACATGAACAGCCGTCAGGCCACAATCCAAGATCTTCTCCGTCTGGTTGTCAAATCGGACCGGCTGCCGGTGACTGGTCCCATCACATTCCGCGCTCACGCCGTGCTTCCTCCCGAGCATGAGCGCTTCTTACGCAAGATTCGACTGGACGCGGTATTCGGAGTCGAAGATGGGAAGTTTACAAGTCCCGCGACCCAGGCAAAAGTGAATCAGCTCAGCGAACGCGCAAGGAAAGAAAAGGAGGAGTATGGCCCGGAGAGTGTCGTATCCGATTTGAAGGGTCGCGTAAGTCTGCGGGAGGGGACTGCAACGTTTTCAAGCCTTTCGTTCAGCGTGCCGGGCGCAATCGCAAACATGCACGGGACTTACAACGTGATCACCCATCGTATCGACTTGCACGGCACGCTCTCCATGCAGGCCAGTCTGTCGCAAGCCGCGGGAGGAATGAAATCAATTCTATTGAAGCCGCTGGATCCGTTTTTTAAGAAACACAACTACGGGGCCGTAGTGCCCGTTCAGATTACCGGAACCTACTCGAACCCGTCGTTTAAAGTTTCGCTGACCGGGAAGAAATGAATGTATTACGCCGGAGCCGGAGTCAACGCTTTGATGCGGCGGACCAGGCGACTCTTGTAGCGGGCGGCGGTATTGGCCTTGATGAGTCCCCACTTCGCGGACCGGTCAATCAATGAAAACGTGCTTGGAAGCAGCTTCTCCGCGCCTGTTGCATCGTGCTTGGCGATGATGCGGCGCATCGAACGAACTTGGTGACGGAGGCGAGTTTTGCGCAAACGATTCACAAATGTTTTCCGTTTGGTCATCCGCACTCGCTTCAAGGCGGAAATAGTGTTGGCCATTACTCCTCAGGATACCTTAGCCGTGGGGGAAATTCAATCTCACGCCGCATCAATCGCTGACCGGCAACCAGCAGCAGGGCTCCCACCGCGATTAGTGCAATCGCTTTAGGCGCATTGCCCACAACCGGCGGTGGCAGGCGGACCACCCCTCGCTCATCCGTGACCGCCGGTTCCCGCACATAGCGCCCTGTATTCGGACGCGCCCAATCGTTGAAGTGAGCCGCCAGGTCGTCCAGCTGGTCGGCCACATCCGGACCCGCGACCGGGATTCCATGACCCGTAGCGACCACCACCGGTTCGAGACCCGCAAGCCTCGCCACCGATTGGCCCGCCGCCTCCCAGTCACTGGTGTAGTAAGCGGGCGGGCCATGCCATTCCGGCCGCTGAGTCGCAACCGCAAAAGCCGATTCCTGCTTGGTGGTGACGAAGGCGTCTCCGGCAATCAAAACTCTATCTTGATCGCGAAAAAAGGACACGTGCCCGGCGGTATGGCCCGGCGTGTGTATCCAGCGCCAGCCTGGCAAGCCCGGCACGGTTCGATCTTCAGGCAAAGTTTGCAGGCGCGCGCTGATATTGATAGGGCCGCGAGGATAAGCCACGGACAGAATCGTAAACACGCCTCCTCCCACAGTAGGGTCGGGCGGCGGATACTTGGATCTGCCGGTGAGATAAGGAAACTCCAGCGGATGCGCGTAAACAGGAACATCCCACAATTCGCTGAGTTCCTTCACCGCTCCGACATGATCGAAATGACCATGGGTTAAGACGATGCAGGATGGTCGCGCGTCAGGGCCGAACTGACGCTCCGCCCAATTCAGAATGCTGCCGCTGAAGAACGGCAGGCCCGTGTCGACGAGAACCCACGAGCCGTCAGGCGCGCTAACAGCGTACAAATTCACCATTAGGGTTTGAAGGCCATGAACGCCTGGCGCCACGGAGTCAAGAGTGCCCCAATCGCGGGAGGGA
>JBBRRB010000049.1:0-46076 GCA_038225555.1 Bryobacterales bacterium
CTCCCCCCACAAGAGGGGCTGCCGCCCCCTTGTGTATCCCCTGCGCACCTCGGTGTGTTGGAAAACTGACTCAGCACTTTGTATGGTAAAGCGGACAGATCACTAATTATTAAAAGCGGACATCTTGACTAACTACCGACACGCTGCTCGGCCAGCAACTCTTTAACAAGCTCCCCGATCTTCATGAACTCTTCCAAGTCTGCTGCCTTAATCATGTGCCGTTTTATATTGAATCTTTCCATCTTGGCCCGCTCCCGAGGCGATGACGACGAAGTCAGGACAGCCACCGGCACTCCGGCGAACATTCGGCTCGCGCGCATTGCCTCCAGAATCTCCAAGCCGTCGTTTTTAGGAACATTCAAGTCGAGAATGGCCAAGTCCGGCGCCGAGAGCCCGGCATATTTCCCTTCCTGTCTCACCAGCGCGAGAGCTTCGCCGCCGTCGTCCACTACGGTCAATTCAACGTCGAGTCCGGCACTCGCCAGAGCCAGCCGGAACAACTCGACGTCTCCTGGATTGTCCTCGATCAAAAGGATGTGGGGTCGATGCTGTCCAAGTCCGTCAGTCATTCGATTCTCCCGCCGGGAACATTGGCATCAGTAATGTAAACAGGAACGTCGCACCTTTGGCAAACTCGGGTTCTATCCAAATCCTGCCGCCATATCGCTCCACGACGCGTTGGCAAATTGCCAAGCCGATTCCAGTACCTGGGATGCTCTTCCCGCGCAGTCTTCTAAATGCTTTGGATGTTTTAGCGTGATACTCGGGTGCAATGCCCATCCCATTGTCGGCTATCGAGAATCGCTACGCGCCATCCTCATGTTCCGCCGCCAGTTGCATTCGCGGGGACTTTCCCTGCGGTATTTTAGAGCGTTCGCGATTAGGTTTGAGAGAGCGGAACCAAGTGTCCTTCATACGCGTTCACGGTCAGCCGTGATAGCGGCATTGCTGCCATCCAGAGCGATTCGTACAGTCTCCGATACCTTGTCGATCACGCCGTTCAGGTCCACGGCTTTCACCGGCTGCTCCGGCCGGGCGCCGGTTTCCGTGTACGCCAGAAGATCCGAGAGAAGTTCGCGCATGCGCTTCGTGCCTCCCGCGATGTGGCTCACGAACATGGCGGCCGACTCGTCGAATTTGTCGGCGTAGGTCTTAATCGGCAGTTGTGAATACACGGTAATCATCCGCAGCGGTTCTTGCAAATCGTGACTGGCGACGAAAGCGAAGCGCTCGATCCTCAATCCCAAACTACACGAAGGTGTGCCACTTATTGGCATGGCTCAAACATTTTAGTCGTCTAGGTCAGCCCTCCGCCTCCATCACGAAAAGATCCCCCGTAAGACTTTGATGGGAAAACGTTACAGCCGCAGGTATCGAAATGAAGAACCAGTTGAGCCGACGATACACTGATAACGGAACTCGTAATGGCGAAGGGCGAGAAGCCCTTGCTTTGCTCCTCTCTCCTTGTTTCCGAAATCAAACAATATCTGAGAACCGCTCAGAAGGCTCCAGAATTCCCCGGACTGTACCAAAGAAATGCGGCTCGCATCGAAGGATTCACAGTGCTCACCCGGCATACCGCCCGCCGGTGCCCGACCGGACGCCAATAGATACGCCATCGGCGGGTGGGGACGGCCTGCGAAGCATGTCGAATCCATTCGATAGTAATGAATTATGTCGAGAGCCTGCCTGGCTTGCTGTTCCTGACTTCCAAAATCGAACATCCACTGACTGCCATCTACGATTTTCCAACTTCCTTCAATGAGGGCGACAGAAGCACTATCTAGATTGAAAGCCAGGCAATCTTCGTGGATCTCTGCCCCATCGGCGGCGCATAAGGCAGAACCAAACAAGGTCGATGCCAATACCGCCACAATCCCTGGAGCAAGGCCGCAATTCATCACGCTCTCTTTTTCTCAGTCTAGCGCGCCAGCAAACGGCCTCGGGTATCGCGGAATTCCAGCTGCGGGAATCACCCCTCCGCCACCCGCAGAGCCTCGGGATGCTGGTTGCACCTAACCGGCGGATGTCCTCACCTGTAATGACGTAGATCGCAACCAGAGTGCGGAAAGCACGTACTGGCCCCTTGAACGGAGTCGTCACCTCAATCGGACAGTTCCTCAAGGCTCAGCTTTTTGAGCGTGTCCGACTCTTCATCGCTCTATAGAGCGGGACCGGTGAAAGCGATCAACAGCGAGAGAGCCAGTGCTAGAGAGGGCATCGACTTTTCAGAGTAGCCGTTCTAATTTGGATCCTTCAATCAAGATAGTCTCGTCTCGCTCGGGCCCGGTTGAAATACATCCGACTTCCACGTTCGAGCGTTCGCTTAAGAACTTTAGATACTCGTGCGCCCGCGAAGGAAGGTCCTTAAAATTCGACAATCCCCGCGTGGGCGCTTTCCACCCTGGAAATGTTTCATAGACGGGTTCAGCCGCCTCGAGTTCCTGAAATGTGACGGGCATCGTCGACATGTTTCGATAACCCACGCAGACCGGAATTTCGTCGAGGTCGTCCAGCACGTCTAGCTTAGTGATTACGATGCTGTCGAATCCGTTAATCATCGAAGTGTACTTCAGTAGGGGCACATCGAACCATCCGCAGCGGCGCGGACGACCGGTCACGGCTCCGTATTCGTTGCCTGCTTTCCGCAGCCGTTCGCCTTGTTCGCCGTGCAACTCGGTTGGAAACGGTCCGCTGCCGACGCGTGTGATGTACGCCTTGGAAACTCCGATCACACCCTGAATGCTCGTCGGAGGCACTCCCGCTCCGGTGCAAGCTCCGCCCGCCGTCGCGCTTGACGAGGTCACGAACGGATACGTGCCGTGATCCACGTCGAGCATCGTCCCCTGGGCGCCCTCGAACAGCACGCGCTTTCCTGCCCGGATCGAATCGTTCAACAATTGAGCGGTGTCGCACACCATCGGGCGCAGTGCCTCGCCGAATTTAAGGTACTGTTCACGGATCGCCTTATAGTCGATTGTTTCTTGAATGCCGAACGTTTGCGCGAGCAACCGTTTGTCCTCGGCCAGCGCGTCGTACATGGCCTCGAAGGTCGGCCTGTCGAAAAGATCCGCGATCCGGATCCCCCGCCGGCCGGTCTTATCCTCGTAGCAGGGTCCGATACCCCGCGACGTTGTTCCGATCGCGATCCGGTCTGCCCGACCCTCGGACACCTTCTCCACCAGTCGGTGGAAGGGAAAAATAACGTGGGCTCGATTGCTGATCGCCAGTTGTTTTCGCACATCGATCCCGGCCTCTTCGAGCGTCTTCATCTCGAGCAGAAGCGCCGCGGGGTCGATCACCACTCCGTTTCCGATCACGGCTTTTACGCCGGGACGCAAGATGCCGCTGGGAATCAGTTTCAGGATATACTTCGTGGGTCCGATAAACACGGTATGACCCGCATTGTGGCCGCCTTGATAGCGCGCCACGATATCGAATTTCTCGGAGAACAAGTCGACCACCTTGCCCTTGCCCTCGTCTCCCCACTGCGCGCCAAGCACTATGATGTTTCGCATGTCAGACCAAAACCTTCGATTGTAGCAGCTATGCTACGCTGACCTTTAATGCAGTTGCACGACATATTTCTGGGGCTCGGAGAGGAGTCCTTTAGCCAGCTCTTGCGGAACATCTCGCTGGGAAAGCTGAAGACCTATCAGCTTTTCGATCGCCTCAAGACACGCCTCCGCGTGACGAAACTGAATACCGAGACGCTGAGAAAGGTTGCGCCGAAATGCTGGCAGCGCTTCTCCGAGCCTGACAGTGAAGACTTCGCCACCGAACTCGGACAGGCCATTCTCGTCTCGAATCTCGACATGATCAAAGCGGTGCTCGATGAGCTGGGCATCCCGCATGAAGAGGGATTCTTTCCCAAGGACATGGACTCTTCGACGTATCTGAGCGAGGGCTGGCAGGAGAAGGTGCTCAACCGGTTCAAGACGACCTTCCCCGAAAGTCTGCTGCTCTTCTACATCAACCATCTTGGCTGGGAGATGGGGAAGGCGACCGAAGTATATCTACCGCACGCCGCGGAGGCAAACGCAGGCCCCGCATGAACGTCGCTTTCTTCGATGCTATCCGGTCCGGCGATGCCGTCAAGACCGGCGAAATGCTTCAGGCGGATCCGTCCTTGCTCAATGAGCGGGATGAAAACGGGCTCGGCGCATTTACCGTGGCCCGCTACTCGCGCCACGACGCGATTGCCAACATGCTGCTCGATAGAGGCATCCAGTTGGATATCTTCGCCGCGTGCATGGCCGGGGTCCAGGACCGCGTGGTGGAATTGCTCGCCGCCGATCGGGGCCTCGTCAACGCCTACAGCCACGACGGCTGGACGCCTCTGCACTTGGCTGCATTTTTCGGACACCCTACTATAGCCGAGGTGCTGCTAGCCAACGGCGCGGACGTGCATGCCCGGTCTACCAATGCCATGAAGAACACGCCCCTGCACGCGGCGGCGGCGGGCAGACATGCGGAAGCAGCCAGCGTGCTTCTGGCCCATGGCGCGGACGTCAATGCCACTCAGCATGGCGGTTGGACTCCGCTGCACGCTGCAGCGCAAAGCGGCGACGTGGAACTCGCGCGCCTGCTGATCGGCTTGGGTGCCGACGTAAAGGCACGCGCCGAAAACAACCAGACCGCGCTCGATCTGGCGCTTACCAAGGGACATCAGGAAACGGTGGAACTCCTGGAAGAACACGGGGCGGAATAGAGGCGTGCTGCAAGAGAGGATCGAGCAGGTTCAGGCCGCGGCGCTGGACCGCATCGCAGCCGCCGCAACCCTTGACGATTTAGAATCTATCCGGGTGGACGCGCTGGGCCGCAAGGGCTCGCTCGCCCAGTTCAGCAAGGAATTCGGCAAGCTGTCTCCAGACGAGCGCTCGGCTGCAGGCAAGGTCCTGAATGCCGCGAAGGAAGCACTGGAAACCGCATTCGAGGCTAAGAAGCAGGCTTTCTCGGATGCCGCCCTCGACCGGAGATTGCACGGCGAGTGGGTTGACTTGACGCTGCCCGCGCCCGGTCCCCGCCCTGGCAGCCTGCACCCTGTCACGCAGATTCAGTCCGAAATCGAAGACTTGTTCACCTCGCTCGGATTCGCCATTCTGGACGGGCCCGAAGTGGAGACGGAGTACTACAATTTCGATGCGCTGAACATCCCTTCGGAGCATCCCGCGCGTGACATGCAGGATACGTTTTGGCTCACTGACGGCCACCTGCTGCGCACCCACACCTCTCCTGTTCAAGTGCGCGGAATGGAGAAGCTCGGCCTGCCCCTGCGCATGATCGCGCCCGGCCGCGTGTTTCGGAACGAAGAGGTGGACGCCTCCCACGAGCACACCTTTTATCAGTTGGAGGGCATGATGATCGACCGCAATGTTTCGGTGGCCAATCTCATTTACTTCATGAAAACCATGCTTGGCTCCATCTTTCAACGCGAAGTTACCGTGCGCTTGCGGCCGGGTTATTTTCCCTTCGTCGAGCCGGGCTTTGAATTGGATATTCGATGCCTGATCTGCGGCGGGCCAGGATGCCGCGTCTGCAAACAGAGCGGATGGGTGGAGCTGCTGCCTTGCGGCCTGGTGCATCCGCGCGTGCTGCGAATGAGCGGCATCGATTCCGAGGAATGGGGAGGGTTTGCGTTTGGCCTGGGACTTACCCGTTTGGCTATGATGCGTTACGGAATCGACGATATACGCCATCTGAATGGCGGCGATCTCCGCTTCCTCACTCAATTTTAAAGCGATGAACTTTTCGTACAACTGGTTAAGGGAACTTGTTCCCGGCCTGGACCTCAATCCCGAGGCGCTCATGCGCCTGATTACGATGAAGACGGCGGAGTGCGAGGGCGTGGAAGAAGTTGGGGGGCTTCTCGCCTTGGTTTCAGCAGCGCGGGTTATCAGTATGGACAATCGCACTGCGGTGGTGGAGACCCAGCGCTATGGAACGAAGACCGTCGTGTGCGGCGCTTCGAACTGCCGGCCTGGCCTGCTTACGGCGTACGTCCCGATCGGCAAGAAAATGATCGGCGGCGTCGAGAGCGACGGCATGCTGGCGAGCGGATCGGAGCTGGGAATCAACAAGGATCACTCGGGCATCCTCGAACTGGAAAGCGATCAGGCGTGGACTCTCACGGCCGATCACGTGATCGAAGTGGATAATAAATCGCTCACGCACCGGCCCGATTTGTGGGGCCACTTTGGCATGGCTCGCGAGGTCGCCGCGATCAGCCGTCAAGCTCTGCGGGATCCCGTGCGGATGGATCTTCTGCCCGAAGGACCTGGCCCGATTGAGGTGCATATAGCCGACTTCGCTCTCTGCCCGCGTTACAGCGCTCTGGTGTTTGAGAACGCTACCGTTCGACCCTCGCCGCTCTGGCTGCAATACCGGCTTCAAGCAATCGGGCTCAACCCGATCAACAATATCGTGGACGTGACGAACTTAGTGATGGCGGAGTTAGCCCAGCCGATGCACGCCTTCGATGCCGACCGGTTGCACGGCAGCACCATTTTCGTTCGCTCCGCGCAGGCTGGCGAGAAGATCGAAGCTCTGAATCACGAGAGTTACGAACTGACTCCCTCTGACCTGGTGATTGCGGACGCTGAAGGGCCAGTTGCTATAGCCGGTGTGATCGGCGGACTCGCATCTGCCATCGATCAGCAGACCACGCGCCTGGTTTTCGAGAGTGCGAACTTTCAGGCCGCCAGCGTTCGCAAGACTTCTTCGCGATTGAAGCTGCGCACCGATGCTTCCATGCGCTTCGAGAAATCGCAGGATCCAGTCAACACTGTGCGCGGATTGGCGCGCGCTGTCGAGCTGCTGCATGAGGTGTCGCCTGGCATCCGCGTCGTTGGCGGCGTTAGAGATTGTAAGACCGGGCTGAAGACCCCTGAAGCGATCGACCTGCCCATCGACTGGCTTAGCCGCAAGCTTGGGCGCACCGTGACCGAGGCCGGAGTGCGGGACATCCTCGACAGTTTGGGCTTCGACGTATCGCAAGATGTGCCGGGAATGTTGTGGGTGACGGTTCCATCGTGGCGCGCAACCAAGGATGTCTCGTTGAAGGAAGATCTGCTGGAAGAGGTGGGGCGCATGATTGGCTTCGATGCGATCACGCCCGTGGCTCCGCTGGTTGCTGCGGCCCCTGCTCCCGCGAATCCAGAGCGCCTGTTTCAGCGCCGCGTGCGGAGCATGGCTGCAGCACAAGGCTTCACTGAGGTTCATAATTATTCCTTTCTTAGCGAGGAGTCGGCGAGTCTGCTCGGTCTGAACCCCAAGGAGCACCTGCGTGTGGCGAATCCGATCGCATCCGATCAAATGCTGATGCGGATTAGCTTGCTTCCCGGCATCTTCAAGAACATAGCCGAGAATGCCAAACACTCCGGCGCATTTCGTCTGTTCGAGATTGGCCGTGAGATTCACGCTAAGAGCGAGGGTCTGCCTGATGAGGTGCCGCATTTGATGGCCGTCTCGTTTGCTCACGAAGGCGATGGCTCACCCGGGCTGTTCGAACTCAAGCATCTGGCGGAATGTCTGATGGATGGCGTCCAACTGACGCCCGCACCCGC
The DNA here is from genome assembly GCA_038225555.1 of Bryobacterales bacterium. Classification (GTDB taxonomy): domain Bacteria; phylum Acidobacteriota; class Terriglobia; order Bryobacterales; family Bryobacteraceae; genus JANXQZ01. The sequence goes on from JBBRRB010000049.1 coordinate 7,566, forward strand.
CCGCTCGTTTGAACATCCCGAACGTTCCGCCGAAGTCAGATGGGACAACAAGCCCATGGGACGTTTATTCGAGTTGCATCCCAAGTTGGGCATTGAAGGCCGGGCCGCCGTTCTCGATATCGATCTGCGGGCCATGGGAAAGCTCGACGTGCGGAGCGCGCGACAGAAACCCATTCGGCGGTTTCCGACCAGCGCGTTCGACCTATCCGTCATTACAGGCCTGCGCGAGCCAGTCGGCGTAATAGCGTCGCGACTCAATGCTGCCGGTTCTCCGGATTTGCTGGCATTGGAATTTGTTCGGCAGTATACCGGCCCTCCTCTGCCGGAAGAGCGCAAGAGCGTGACCTACCGCCTGACCCTGGGTGCGATGGATCGGACTTTGTCCTCCGACGAGGTGACAGCGGTTCGCTTGCGCATCATTGACGCCATGCGCGGATTCGGGTATGAACTTCGAGTCTGAGATAATTGGGTATGCCAAAAGCAATCTGGGAAGGTACAGTTTTAGCGGACAGCGATAAAACGATTGAACTCGAAGGCAATCAGTATTTCCCGCCAGAAAGCGTGAAGAAAGAGTTCTTTCACGATAGCGAGTATCATACGGTGTGCGGCTGGAAGGGCAGCGCCAACTATTTCGATGTTGTCGTGGATGGCAACAAGAACGCCAACGCTGCCTGGTATTACCCCGAACCGATGCCCGCAGCCAAACAGATCAAGGATTACATTGCGTTCTGGCGCGGAGTTCGGGTTACCAATTAGCCTTTAGAAACGGTTTCCATCTCCGGCTCCAGCACATGGAAGGCGAACGCCTCGATCATGTGCCGATTAAAAGCGGGAAGATCGGCGGGCTTTCTGCTGGTCACCAACCCTTGATCGACGACTACTTCGCGATCCACCCAGTCGGCCCCCGCATTTCGCAAGTCCACTTCGAGCGATGGCCACGATGTCAATTGCCGGCCTTTCGCCACGCCTGCGTTGATCAGCGTCCAAGGTCCGTGGCAGATGGCCGCCACGGGTTTGCCTGCATCGAAAAACTGCCGCACGAAGTTGACCGCATCCTCGTTGATGCGCAATTTGTCCGGATTGATTACGCCGCCGGGCAGAAGCAATGCATCGAAGTCAGCCGCCTTAGCTTGGCTCAATGGCACGTCTACTTTCACCTGTTCGCCCCACTTGTCCGTGTCCCAGCCTTTCACTTTGCCCTCGGCAGGCGAGACTACTTTGGTCTGGGCCCCGGCTTCCTCCAAAGCCTTTCTGGGATCGAGCAACTCGATCTGCTCGAATCCGTCGGCCACTAAGATAGCGACCTTGCGATTTTTTAGATTATTCGTCATAAATTCCTCAAATTGTGGACGCCGCGCCAGCCCTCGATATTTCGCACTCGGGTAGAATAAAGCCTATGTTCAAGTTGTTCCTTTCGGTCGCAGTGTGTGCGGCAGCTCTTGCTTGGCAGCAAACGCCCTCTTCTTTACCAGCTCCAAACGTCACGCCCTCGGCCAGCAACGGGGCCAAGGTAATTCCTCAACCTTCCGACGCTCAGTTGAAGGTGCCCAGCGGATTCAGCGTGGCAAAGTATGCGAGCGGTTTCCAAAGGCCGCGCTATATGATTCAAGGCAAAGCGGGCGAGATCCTGCTCAGCGACATGGTGCCGAACGGATCCGTGTATGTTCTAACCGAGCCAGCGGAGAAGAAGACTTTGCTCGAAGGATTGGATCGGCCATATGGGCTGGCCTTCTGGAAGGATTACCTTTATGTCGCCGAGGCTACCTCGCTGAAGCGTTACAAGTATGACGCGAAGGCTATGACTGCCGGACCCGGAGAAGAAATCGTTGCTATGAAAGATTTCGGCAAAGGTCACATCACTCGAACGGTGTTGTTCCGTGGCGACAAAATGTATCTCGCGGTGGGCTCGTCCGCTAACGTCGTGACGGGCGACCCCGCTACGCGCGCGGCGATCACCGTCTACAATCCCGATGGAACCGGACAAGAGATACTGGCCAGTGGCGTCCGCAACCCGGTTGGCCTGCGATTCTATCCGGGCACTGACCGACTTTGGGCCACCGTGCAGGAGCGCGATGGATTGGGCGATGGCTTAGTGCCCGACTACTTTACTCAAATCCGCCCAGGCGGTTTTTATGGCTGGCCCTACTCTTATATCGGGGCGCATGAGGATCCTCGAATTGAGGAGAAGCGCAAGGATTTGGTAGATCGCGCCATCGTCCCAGACCTTCTTCTAGAGAGTCACGTAGCCGTTCTCGATTTTCTGTTTTACACTGGCAAGCAGTTTCCAGCCGAGTATCGCGGAGGGGCGTTTCTGGCGAACCATGGTTCATCGAACCGGTCGAAGCGGATCGGGTATTCCGTGAGTTTCGTTCCGTTCAAGAATGGCAAAGTTGCCGGTCCGGCGCAGGATTTTCTCACTGGGTGGATGCTCGGTCCAGACCAGAAAGAAGTCTGGGGACGGCCTGTTGGGTTATTACAGCTTGCCGACGGAAGCTTGCTAGTCTCAGATGACGGCGGCAAGAGCATCTGGCGCGTTTCGTACAAGCAGGGTTAGCTTGCAGTTATAGATACGTTGGGAGCAACTGCAACTCCGGCACCGATGCGCGGGCAGGCAGCTTGGCTACCGCCAAAACCACTTCAGCCACATCCTCGGGCAGCATCGCTTTCGCCAAAGTCTCGGCTGGCGTTTTCACGGGACGCTTCTCCAAAATTTCCGTGTCCACCAAGCCGGGACAAATCACGCAGGTGCGAATCCCGTTCTGCTTTTCTTCCACCCGGATCGCATGGGACAAGCCCAGCAGGCCGCGTTTAGCAGCCTGATAAGCCGCACCGGAAATGTCCGGAACTAACCCGGAAATCGAGGAAATATAAATCAAATGCCCGGACTTGCGATCGCGCATGCCGGGCAACACGGCCTGAGTGATGTAGTACCCGCCATTCAGATTCACGCCTACCATCATGTCCCAGATCCCGGTATTCAGCCGCTGCATCGAGCGGTCCGGCACGTTCGTCCCGGTCGCATAAACTACGATGTCGATTCGCCCATACTGCTCCAGCGTGTGCTTCGCCAGCCGATCCATTTGCGCGGCTTCGCTGGCATCGGCGACAAAGATCTGGATGCCTTCGTGCTCCAACTCTCGCAGGCGATCCTCCCGCCGCGCCGAAGCCATCACCTTCGCGCCCTCACGCGCAAACAACACAGCCGACTCGCGCCCGATGCCGCTGGAAGCTCCCACGATAAGAGCGACTTGATCCTTCAGGGACGTCAAGAGATACCCGCCAGAGATGCGGCCAGCTTCTTCTTCTCCTCGATGTTCATCTGCCGGGCAATCTGGATGCGCTGCGCCTGCGGACTCCCCGCACCGTGCATGGACTCGGTCAAGTAACCCACCGCGTTGCGGCCCAGGGTCATGTTCTCGATCAAGCGCAACACTCGCGCCCGATCCTCCACCTTCACTCCCTCGCGGCCCTGCAGATACTTGCGCAGCAGCGGGCCCGTTTCCGGATTATCGAAATCCTTCTCCGATGGAAGCGTCGCAACTAAGCCGCCTGCGATGTCTTGCGCCAGCCGCGACAGCTCATAGGGGAACCTGGTCACGTTGTGCTTGCAGACATTGGCGAGCAGATCGTCGGGTTGATAATTCCCCGCGGGGGTCGGCTGCGATTCGTGCGATGCCGCGATGCCCGCTCCGTAGATAGTCTCGTTCAGGTGCGCCATCTCGACCAGTTTGTCGCGAATGTGCGAAGCGCCTGCGACGCCGTTGTAGTCCGCGATCAGCGCCGCCGCGCCGATGATGACATCGCCGAGTCCGGTCTTGCAGACATACGAACGCCGGTGATAGGAGGTGAAGCGTTCCACCAGCGAAGCCGCATACTCGGTTTCCCCATCCATGAAAATCAGATCGTTCGGAACGAAAACATCGTCGATCAGGATCATCGCTTCCTGGCCCGAAAATTTGGCGTTGCCCTGGTCGATATCGCCGCCTTCGAGCGCTCTGGTATCGCATGACTGCCGACCATAGATGTAAGTCAGCCCGGGATGGTCCACCGGGATTGCGCCAACGATGGCATAATCCTTGTCGGCGGGACGCATCCGCATAGTCGGCATCACCACGATCCAGTGCGAGTTTAGGCACCCGGTTTGGTGCATCTTCGCGCCTCGCAACACCACTCCATCAGCCCGGCGTTCTACGACGCGCACGAACATGTCGGGATCCGACTGGTCCGCTGGGGCCTTGCTTCGGTCGCCTTTGGGATCGGTCATCGCGCCGCCGATCACGCAGTTCGCCTCCTGCATGCGGATCACAAAATCTTTGAAGCGCGCGTGATAAGGCGTCCCGTGCTTGGCGTCCATTTCGAATGTGACCGCGAACAGGGAATTCAACGCATCCATGCCGACGCAGCGCTGGAAGCAAGTGCCAGTCAGTTGACCGAGCCGCCGCTGCATGCGGTTCTGCGCCACCACGTCTTCCACGCTCTCGGTGATGTGCAGGAACCGATTCACCCGCCTGTTGGACAGGCTGGACCACGCGCTGGCCAAGTCCGGATGCTCCACAGCCAGGTCGTACGTCCGCGCCACGGCGTTGATGGAGGGCCGGATTACCGGGTGATCGACGGGTTCGCGCACCCTTTCACCCATGAAAAAGACTCGCAGGTTTCGCCCGCGCAGGCTCTCAATATAGTCGGCTCCGGAGACGATCGGCTGAGTGGTGCAGATGGTTTCGGGCATAGGCTTACGTCGAGGACAGGGCCGCAACACGATCAGTGTTTTTCACGGGCTCGGGTGCGACGGGAAGTTCAATAGTTACCAGCAGCCCGGGATGCACATTCTCCGCCTGAAGCGCACCCTTATGAAGCTGAATCGCACGGCTGGCGATCGCGAGTCCAAGCCCTACGCCGCCGCTGTTCCGGTTCCGGTCGGTATCGACGCGATAGAAAGCATCGAAGATGCGCGACAGAGATTCATCCGGCACGCCTGGGCCGTAATCGCGCACCTTCACGCGGGCCACGGGACCGCTTGCAAGCAGCTCGATCTCAACTGACGTTCGCTCCGGCGCGTGGCGGATCGCGTTGCGCACTACATTCTCAATGGCGCGCCGCAGCAGCTCCTCATCGCCTAGCACCGCGACGGGCTTTTCAGCCTTCAGAGTAAGCTTGCAATTCTTGGCGGCTGCTTCGAGTTCGGAATCGTAAACGAGATCGCTTAGCACTTGGTCAAGCTGCACCGGATCGTGCTTCTGCTGCGACGGGTCGCCCTCCACGCGAGTCACTTGAAGCAGCTCGCCAACCAGCGCGTTCAAGCGTTCCGCCTCCCGCTCCAACCTCGCAAATGCCGCGTCTCGATCTCCTCCTGAGCGCGCCAGTTCGATGGCCACGCCCAGCCTCGCAAGCGGGCTGCGCAACTCATGCGAAATATCCTGCAGCAGGCGGCGCTCGGCTTTCAGCAGCGTTTGAATCCGTTCCGCCATCTGATTGAAGGTGCCTGCCAACTGACCCAATTCGTCGCGCCGGTTCGTCTGTGCGCGAGCCGAAAAATCGCCGCATCCGAATCGATCAACGGTCTTTTGCAGCCGTTTGACGGGCGATGTCAGATGGTAGGCGAATCCGTAGCACAGCAGCACCACCAGCCCGACGATTCCGAGGTGCTGAGGTTGCAGGAACCAGAAGAGCGAGGCGTCCCGGCGCGTGTCGCTGATGAACAGCCAGTAGCGGTGAGTGCCGTCAGGTCGAGCGATCACGCCTGGACGCGGCCAGCCCAGGAAGAGCGGAGGACGCCTGCGCCGTTGGCCCATGCGTTTTTTCAGATCGGGGCGCATTTGGCCGGTCTCCAAGTTCTTGCCGTTCGCGTCGGTCACGGTCACTTCCGTTTGGGTCACGGTTCGATATCGCGCGAGCACATTGCTGAGCGCCGGCGAGCCCCCGCTTTCATATGCGCGCCGGGCATCTTCAACCTGAATGCTGAGCATCATGTTGAAAGGAGACTGCCGCGATTCGGACGCGGTAAAACTGAGGGCCGTGGTGATGGTGATGCCAGTAATGGCGATCGCCGTAGTAGCCAAAAACCAGAGGAGCGTTTTTACAAAAAGCGATCTCATGGGGCGCTCGCTCCCGCCTCCTCCGAGGTCGGGCAGAACTGATAACCAGCGCCGCGAATGGTCTTGATTCCGGGCCGGCTGCCCTCGAGTTTCTTGCGCAAATGGCTGACGTGCATGTCGATGGAACGGTCGAACGGAGTTGATTTGCGATTGTAGAGCGACTCCATCAAATCGTCGCGCGAAACTACGGTTCCCGCCGCACGCATCAACTGTTCCAGGATATCGAATTCCAGCGTGGTTAATTCGATCGGTCTCGAATCAACCAGTACTTCGCGGGAGACCGGATCGAGCAAGACTCCGTTCACTTCCACCCGTCCGCGATTCGGCTTTGACTCGGTTCGCCGGAGGATCGCTTTGATGCGGGCGGACAGTTCGCGGGGGTTAAAAGGCTTGGCGAGGTAGTCATCGGCACCGAGTTCGAGGCCGACAATGCGGTCCACATCTTCGCCGCGCGCGGTTAACATTAGAACGGGAACGCGGCTGTGGGTACGGAGACGTTTTAAGATTTCGAACCCGTCCAGGCCTGGCAACATCACATCGAGGATGACCAAGTCTGAGTTGCTCTGGATGGCCTGATCGAGTCCACGGCGTCCTTCGTGCTCGCATTGGACGGTATACCCTTCCCGCTGGAGAAATTCGCTCAATAGTGCGCATAACTCAACGTCATCGTCGATCACTAAGAGACGCACGCTCTGAATTTAGCATGCTGCAGCCGCCAAAAATCGAGCGGCCGCGCTACGAACTCCTCGCGACGGGGAATTGGGTTCGTTTTGAAATTTTGCGATTTGCTTGGCCTGCGGCGGAAAAGGGCGGCGGCAAGCTTTACATGGCACGTTCCGGCGCCTTCAAGGATGTCGACGTCATGCTGAGTTGGCGCCCGAAGCTGGCCGTTCCGCGCTCGACGGACTCATGGTGATGGCCAGCGCCGTCGAATTCCTACGCGAACACGTTCCAGAATCCACGCGTATCCACTACATCATCACTAACGGGGGAGCAGCACCGAACATCGTGCCCGATTACTCCGAGTTGTTTTTGTACGACCGCCACCCCAGCATGCCCGCGCTGGACGGCATCCGGGATCGCATCCTCAAGTGCGCGCAAGCGGGTACGCTGGCTACCGAAACTCGCTTGGAAATGGAGATGATCGATAGCTCCTACAACGTGCTCCCGAACGACACTCTCTCCGCGCTCACCGACAAAAACATGCGCTTGGTCGGCGGTGTCACCTACACCAAGGACGGCTCGGCTTCCACGGACGCCGGCGACGTTGGCTGGATGCTGCCGATGGCGGAACTCGGCGCCGCAACCTTCGTCGGAGTGCCTGCCCATAGTTGGCAATCCACGGCCTGCGCTAGTATGAGCATCGTGCGCAAAGGAATGCTGGTAGCCGCCAAGACGCCAGTGCTGACCGCGATGGATCTGTTCACCGATCCCGCGCAGGTGGAAGCCGCGAAAGCCAGTTTTGAACAGCGGCGTGCCGGCTTCGAGTACAAGTCGCGCGTCTCGGCTGACCATCAGCCTCCGTTGAACTACCGCGACAACAAATATGGAACCTCCTATGAACCGACTCCTGTTAGCCTTGCTTCCTCTTGGGCTGCTTGCCCAGCAGCCTCCCCAGACTCCGATCGCACGTCTTCAGGCAAACATTGATCGCATCGCGAAGTCGATCAATGCCGATTGGGGGATTTACATCAAGTGCCTTGAAACTGGCGAGGAAATCGCTATTGAGGCTGACCGCCAGATGGACACCATGTCCGTGATCAAGATCCCCTTGATGGTGGAGGCCTTCCGTCAGATAGAAGCGGGCAAGTTCGCGTTGACCGATAAAATCACGCTCAAAGAGTCCGATAAGCGGCCAGGAACCGGCGTGATTCGTTCGCTGGATGCGGGCGCGGTGTTGACCGTGAAGGACCTGCTCACGCTCATGATTATCGTGAGCGACAATACTGCCACCGATTTCATGTTTGACAGAGTGGGAGGCGTTGAGCCGGTCAACGCACTGATGAAGCAGTACGGCCTGAACGCAACCACCGCTACGGCCCCCGCCGACGCGTGGTTCAAGGCTCTGCGGTCAGCCTCCTCGGCTGCCGCATTCCATAAAGAGGGCAAGCATCCGTTTGGGTTATCGTCACCGCGCGATATTGGCAGGCTCTTGGAAATGCTGGAGCACGGCAAGGCTGTCAGTCCCAAGGCTAGCGAAACAATGCTTCAGATGATGCGGGGGCAGGTTTATGGAACGCGCTTGCCGAAATATCTTTCGGGTGTCCGGCTGCCGCATAAGACGGGCGACTTCCTGCCTTATATCGGCAACGACGTGGGTGTATTAGAGATGCCAGGCAGGACTGTTGTGATCTCGGTTTTCACCGCGCATCATTATGGAGTGGGCACGTATCTTGAGGATGCTATCGGGCGCATTGGGGAGCAAGTGGCGAATTACTTCGGATACCGAGCTGCCGCGCCATAGGCGGAGGGTGAAACGGAAGATCTCGCCTCCGATGGCTGAAGCCTCCACCCAGATCCGTCCTCCATGCCGCTCCACGATCTTCTTGCACAGCGTGGCACGAAATGTGGATTCTGGGCTCCTGATCGCTCCTGTATTTAATGGCATTGCCGATCAGATTCTTGAATACCTGCACGAATTGAATCTGGTTGCCGTTTACCTTGGGAAGATCGTCGCGGGTGACCTGGGCACCAGTGTCCTGAATGGCGAGTTGCAGATTCATCAGCGCCCACTGGTCGGTGGCGTCCAGATCCACGGCCACCATCGGAATGGAGTGCACGTTGACCACTCGCGTAGGACTCTCGCTCGCTTTGGCTGAGCCGTCCTCAGACTCGCTCCGCCAAAAGTTGCGAATAGCTGAGAATCGTGCGCAGCGGCTCCTGCAGATCATGGCTCGCGACGTAAGCGAACTGCTGCAGATCGGCGTTTGAGCGAGCCAGCTGGTCCAGAAGATCACTTTGCCTTCGGCGTCCATTAGGATCATCCCGTAGTCTCTGACGTTCTCCGAGAAGAGGCGAAAGTGCTCCTCGCTTGCGTGTAGCCTGCTGAGCCCTCACCCGCTCGGACACGTCGCGAACGTTGAGCTGGATCACCGGGCGCTCTCCTTCCATCCCAGGCGGGAAGGGACCAAAACACATGGCCCAAAATTTCATTTCGTCCGAACCCAAGCCAATCCAAGAAATAGCCATTTACGTCGAGAACTCTTCCACGTTCGAGATCGGCGATGACAATTCCGTCTTTCGCAGTCTCGAACTGACGCCGGTAGCCTTGTTGGTTTGGATTCTCGTCCATCTCGATGCTCTACCGCTCGCTGCTGGCCTTATTGCGAAATGGAGATGCGGGTAATCCATCTTTATTGATGAGATTGGCCGTGGGGTCGTCTGCCCAGGCATAGCGAGCCATAACGGGCTGGCGCACGGACGCGCTCGACACGAGCACCGTCTTGCCATCAATGCCAGCTTCGGCTGGTACGAAGACGCCGTCAGGCCCGGCAATTTCAAATCCAACGAGCGGCCCCTCTCCTCGAGCGGACAATCCCTCGCCCACAGAGTCAAACCAGATGCGTGCTCGGGAGCCTTCGGTGGTGAGTTGACGAAACACCGGCCCGGAGTAGACAATATTCTCGCCGTAAGCTTGCGCGCGAGCGGCCAGCGCGAGCCTGTGCCCGACAGTCTGCTTGTCGGTGGGGTGAATGTCCTTGGGGTCACCGACATCAATGGCAACCGCCATCGCCGTGTTTCTCAATTCCAGCGTCTCCGTTTGAGACTCTCGAAGCAGCGGCCACCAGCCGTTCGCTTTGAAATTGGCAAGCTGCACGAAGTAGAACGGCATGGGACCGATCCCCCAGGCGTGCCGCCAATCTTCGATCATTGTTGAGAACAGCCGACGGTATGCATAGGCATGGGTCGGCGAGGCGTTCGATTCGCCTTGATACCAAATGGCCCCGCGAATCGCGTAAGGGGTGAGTGGCGCGATCATCGCGTTATAGAGTCCCGCGGGGGTGTTCGGATGATCCGGACCGACAGGTTTTCCAGGCGCGTTGCCAACCTTCGTCTCGTTCCATTGCGCTAGCTTTTCATCGTATTTCTGTTTGGCTTCCGGGTAACGCGCGAGAGTGGTCTGCCAGTCGTCGAGGATGAATTTGAGGGCGGGGTCGGCTTGGAGGGTCGGCATGCTGGTCCATGATTGGGCTGGCGTGCCGCCCCAATAGGAGTCGATCACGGCTACCGGAACATGCTGCGTTTGGGAAAGTTCGCGGGCGAAGAAATATGCCACCGCTGAATAAGGCTTGATTGTCTCCGGGGAGCAGATCGTCCAGGTTCCTTGAACGTCGTCGAGGGGGTGATCCGCGACGGCTTTCTTCACTAGGAAGAATCTAAGATCAGGGAAATTTGCCGATGAGATTTCCTGCTCTGAGCCTTTCACGCGGGCCATGGGAAATTCCATGTTGGACTGACCTGACGCTACCCAAACCTCCCCGGCAACGACATCGTGAACGGTGATGCTGTTGCGGCCAGTCACAGTGAGGTCGGACGGGACGCCCTCCGCCGTCGGTTTGAGAAAGGTTTCCCATTTGCCGTCGCTTCCGGCAGTGGAAGGGATCTTCTGCCCCTCGAACGAAACGGTGACGCTTTCTCCGGGGTCGGCCCACCCCCAAATGCGCACCGGAGCGCGGCGCTGAATCATCATGTGGTCGGAAATCAGGGCTGGCAAACGCACGTCGGCGTTCGCTATCGCGGCCCCGAGTAAGGCAAGCGGCAAACAGAGTTTCATGGGAGTGATCCGACTTCGATTATGACTGATTAATTGGGGCATACCCGGGCAACCTTAGCGCCTTTGTCAGGGAGGGAGGGGCACCGGTCTAAGCTTTCGGCCCGATTCAGCTTTATCCCTTCCACACCTTAGAATGCGAATAGGTTGGTAAGGAGTCGTGGCATGACCTCTCTAAAAACGGCAAAGTCTCAGTACACCGAGATCGAGGCCGCCTCGCAGCTCGGCCTGTCGGTGGACGCGCTTCGTTCCCTGATTCGGAAACATATCGTTACGAGCGATGAGGAACTGGGCGCGAGCACTTTGGCGAATTTTCATCCCGCCGATATTTTGCTCTTCAGATTGTTGGCCGAAGGCTGATACCATTTTGTCTTATGGCAAAACTCGGCTTCTTGGGACTGGGCATCATGGGGCATCCGATGGCCCGGAACTTGCTTCGCGCGGGACATGAAGTGGCGTTGTGGTCGCATACCGCGGACAAAGCGCGGCAACTGGCTTCTGAAGGAAAAGCGCTGACGTGCGATTCGCCCCGCCAGGTGGCCGAAAACGCGGATTGCATCTTTCTGTGTGTTGGCGACACGAAGATGTCCGAACGGGTCCTCACCGGGCCAGACGGAGTGGCAGAGGGCGCGAAGCGGGGCACGGTGGTGGCGGACGCGAGCACGATCTCTCCTTCGGCCAGCCGTATGATCGGCGAGACGCTGACCGCCAAGGGCATTGATTTCCTGGACGCGCCCTGCACGGGATCGAAGCCCGGCGCGGAAAAGGGAACTTTGACATTCATGGTAGGCGGGGATCGCGGCGTTTTCGATCGCGTCAAGCCGTATTTCGAGCCGATGGGAAAGCAGTTTTACTACTGCGGCGGCGCGGGCATGGGGCTGCAGGCGAAGCTAACGCAGAATTTGATTCTGTCTAACATCATGCAGGCTTTTAACGAGGGCATGGTGCTGAGCACTAAGGGCGGTATCGATCCGGAACTGATGCTTGAGATCCTCGACAACAGCGCGGCCAAGAGCGGGCTGATCTCGTTCAAGGCGCCGTATGTGTTCCGCCGGGATTTCGGGACCAATTTCGCTACGAAGTGGATGCACAAGGACATAAGCCTGGCGCTGGAGTCGGCGCGCGAGATGGACATTCCGCTGCCCCTGACGAGCCTGACTCAGCAGATGTTTCGGGCTGCGATGGCAATGGGCTATGGCGATGACGATATTTGCTCGACTGTGAAGGTGATGGAGAGCTGGGCGGGAGTCGAGGTGAAAAGCCGTTGAAACGTGCCCTGGCGGTGATGCTGATAGTAGCCGGCATTTCGCCGGCGCAGGATAAGTCTTCGTGGCAGAATCTTTCCAGCCTGCGATCCAATCAGCCCATTGAAGTGCTTAAGACCAGCCGTGAGTCTCTAAACGGCGAATTTGTTCGTTTTGCGGATGATTCGATCAGTTTGCGAGTGAAGCAGCAGGACGTCTCAGTCCCGCGAGCGGAGGTGGCACGCGTCCGTACGCGATCAAAGGGCCACAAGGCTATTTGGATAGGTACGGCTGTCGGGGCCGGGGCTGGCTTGGCAATTGGCGCGGCGGCGGGAACAAAGCTGGCAACTGAAAGTGGCGGAGATTTCGCTAACTTGAAGACTGGGATAACGGTGGGCTTTGGAGCGATCGGGGCCCTGATCGGGGCCGGATTTGGATCGCTGACGGGGCACAAGACGATTTACAAGCGCATGTAGGTTAGTCTTTGACGATCTTGCGAAGACGCTTCAACCGACCTCTCAACTCGTCGCTAGCTTCGCTCACCTCATTCATGTCGTAGATCACTCGCGGGGTCATGAACACGATCAGCTCGGTTCGCGATTTGGTGGTGGAACGGCCGCCGAAAATCGCCCCTACATACGGTATCCTCTGTAGGCCGGGAATGCCGTTGGTGCTAAGTGTCGACTTCTCGTCGATGATGCCGGCAATCGCGATTGTGTCGCCATCCTGGACGGTCACTTGCGTTTGCACGGTTCGCTTTGAAAACGAAGGTGACTGGATCGCGCCTGGCGCTGCCGGAATAGGGCTGCTCACGTCCTGATTCAGGATCATAGTCACGATTCCGCTGGGATTGACACGCGCCAGAATATTCAGCGTGACGCCGCTTTGCCGGTCCGATATGGTGTTCGCGAATGCCGAATTTCCGCCCACCTGTACTCCGGTTACGGCCTGCGAGGTGAGCGTGGGAACTTCGTCTCCCACGTTGATCGAAGCCGGAATGCTGTCAGTCGCGATAATGCTAGGTGCGGAGATCACTTTCGAGCGTCCCTCCGTCTCCTGCAGTTGCAGAAAGCCCAGCAGTTCCCGGCTTTGTCCTACCAGTGCGCTCGCCGAGAGCTGTGTCACGCCGCCCACCAATTGACCTAACAGTTGGCGGGTGCTGAGGGACGGGGTTGTCCCCGATCCGCTAGAGGCGGCTGCATTTCGTTTTTGGAGGAAAGCCGTCACTCCGCTGGCGAATGCTCCGGTGAGCTGGACTTCATAGATTTTCGCTTCGATCAGGACTTGCCGCGGAGCCACGTCGATTTGTTTTAGGAGTTTGAGGATGCCTTCGTATTGCTGTGGCGTGGCTTGGATCAGCAGGGTGTTATCGAGAGGGTTTGGGATGATGCGCGGCAGCAGGCCCTGTCCGCCGCCGCCATACTGGCCTGCACCCAGGTAGGCACCTGTTAAGTCAGTACCCGCACCCGCCGTGGCTGGCACTCCGTTGGCGACTCCGCCGGTAGATCCTGAAACGTTGGAGGGCGGGGGTGCCGGGGCGAAACCGCCATTGGGATAGCCGCTCGCCCCGCCGCCACCGCCGTAAGGATTGCCGTATCCGCCTCCACCACCGTAGGGATTTGCGCCGCCAAATCCTCCACCTCCGCCATATTGACCGCCAAATCCGCCGCCACCGCCAAACTGTCCTGAGCCGAATCCGCCGCCACCGCCAAATTGACCGCCGCCATATCCGCCCCCGCCATATCCCCCGCCGTATCCGCCGTAAAGCTGCATGATGGCGCCGCCGACCAACTGGGCCTGTCCATACTTCACGCGGTAGACATAGTTGTCCACGGACCCGGCGGTAATCTTCACCGGCACGTCCAGTTTCTTAATCCACTTTTCCACTTCAGTGAATGCGCCCGGGTTTGGAGCGATCGCGATAATCGTATTGATCCGATTCACCGGAATAAACTTGATTGGCGCATTCTTATCGTTCAGCGAAATCGACTTGACGATGCTGTCCAGTTCCTTAGCCATGTCGCTCGGCTGGCTATTCTTCACCTCGAATAGACGCACCCGCTGATTGGCCAGTGAATCGCTATCGAATAATGAGACCAGCTCCATGATGCGCCGCAGATTGCGCCGGCTGTCGAGCAGAAAAATCATGTTTGCGGGAGGATAGGTGTAAGCCTTCGCATTCTCGCCCAAGAACGGCTCTAATACCTTGGCCAACTCGTCTGCCGTTGCGTACTTGAGAAAGACCAGGTTGAGCATCGTTCGATCGTCATCGTTGATGTCCTTGGGGTCGGTGACTCGTTCGATGGGGACGGGCAGGTGGGAAATTTCCGCGAGCGGCACGATGCGGTAAAGGTCGCCTTGTTTGACGATGCCGAACCCGTTGATGCGCAGTATGGTCTCAAGCAGCGAACGCGTATCGATGTCCTTGGTTTCCCCGTAGGTGTTGAGAAATACTCCGCCCTTGACGCGCGGATCCAGAATATAATTCAGTTTGAGCTGCCTGGACAAGAGGTCGATCACTTCGGTAAGCGACGTGTTGTTTAGCGAGAGACCGCCATACACGGTGGGCGTTCCGGGCGCTGGTGCGGGAGCCGCAGTTCCAGGCGCTGCAGTCTGGCCAGGAGCTTGATTGGCTGGAGCGGGCTGGGCCGGAGCGGCTTGCTGCGGGGGTTGCGGCAAAGGTTGGGGAGGCTGAAATCCCGGCGGCAAAGCGGGGCGCGGCGTCTGAACCTGGGCAAATAGCGTTGCCGCGAGTGCCAGCAGGGCCGAAGCGCTTCGAAGCCAGGGTTTCGGCACGGGTCTACTGCTTCTCCGGATGTGCGACGAGAGCTTTTTCGTCGTCGGTCAGATCTGCTTTCTTCTTCGTCCATTTGGTCACGCCGAACGGCGTGCTGCGCTCGAACTTTACGCTCTCGCCCAGATCGGTGACCTTCGTCGGAGTGGCGTTCTCCACTGCTACCGGGGCGGGTTTGTCTTCCATCTTGACCAAACCGAAAGGTGTCTGGCGGTAGAGCCACTTTTTTCCTTGCGCGTCGGTGTATCGATGCGTGTATGGATCCACTTCGACGGCGCCGTCCGGCAGAGTCGTAGCCGCTTGTTTGGGCGCGTCCTGTTTCACCACCGGCTGCCTCGCGGATGTCTTCTTGTCAGAGGCGCATAAGAGCGCGGAGGAAATCGCAAATAGAGTAAATGTCTTTTTCATGGATCTAATCTCTTGAATCTCTTTTAATTGGTTGGCTCCCACCGGCATACCGAGCCGAAGGGAGTCTGGCTTACCACTTTTTTCAATCCCGATACCACCGCACCCGTCGGCTGCGTGTCGCCTGCAACGCAGGCTTTCACGCCACCACCCATGTCCGCGCCTTGTCCGTTTTTCGATTCGGACAAGCTCTTCGTCGCGGGCGGCGCTGCCGTGGCCTGCTGCACTTGCGGTGCTTCGGCCACTTGAATCGGCGTGCGGTCCATTAACTCGTCCAGGCGCTTCTTGAACTGCTTGCCGTTCCACTCCAGCACTACGTACTGGTTATCCACCGAGAGAATCTTCCACTCCCCGATCTTCTCGCCGGGATGATATCCGCGCTGCGTGCCCGATCCTTTGCTGTCGCTCAACACGATAGTCGGTGGAAGTCCGTCCCATATCATGACGCCGCGAGCCACCGGAAAAGACGGAGGCAATTGCGGAGGAGGCGGCGGCGGGGGCGGATCGGGAATCGGGATGGGGTTGCGGTCCTTCGAAAACAGGTTCTTCGCTACCGCATCCTGATACGACGTTGCGTCCAGCGCCGCGACTTTTCCGAGCGCGGCTGGCCTAGGGACATCCGCATTCGGAGTGCGCATCAGCAGCATGGCGACTTCGCGCTTGCGCGCCAGCAGCACCTTCTGGCGAATCTGATAGGCGAGCAGGCCCAGGATCGCCAGCAGCGCCACGTTGAGAAGCATCAGCTTGCGGATCAAAACGAAGCCACTCCCTTTCTCGCCGGGACCAGCTTGCGCGCGACCAAACCGGAAATGGTCAGACGCACTTGATTGGTCTTCAGCTTGGGATTTGCATTGTTGAAGCGGATCTGGTCCGTGGCGATAATCTCCGGCTGGGCGCTCAGGTAGGCGAGGTAGTTGACGAGCTGATCAATGCGGCCATCCACCGTTACCGATACGGAAACTTCGCCGTAAGAATCGCCGAACGCTTGCGCTGGCCCCAGCTCCACTTGCTTGATTTCGAGAGGAGGCGCTTGATTGCGAGCTACTTCACGGAGGATTTGCACGAGCTGGGCTTGCGCTTGGGGGGCCGTGTCGCCTTTGATCAGGCCCTTCTCCCGCTCTGCCAATTCCGTGGAGACTTGCTTCAGCACCGCTTCCTTGCCGGGAATGGTGGCCGCCTGCCTGCGAAGATTTGTGAGCATCTTTTCGGCATGATCCACCGAATCCACCTGAGAGACGACTTTGGGAGCAGCGGGATTCGAACCGGATGTGGCGAGCCAAAAAATGCCGGAGAGGATAATGCTTACCCCGGCCATGCTCAGCATCCGGCGTTCGCGATCGGAGATGTTCACGGGGTGACCCCTTCGCGGATGGAATGAATGCTGAACATCTCTCCACTGGCGCCGCGGGCGATCGGCAACGTGAATTCTGACCGCCGAAATTGTTTCGATCCATCGAGCAGCTTCAAGAGCGATTCCGCGCGTTCCGCTTCACCCGAGATGGAAGCGGCATCTCGCGTCAACTGCAGCGAGTTAAGCCAAGCAGGAGGAGCGAGAATATTCGACAGGTCGTTGATCGCGTTCATGTCGTCTTTGAGACGGCGGCGGAAGTTGTCGAGAGTTTGAGCGCGGTTGCGGGTGCTGGTAATCTGCAGGTCCAGCTTGGCGGCTAGCTTGGCTCGGGGCTGTACTCTGGCAATCTCGACTTGCAGTTTTTCGAGGTACTGCTTGTCTTCGTAGCTCGAATAGCCCGCCAGCACGATGGCCGCGAGCACGGCCAGCACCGCCAGCACAATCGTCGGCACATAGATATATCGCGAGCTGACTTTGCGAAGCTCGGGAGGAAGCAGATTCGCAGGCAGGGCGAACCACGGGCAGGCACCGGCGATCGCGGTCGCGTACACCAGCGAAGACCGATCCAGGTCGTAATCGTCGGGAACCTCTAAGGGCTGGGGCAGGATTTCCGGCAAGCTGAGAGGCTGGGTGTCGGGCGGCAATCGCAGTTCAGAGAGGGCCAACGCACGCGCACGCTCGAAAGACTGGTCCAGGCGGGCCGAGAACAGAGGGCGGGAAGGACTCTCGCCGTAAGCTTCCAATTCGGTGGTCTCGTCGCCCAGATCGCTCAATGCCAAGAAGCCGTCGACGGGAGGAATCGTCAGCAGGCGGATGGCGGAGTAGATGTTGGCTGCTGAGAAGCTGAAAGCCGATACCTTGATGCCCGCTTCGGCGAAAAGCGTGGCAAATTCGTCAACCACGCCCCGGCGGCTGATGCCAACCAGGACTGAGGTAGTTTTCTGGATGCGTGCGAAATCGTAGGTGACGTCTTCGTCTGGATAGGGGTGCAGGGAATCGATCTGAAATTTGAGCGCCGCCCCTAGATCTTTATCGGCCACTCCGGGCATTTGCAACTGGCGCACAATCACGGCCTCGCGGGGAAGCAGAACGTGAGCCGCTATATGGCGCTGGCCCAGTTTGCGAATGAAGCGCATGTAAACATCGCCCCACTCGGCTGCGGGTTGCTCTCGAAAACGATGAATGCTGAGCGAACCGAGGATGCTGACGCCGCTGGGCCTGACGCGGGCCACGGTCACCGTGAGGTCGTGAGCGCCGATCTCGATGCCCACGCCGGTTCCGATGGCGAGCCACTTTTTCCAAGGTTGCTTCGGCGATGCGAGGGAGTCGGTTTCTATGCCGGGCTCGACTTCAGTGGGCGTCATTGAGTGGAGAACGCACTGTCATCCCAGCGCAGGATGTGGTACGGGGGGTTGTATTCGAGGCCCAGGAATCGTACCATCGCTGAAACCGATTTGCGAACGTCTGAAAGCTGGCCGTCGGGCATTCGGAGACGAGCGGTGGAGCGCAGCACGCAGATGGGGCTGGCGGTAAGTCCAAGCCTGCCAAAGCCGGGGCTGCCGTCGTTGAACGGGGCCAATTCGTCCATGGATTTTACCGGTTGCGCTTGCCTGCGCGCCACAATCCCAGCCACGGCTCCTGGACTCACGCCCAAGGCTCGCATCAGTGCTGGCGCGGTGGTATTCACGTCGAAGCCGCCGACTGCTCCATACACGGAGAGGCAATCCTTGAGGCCTGCCACGGAGAACAGGCGGCCCTGGTTGTCCCTCTCGTATCTTCCATAAAACAGGTCCGGCGTCATGCCTCTTACCAGCAATAATTCCTCGATCTCTTCAAAGGACGCATGACGCGCGCGAAAAGACGGTTTGAGGGATAGATAATGCTGATCGAATTGGGTGAAGGCGTCTCCGGGGGCGGCGGTCCGCCAATCGACAATGCCCTGGGTGATGGTTTGCACTTGATCGGGCTGCGCTCCGACTGCGAGGACCGTGGCTAGGAGGTCTTGCGGTACCGCGCGGTTGATGGAGAGTCTGGCCGTCTCTGGAATGATCTCGACCGTGGCTTCGCCGGATGGGTAGGGGAAGCGCATCACAGGCATGGGTGGCGTGAAGTATTTACCACCCCACTGGATATGCAGCAGGGCGCGATCTATGGATGCAGAGGCGAGATAGTAGCAGCGGATGGAGTCGACCCCTGTGGCGGTGCGCTCGGTCTCTCCGCGAACGGTATTGGCGACGGTGAAGGCGATGGTGGCGAGTGCTGCGGAGAGCCAAAGCACTGCGAGGAGGGCGCTTCCTTTTCGACCATGGGGAAGGCCGCCTGCAAAGGCGGCTGCAGCCAGGATTGGCTGCCCCACAATGTCAGAAGTCATAACGCTCCATTGGCAGGCGGGTCACATGCACCGGAATGGTTAACGTTTGGAGCTGCAGGCGCGCGCGGTCCGGATGGAGCGGTGCCATCTCCACCCTGATTGCGTTGGGCAGGAACTGCTTGTTCCAGCGCAGCACCCAGCGGGACAGATCGGGGGGCGGGAGAGGCTCGCGATAGGAGAGCCGACAGTATGCCAACTTGTCGGCTAGCACGAACGACATGGGTCCGATGAGAACCGGACGAAATATTCCTCCGCTGCAGGAGGCACCAGCCGAGCGCGGTCCGGTGTAGAGTGATTCGTTCACCACCAGCCGGACGCCGACGTTGTCTTCGCCGGGGATTACTTGATATTCGAGAATAGTCGGGTAGCCGCGTGCGCCTTCCTGCATCGAGTAGCTGGAGGCGAAGCGCATGGTTTCCGCCTCTCCTTGGAAGAACGCAATCTTCGCGGGAGGCCCTTCGCCATCAGCCGAGCAGATGGCCGTGATCGGCATGATGCCGGCCACTTCTTCTTCCAGGATGCGCTCGACGCTGACTACTTTGCGATTGCCCATGAGGCGATCATTTGAGCGGTCCATTGCGTTGAGACCGACGCGCATGGCGAAGAGCAGGCCGACGGAGAGGAGCGCGACCAGCGTCACCGCGATCAGCAGTTCCATGAGCGTTACACCGGCTTGTTTCCTCACGGCGCAGCCTCTTCGGGCTGCAACGCTCCTCGCCTGAATCCTTCCAGAGTAAACGTCCGACGCTTATCGGCGCTCAGCCACCAGATCTCAAGCTCGATGCGCTCCAGAATCGGGGATCCAGGTCCAGCGCCCTCCTGCTTGTCGAACGTGGAAACCCTCGCGCGCCATCCGGTGACTTCATTCCAGGCGCCTTCGATGGGCACGTTTTTCGGCAGCTTTGTGGTAGTCAGAATGAGCTCGTCCATTTTTTGACGGGCGAGTTGCACAGCGCGGTCGTAGTCGGTCAGACGGGCGGCGCTGCGCATGGAAGTGGAGATTGCGGAGAGGAGTCCGGTGACCGCGATCGCCATGATGAGCGTCGCCACCATTACTTCGAGAAGAGTGAAGCCGCGTTGTCTCACGTGGTTGGTTTGGTCACTTGCGGAACGCCCGTCATCGGATCGACTTGCACCAGACGCTCAACATTTCTGCGGTTTACGAGCAACACGCCTAGCCGAGGCACGGTTCCGCCTGGATACAGGAGAAAAGATCGAGAGTCGGGCAGCACCTTCGCGATCGTGATCCCGTCCGGTAGTTCCAGCTTACGTACGAAGCCCGGCTCCGCTGACCGAAGATAGAGGGCGTTTTCAGATTTGTCGATCGTAATTTCCATGGCTTGCTGGCGACGCTCGGCGCGATTTAATCCGCTATTCAGGAACGCGACTACGCTTTGGGAGGCCGCGTTCAGGCGCAAGGAGTCGATGCCGGAAGCAATTGCCGGATAGCTGACTCCCGCGATGACGGCCATGATCGCGACCACCACCAGCATCTCGATCAGCGTTACGCCTTGGCGCTTACTGGCTCTTCCAACTGACAATGTCGGCATTCAGCGCTTCTCCACCCGGCTGGCCATCGGCGCCTAGGCAAATAACATCGGGCTCGTCGCCGTGATCTCCTGGATATTTGTAGAGATAGGCATGGCCCCAC
Source organism: Bryobacterales bacterium (assembly GCA_038225555.1). Lineage (GTDB taxonomy): Bacteria > Acidobacteriota > Terriglobia > Bryobacterales > Bryobacteraceae > JANXQZ01. The sequence continues at coordinate 28,248 of JBBRRB010000049.1, forward strand.
GGATCCGTCGGAATTTCCTGCGGCAGATAAGGCCCCTGCCATTGCGTCAGGTTCTCCGGCTTGACTCTCAGCGCTTGCAAGCCTTGCTCCGTGTTCGGGTACCCTCCGGTATCGAGCTTGTACGAACCGAGCGCCGTCATAAAAGAATTGATCTGCGCTCGAGCTGCCGTTTTGCGCGCGTTATCCGCCTGATGCATCATGCGCGGAGCCACCAGCGCCGCGAACAGCGCGATGATGGTCACCACCACGAGCATCTCAATCAGAGTTACACCGGCTTGTGATTTTCGGTTTCTTGCCATTTCGTTTCCCTCTTACATCGCGACATCGTTAATACTCGTAATCGCCAGCAGCATGCTCAAGATGAGCGCGCCGACAATCAAACCCATCACCAGAATCACCATCGGTTCGAAGAGCGAGGTAAACCTTTTGATGGCCGCCTTGGTGTCCGATTCATAGATATCGGCCATCCGATTGAACATCGCGTCGAGCCGACCGGTTTCCTCGCCCACGCTTAGTAAGTGCGATGCGAGCGGAGGAAATTCGCCGGCCTTCTTCATGGGCCCTGCAATGCCTTCTCCTCGTTTCACGCCAAGCGAAACAATTTCGAGCGATTTGGAGATCTTTCTATTATTCAAGATCGCGGCTGCGATGCCAATCGACTGCACCAGCGGCACGCTGTTGCCTACCAGCGTACCCATGGCGCGCGCGAAACGAGCGGTTTCGGCCTTGCGCAGGGCATCGCCCAGGACGGGAACTTTGAGGCGGAACGAATCCCACCAGAATCGCCCGGACTGGGTTTTTATGTAGCCATAGAAAGCGATCAGCGTCACGGCGATACCGCCCAGGATCAGCATGCCGTAGCTCTGGACGAACTTACTTGCCTCCAGCATGATCTTTGTCGGGAGAGGCATCACCATGCGCGATTGCTCGAAGACGCTGGCGAAACGGGGCACCACGAAGTTCAACAAGACGAAGATGGAGGACGCGCCAACTACCATCAGCAGGCCAGGATAAACCATGGAGGAGACGATGTAGCTGCGCAGGTCGTCGCGGGTGCGTTCGAATTCGGAGAGCCGGTCGAATACGGAGGAGAGCGACCCGCTGGCTTCGCCCGCCCGGACCATGTTGATGAAGAGATCCGAGAAGTATTCGGGATGCGTGGCTAGACTGTCGGCCAGGGAGCGACCGCCCTTGAGGACTCGCAGGATGTCCATTACGATCAGGCGGAAGTTGGAACCTTCCGTTAGTTCGCTGGTGATGTTGAGGGCGCGGTCCAGCGGTACGCCGGCGTTTAGCAGCGTGGAGAGTTCCTGGGTGAAAAAGAGAACGTCGCGACGCTTGCGTCCGGAGAAGGTAGGTAGTTTTAGATCGAACGATTTCTTTGGCTCCAGCCCCACGTAGACGGGTGTTAGACCTTGGCGGCGCAGTTCGGACGCGACCCACTTGTCGGTCTCGGCGTGCAGAGTGCCGGTGCGAAGTTTGCCATCGGAGGCGACGGCTTTGAAGTAGAAGCTGGTCACGGGGCTTAAAATTCCTGGGTGACGCGCATCACTTCATCGGCGGTGGAGACGCCGTTCGCCACTTTCATCCAGCCATCCTCGCGCAGACTGCGCATTCCGTTCCGCTTAGCCGCGCTCGTAATGTCGGCGGCATCGGCATTTTTCATGATCAGCCTGCGCAGTTCTTCGTTCAGCTCCATCAATTCAAAGATCCCCACCCGGCCCGCATAGCCGCTCCCGAAGCAATGCTCGCAGCCGGCCCCGCGAAACGTGTGGACCTGCTCCCCGTCCGGCGCGATCCGAACCCCGTCCGGCTGCTTGCAGTGCTTGCAGATCACTCGGACCAGTCTCTGCGCCAGCACGGAAACCAGCGACGACGTGATCAGGTAATTCTCTACGCCCATGTCGGTCAGTCGCGTAATTGCACTTGGAGCGTCATTCGTATGCAGCGTCGAAAAAACAAAGTGGCCCGTGAGCGATGAGCGAATCGCAATGTCCGCTGTTTCGCGATCGCGAATTTCACCCACCATGATCACGTCTGGATCCTGACGCACAATGTGGCGCAACCCTTGCGCAAATGTCAGACCAATCTGCGGATTCACGTGAATCTGATTGATCCCGTCCATCTGATATTCCACCGGATCTTCAATCGTAATGATTTTTTTGTCGCTCTGGTTGATTCGTTTAAGAGCCGAGTAAAGCGTAGTCGACTTGCCACTGCCAGTGGGGCCTGTGACCAGGAAAATCCCGTGCGGCAAGCCGGTGTAATATTGCATCCGCGACAGCATGTGGTCATCGAAACCCAGCCGCTGCAAATCGTAAAAATCGGTAGCGGACCTGTCAAGCAGCCGCATCACGACGCTTTCGCCATAAAGCGTCGGCAGAGTGGAGACGCGCAGATCCACCTCGCGCCCCAGCGTCTTCACCTTGATGCGCCCGTCTTGCGGCAGCCGGCGCTCCGCGATGTTCAGCTTGGCCATCAGCTTCACGCGCGAAATCATCGCAGCCTTCATCTCGCGAGGCGGAGATTCCTGGTTGTAGAGCACGCCATCCACGCGAAAGCGGATGCGGAACTCTTTCTCGAACGGCTCGATGTGAATATCGCTGGCGCGCTTCTCCACAGCTTGCGCGACAATCGCGTTCACCAACCGGATCACGGGAGCCTCGCTCGCCATATCGCGCAAGTGCTCCAAGTCTTCGGAAGCCTGTGCGGAATCGGGATCTAGATCGGCCTCGGTCTTGGCCGATTCGCCGTAATATTTGTCGATGGCATCCAGGATTTCCTGCTCCGCCGCCAGCACCGGGCTCACTTTCAGGCCCGTGCAGTTGCGCACCGATGTCAACGTCTCAAAATCCAGCGGATCGGCCATCGCCAGCGTTAAGGTGTGGTCCTCGCGGCCGATCGGGAGGATGCGAAACTGCCTGAGGAACCTCGGCGAGAGCGCTTCGGTTTCGGCGGCAGCGGGGGGTGGTCCGTCGATGGTCACGAGCGGCAAGCCGAGCTGATCGGAGAGGGCTGCAAGCACGTCGCGCATGGCGATGAAGCCAAGATCGACCAGCGTTTTTCCGATCTTGTCGCCGCGCTCTTTCTGCAACTCCAGCGCGCGGTCCAGATCCTCCTGAGTGATCAGGCGTCGCTCCAGCAGAATTTCGCCCAGGCGCATATTTAATTCCTGTGAGCCGGCTGGAAAGCCGGCTGCAGCCAGGAATGGCTGCCCCACACAAACACTAGAACTCCTCCACGCGGAGAGCCGAAGCGAGCAAGGCCTTATTCGCCCGGCTCTCCAGCAGCGCTTTTCGTTGAGCGTGCATGACGATCTGGGCGGGTAAACCCGCAGTGTCTTCCCCATTGAAGTAAAAGAGCGAGATGGCGACCGCAATCTGTTCGGTAGAAGGCACCGGGTCCATTGACGAAGCCAGGTCGACCAGAACATCCTGCATCAAATCTTTCAGCTTCGGCATGCGGTCCATCTTTTTCTGGTGAACCCTCGTGAGTTCTTCCTTCGAGATTACTTGATGAAAAGGAGTGATCCCCGCCATAGGCGCGAGATTTACCGACCCCATGAAAACCGCCCCATATCCTACCAAGTAGGTGCCCTGCGTGAGCCCGATCAGCATCACTGGATCTTCCGGCATCAACCGCGCGAGTCGGCCGTCCAGGCGTTGAGCCATTGCAGCTACCAGCGTGGGCGACACGCGCGGCCGTTCTGGAGAAGCGCCTGGCAAGACGATCCCGCACAGCGCAACCAGAGCGACGCAGAGTCTCATTGCGGGGCGCTCCGATCGTAGTTGCTCGCCACCATCAAGCGCCCGATCTGATTCTGGTAGAAGCGAATCGTTTCCTGAGCCGCTACTAGCGCTTGTCCCTGCAGTTGAGACTTCTTCGCCACTGCCGCGAGCATCTGTTCGTGCTGGGTCTGTTCCCGAGCTTCGATCTTGGTCACCGCGACCTGGACGCGCTTGTCTACTTCCGCATCGATCTGGGCAGTATCGAGTTTGGCCACAGCTACAGGTGCGACCAAGGACGGAGGCCGAGTCAAACCATGCGCCAGAATTGCCCCAGCTAGCAAGGCCGCCGACGCTAAGCCCATTACTGGCCCCGACCGCCAAATCGTCTGCCACCAGCGCGGCTCGAAGACTCGATCAGACACGAATGCGATGCGCTTGGGAATTTCTTCGTCCCCCAGCGAGAGCAGCGCCGACTGCGTTAAATTGAGCCGATCCAGTTCTTCCCGGCAGTTCGCGCAGCGGGCGACATGTTCGTCGCTTGCGGCTTTATCCTGACGGTCGTTCTCGCCCAGAAAGTAAGCCTTTACGTCAAAAGATTTGCAAGTCATTCGGCACCTCGCGCACTGATTGGAGCTAGTGTGTCTTTCAGGAGGTCGAGCGCGGTATACAGGCGCGACTTCACCGTCGATACGGGGCAGGACAGGATCTCGGACATTTCATCGAACTTGAACCCCTGGTAAATCTTCAGCACCACCGCTTCCCGCTGATCTGCCGAAAGGCGATTGAGCGCGCTGTCGACAGCCAACGAAAGCTCGGCGGGAAACATGCGGCTGGTGCTCTCACCGGTCCGAAGCTCTACGTCCAGGTCGCCTTCGGGCCGATTCTTCCGCAGTAGCGAATATGCTTCGTTGTGGGCGATGCGGTACAGCCACGCTGGAAAGCGATCGGGATCTTCGAGCTTCTTCAAGTTTTGAAATGCTTTCAAGAAAACGTCTTGGGCGAGGTCGAGGGCATCTTCGCGATTCCGAACGAGGCGCAGCAGGTAATTGTAGACGCGCTTCTCCCAGCGGGAAACCAGCACGTTATGAGCGTCTACGTTCCCGCGCCGCGCTTTGGCGATCAGGTCGCGATCCTCAACCTCCCGAAAGATCAAATTTCGGCTCCGTTAGCGAAGACGCGGCTCCAGCCCAAAAAGTCGGGAATTACCGCTCCCAAACCGCCGAGACATCGATTTCAGCCTCGGGGAACAGTTTAGGAGCCAGCAATCCTTCTCGTAGGACGGCAGTAGTTCGAAAGCGTCCATCTTCAAGCTGCAAAATCTCCACGGTCTCGGCTTCCGGCGAAAGGACCCACACTTCGGGTACGCACATCGACTCGTAACCTTCCAGCTTCGATCTGCGGCTGAACCTCCCGCTGCTGGGCGAAAGCACCTCAACCACCAGCTCGGGCGCGGAATGGAGGAAGCCGTCCTCTTCGATCATCTCTGCGAGAAGAATCACCGCGAGGTCGGGAGAGCAGAAGGCGAAAGGGTCGCGGCGGATGACGAATGCGGGAAGCGCCGCGCGAATTCTCACCTTCCGGCTATCGAGCTTGTCTCTGAGCAGTTCCGAAAGCCGGTCGATGGGATTGAGCGGTTGGATGACGGGTTCGATGATCGCTGGGAAAAAAGCCCATCCCTCGAGTGTAGTCATGTCGGCTTATTGCTCCCAGATGGCTGAGACGTCGATTTCAGCCTGCGGAAAAAACTTAGGCGCCAAGGTGCCCTCATGAAGGATGGCGGTGGTTCGAAAGTGCCCGCCTTCGAGTTGTAGAACTTCAAGCCGAAAACCGTAGCCCGCACTTTAACAGTGCGCCGATCCAGTTTCTCTCTGAGCAGGTCCGACAGATTATCGATTATATTGGCGTGAGATTCTCTATTGGGCGGCATTATGCAAATCTCACCGTCCACCACTTCCTCGATGCAGTCGGAAACCTCCGGCATCAGAAGCCATTCTTCGTAGGTGACCAGTTTGGCGGGAGTGGCAACCATCGCAACCTGCTTTCAGTGTACAGCGGACTGAGCAGGGAACCCGCTGGCCACCAACGGTGTCCAATTCCAAACATGGCCGTTCTCGAAGCCCGGCAACTGACCAAGCGCTACGCCGGGCTGCCAGCGGTCTCGGGCGTAAGCTTTTCCATTGCACCGGGCGACATTCTCGGATATCTGGGACCGAACGGCTCGGGCAAGAGCACAACGGTGAAAATGCTCACCGGGCTCTTGGAGCCGACCACGGGCCAGGTCCTCTACCGAGACCGCGACATCAAGGCGGACCTGCCCGCTTACAAGCGCAGACTCGGCTACGCGCCGGAAGAAGCGAATCTGTACTCTTTCCTAACCGGATGGGAATATCTGGAGCTGGTCGGCACTCTTCGTGAAATCGATGCCAAACGGCTGAAGGACAAAGCCGATTCCATGCTGAATGACTTTGCAATGTTCCCGCATCGCCACTCTCCGATTTCTTCCTACTCAAAGGGAATGCGCCAGCGAATTATGCTGATTGCGGCGCTTATGCATGATCCGGACGCGCTGGTCCTCGATGAGCCGTTCTCCGGGTTGGACGTCAGCATGGCGCTGGTTTTCCGTCAAGTCGTCAAGCTCCTGGCGCAATCCGGCAAAGCGATCTTTTTCTGTTCACCAGTGCTGGAAGTAGTCGACAAGTTGTGCACTCATCTGGTGCTCTTGCGACAGGGTTCGGTGGTCGCGTACGGCGCGATCGACGAGATTCGGTCCAAAGGAATGGTTCCCGCGCTGGAGGAAGCTTTTCTGCAACTCACGGAGCGCGTGGATTCGGACGGCTTGGCCGCGAACATCGTGGCTGCTGTCCAGGCCCCCTGCTAGTCGATGTCGATCCGGGGTTGGCGCAACCGACCGTTCGCCAGATTGGTCGCGCACTTTGCGGCCGTTATCGTGAACTCCGGCCAGGATTCCGGGGAAGCGGACCTCAACCTGGGTATCGGAGGTCTGCTCGCCATTCTCGCCGTTCCCGGCGCGTTCGTCTCCCTCACCCTCTTCGACAAATACTCTTCGCTGATGCGCTATTTCCGCAACGGACGCGCCTTCGATCACTACACGGCATCCATCCCCGATAAATATTTCTTCGTCGTTTTCTCGATGGTGGTCACCGGCGTGGTGGTCACGCTAAAGTGGGATCGCATTTTCCCCAGCCTGCAGGATTACGCCAATCTCGCACCGCTCCCGCTCCCCTCTCGGAATATTTACCTCGCCAACCTGGCAGCTATCGCGATCCTGGCGTCCATCTTCGCTATCGACGTGAACGCTGTGTCGGCTCTGCTATTCCCGATCGTAGTGATAGCGGAAGAGGGCACGCTGATCGGCTATGTGTCCTTCGTGGGTGCGCACGCGGCGACTGTCATCCTCGCGAGCGCCTTCACGTTTTTCGCGTGCTTTACAGTGATCGGCGCGCTGCTATCCTGCCTGCCTCATGCTGCTTTCCGCAAGGTTTCCCTGTTCGTGCGCCTCTCAATCATGATCGCGTTGATGGCGATGCTTTGTTCCATATTCTCCGTGCCTCCCCACCTTGCGAAACTCGCGGCAAATCCCCATTCGTATGTGCGCTGGTTGCCGTCGGTGTGGTATTTGGCTCTCTATCAATCGTTCCAAGGCAGGGCGACCGGGGAACTGGCCAAGTTGGCTGCGCTGGCTCTGAAGGCGCTGGCGCTTGTTTTCGGCTTGGCGGTGTTTTTTGGGGCGCTCGGTTATCGCCAGTACTTCCGGAGGATTCCCGAGTCGGCGGATCGTCGGCAAACAGCGGCCCGCGTGCCAATGCAACTGGGTTCCGCGCTATTTGACCGCGTCATGCTGAAGGACTCCTTTCAAAGAGCCTGCTACCACTTCGGACTGCGCGCGCTTCTTCGCAGCGAAACGCATTGTATTTTGTTCGGTGCGTTTACCGGGCTCGGATTCATCACGGCCGCGCAATCGATTTTCTCCTTGCCCGTACCCAAACCCGGAGCAATCAGCACGATTCCGCATGCGGACCTGCTTGCCGCGCCCTTGTGCGTCGTGTATTTCCTGGTGGCGGGATTGCGCTTGACCTTCGAGCTGCCTGCCGGGTTGACGTCGAACTGGATCTTCCGACTGGCCGTGGATCGGGCGGTTCGCGGCGGCTCTTGGGTGGCCCGAAAGCTTATTTTGACATTCCTGCTACCGGCTGTAATCCTGCCCAGCGTCATTGCGTACTCGATACTCTGGGGTCCAAAGGTGGGCCTGCTGCAGGGCGCGGTGGTGACGGCGATGTCCCTGCTTCTAATCGAGACGCTGCTGATTCGTTTCCGCAAGATTCCGTTCGCGTGCGCAATGCCGGCCTTTCAAAACAACGCGATCACCATCGTTCTCGTTTATGTGATTGGCTTCTTCGTTTTCACCAGCATGACTTCCCATTTGGAGCACTGGATGCTGCTCAAGCCCATCCGTTTCTTGGCTGTCATTCCATTTGCGGCGTCAGTCTGGTACGGTCTGCGAACGGCGAATTATGAAGAGGGCGACCCGGATGCGGCGCTTACTTATGACAGTCGGATGCCGGACGCAGTGCAGAAATTGGACTTGCTTGGATCGTAGCAGCGAGCTGCTGGCCTAAATCTCTTTTAACAGCCACCGCACGCCCCGTCTTTGGAGTTTCAAATACTCGGGCTCCCACAGCGCATGAATCGTGTGACCCGCCGCGGTAAAGACGACCCGTCCCTTCCCGTAGTCATAAGCCCAACCCGCGACCGATTTAGCGCCGTACTTATCGAACCCCAAGCCGTCCACGTTTTCCGCTTCGAGCAGGATATGTTTGCGATCCTTATCGTACTCAACATAATGCTGCTCGTCATTCACCATAAAATCGTGAATGCCCTGCGTAATCGGATGCGTTTCATTCATCACCCGCACCTTGAAGGGCCGCAGCGTGGGATGTCCGATATAAGCGCCGCCCTGGATGTCCCGATACGTCTTTGAAGACAGCGATACGTGGCTGTTATTGTGGAGCGAGTAGAAGCCGTTGCCTGCAGTCACGAACTCCTTCAGCGCTACCGCCTGATCTTCGGTCAACCAGTTTTGAGGCTTCGCAGCCGGGAAGTCGTCCTTATTCTCCAGCCCTTGTTCGTAGGCCGTGTATGCATCCGGTCCGAGATAACCCTCCGGCCAAATCATGCCGTCGCGCAGACAGAGGAAAAGCTGATAGCTGCCGAGGAGCTTGCTAGAAAGCAGGCTGTAATCGACCGTGTAGTCGACTCGAACGCCGAGCCCGCCGAACATCTTTGTCAGAGCCACGCGGATATAGTCCGAGTTGTGATAGCGGTCGCCAATTAACGCCAGCACTCGTCGCCCATCGCTTGGCTGGCCCGAAATCGCCGTGATAAAACCGGCGCCCGCAAAGGTAGCAGCACCAGCCAGAACTTGCCTGCGAGAAAGCCTCATGAGCGCTCCCTATTTATGCCTGATCGTAGAGCAATACGTTATAGTTCTTATGCTTGAGAGTAGTCTCGATGGTCGGCCACACTTTTTGATGAGTAGCCGAGGCCACCCACCTTTGGCGCAGTTCCTCGTTTTGAAAGACCAGCACAAAGCGGTAGTTCGCACCTTCGGGAGACTTTCCCCCCAGTGTCGAGCGCAGCTTCAACATCTTCGCATCGACGAATCCTGGCTGTTTGGCCGCCGCCGGCCGAAAGCTCGTCCTGAAGTTGTCCAGCATCTCGTGTTCTTTGACTGGGTCCACCGTCAAATCCACATGGAGTTGAATCGGCTTGTCGCCACCTTCAGCTGCAGAGGCAAGGGCGGCCGCAGCACCAGCCATGGTCGTTAGATAGGTTCTGCGTTTCATTTCCTAAGATCCCAGGGCTCGATTAGGGCTACCGTCGTCCGCTGACCGCCGGAATCGGCTCACGCATGCTCACGGTTTCCGGTTGCCCGCCCATCTTGGCCACGATAATGTACACCACAAATCCGGTGATGAAGCTGTAGAGCACCGCTGGCTGCACATACGGGGCGACATCGGCCGGCAGAGGGAGGAAAGGAAGAATACCTACCAGGAATCCAAGCGCCCACGCCGCATAGCCTGCCATGTTGATTCCTTCGCGCGGCCCGGCCCACTTTTTGCCTGATAGCAGATAATCGGCCGCCATCGCGCCGCAGATCGGGCCGAATGACGCACCCACAATCGAGAAAACAGCAGCCAGGTTCGCAGCCACGCCAGTGACCGCGAGAATCAACGCGATGGTGCATCCGACCATCGTTGAAGACATCCGCGGCACTCCGGGAAGCATCGTTGAAAAACTGTTCCCGGCGATAAAGGCGCAGAAGCACGCTGGCACGATGGACGCCACCGCGAACAAAAGGAACATCGCCGAAGCTAAAAATCCGCCCACCGTTCCGATTACCGCGTCGTAGTTGTAGGGAAGGCTGGGATCTCGGCCATGAGCACCTGCAACGGCCAGAATCGGAAGCGCACCGGCCACCACGGAAGCCAGAGTAACGCCGACCAGTCCGCCCCACTTCACATCGGTGGTATTCCGGCTATTCATGCCAAAGTCCGCGCCCGCTGCCCCTGCTGTCGCGAAGAAGCCGATTACCGCTTGCAGCAGAGTGACAAAACCGATGAAAGCCGCAGGGTGCGGAACCTGGAAGCTGGAGATTCCGCTGGCCGTCTGAAAGAAAACGACGAGAATCACCAGGAGCGGTATGAAGTTCAGGAAGAGCGACACCTTCGCGACATACTGAATGCCTTTCACGCCGATGTACGCCATCACATAACACCAAATCGCCGCGACAATGCCAAACGTCAGCGTGCCGGGGGTGGCGTCCATATGCAGTCCCTTCAGGATGAATTGCGTGGAGAAAAATGTCCCGACGGCGAACCAACCGATTTGCAGCAAGCCCATTAATAGACCCGGCATCAAGTAACCGCCCGTGGTCCCGAAGGTCGAGCTTCCCACCACGTAGAGCGGATAACCGGTCCGCATGCCCAGCATTGCGGGCACGAAGTAGTAAAGGCCGTAGCTGAGCAGTCCAGCCACGACGAGCGCCGCGATGCAGACGAATGGACCTGCATGTTCAAGAGTTCCTTGCGCCAGGGACTCGTAAAAAACCACCCACAAGAAAACGCCAGCATAACTGGGCGCCGTGTTTGCATACCAAGGGGCGCGGTTGGTTTGAGGGTTGGGGACACTCTTCGCGATGTAGTCCGGGAGATTGGGCATCAGCACGACAGTATATCGAAAGTGGACGCTAGCGTGGGTGAAAATCCGTAACTTTCGTGCCAGGGTAATAATGATTGAGGATTTCGCGATAGGTTGCGCCGTGGAGTGCCATTGCGGATGCTCCTTGCTGGCAAAGGCCAAGACGATGGCCGCGCACGGGCTGTGCCGGGTGGCGCAGGCAGTAGTCGCACGGTACGGACTGGTATCGGTAGCCGTGGGAGCCGGACTCGTCTGCTTCGGACAATTTGGTGTGCCCGCCGCAGGCTGCCGAATAGCGAGGCGCAATCGGGGTGCCGCGATAGGTGAGCAGGATGTCGCGAGTTTCCCTCGCCGCGCGATACGCGTCTTGGCCTGAATCGGGCGATGCTCGCAGGAATTGGCAATGAGTCGTGTCGCAGAAATCGAAATCCCGATGGCGCGAGGGCGATGCCGCAAGGAATGAACGTGCCAACACGGCCTGGGCTTTCAATGCTTCGAGCGGTGCTCCTGGAGGAAGCTCCGCAGCGACGATCGAGGCTACCGCGACCTCGCGATCCATCTCTACAACCGCGACTAGTTCCTCACCAACTTTCTTGATGACAGCGGTACCACGGTACCGGCGTTCAATCCTGCCAGGGATTGATAGAATCATATCCGCAGCGCCGCCGGACCGGGACGAAATGCGCGTTTCAGGATTGCCGAGTCCGATTGTCGCCGTCTGGGTACCTTCCAAGATGCGGGACCCCAGCATGATAGCGGCAGCCGATCCGGGCCTGACGGAAATCTGACTGGGATGAAACAGCCCGAACACTCCGATGTGAACGAGCGCTAAAAGCAACCTTAGACCTTTTCGATTACTTTGAGCAGTGCCGTAAGCGAAGTCTCAGTAGAGTACGCCTTTCCGCGCGGATCGCGCCAATGAGTCTCAAGCGTGAACGTGCCTTTGAAGCCATCCTTGCGCAGCGCACGGATCTGGCCGAGGTTATCGAACTCCCCCGTCCCTACCGCGGCCCACTCCACGCTTCCATCCGCCTTCTTGACATAGTCGCGCAAATGCACGTGGAAAATACGCGCGGGATCGAGCTGCCGATAGCCGTCTGGAAATGAAACCTCGCCCACCGAAGCAGCATTATTGGGATCCCACGTCAGCCCTAAATTGGACGCGTTCACGGCCTTGAGCAGTCGAGCCGAATCCGCGCCATTCTGCACATAGCTGCCCTTCAAGTTTTCTACAGCGAGCCGGAACCCTCGCCGATTCGCTCGGCTGGCCGCTTCTTTCAGCAACTCGTAGGTGCGGGGGTAAACCGAGGTGTCCGATATGCTGCCATCTTTGGGCGGCATGAAAGCGAAGATGCGCAGCACCTTCGTACCGAGGATGTTGCCGCGCTCCATGGCCGTCTCGAGCAGCGTCCATTCCTTGTCGAGGGCCGTTCCGTCCGCCGGAATTGAACCGCGGAAGAAGGCTGTATCAACGATGGAGACGGCGATCTGGCGAGCGTCAAACGCGGTACGCGCTTCCTTTACTTTTTCGACGGGTTGGGATGTATTGTACTTGCCCCAGAGGCTGCGAACCTCGCCGTAATGTAATCCGAACCGCTTCAAGAAATCGGCTGCGATTCCCGGATCTTCATCGATTTCATCGGTGGTGACGCCGATGCGAATGTCCGAAAGAGGGAGAGCTCGGAGCATGCTACCGAAGACGGCAGCACCCATCAATGCGCGTCGAGAAATCGAATCCATAGCTATTAGTATCCCCTAACTTCTGGAATTACCGGAGGTCAGCTGCTGCAAGCTTACCGAAGCCTAGGATTTGGGATCATCCAGCAAGGTAGGTCGTTTTTCAGGATTCGGTCTTTCATTTTGTCGGCGCTCCTTGCTCGGAAGCATAGAGATTAGGAAAGCCTGCGCCGCAGGTTTTTCTCGAATGATACTCCAGCTTTTGAACGCTTCGGCGATACCCTCAATATGTAGCAGAACTTCCATTTGGACCCACGTCCTGGCGGTGTTGTAATCCGCTTCCGTGCGGTGATATTGCGCCTGGGCGAAGGTGTTAGCGACGTTGTAAAGATGATTGGCAGCCTCTCGCTCTGGTCCCTCTGGAGGCTTCGCTTTGAGATAGCTCTGAATTTCTGAGACTCCCTTGTCGGCGGCTTGCTTCATCGGGCCGTGATCGAATACCCGCGCTAGAATAGCGCGGAATTCAGGACGGCTCCAGTTGGAGGTCGCTTCGGAGATTAGAAGATGAAATAGCGCGTAATACGCTGTCGAAACGGCACGTCGCAAGCTCGCTTGATGAGGTTGCTGAGAATGAAGATTAGCGATCTCCTGTGCCAATTCAAGCAATTCATCTGCGTAGGCCATCACGCCAATGTCGGTTCTTCGATTCGCGCCTGCTCGGATTGTGTACTGAAGTCGAAGTAGGGAAGAACCCCCCACTCCTCAAGGGGCTGAACTTGTTGGACAATGAACCAAGAAATCTGCTTAGTGAGGTTCAATAGTTGGGCGCGCGGTGTTCCATCAGCGAGCACCACCTGAAAGAAAACAGCAGACTCTCCGTTCCAATCGGTGCCAAGTATCGGCGTCACTCTTACGACGTCAGGCTGCAGGGCATTGGCCGCCTGTGCAGTAGCGGCGACAAACTCCGCTTGTTGTACAAAGGCCCTTGGGATATACACGAACCCATTATCTCGCGAATCTGCAAGGACGGGGAATAATCTACGCGGATTCTCGGGATGGTTTTAACCGATCTTTTCCCGCGGTGCAGGTTATCGACCTAAGGTTGATTGCCAGTCTACCGCTTGTTCAATACGGGGTTACTGGAGTCGCTCGGTCGCTTTCGCAGAGGCCAAGCGGTAGATCTCTTCCATGGTTTCGATGAACGGCCGCTCACCTCGCCAGAACGGAAAATTTCCCAGCCGCTTTGGCAAGGCGGCAGAGATCGCCGGGGTTTCCATCGACCCAGCCGGGGATTCGGGTATCGGCTTGCCCTGCCAAAACGCGGTCAGGTCCACCGGAAGCGGTTGTGCTTCAATGACCTTCTCCGACTCTTCGGCGGCGGGTTGCTTCTTCACGCCCGTTCCCAACAAACTGGACAAATCCTTGCGATCCAGCCCCCGCATCTTGAACAACAGGAACGGATCGCGATCGAATTCTTCGCCCAACAGGTAGTAAACAGCCGCGATGTGCTTGCACGGATTTGAATCGTCCGGGCACGAGCAGCGCGTCGTCAGATCTCGCAGCGTCTCGGGAAAGAGCGGCACCGAAACCGACTTGAACACGACCTCGATATCCTGAGGCATCTCCCCGCCCAGCAGCTTGGCCACATACAGGGCTTTGCTCGACAGCTCCTTCGCCACTTTCTTCCACGCCGCATCGGGCAGGGTCTTTACCGTGATCGAAATAGCATAGGGCTTCGGGCGCGAGCCTTGCACCGTCGCCGACACGCAGCCCTTCTCTACCTCGATTGAAAGTACTTGCCCCTGTCGCGCGTACGATCTTCCTCGCTGCAGGCGTCCCCCGATATTAAAGCTTTCGAGGGTCGCGATCCAGCGTTTCGCCCACCAGCTCTTTCCAAATTCGCCGCGCTGCGATCCAGCTTTGATGCCGCCCTTGACGGCAATCGGACGGGATGCGGGAAACATGCTCCAACGATCGAAATCGTCCCATCTACTCACTGACGGCCTCCTTCCGAAGCGCGAACAACTCTTTGAGATCGGCGGTGGATAGTTCCGTAAGCCAACCCTCCCCGGAGCCAACGACATCAGCCGCTATCCGCTTTTTCGATTCGATCATCTCGTCGATCTTTTCTTCCAGGGTCCCGGCGCACAGAAATTTGTGAACCTGCACATTCTTGGTCTGTCCGATGCGGAAAGCCCGATCAGTTGCTTGATTTTCCACGGCCGGGTTCCACCAGCGATCATAGTGGAAGACGTGATTCGCACTCGTGAGATTGAGTCCGGTGCCGCCCGCCTTCAGCGAAAGCAGAAACAACGGCGGACCGTCCACGCTTTGGAATCGTTCCACCATGGCATCGCGCTTGGGCTTTGAAACCGCGCCATGCAGAAAGGGAACCTCGCGCCCGAATGTATCTTGCAGGTGTTTCCGCATAATCTCGCCCATTTCTGCGAACTGCGAAAATATCAACGCCCGGTCTCCCGCAGAAAGCACTTCTTCCAGCATCTCCGTCAGGCGGGCCAATTTGCCCGAGCGTCCCGCAGCCGCGGAATTGTCGCCCAGGAACTGCGCCGGATGATTGCAGACCTGCTTTAGTTTCGACAGCGTCGCCAACACAACTCCCTTTCGCTTGATTCCTTCGGTGCCTTCGATTGCATCCAGGGAATCCTTCACGACGGCAGCGTACAAGGATGCCTGCTCGCGCGTGAGAGAGCAGAACACCTTCATTTCCATCTTCTCCGGCAAGTCCGAAATCACTGATTTATCGGTTTTGAGCCGCCGCAAAATGAACGGACCGGTTAGCTTCTTCAGACGCCCGCTTGCTTCAGGATCATGATTGCTCTGAATCGGAACGAAGAAGTTCCGGCGAAACTCGGCCTTCGATCCAAGGAATCCGGGATTGAGGAATTCCATGATGGACCAAAGATCGCCGACGTTGTTCTCAACCGGCGTGCCGGTCAGCGCGATGCGAAACTCGGCGGCGAGACTGCGGGCGGACGTCGACTGCTTAGTCTCAGAATTCTTAATGTTCTGCGCTTCATCGAGCACCACGCCGGTCCACTCTACATTTTTCAGGATCTCTAAATCGCGATGAAGCAGAGCGTAGCTGGATATCACCAGGGCGTGTTTTGATGCGCTCTCCACGAATGCGTCGCCCTTCGCACGGGTAAGCCCGTGATGGATCATTACCGGCACGTCGGGCGTGAAGCGCGCCGCTTCTTTCTGCCAATTGCCCACTACTGAGGTGGGGCAGACGAGTAGCACCGGGCGCGTCTCGCCAGCAGCCCGATCGGCCTGAATCAGGGTGAGAGTCTGTATAGTCTTGCCCAAGCCCATATCGTCGGCGAGGCAGGCGCCCAATCCCCAGCGTCTGAGAAACGCAAGCCAGGAATAACCCCGCAATTGGTACGGCCGCAAAGTAGCCTTCAGGTTCTTGGGCGCTTTCAGTTCTTCGAAAGTCGCGCTCCCTTGGAGCTGGCTTAGCAGATCCCCGACCCATCCTTCCGCAGTGACCCCGTCGAACTCGAGCGCGCCCATCTGCATCGGCTTGCCCAGCGCCATTTGAACGATCTCGCGAACGGTAGCTTTGCCGGAAGGACGCTTCTTCCAGAAATCGAGCGCGGCCTTGATCTCTTCGGCGCTCATCTGGACCCACTGACCTCGGAACTTCACCAGCGGCGCTTTAAGGTCGGCGAGCGATTGCAACTCCTCCATCGTGATTAGGTCGCCACCTACTGCCACCTGCCACTCGAACTTTAAAATCTCACCAAGAGAAACGCCGCCTTTTTTCTGAAATGCGCTCTTGACGTGGGCGCCTGCGGTGAGGCGCAGCTTGGTTCCCTTGCGAGTCCACCAGGATGGCAGCAGGACCGAAAACCCCGCCTGTTCCAGAACCATGGCGCGATCTACGAGAAAACCGTGGGCTCCGTTGGCATCGAGCGCATAGCCGGAGGGAGCGCCGGAAGTCTTCAGTGTGGAATCTATTTCGGGGCAGACCCCGGACGCTTGTCCTAATGAAAGCAGCATATGCTCGCGAGGATCGAAGTCCGGGAAATTCAGCGCGGCTGGCCGACGGCCGTTCGCTTTCCAGACGGTCTCCGCTGGAATGAGCAAGCTGGGGTCGCGGCTGCCTTGCAGCAGAAAGCGAACATACCAATGTTCCTCGTCACGCGGTTCTTCCAGGCGGAAACAGAGACGCATGGGAGCATCGATGGTGGCCGCGATGGGACGCCGCCATTCGCGCGTTTGTCCGACGAGATTCTGGATCTCCTTCAAATCGCCGCTGAGGACCGGGTCCGGCCGGCGCAGAGCCATCTGCCAGCGATCATGCAGCGAATGGTGATTCGGCGATCGGTTTTCCGCGGCTGCCGATCGGACGAGAGCATCGAGCTGCGCAGAAATGAAGGAGTGGAGCAGCGAGGAGGCAGGCGTGTCCGGCGCCTCCTCATGTTGATGAGATAAACATCGAGCGGCTGCCGGCATTGCCGCTGCCAGGCTCGCTAGGCGCTCTTGATCGGGGCCGAGCAGTACTGGCTTCCACACGGCGCAATACTGACGCGAGTCCCAGGCAAGGTCGGGCAGAAACTGCTGGCGCGCTACCAGCGATCCGGCGACGCGCATGGCGGCGGTCCAGTATGCGAGATCGGCACCGATCACCACGCCTGGTGCCAGCGTCTGTTTATCGGCGCAGGAGCAAAGGAAAGAGGTTGCTTGAGCGTGGCTGAGCGGCAACGCCGTGACGAACCACGGATACGGTTGGACTTCACCCTTAACCGGTGGCGAATCCGCGATCAGCCCACTGGAAGGAAACGGCGCCAACCCAGCGGTCGGGATCCAGGCAGTCGCCCGCTCGAACACGTTTCGCTTCGGGGCGGGAGACAGGTGGCGAGTAAGCGATTCGAGCAGCAGGTCGCGCCCGGTATGGAAGGGGAGCGGAAGTGGATGGGAGTTGCGTTGGCGGTGAGCGTCCGGGGGAGATTCCGCCCAAATAGTCAAGCGGTCGTCCAAATATCCGGCGTGTAAAACGATCATCCGATGAATGCAGTATACAAACGTTTATTGTGGGGCAGGCAATCTTGCCTGCAGCCGGCTTTCAGCCGGCTCTCAGCGGCCCAGATATTCTACTGCGGCCCGGCACGCACCACCTCTCGAGAACGTCGCAAATTGCCGGCTGAAAGCCGGCTGCAGGCCAGATTGCCTGCCCCACCAG
>JBBRRB010000050.1:0-44845 GCA_038225555.1 Bryobacterales bacterium
GAATGGGATTCGTGATCAGGTCGTCCGTGTCGCCATGTAAAAGGGCCGGACCGCAGACGACCGAGATGTCAGGGTAGACGTAATTTCCCCGCACCGTTCGGACTCGAGCGTCCGAGGAAAACACACTGCACTCTCCGCCGACAAGCTTCATTCCCAGCTGAATCACCCAATTCGTCCCGACTCTGGAGTGTCTCGCCGATCCGCCCGACATGGCGAACATCTCCCCGTCGACGAACTCGCTCTTGTATTCGGCGGCTCGGTCCAGGCGAAGATACTCGTCCTCGGTGATATGCGGGAGGGAGTGGGTAGCCATGTTTAATTATTCGTCGTCGGAGTTTACGCGCAGATCGAAGGCTCGAGCGTAGACGTCCGACAGCGCGAGAGTGCATCCGATTGAAGTCAGCGTCACCGAACTTTCGATCTCGCGATATTCGCGAAAGATCCAACTCTGATCGGCTTGGCGGGTGAAGACCTCCACGTGAGGGGTGGTCAAGTGAGACAACACGTATTCCTGGAGCGATGCAATCTCCCGATAGATTTCAAATTTCCTGCCGCGATCAAAGGCCGACGTCGAAGGCGAGAGAACTTCGACCACTAGGATGGGATTCGTGATCAGGTCGTCCGTGTCGCCATGTAAAAGGGCCGGACCGCAGACGACCGAGATGTCAGGGTAGACGTAATTTCCCCGCACCGTTCGGACTCGAGCGTCCGAGGAAAACACGCTGCATGCCCGGCCGCGAAGCTTGAACGTCAGCTCAGCTCCCCAATTCATCCCGACCTTGGAATGTCTGGCCGAACCGCCGGACATCGCGAACATCTCCCCGTCCACGAACTCGCTCTTGTATTCGGCGGATCGGTCCAGGCGAAGATACTCTTCTTCGGTGATTCGCGGGAGGGTTTGGCTGGCCATCCCATCATTATTTCAAATGCGAGCCTACGTATGCCGAGCCACGTAGAGGAGCAAGCCGAAAATAACCACTGGAATCATCGCCAACATGCCGTAAAAGGCGACCTGCCGCGGCCACGACGCGCGCCGCTTTTTCCAGTCCAGCATTTCCGGCCGGTCCGCGACCCCCACTTGGTCCTGATGCGCCAAATCCCAGGTGAACTCATGCGCAGTGGCGTACCGATTCTTAGGGTCGCGCTCCAGAGCGCGATACAAAATTTCCTGCAATTCCGGTGAGACGGAAGGATCCACCTCGCGCGGGGGAACGGGATTGTTCAAGAGCCGATCGTTCATGATCGCGAACGGGTTGGGCCCCGAAAAGGGCGTCTTCCCGGTCAGCATCTCGTAGAGCATCACGCCCAGCGCGTACAGATCGCTGCGCCCATCGCCGCGCTTCCCTTTCACCTGTTCCGGGGAGATGTACTCGGGAGTGCCCATCACCTGAGAGAGCTTGGCGAAAGTGAGACGCCGCGCTCCGGCCTGTCCGGCAATCCCAAAGTCGATCAATTTGATGTTGTCATTGGAATCGACCATGATGTTCTCGGGCTTCAAATCGCGATGAACCACTCCGTGAGTGTGGATGTGCTGCAGAGCGTCCGCAATGTTGATCGCGATCTTTACGGCTCGCTCCGTGGGAAGCTTGCCTTGACTGAGGATTTCGCGCAGCAGCCGCCCGTCCACCCACTCCATTACCATGTAGACCTTGCTGCGCTCGTCTCCCGTGAAGACCTTCATCACTCCCGGGTGATCCAGGCTCTTGCCGATGCTTTCTTCTCGACGAAAACGGTCGAAGAGCACTGGATCGCTCTCCATCTCGGGATGGGGAATCTTAATGGCAACAGCGCGACCGGTGCGCAAATCAGTGCCCCGGTAGATGGAAGCCATGCCGCTGCGAGCGATTAAGCTTTCGATGCGATAGTTGTCAAGCTGTTCGCCGGGATGGACTGGAATCATGAGGGAGGTTAGGGAAGCTTATACGGACGCCCGCGGTACATGCCCACGCGCTCGACGGCCAACACGCGAATCAAATGTACGCTGATATTATCGCCGCCATCCCGCTGATTTGCAAGGGCGACGAGTTCCCGCGCCGCCGTGTTCAAATCAACGCGCGGCGACACAGCCTTCGCCATGTCCGAACCTTCCACCGAACCGTGCATGCCGTCCGAACACAAAAGCAGGACGTCATGGGGGATAACTTGTTTTTCACAGGTCTCGACGTTGACAAACATATCGGTTCCAAGGGATCTGCTCAGCAGATGCTTGGTGTCTACCTCGGTCGCCTCGCGGGCAGTGAGCAACCCCAGGCGGACATGCTCGTTGGCGACCGTGTGATCGCGGGTGAGCGGCGTCGCTTGGCCGTCACGGATCAGGTAGCAGCGCGAGTCTCCGACGTGCGCTATAGCCACGCGGTCGTATTTGAGAGCGCAGGCGACGATGGTGGTCGCCATGGCCACGCCGCCGGGGCCGCTGGTGCGACCTGTCTCGAAAACTTCCACATTCGCCGACTGTAGCAAGCGAGGCAACAGACTGCCGTGCGATTCTCCTTTCGGCGCGCGGCGAAAACCTTCCACGATACTTTCCACCGCACAGCGCGAGGCAACCTCGCCAAGCTCCTGCCCCCCCACGCCATCCGCGAGAGCGAACATCCAGCCGTGAGTGCGAACGTGAGAGGGGCTGGCAGGGGTGACGTGGCCAAGGTAGTCTTCGTTGTGGTCACGTCTTCGACCGCAATCGGAGAGGGAGGTGAATTCTAAGTCGAGCATGAGAGCATTCTTGAGGGGCAGCCGATCCTGACTGCCCCTCAAGCTGTCAATACTATCGGCCCGGCGCAACCGCCTGAGAACGATCCGTAACCAGCGTTGTCCGTCCCGCAACCTTGCTCGACCGCATAAAGTAGATGCCTCCGTAAATCGCCCACACGGCGGCGATTCCTAAAGCCAGAAGCGGCTCCATCTTCGTGCCGTATCCCATGAAGGGTCCCATCAAATAGAACGCCATGCACGCCAGGTTCGCAAGCAGACCGAACACTGGAATAAAGAGGTGGCGGATCGGGCTGAATTTCGGGTGTCCATGATAGGCGACCATGCAAATCACGCAGCTGAGCGCATAGAGCAGGAAGGTTCCGAAATTCGACGCGAGCGTGACCGTAAGCAAAGAGTTTGGCATGGCCGCCATGCCGTCATGAGTGGTGTATCCGAAACTCGAGAGAATGCCCTGTGGCAAAGCCTTGATGGCCGCATCGGTGGGCGCGCCTGCGTCTCCGAAAGCCATCATCACTCCCACGCAGCCAACCACCGCCGAGATTGCGGCCAAGGTCCAGATGGCGCGATGGGGGGTCAGATTCTTCGAATGAAGCAGGCCAAAGTGCTCAGGCACTTCGCCGTCTTTACCCATCGCGTAGGTGACGCGGGCTCCGGTATTCATGCAGGATAGCGTGGTCCCGATCAAGGCCAAGAACACGGTGAACGCCTCGATCAGCATGAAGGTGCGTCCGCCGCCCGGACCGAAGATCGAGTTGCCCACCACGATCATCATGTCGCCGATAGGCGCTGCGGAGTTGGCGGCGCTTTGCATGGTATACCCGCTATTCAGGAAGTAATTCGCCGCGAAATACTCGAAGAGATAACAGAAACATCCTTGCACCAGCAGCGATACGATCACCGCAATCGGAACGTCGCGCTTGGCGTTGCGAGCCTCGCCGCCCATCGCGGTCACGGATTCGAATCCCACCAGGATCAGGATGGCCACAGTGGCCTGAATAAATGCCCAGCTAATGTTATGCACTCCCACTACGGATGCGCCGTCTTTATGCGTGAGGAAGTTGCCCTTTTCGTCCTTGTCCGGATAGCTCACCACGTATGGCAGCGGCTTGCCGCTGGCATCGAGCTTGGCTTTTGGGCGCCCGTCCGCCTCGCGCAGAATGTTCTCGGTAGTCACCCCGTTCGCCACTACCTTCTCCGTGGCGAACTCGTAATTGTAAGCGTCGCCGGAAGTGGAATCGAACTGGAGGCCGTTGCTTCCTGCAGGGTGGCTGGAGCGATAGCCGAGGGCCATCACCGAGAACACGATCAACGCGGAGATCTGAATCACGTTGATCGCGATATTCACAGACGTGGAGCCGTTGACCCCGCGATTGGCGATGAAAGCGATGAAAAACGAGAACGCAACCGCCACCAGCATCATGAAGAGAGTGCCCGGATTGGAGGCGCTCATGACGCTTGGCCAGAGCGTACCCACCAAGTACCCGCACAGGATGCCCATTACCGCAACCATCACACCCGGATAGATCCAGTAATAGAGATGCGAGGCCCAGCCGACAATGAACTTCGAAAGCCGCGCGAACCGCCACGCCGCTTCATGGTTCAGAAACGACTGCTCAGCGAAATAGTAGGAACTGCCGGTCCCCGGATACAGCTTAGCCATCTCGGCATAGCAAACAGCCGTTGCCAGACACAGGAGTAGCGCCACAATGATGCCGATCCACATGGAAGGCGACGTTGCCCCGGTGGTGGCCTGAATGAAGAAGGTTAGCCAGAGGAAAGCTCCGGGCGCGATGAGCGCCATTGCGTTCATCGTCAGGCCGGTCAGGCCTAGAGTCGCTTGCATTTTAACTGGTTCGTCAGCTGCCATATTTGTAGCTCCTTTTGGTATCTCACTTGGAATCGGTCAAGTACGTTTTAGGGACTCGTCAGTTAAACTCGCTTCTCTCAAGCCTCCGGTGCTTAGCGTCTCTCACCCTCTATAAGGCGCCTTGACCTCTGTCGCCGTTCCGAATTCTGCGAGCGTCCTCAATGGAAGAGACGAAGATCTTACCGTCTCCGAGTTTGCCCGACCGCGCCGCGTCGGCGATTACGTCCACAAGACGATCGACTTCGGTGGCAGGCACAACGAGTTCGAGTTTGATCTTGGGCAGCACGTCGGTCTTATACTCGGCCCCGCGATACACCTCGGTATGGCCTTGCTGCCGCCCGCTGCCGTGCACTTCGCTAATAGTCATGCCGTCGACTCCGGCTTTTTTCAAGGCTTCCTTGACTTCATCGAGCTTGTGCGGTTGAATTATCGCTTCAATTTTTTTCATATTATCTTCTTTGGATTCAGGTCTTCAAGCATATCTCAAGGTCGTTCCCGTTCGGCGTGAGCCTAAGGGGGTGTTACCTCGCGATGAAGAGTCATGGCCGCAGGCCGTGCAATGGACGACACGACATATTCCGGATAGGCGTTCATGCCGTGCTCGTGGAGATCAAGACCTTCCAGGTCGCCCTCTTTCGAGATGCGCAGTAATTTTACCGAATTGAGTGCGTACATAACAGCGAGGGCCACCGAGAAGGTGGCGACAACGGTGATTGCACTTCCGATCAGCTGAGCAACGAGGACCTGAGTCCCCCCACCATAGAAGAGTCCCTTTAAGGGAGCGGAATTGTCAGCGGCGAACGGACCCGTGGCTCCGTACTCACCCGAGGCGAACAGTCCCAATGAAATCGTTCCCCAAATCCCGCAGATACCGTGAACCGGGACCGCTCCTATCGGATCGTCGATGCGCAAGTACTCCAAAGCTTCCACCGCAAGCACCACGATCACTCCGGATATACCGCCGAGAAGAATCGCGCCGGTTGGGCTAACCCAGTAACAGGGGCAGGTGATTGCAACAAGCCCGGCCAGAAATCCGTTCACGGTAAAACTCAGATCCCATTTCTTGCTCAGCATGTACGCTGCGAACATCGCGGTCAAACCAGCGGCGCACGCCGCGAGAGTTGTGTTGGCCGCTACCCGCCCTATGCCTCCGAAGTCCATTGCCGAGAGCGTGCTGCCCGGGTTAAATCCATACCACCCAAACCAGAGGATCAGCCCGCCGGACGCCGCGATCGTGAGATCGTGCGGCAGCATAGGTCCGCCTCCATCCCGCTTGAACTTGCGGCCAAGTCTCGGGCCAAGGACAATCGCTCCTGCCAGAGCGATGAAGCCGCCGATCGAGTGTACAACTGTCGAGCCTGCGAAGTCGTGAAAGCCTGTTCCGACCCAGGGCAGAAAGTTGCCGGCACTGCCCATATTCGCGAGGAAGCCATCGGGTCCCCACGTCCAATGTCCGATGATCGGATAGATGAATCCCGACACTGCGACACTGTAAAGGAGATCGCCTATCCATGCCGTGCGTCCGATCATCGCTCCGGAAGTAATCGTAGAGCACGTGTCGGCAAATGCGAACTGGAAAAGCCAAACTGCGAGAAACGCGACGCCGGTAGTCTCGTATGTCGCCGGTGCCCCCTGGAGAAAGAACCAGTTCATTCCGATCAGCCCATTTCCGTGGCTGAACATGAAAGCAAAGCCCCAGGCATAAAAGAGAATGCCGCAGAGACAGGTGTCGACGATACATTCCATCAGGACGTTAACGGTCTCTCGGGAGCGGCAGAAGCCCGCTTCAAGCATCGTGAAACCCACCTGCATACCAAAAACAAGAAAGGCTGCGAGAAGCGTCCACACCGTATTGATAGGGTTGACGATGTCGTTGCCTTTGAGTTGCGGGTCCGCGGCGAAGGCGCGTGAGCCCAGCAGATCCGGGTTAATAAAGTAGATTGCGAGTAGGACCAGTCCGATACCGGTCAGTTTTCCCAACATCAGAAGGCCGCCGTACCTGCGCCACTCGGCCTCTCGCATCCTTGCTATCAGGCGAGAAATCTTTTGCGAAGTGCCTAACCTCTTTCCATTCATCAGTGTTTCCGCTCCTTCATGCTGTTCTTGTATAACTTCGTTGCGTTGATCACGACTGGGTGAGGAGATCTGACGGCCAAGCACGTTGCCGATGGTGTCCACCTACTCTGACATAGGATCGGTAGCTTCTGCTAATAGCAATTTCTTTCTGAATACTGGGATTCGTTTGACAGTGATTATTTTTTCGGGCCGAAGAAAGCAACCATGCCGAGGAGAATCGTCGGCTGACGCTTAGAGATGCGGCCGCTCTCCCTATCGAAAAATGGCTGGTTCGAGAAGTCGTCGCGAAACTCGAGGCGGCTAAGCAGCCAGTTATTCACTTTGTACTCGCCGGTTAACGTGAATTCTTTTAATTGCTGCGCGGTTCCCGTAGTGAAACCGTCGATGTCGTTGAACCATTCCGCGCGCGGCGCAAAGGCAAACTTCTTGCCGATTGCAAAGCGGGCCGCAGCCGCGACACCAGTCCATTGCTGACTTCCGCGCCCGATGTTCTTATCGCGCCCGTAGTCGAAGTTGACGTAGTAGTTGATCTTCTCGGACGGCGTGAACAGAAATGTAGTGTCGTAGAGATTGCGGAACCCCTGGTTCGTGTGATCTTTCTCGGGTCCCGAATAGTAGTTGTTCGACCACGAGAGCTTCTTCCACGTGTACGTTCCGACAAGCCCGACCGTCTTGCCGCTGTTATTGTCTTTCACGTTGTTCCAACCGTTCACGAGTTGAACGCCTCCTGTGAAATGTGTGCCGATCGGGAACGACGTGCGCAGACCTAGATGGTAGTAAGGAATGGCCCAGGCGAAGAGAAGCGACCGCGAATAATTCCAGTTCGCATTCGATTCAATCACCTCGGCGCCCGCGCTGGTTACGAACTTTCCGGCATCCACCTGAAATCCCTTCCAACTCTTGGGCTTGAGGCTTACGTATGCCTGTTCTATGTACTTCATTCCTTCCGCGTCCCTATCGGTGGCGTGGATAATGCTCAATGTCTGGCCGAAGCCTACATCCAGGTGAAAGCCGAAGGGCGCGGGACCATGGTCAATGGTGAATTTGGCGAGGCTCAAGTGGACATTGTCGGCGCGAACGTCGAAATTGCGGAGCTGGTTAAAGCCCGAATCCGGGTGGTTGAAGTTTCCGTCCACGTAGCCATCAACCAAGATGCTGAAGTCTGTACCATACTTCGTCCAGGCGGAAGGAGGTGCAGGCGGGGGCGTTGCCGGAGCGGCGGGAGCGCCTGCCGGGGCCTGAGCCGGAGCAGTGTCTGGCGTCGTTGGTGTTTGAGCTTGTGCCGTCATCAGCAAAAGCGCGCTGGCGGCTGAGATGAAGAGACAAGTGTTCCGCAAGGGTATTCTCCAAAGTTGAGATTCGGCGCTAAAGCGACAGGGCTGGAACGTATTCTAAAGGCGCTGCTGACGGGGCAAGCACTGCGACGGGAGGAATAGGAGAAGTGTAATCCGATCTCGGGCCCACGGCCAATAGATATTTTGAATCGGGTCGATCTAAACGTTTCGGATCGCAGCGGAGAGAATTCCACCGCGCAATCGTGTATCCTCATCAACAATGACCTTGAAGATTCCAGGCTTTCTCTTGCTCATTGCGGGCTGGATCCTGGTTATCGCGGCTATCGTGCTCTTAAGGCTGAGCGGCCCGAGAACGGCATTCGTGCTCGCTGGCGTTGGTGTTCAAATTGCCGGACTGGTACTTGTTGTTCGCTCTCACGTGAGCCCGCGCGAGGAAAGGCCGTGACGGAAAGCACCCTGACTTTGTGTGTCCTCTTGATTCTGCTGGTCCCCTTCGCTGGAGCCGGGATCGCCCTTATTAACACAGGCCTAGGCCGGTCGCGCAGTGCGGCTCATTCGATGCTGGCTGCGCTGTGCGCGATCGGAGTGGCGGCGTCGGTGTACTTCGTGAGCGGATTCGCGGTGCAGGGTTTTGCAGGACGGGCTTCTCATGACTTGATTTTGTCGGGCAAGGCTTGGAATTTAGTTGCAGCAGAACCATTCTTCTTCCGCGGGTTGGATTGGAATGGTTCGCCGGCGTCGCTCGCCGCGTGGTTGCAGATGTTTGTCGTTGGCATCGCGGCTCTGATTCCGCTTGGCGCAGGCTCGGACCGGTGGCGTCTCGGCGCAATCTGCTGGTCCACCGCACTCTTGTCAGGCTTGACCTATCCGCTGTTCGCTCATTGGGTCTGGAGCGGAGGTTGGCTGGCACAGTTAGGCGCGAATTACGGCATGGGCCACGGATTTATCGATGCGGGTGGAGCGGGATCGGTTCACGCGGTAGGAGGGTTAACAGCCCTATCGATTGCTTGGCTCATAGGCCCCCGGCGCGGCAAATATGGACACGATGGCATGCCTTCGGCGATGCCCGGCCACAACGCAGTGCTGGTCCTTTTCGCATGCTTGCTGGCCTTACTGGGCTGGATCGGATTGAATGGCTCCATCGCTCTGCTGGTTTACGGGATTGCCCCGGGCAGGGTGGTTTTGGTTGGGATCAATACGATGCTCTCGGGTACTCTCGCAGCACTCGCTGCAGCGGCGATTACGCGCTTTCGGTTCGGGAGGCCTGACGCATCGCTATGCGCCAACGGATGGGTGGGCGGACTGGTGGCAAGCAGCGCAGCTTCCGCGTTTGTTTCGCCAGCCGCGGCTGCCATCGTCGGATTGATTGCTGGAGTCCTAGTTATCTTTTCGGTAGAGTGGCTTGATTTGCATTTGGGAGTGGACGATCCGGGGGGTGCAATTTCGGTGCATGCGGTAGCCGGAATCTGGGGATTGCTGGCTGCAGGACTGTTTGCGCGCTTTCCGGATGGCGGTCCCGCTGAAGGACAATGGCTGGCGCAACTGGTGGGGGTGGCCACTCTGATCGGCTTCGTTCTTCCCATAACCTACGGCCTGAACTGGATTCTGAATCGGCTTCATCCTCATCGTGTACCCGCCGAAGGAGAACGTCAAGGAATGGATCTCTATGAACTAGGCGCCGGAGCGTATCCGGAGTTCGTGACGCACTACGATGAGTTCGCCAACCGCTAACATGACTACCTACGCGATATTGCTCGTGCTGCTCTTAGCGGCGTGTCTAGAGGCGGGCGGAGACGCGCTGGTGAGAGCCGGGCTGCACTCCAGCGCTTCTTCGCGCATTGCCTTCATGCTCTCCGGAGCGGTGGTTCTGTTCGCATACGGCTACGTGGTGAACGCGCCGGCGTGGGATTTCGGCCGTCTGCTGGGCGTTTACGTAGTGTTCTTCTTCGTGGTTGCCCAGCTCATCAATTGGCTGGCTTTTAGACACAAGCCAACCGCTGGCATCCTGTTCGGAGGCGCTTTTATTATCGCGGGAGGGCTCATCGTCTCCGTAATGAAAAGATAAAATCGAACCGATCAGGATTTTCTATTAGATTCTTGTCGGGTTCGCGGATACACTCAAAGTCAAAGCCACGTCACGCTTCAACGAGCGAAAGCCGCACCGCCCACGTCAGAGCGATGCGGAGCGCCAGCTCATATTCTCGGCGGAACATGCGGAGGAATTGCGTGGCAACGGAAGCCAGCCTCAAGCGGCTGCGCGACAAATACAGCAGGACGCGCCCGCTGGAAAAGCCATTTTTCATCGGTGATCGAAGCTGGGCGATGTTCACCGCCTATGTCTACGAAGGTCGGACAGTTGAAGAGTTAGCAATTAGCTCGGGACTATCGCTCAGCCGCGTGAGACAGATGCTGCGGGGAGTGGACGCGCAATTCGCGGTGCCGCGCAAGACTGGACTCGAGTGGACATCGCTTACGCTTCAATCGCCCATTGAAGACCTGGATGTATCCGTGCGGGCGAGGAATGCGCTGCATCACATCGGGTGCAATTCTGTGCAGGACGTTTTGCGGCTCGATATGTCGGGACCCTTGCGCCGGCTGGGTAACGCTACCCGAGCGGAGGTTTTGGCCGCGCTTCAAAACTCTGGATTCCGGCATCCTTCCCTAACCAGTCCGGCACCCGAGATCGCAACGGTCACGCGGAGCCTGGAGCGCATGCATGCCCGCATCGATGGAGCGCTTAAGACGGTCGCAAAGGAAGTCAGTCAACTGCAGGATCGCCTGAGGAAATGGCAGGAAGGCTAGTGTTCTGTCCCGCGTAAAGAGCGCGATCAGGGGATCGCGCGCGGACGAGGGCGTCCGCCCCACTTTGTTTTTGGCGGGTGCTTCACGGACGCGATATCATTGACAGACATGAAGAACTGGATCATCGCATTGCTGATAGTGTTCGTTGTCGCCGGGGCAGCGGACGGGCGGTCTCGCAGGCGGGCCTCCAAGGGCGGGTCCCACAACACGCCGGGCGAGTTCGACTACTATCTGCTATCGCTCTCATGGGCGCCTGATTTTTGCGACCTGAAAGGTTCAGCAAGGAGCAGCCGCGAATGCGCCACGGGAAACCACGTCGGCTTCATCGTCCACGGACTCTGGCCTCAATTCGAAAGAGGCGGTTATCCCAAGCAGTGCGCGCCAGCCAGTCCCGTAGCGGCTGACATTGTTACTAGAATGTTGCCGCTCATGATGGATCAAGGACTGATTCAACATGAATGGGCCGACCATGGGACCTGCACCGGGATGGACACAGCCACCTATTTCGACACGGTCCGCAAAGCCGCTGCCGAAGTCACAATTCCAGATGCCTACAAGAACCTTAGCCAAGCGATTCAAGTCAGCCCGGGTGACGTTGACGCAAAATTCGGTTCGGCCAACGGATCGTTCCCGCAAAATACCTTCCGCACCGCTTGCGGATCAGGCGAGATCAGCGAGGTGCACGTGTGTCTGACAAAGGATCTAAAGCCGAGGGCGTGCGCCGCGGATGTTCAGGACTGCTCCTCAGGAGGGCAGCAGAGAATGCTGCCGTTGCGTTAGTCGCCTGAAACGCGGCGAGAAGCGGGAGACAGGAAGGGTTGTAAATAAGCGCGCCAGTAAATCTTATTCCAGCGGGTTTTCAAGAGGGAAAGCAGCACCATCGCAACGATCAGCGTTGCCGCAAACGCCACCACTGCGGGTGTGCTCAAGCTTTCTTTCCAGGACCCGAACCAGCGGCCGTAGACAAGTTCGATGTGGACCCAGTAAACCAGGAGCGAAGTTGTGCCCAGTTGCCGCACCCAGCTCCAGCTATTCTTGACTCCATATTCCGTCCACACGAAAGCCGCCGACATCACCAAGAGAACGGCACCCAGTTTCATCAGGATTAGCCAGGGACTATTTAGCCAGAACTCCGACTTCGCATAGATGGAGGAAGGGAAGTTTGAAAAATATTGGCCTCCCACGAGCAGCCCCAGGCCGCCCAGACCCATCCACTGCATTACCCGATTCATCTCTTCCGGTTTAGCAAGGCGCAGCAGACTTCCGATGCTGACGCCAAAAGCAATGAAGGCAGCCCAAGGAAAGAACGCAAAGAAATTGTAGTTCGGAACGAAGTAGTTGGCGACACCGGGGGCCACCCAACTCCAATCGAGAGTTGAAATAACGGGCGATGCAACCGCGATTACGATTCCAAGCACAGCGCATAAGCGTACCCGATCCGCTGTTGTGAAGATGGCCATCACGGAAATGAGCGCTATCGTCACTCCCATGCAATTCAGGACATCCACCTTGAAAAGGTCGGTCCAGGGACTCTGCCCCGCTGCGAAAACCCAAAGCTGAAATCTAAAAAGGAAGGCCAGCATCAGCAAGTAGCCAGCTCGCCGGAGAGCCGCCACCCAGCGCTCAAAAGCCGGCAACTCCTGCCGCTGACGGCGATCCATCAGGAAACCAAGCGTGATGCCAGTAAGTACGAGAAAAATTGCTGGCCCGAGTCCACCAAAGAATTGAGAGATTACGTAAGGTCCGTCGCTCCGCAAGTCGGAACGAGTAAAAGAATGAAAGACATGGCCCTGCAGCATGATGGCTGCAGCCAATCCGCGAGTCCAATCAAGGAATGTAAGCCGTCCGTCTTTCTTCTGAATGGAGTCGCTGGGGGTCATTTTTGCGGATATATAGTCTTAACCCCTGCCGGAGTCTTGAGTTTCAAAGCGTCTGCTGAAATTCTGGGATTGATCTTCAAATTAGTGTAAGTGGCGATACGAAAATCTCTGGGCGATTTGTCGTAGATTTTTTCCTGCACCGGATAAGGCTCAGCTGGCCCTTCCGGAAGCCAAAGATCGATCTTCGAAACCAGGTTTTTCACTTCCTGCATCTTGGGAAGCAGTTCCACCTTTGTACACCGCTGCCCCTGCACCTCTTCGGCTCCCAAAACTCTCACGACGTAATCGTGTGCAAGTTCGGTGCCAGACGTCCCGAAACCCAGCATCACAAATCGATCTATCTGTTCTCCCTTATCGCCCAGATCGTAAATTTGAATGGTGTTAATTTTCGGGGTATACATGCGGGCCCTTCGCTTTTCGAACACCACTGTCCGCTTGTCAGGCTGCAGGAAGTCGATGCGACCCTCCACTTCGGCGGGCGCCGCCCGTCTCATCACGACGGTGCCGCTCTCTTTGGCGTCATCGTCGATCACATCAGTGTGGGTTACCCAACTGAAGGCCGAAGTCATACCTTTGAACGAGCTTGCCGATTGGTCCATGCGGGCGAGTAAATCTTGCAGCGGGTCTTTCGGGGATGCGGGTGTTGCCGCGAGGAACGCAGTAAGGGCACAGCCAAGAAAACGTAATTTCAGCAACCTACAATCTTAGATGCGCGAGGGGCCTTCAAGGAGTCGTATATGCCATATAACCCTTGATGTCTTTTTCGGCATCGAAGATCGTTTCCAGTCGCACGACGGTGTGTTTCTTGCCGGTTCGGTCCTTCAAAAGGCCCGCTGCATTGCTCGAGCGCTGCGGTTCAGCGACCCCGGCGAGTAATTCAGGTTCGATCCAGTACACGTTCGTCCCCCGCTCGGAAGGCAGCATCACCACGCGGCTGGCCTTGGGCTGGTCTCGAAAGAGATCGCGGGGCATAGCAAAAATGAAGATTAGAATGCATGCCACCATGACGTCGTATTGCCAGCCCGCGCGGGGGTAGTCCCATAGAATGAACCGCTTGAAGCCGAGAAATGCGCTCGCCATGCTGTCATTTTACCACGCGAGCACTAGAGAGCCCAATTTTTGCCCAATTGAAAGCGCGATTCGGGTTGCGGCGCAATGCAGCCAGCGAATTAAGCTTGGACGTTGGGGAACTTGCCTGAGGAAATACAAGCGAGCATGATATCGTACAGTCGTGAGCTTCGACCTCCTAAGGTACTTGAGACCAGTCCAGGAAGAGCTTCAGGCCTTTGTCCCAGCCAGGATTCCCCAAATGATCGGATTCTTGATTGGTTCCACAACTAAGCCAAAAAGAGTTGATCGCTAACGCGATTCGTTCTCCCAATGGGAACCGGATGACGCGGCATGTCGGCAACCAGGCGGCCAACGCAGCAGTGAAGACCAACGGCAGCATTTTCCAGAAGCACTATAAAAGCTGCTGCCGCGCCTGGGCCACTACAAAGCTATCCGGGTGATCGGCAATCGGTTGTGCCGGCTCAATTGGAAGGTGCTTCCTCAAGGGGTGAGCTATCAGGAGCGGGAGCCGGATCTGTAGGACCTAAATCAAGCCTTGGCTGAGAATCGCCTTTATCACCCTCAAGCATATTTCCAGTTCTAGTTGCCGACTGCCAGCTATTTCGAATCGCTCTTCGATAGCCCGACTGATTCTTCGCGCCCTGGACAGGTGCCCACCAGGAGGACAACTGCTCAGGCGATGGAAACGTGGCGGCTGCGGGACCCACTTCGGCGATGTTGTTTGCACCGGATTGACGCACAAACCAGGCACCTCCACCAAGCGCCGCACCGCCTCGTGGTGCTGGTGTAGCGCCTTGCCGATGCTCTCGTTCAGAGTCCCCATCTGCCTTTCCATCAGTTCCAGGCGCTGCAGGAACAACCTCAGGATTTCCCCGGTGCAGATCGCCCAGCGCGGGCGCGGCCTCGAGCGCATCCCGCAACTGCTCCGCAGTGGCGCGAAACTCCGGCTCGGCCATGGCCGCCAGACGCGCCGGATCTCTTTCTCCTTCCGCCAGAGCGGTCAGCATGCCCAAGCTGCTGGTCCCCAGCAAGCCGGGGTGGCGGCACCTGGAGCCGCACTTCCCGGCGGCACTTGGCGCAGGCCCAATCCAATCGCGCTCCATCACTGCAAGCTTCGGAACGATGGGTGAAGACGGCCATTATCTTTTGAAGCCGTCGGCTACCGTGTCTAGATTGTCTCGAAAGGGCCTTTCTCGTGCCTGAGCTTCCGCAATTCTTGAAGTAGTTCCTTGTTCAAAATAAACCTAGCAGCCGAGTTCTGAGCATTGACATCATCGAAAAAAACAAGTGCTAGCGCGATTACCGAGGCCATTTCTGACGGAGCCCTCTCGCACGCATCAATGATCAGAGGAATTGAGTCCTTGTCCCGCAATAACGCCAAGCCTCTGGCGGAATTGGCCTGTATCATGTAGTTCTGACTTACCAGTCCCTTGCGAAGGATAGTCAGTCCTCGCGAATCTCCCGTGATCGCGAGGAAGATGACATCGCCTGGTAGCCGATAGACTTGAACTTCCGCAGCGGCGTTTGGGTTGACCTGATTCGCTTTGGCCCATTCCAAAAATCTAGCGGAAAGTCGACGCGGTATCGTGTTCCCTGCTGAATCGAAATCGCTTACCCACGGAGCGTCGCTATCGATAGCGGCTTTCGCCTTTCCGGCAAGAAAATCCCAGTAGATCGGCTGTTGATCGCCCAGCCTGACAAGTGCACTCGCTAAGGCTCCCTTGAGAACTGGATCATTCACGATGGTGAACTGGGCCTGGAGGACAGGTTTAGCCTGAACTGCTCTGGCGCCAACAAGCTCGTACAAATCCGCCATGCTGAACTTGCCTTCGCGCACTTTGTCGATAATGCTATCCACGGCGGCGGAGCCGCCGCCCCGAACTTGTGAATAGATCGGGCCAGTGACGATACAAATCGAGAGCCATAGACTTAGGCCCGCCGGAAAGGTTGGATGAAATGTGACAAGGCTTCGCTTCATAAGGGTTATGGAATCTGCACCGGCAGTCTTTGATAAGAATCGTTGAACTGAATAAAAGATGCCGGGGGGCTCTGCGGGAATACCGGTAATGTGAGGACTCCATTTACATACACGTAATAGGTTGGGAAGATCGCATGATCGAGTGGCGATAAATTCCCGGATGAATCAAAGCGGATTACGCTCCAGATCCACGGCGTGGTCATCCCGTTAATCGTAAAGTTCACCTGCTGGCCGATGCTGCCGAGACGGCCCTCCGCCAGTTGATACACGCCTGTTCCGGAATAAGTGCGGCCCTCAGAGCCGTTGAACAGGTTTTCCTCTCCTGAGGCGTTAGGGAAAATGCCGCAGGGATCAGGCGTAGTTCCAACGATGGCAGCCGCCTGAGCGAATGCCGGGGTCGAAATTACACCACCGGACTGGGAGTAGGTTGTCTTAAGCCGGTTAAAGAGTCTGAAATCACCTCCCGCCACGGCCGCGGCTGGATCAATTGTTTGAAGCGGCCTGCTGTTGCCAGAGTGGATGTTAAGTAATGACACAGAAATCCGCTGCAACAACAATTAAGAACGAATAAAGTAAAAATAAATTAAAGGAGGTCAGTCCGTTGCTCTGGCCACCTCTCAATCCACCAATAACAAGGCACTCCTTATCAGATAGTTTAACATTCAACGCATTCCGCCTAAGGTCTGAAATCGGCTCTCACGGAATGCGGTTGTTGCCGGAAAACTGGCAACCTTTCTAAGCCCCATCCCTCGCAGTGATTGCAGGCAATCGAATATCTAGATAAGCTCCACATGGGAACCTAAGCCTTAGAATCAGTGCAGCTAATCGACGCACTTTTAGGACAATCCCGCAGCTATATGATGATGCGAATCAGGAATAAGCTAACGGCGCACAACACTAGGGCTGCCCCGATTCCCGTTAACACCGCCCGGCCTCCCACTTTGGCAAAAAAGCGGAGATTCACTTCCATTCCCATGGCCGCCATCGACAGCGTGAGCATGAGTTCCCCGAGGTTGGTCAGGAGTCCGGAAAGTGGTGTGGCGCCAAAACGGAACTGGAGCACCGGGAATAGCCCAAACGTGTTGATGAGCGCCAGAGTTGCAAAGCCCCAAACGAAGGGTGGAACCAGTTTGGAATAGGGGATTGATCCAGACCTGCCCGCCCGTCTTGAAAAAACAAACCCAAGCACGAACATGTACGGCGCGAGGAGCGTTACTCGCACCAACTTCACTAGCGTGGCCAGAGCTCCTGCCGGGGCGCTGTAGCCGAATGCCGCAGCCACAACCTGCGGGACGGCATGGATGGAAGTGCCCGCCCAAACGCCAAACTGATCGTCGTTCAGCCGCATGAGGCTGCCCAAGGCGGGCAACAGAAACATGAGTGCCAAGCCTAGGATGTTGATGGTGCCGATTGAAAGCATCAAGTCTTCGTCGGCAGCCTCGATCAAAGGCGCAACCGCCACGATTGCGCTGGTTCCGCAAATTGCCGTTCCAGCCCCGATCAGCACGGCGGTCTTAGGCCAGACGTGCAGCAGGCGTCCGAGCCAGATCGCGCTGAAGGTTGCCGCCAAGATGCACACTACGGTGATAATTAGGGCGTTCAGTCCAACTGCGCCAAGTTTGCCAAGATCCATCCCGGCACCCGTCAGCACGATGGTGGCTGGAATCAGGGTACGCGCGATGCGCTTGGCCCCGTCGATGGCGGACGCCGGGAGTAGCAGAAGGTTGCGAACCAACATGCCGCCCAACATCGCGAGAATGGCGGCGCTGACCGGATGCCGAACCGCGGCTCCGCTGCCCACTTGGAAGGGCGCAAACGGCAGGAGATGAATGCCCCATGCCGCTCCGGCCACGGCACCTGCCGCCAGATAGCCGGGCCAAACCGGGGCAGCAGGCTTACGAACCGCCGCCTTGGGAAGCTGCTGGATCCCCTCCATGGAGTCCAGCGAAAGAAGTGCTTCGTCACTGATATACCCGTAGTAGGTGGCTGGTTCCAGCAAAACCTCGCGGAAGTCTCAAAGTTGAAAGTTTAGTATAACTTGGGAGTAACGCGCCTGCACCACATGCTTCCTATTCAGCACCCTGCGCATTGGGCTCTCCTGCTTCTGGCTCTGGTGAGCTTGCTGCTTGGGATCGTTGTTCTCCATCTCCGCCGCCAACAAGCCGTAATTCTTTACAGGCAGCAATTCGGAGGAAATGTGCCCCGCGAACGAATGCTGTTCGCCTCCCTCGGTTTCTACATCGGATTTGCCGGCATTCGCGCTCTCACCCATGCCATTCATGCGGGCCGCGGCCCTTTCCGCGATGTTGCCGTGGGTGGTAGGCACATACACCACCTGGTATGGGGGATTCTGCTGCTGCTGATAGTCGGCTACTGCTGGCTTTGGCAGGTAAGCCTGAGGGCCCGTGCCCTAGGACGGCTCCTCGCTTTCGCTTACGGAGTGGGCGCCGCCCTCACGCTCGATGAGTTTGCGCTCTGGCTAAATCTGCGGGACGTATATTGGGAGCGCGAAGGCCGGGAGAGCGTGGACGCGCTGCTTTTATTTGGGGCTTTGCTTTCTATCAGCGTGTTCGGCGGCCGCTTCGTGCGCTCACTCTCCCGAGCCGCTTTCCGCAGGTAAACATGGCGCTCCCATTTCTTCAGACTTGGTTTCAGCGGCAATGCAACGGCTATTGGGAGCACGCCCACGGCGTGACCATCGAAACGCTGGATCAGCCTGGCTGGCTGGTGACGATCGATCTTGCGGAAACGCCCTTGCAGGACGAAACCATGGAGCCGCTCCATCGCGAGCGGTCGGACAAGGACTGGATCGATTGCGAAGTCTCGAACGCGCAATTCCTGGGTCAGGGCGACGTTTTGAAGCTGGGAGAAATTCTTCAGATATTCCAGACGTGGGCGACAAAAGAGCGTTAGAATCGCATCTAATCCACGTACACTGGTCGCAAAGGCTTCTTACTCTGTCTCGTCTCGGTCCGCGGGTCATGCGCAATCCTATCCTCCTAATTTTGATCGTGGCCGGTGTGACGCCGGGACTTTGCGATACGGCAACTCCGCTTCGCGTAAGACCGGTTTGCGGCAACACCGAGAACGGGATCGTCGTAGGCAAACCCAAGCTGTTTGACGATCGCACGGCAGCGCTGATGGTGGATTCGCTGGAGACGCGGCTGGCGAAGTTGCGCGCCCATGAGACCAAGCCCCAACCGAGAATTTCCGAGATGCTGGCGGAAACAACGCAGCTTACGCATCAAATCGTCAATCTGCGGTCGCTGTCGGATCGTTCCCTATCCGATCGCGTCCTGCTCGCCCCTTCCGCGAGCGGCAGCCAAGCCACGGCTCGCGCCCAAACC
This sequence comes from Bryobacterales bacterium, assembly GCA_038225555.1. Classification (GTDB taxonomy): domain Bacteria; phylum Acidobacteriota; class Terriglobia; order Bryobacterales; family Bryobacteraceae; genus JANXQZ01. The sequence goes on from JBBRRB010000050.1 coordinate 19,026, forward strand.
TTGCTCGCCTTTCAGATCAGTATCGACCCGAAGGATAGGTATTCCAACGCGCTGGCAGAGGTCGAAATCACGGTCAGCAGCCGGGGCGATACGCGCTTGCCTCCGGTTCTCGTAGCTCTCCTGCCCAGGGAAAAGACGTACAACATGGCGACCGTTTCCAAGGGTCAAGCCGGGTTCGGAAACGCCGCTATCCAAGCGATGGCCACTAGCGATGGGAAGGACAGTTTCTACATTATCAAGGACACGGACACCATCGCGCTGGAGCGTTTGACACCAGTGGGGGAATCGGCGAAGGCATGCGGGACCGGTTTTCAGCACAGCGAGCGCGACCTGACATTTGCGTGGCAGATCAGGCCCGTGCTCGGGAGGGATCGCGTGGATGCGGGGACCCGCGAGGTTTACGCTCTTCTCGCTCTGCCAACAGGAGCCGGAGAGGACTATCTGGCTGACGTGCATGTTCACACTCATTGGCGGTCGCTAAAGCATGCGAAGCGCAAGAACGCTCCGGAGTTTCTCGAGGATTCCGCGCGGGACGAGCTGTGGACCGAAGCGATCCGTTTTAATGCATCTGAAATGGAACTGAGCCTTCGGCCGAGAATCGCGGGTGTTCGGTTTGTTCCCAACGGCAAGGAAGAGGTGCTGGTTGTCGCCGACGGCGAAAATTTTCTAGCTGACACCGCTGTCATGCTGGGCAACGTCACTGTTCCCGGGGCAGCCTTGAATATTCAGCGCGAGAGGCATTTGCAGTTCGTTGCTTCGGCCAAGCTGCTGACTGAGTTCGATCCTATTCTCACGGGAAGATTTGGCTCGCCAGTACCGCTGGTAGACACTCGCGCGCTCAATCAGCAGTGGACTTCGGATCCAGCCTGGGGCCTGAAAATCGAGTATGCGCGAGCCCGGCCTAAAGACGCCGAGCAGTCCGAAGTGCGGATCAAGCTAAAGAGCCGGCAGCGCAAGAGACCGCTTGAAGAACTGATCGTTAACAATACCCTGGTGAGTGCGGCGGGTCGCGTATTTCCGGTCTCGGGCGTGGAAACAGAACCGACGGACTCGGACGCCCTGATGATCCGGTTCGATGTTCCCACCGCGCTGATTCGCGCTAACCCGCATGTGACAGTGGCACGGCTGTTCGGCGGGGACTTGTATCGCGATTCAGGCGAAGTGACACTGGAGGACGACATCTCCGCGTCAAACGTGAATCTCCTGGCAACGACCGATGAGGATGTGACCCTCGCTGTTGCCGGCAACGGGTTTTCCACCCACGCAGTAGTGCAGATTGGCGACGCGACCTTCACCCGCTGGACCAGGCCAGAGTTGCTGGTGACCGGCTCCACCCTGATCACCTTGAGCGTAAAACGAGAACTGCTGAAGGGAGTGCGGCAATTGACGGTGACCCAGGGGTTCGCCCAGCCGCTGATTCTCCCGCTGCCGGAAAGTCTGGTGGAGTCATCGCGCAGCAAGAGTCATAAACGAAGATAGGCCGTCACGATTTTTTCGGGGGTGCCTGTGACGCCGGCTCGCTGGATGGTGGAACGACGTTCTTCAGCCGCATGTAGGTCACCAGGTTGCCGTAATGTTCAGAACAGTGCATGTTGTTGACGGTCAGCACGCTGAATTTCGGCATGTCGCTTCCGAAAAGCTTCACCATTTGAGCGGCGGATGCGTCGGTCACGAGGTCATAGGCTTTGTCGCAGTAGGCGAAGGCGTCTTTGAGTGCGGCGACTAGATCGGCTTTCGAGGTTTTAGTCTGCTCGATTTTCAGGCCGGGATTTTTCTCGGCGAGCACAACGGAACAAAACATGTACTGAGCATCGGCCACGTGTCCCACCACCTGGCCAAAGCTGCGGACCGCGTCCGTGGGCTTAAAGTCGTAATTCTCCTCGGGCATTTTTTCCGCTGACTGGAGCAGCCAAACCTTCAACTGTCCATAAGCGCGCTTATTGAATTTGCTGAGCGGATTATCCTGGGCCACGGCGACGGAGGAGGTCGCAAGAAGGCAGATCAGAAGTGTTTTCATCGGTTCTCCTATTCGGATGCTGTTACGGAGGTGCATACGAGACCCGGAGCCTGATTGTTCCGCTTTTCCTCCCGAATCATTTGGATTCGACATCATCCGCAAAAACGGGACGCAGCCGCCACAAGCAGAAGGCGGCCGCCAGCAGCATGCATCCCGAAAGCTGTAGTCCGCCGCCTAGTCCGATTGTGTCTTTGAAGGCTCCGCCCGCGGCTGCCATCATCCCTCCCGCCACGGTCGCGGTGCAGTTCAAGAATCCATAGGCGCTGGCTCGCACCCTGCGCGACACGAGCTGGCAGGCGAGCGGCATCAAGTTGCTATCGAAAAGCCGCGGCCCACGCCAAACAGAATCAGGCAAGGGAACAACATCAGGCGCGAGCCGACGGATCCGATCAGGAACAGGAAAGGACCGGCCGCCGCTAACCCGATCATTTGCGTCAACGCCCTGCCCCTTGGGTTTGACTGCGACCAGCGGTCCGCAATCCAGCCCCCCAGAAGTATGCCAGCGAACGAGGACGCCTGGATGTAAAAGGTGGATGAAAATCCGGAAGCGGCCAAGCTCATCCCGAACCGCTCAAAAAGGTACAGAGCCAGCCACGTGTATACCATCCAGTAGGCGAACCCGACCAGCGTATTTGCCACCACCAGAACCCGAAACGCCGGCACCGACCATAGTTCATCAAGGGCGGTTAGGAACGGAATCGACGGCTCCGAGACGGTTGACTTCGCGGGTGAGTCCTTGAGAACAAAGCTCAGCAGCACAGCATATGCCAGCCCCACCAGCCCGAGCCAAATGAAGGCCGCGCGCCACCCGTAGCGATCGCCCATCCAGCCGCCCCCGAGACCGCCCAGGGCGATGCCGGCATACAGTCCGCTCTGATGGAGGCCGGTGGCCCGCGAGCGGGTGCTGCCATGATAATCGGCAATGAGCGCCAGCGCGGCTGGGAGATAGCACGCCTCGCTCAAACCCATCAGACCTCGAGCGGCTAGCAATTCTCCATAGTTTCTGGATTGTCCAGTCAGCCAAGTTACGGCAGACCAAATCGCGAGGCTGCTCAAAATCACGCGCCTGCGTCCGTATCGGTCCGCAATGTAGCCTGCGACGGGACTCAGGAGTCCGTAGACCCACAAGAAGGATGTAGCGAGCAGGCCAAGCTGAAGATTGGTCACGTGCAGCTCGGTTTGGAGCAGGGGGAAAACGGCGAAGATAACCTGCCTGTCTACGTAATTGAGGAGGGCGACGAGCCACAGCAGAGCGACGAGGGTCCATTTATAGCTCATTGTCAGGTGATGCGCGATTGTATACGAAAGCGCTTGACTTTGTATTGCAAAGTAGTCTACATTAGGAAGTACTTATGACCTTGTCACCGATTTGCCTGTGCTGCGCCGTACTCTTCGCTGCCGGTTGCAGCCGATCCAACAACTTGCTGATGGGACGCGTGGAAGCAACCGTGGGCACCCACACCGTGGTTGTCACGGATTGTTACCGCACCAGCGTTCCCAATCCTGAAAAGATTTTCGATGCGAGAAGAGAGATTGCCTATAGATTTACTCCGTGCCGGGATGCGGACGTTTCGATTCATGCCGACCAACTGGTCGTGAATGGCCGTGCATACGGTCATATGAATCCGACGGATTCCGTCCTGGTGGATCACGGAATCGTGTCGATCAACAAGCCAGACTAGAGCTTACGCGATGTTCCTCACCTGCTCCATCAGCGACTCAAACTGCGCCCTCGGCGGATCCCCGCGCTGCTCGCAAATAATTCGGACGATCGCCTCCGTTTGGCTCACTCGCACATGGAACCAGCGATCCGGCCACGCCACCCTCAACCCATCGACCACGCTCACTTTCCCGTCCTGGTACTTTCGCTCGAGTTCCATCAGCAACGCGGGAATACGCTGCGCAACCAGCGGCACCTGGCCCTTTAGAATCGAGTGTCGAGGATAGCCCGCCAGAATCCGGGACAACCCCTCACCACGTTCCTCCATCATGGAAAGCACGCCCAGCATGGTTGCGATCCCGTCATACACAAACCGGAAGCGCGGCATCATTACGGCACCGGTCCCTTCACCGGCCACTCCAATCTGTTCCGGTCTGTAGCTGGCCAGCGCGTCCATGGCTGCCTGTCTGCCCACCGGAACGCGAATCACCGTGCCTCTGTGCCGACCTGCAATCTCCTCCAGAAGCGCCGTCGTGGAGAGATTTGTAATCACGAGCTTGCCGCTGCTTTTGGGCAATAGATAGTCTGCCAGCAGCGGCAGCATCATCTCTTCGGAGACGGGGACACCTGCCTCTGTCGCCATGGCCACGCGATCCGAATCGATGTCGAACAGGAAACCGGCATCCGCCCCCACGGGCTCCACTAAGGGAGCCAATTGCAAAGCGACGGCGTTTTGCGAAGTGGTGGGCTCATGCGCAAATGCCACGCCCTCGGTTTTCTCGTTGATGAGGATGAACTCGAATCCGAAGCGCTGGTTGAGCCGGCGCAGAATGGGCGCAGACGTTCCGTTGCAGCAATCGATCAACACCCGATAGCGGCGCAGCCGGTCAAAATCAAAAGCGCTCGAGAGTTCGTCGAGGTACTTATCTAGCGCGGTGTCGTCTTTTCGAAGCGTTCCAATCCGGTTCCATTCCACGAAATCAAACTTGCGAAGGTGGTAGAAATCGAGCAGTTCGTTGGCTTCGGCAGTGGAAAGATAAACGCCTTCCCGCCCCAGAAACTTGAGAGCGTTCCACTCCGCCGCATTGTGGCTGGCGCTGATCGAAATGCCGCCAGCCGCATCGAGCCGACGAATTGCATGCTGCAGCACCGGCGTTGACACTATGTCGAGATCGATCACGTCATGCCCGCACGCCAGCAGCGAAGCTGCCACACCTTCGCGGATCATGAGGCCACTGGCTCGAGGATCGCGACCGATCACCACAGGCTTCTTCGATTCGAGAAATGTGCCGAAAGCAGCCGCGAAATCGAGCACATGGGCAGCGGTCAGTCCGGATCCTACGATGCCTCGCAGGCCCACCGTCGAGATACGAAGTGCCTTGGATGCGCGCATGTTACAGGAACTTGTGCCGCTCTTTCGGGGTCGGCAAGCGGCATGTCTCGAGTCGCCCAAACCAGCGATAGCGGTTGCGAGCGATCCAGTTATAAGCAGCATCCCGCAAGCTCGCGGGAATGAAAAGAAAAACCGCAGCCATCGAATAGGGAAAGCCCAGGCGGCGACCGATGCGAATCACGGCTTCAGAGCGCCGATACAAATGGCCGTTCTCGGACAGAACGACCGATTGCCCGGCACCCCCAGAAGGAAGCGTCGCGAATCGGAAAACGTCGTTCCGGTCCACCTTCAATAGAAAGTTCACCGATCCGTTACACAATGCGCATTCTCCGTCGAAGAGAACGACTGGATGATCCTGTTCCACGATTCCGCAACTCCGGCAGCCACCCTAGAATCTACTGTACATGCGCATCGGCATCACATGTTATCCCACCTATGGCGGAAGCGGCATCGTCGCCACCGAACTTGGACTGGAGCTTGCCAATCGCGGCCACGACGTTCACTTCATCACCTACGCGAACCCGATCCGGCTCGACCCGGGAACCCCGCGCATCCATTATCACGAAGTGGAGGTCTCCACCTACCCGCTGTTCCAATATCCGCCGTATTGCCTTGCCTTGGCCTCGCGCATGGCCGAAGTCGCGGAGGACTACAACCTCGATCTGCTGCATGTCCACTATGCGATTCCGCACTCGATTTCCGCGCTACTGGCGAAACAGATGACCCAAGCGCGCTTTAAGCTGCCCTTCATCACAACTCTGCATGGGACGGATATTACTCTGGTCGGGCTGGACCGCTCGTATTTCCCGATCACAAAATTTTCGATTGAACAGTCGGACGGGATCACCAGCATCAGCGAAGACTTGCGGCAGCAGACCGTCAACGTTTTCGGAGTGAAGAACGAAATTCGGGTGATCCACAATTTCATCAACGCCGATCTGTATAAACCTGCGCCCCGGCTGGACGACGGCTGGAGGCTCGTTCACATCTCGAACTTTCGGCCCGTGAAGCGCGTGCTCGATTGCATTCGAATACTGGCAGAGGTTCGAAGGACTGTTCCAGCAACGCTCCACATGATTGGAGACGGCCCGGAGCGCGGCCCGGCACAACGGCTGGCTCGCGAACTTGGCCTGGAGCACGATGTGATTTTTGCCGGGAAACAGGATCACGTGGAGCGTCTGCTCCCGCTGAATCATGTTTTACTGCTGCCGAGCGAAATGGAATCGTTTGGCTTGGCGGCGCTGGAGGGAATGGCGTGCGGTCTGCCTCCAGTTGCCACTCGCGTTGGCGGAGTTGCGGAGCTGATTACGCACGGTGTAGACGGATTCCTCGAAAACGTGGGCGATACGCAAGCGCAAGCGGCGCGAGTGGTGGAACTGCTCAACAGCGAATCGCTGTACCGAAAAATGGCGGCCGCGGCGCGGACCACGGCGGTCGAGCGATTCTCGACGAGTCTGCTCATTCCGAAATACGAGCAGTACTACGAGGAGGTGTGCTCGCGAAAGTGACTATACTAGAGAGCGTGCGATCCCTTGCTTTTCTATTTGCGTGCGCTTCGCTCGCCTTCGCTCAGCTCGATTCGAATTCGGTGACCGTGACAGCTTCCCGAAGCGTCACCCTGCAGCCGGACCAGATCACTTTAGCGATTGCCGTCGACGCCGGTTTTGGCGCGAGTCTTTCGGATATCCTAGCGCCCCTGCAAGGCATCGGGGTGACTGCCGCGAACCTAACAGGGGTGAGATCGATACAGACGTTCGCCCAGCTTCCGCCTGTAAATCCGCTCGTTCTAGTGCAACCGGCGGTCGAATGGACATTTACATTGGGTGTGCCTCTTTCTCAGCTCAGCAACACGCTAACGACGCTGGCTGGTTTGCAGAAGACCATCGGCCAGAATAACAGCGGCCTCACGCTGTCCTTCCAGGTGCAAGGAACCCAAGTCTCTTCTCAACTGCAGCAGTCGCAGAATTGCAAGTTGTCCGACGTTCTCGCCGATGCGCGGGCGCAGGCTCAGAAATTGGCGGATGCCGCGGGCGGCGTTACCTTAGGTCCGATCCTAGCAGTCTCGAGTGGGAGCGTCGGCACTTTTTCATACGCCGCGCTTTTTTTGTACTCGCAAGTTTCGGTGCCATATGCGCCGCCAGGCTGCACATTAACGGTCAAATTCGCTCTGATCCGCTTTCAGTAACGTAGCGCGGCCGCTCCTTTTTGGGCGGCGTGGCGGAGGCGGCTTAGAGAGCGGCAGCGCTGTTGGGGGTGGACAAGACGAGGGCAAGGACACCGAATATGACCCACTTTGCCTCGAACACCGGCATGGTACGTTGACCTCCGACTGCTACAGCTTTTTAAGATTAGCGCGATTCGCCGGGCGGTGTAAGTCTCGGTACGCGCGACTATTAATCCCGATCAAGCCGACTTGGGTCCCCAGAGCAGGCGAACACCGTCCCGCGGGCTACCAATCTAAGGGAAGCTCTTTAAGAGATCGACGTGGTTCAAGATGGCAGTGCCGAAACGTTCGGCTGTGGCCGGAAAATTATCCCAAGAATAGGCACGAAGTAGACGGCGCGCGGCAACCTGCTATCCTATAAAAGTTACGGTAGAGGCGCGGAGGCCATCAGTAGGCTGGCGAGTTAGTTCCGAGTCGCTTCGGATCGCTTGTTGAAAGGGGCCATCATTCCGCCGAAGTCCCGCAGGCAGCCACGCCACGCGAGGGTTGGGGGGCCAAGCTAAATCTTGCCCACTGTCATCCTGGTCTGCATGAGATGAGGATGGAGCGCTATCGGGATGCATGCCGCGCAAAACGCGACTCCCTCCTGCTCCATTCCAAAAATATATATGACTCTTTTCGAACTAACTCGAACGTTGGTGGACATAGAATCCATTACAGAGAACGAACTGCAGGTGGGCGAGTACTTGTACGGATATCTTTGTCAATTGGCCGACGCCCACCAGGGAACCGTTGAAAAGATGCAAGTGGCAACGAATCGGTTCAACGTTTTCGCGCACTGGGGCAATCCCACTGTCACGCTCTCCACTCATATCGATACCGTGCCGCCGTTCTTCGCTTCCCGCGAAGATGACACGCGAATTTGGGGCCGCGGCGCTTGCGACACCAAGGGCATCATCGCCGCCATGATCTTTGCAGTTCGCGAATTGCTCGAAGAAGGGAAGCGAGATTTCGGGCTCTTGTTCGTTGTCGGCGAGGAACGGAACAGCGCAGGCGCGTTCGAAGCGGCCAAACAGAATCGCGGATCTAAATTCATCATCAACGGCGAGCCCACCGGGAACAAGCTGGCTCTGGGATCGAAAGGTGCGCTACGTTGCGAGATTGTTGCCAAGGGACGCATGGCGCATTCGGCGTATCCTGAATTGGGCGAGTCCGCAATTGAGAAGCTGCTCGACGCTCTCGATTCCCTTCGCAAGATGCCGCTGCCGGTGGACAAGATTTTAGGAGCGAGCACTCTCAATATCGGAACCATCGCAGGCGGCCGCGCGCCCAATGTGATTCCAGACCATGCGCAAGCCGAGATATTCATCCGGCTGATCGATGAAGGCGATTCCACTCGCGAAGCCGTGAAGCAAGCGGTGAATGGCAAAGCCGAAGCGCAGGAAGTGCTCTCCGTTCCAGCCGTTCACATGGGATCTCTCCCCGGCTTCGAGACGATGGTGGTTTCTTTCACGACCGACATTCCAGCCTTTGGCAATTCGTGGGGCAAACCGTATCTACTCGGACCCGGATCTATCCATGTGGCACACACAACGGAGGAGCACGTGCCCAAGCAGGAGTTGGTGGATGCAGTCGGAATCTATAAGAACCTCGTAAAACACCTAAGCGGATTATGAACAAAATCGAAGTTGGCATCCTGGGAGCCACCGGCATGGTGGGCCAGCATTTCATCAAATTCCTGCAAGGACACCCCTGGTTTGAAATCACCTTCCTGGGAGCGAGCGATCGCTCGGCAGGTAAACCATATCGGGCGGCCACCAGTTGGCGTCTGGATGGCGCGATGCCCACCAAAGCGGAAGGGATGGTCGTGGAAGAGTGCAAACCTGGCAAGGCGCCGCACATCGTCTTTTCGGCAATGGATGCGTCGGTGGCGACCGAGATCGAGCAGGCGTTCGCCCAGGCCGGTCACGTTGTGGTGTCGAATTCTCGCAACCACCGCATGGAGGCTGACGTCCCGCTGCTGATACCCGAAGTGAATCCCAGCCATCTGGGCATTCTTCCACTGCAGCGGCGCAAGCGCGGATGGAACGGAAGCATCGTCACCAACCCGAATTGCTCCACCATGGTGCTGGCGCTGGCGCTTGCTCCCTTGAAGCAGTTCGGCATCAAGAGAGTAATCGTCACCACCATGCAGGCCATCTCGGGGGCTGGCTACCCGGGCGTCGCATCCATGGACATAGTTGCCAACGTGGTTCCTTTCATCGGCAATGAAGAAGAGAAGATGCAGGAGGAGACGCAGAAGATCCTGGGCGACTTTTCAGGCGACAGCATCCAGCCTTTGGCGGCCAAGGTGAGCGCGCACTGCAATCGCGTTCCAGTAGTCGACGGACACATGGTTGCCACGTCCGTAGAATTCGAGCGCAAGCCGTCCGAAGCCGACCTGATTCATGCGCTTGAAAGCTTCCGGGGAGTGCCTCAGGAGAAAGGCCTTCCAAGCGCGCCAGCGCTTCCGGTCCAATACATGCGCGAGAAGGATCGTCCGCAGCCGCGCCGCGACGCATCGCGCGACAATGGCATGGCAGTTTACGTAGGTCGCGTACGCGAGTGCCCGGCGCTCGATTTTAAGTTCATCGCGCTGGGACATAACACGATCCGGGGTGCGGCTGGGGCAGCAGTCCTCAACGCGGAACTGATGCACTCGGAGGGACTGCTCGACTCATGATCGTGATGAAGTTCGGCGGAACTTCCGTCGAATCCGCGTCGGCTATCGAGAGGGTTACCGAGATCGTCAAGAGCCGACTTGACCGCCATCCCGTTGTCGTGGTTTCGGCAATGGGGAAAACCACGAATAAGTTGCTGGCCATCGCCCACGGAGCCATCAACGGCGAGCGCGATCACGCGCTAGGCCAGCTATTCGAGTTGCGCGATTTCCACTTGCGCGAGTCCGGCATGGAGCGCACGGTGGAGCAGCATTTTCAGGAACTGTCCGAGCTCATTAAGGGTTTGTCGGTTCTCGGCGAACTCACCCCGCGCTCCATTGATGCGATTTCCAGTTTTGGAGAGCGGCTGTCTAGCTTAATCGTGACCAGCTTCTTCCAAAAACACGGAGTGCATGCGGTTCACGTGGACGCTCGCAAGATGATCGTGACCGATGATCGGCACACGCACGCCAATCCTCTCTATCCTCAGACTTACGCGAGGTTGGCCGAAATGGTCGCTCCCTTGTCACCTGACCGAGTGGTCGTGATGGGTGGCTTTATCGCCGCTACCCGCACGGGTATCGGAACAACGCTCGGACGGGGTGGTTCGGATTTTACCGCGGCAATCGTGGGAGCGGGAATCGGTGCCGAAGAGATCCAAATTTGGACGGACGTGGACGGCATGCTCACGTGCGACCCAACCGTCTATCCGGGCGGCCATCGGGTGAAGCGCATCTCCTTCGCCGAGGCTGCCGAACTCGCTTACTTCGGCGCGAAAGTGCTGCATCCTGCCACCGTCATTCCAGCTATCGAAAAGAATATCCCGGTCTTGATTCTGAACTCGCGCCGACCTCATGTGGAGGGCACGCGCATTCTCGCTGAGTCGATTTCATCCACCAACATCGTGAAGTCCATCGCCTGCAAAAAGCACGTCACCGTGCTCAATATCCGCTCTTTGCGCATGTTCATGGCGCACGGGTTTCTGCGTCGCATATTCGAAGTGTTCGATCGAAACGAGACGTCCGTGGATATGATCTCCACCTCGGAAGTTACGGTCTCGGTGACTCTTGACGAGACCCAGCGTTTGACGGGAATTTTGGCGGACCTGCGGGAATTTTCCGACGTCAACGTGCTGGAAGACCAATCCATCATCTGCCTGGTGGGCGAAAAGATCCCCGTAACGGCAGGAGTAGGCGCGCGCATCTTCAAGGCGCTCGGGCCGATTAACGCGAGGATGGTTTCCGAAGGTGCTTCGTCGATGAATATAGGATTTGTAGTGGATTCGAAAGATCTCACCCAGGCGGTTCATTCGCTCCACGAAGAGTTTTTCACGGAAGTGGATCCGGCGGTATTTGGATGAAACTTGCTCTTATCGGATATGGCAAGATGGGCCGCATGCTGGATCAACTGGCACCGGAGTATGGCTTTGAGGTAGGTGCACGACGCGACATGGATCGTCCCGAATCCTTGCATGGAGTCGACGTCGCCATCGAGTTTTCTCAACCGGGCGCAGTGCTTGATAACATAACCCTGGTGTCAGAGCTAGGCATTCCATTGGTGGTTGGGACCACGGGGTGGCTTGCACATCTGCCCGAAGCACGGGCCTTGATTGAGCGCAACCATTCCGCGTTAGTGTGGAGTCCCAATTTTTCCGTCGGTGTAAATGTGTTCACTCGTCTCGTTTCGGAAGCCGCGCGGTTGCTCCAGGATGAAGAGGCATACGGAGCGTGGGCGTGGGAAATCCATCACAATACCAAGAAGGACGCGCCCTCGGGAACGCTTCTTAAGCTGGTGGACGCAATGAAAGCCACCGGCTACAGCCGAGAGATCAGCGTCAGTTCGAACCGCGCGGGAGCGCACCCGGGGACACATGAGATCGGGTTCGATTCCGCCGCCGATACGATCACGCTCCGCCACGCGGCTCGCGGACGGGAAGGGTTCGCTCGGGGCGCGTTGAAGGCGGCACAATGGATCGTGGGCAAGAAAGGCTTCTTCGAATTCAGCGACGTCTTGTTTGGAGGCTGATATGTTTACTGGTTGCGGCACGGCTCTGGTAACTCCGTTTCACAAGGATGGCTCGCTCGACGAGCCGACATTGCGCGCGCTTGTGCGCCGCCAAATCGAGGCGGGCATCGACTTCCTGGTCCCCTGCGGCACGACCGGCGAAAGCCCGACGCTAACTCGCCGCGAGCATCTTCGGGTGATCGAGATCACGCTGGAAGAGGCCCATGGAAAGGTGCCGGTGCTGGGCGGCGCCGGGGGCTACAACACGGTCGAGGTGATCGAATTGGCGCATGCCCTGAAGGGTTTGGGTTGCGACGGAATCCTCTCCGTAACTCCTTACTACAATAAGCCGACGCAGGAAGGTCTGTACCAGCACTACAGGGCGATCGCATCGGCGGTGCCGCTGCCCATCATCGTTTACAGCGTGCAGGGTCGGACCGGAGTCAACGTCGAGCCCCTGACTCTGAAGAGGTTGGCGGAGATCGACAACATCATCGGGGTGAAGGAGGCGTCGGGCAACATGAGCCAGATGGCTTCGGTTGTTCAACATGTTCCATCGCGATTCCTGGTTCTTTCGGGAGACGACGCGTTGACTATTCCGCTGATCGCACTGGGCGGTCGCGGCATCATCTCGGTGGTCTCGAACGAAATTCCCAAGCAGATGACGGAGCTGACTCGGTGCGCGCTTTTGAACGACTTCGAGGCCGCGCGCAAGCTGCAGCGCGAATTTTTGCCGCTCATCGAAATCAATTTTATCGAAGCGAACCCAATTCCCGTGAAGGCCGCCATGGCCTTGATGGGGCTGCTGGAACCTGTTTGGAGATTGCCCATGGTGCCGCCAAATGAGGCGAGCTTGGCTAAAATTCAGGGGATGTTGGAAACCTTAGGTCTGCTGGCGCACCGGAGCGTGCATGCAGGCTGAGATAGAAGACCTGTTCGATAATAAACCGGCTGCTTACACCTCTGAACATTTCCGCCTCTTCGAAGAATTTAAGCGGGCCCTCAATGAAGGCCGTTTTCGCGCCGCCGAGCCGGACGCCTCTACGAGGACGGGCTGGCGGGTAAACGCGTGGGTGAAGAAGGGGATCCTGCTCGGATTCCGCATGGGCGCTGTGATCGACATGTCGGTGGACGCGACGAGGCAGCCTTTTCTCGATAAGTCCACATATCCGGTAAAGCTCGTTGGCGTGAGGGACGGCGTGCGCATCGTGCCTGGCGGTTCCAGTATTCGGGATGGCTGCTATCTCGGCAAGGGCGTCACCTGCATGCCTCCGATGTATATCAATGTCGGGGCGCATGTCGGCGATGGCACCATGGTGGATTCGCACGCGCTGATTGGGAGTTGCGCACAGATCGGATCGAACTGCCACATTTCAGCGGCGTCGCAAATCGGGGGGGTCCTGGAACCGGTGGGTGCGATGCCTGTGGTTATCGAAAATGACGTGCTGGTTGGCGGCAATTGCGGCGTTTACGAAGGAACGGTGGTGAAGAAGCGCGCGGTGCTTGGGACGGGCACGATCCTCAATCGGTCCACGCCTGTGTATGATTTAGTGCGCGGAGAGATTTACTCGGCCACTGAAGATGAACCGCTCGTGATTCCAGAGGAGGCGGTGGTGGTGGCTGGGTCGCGCGCGGTGACGAAGGGACTTGGGCGCGATTGGGGGATTTCGCTCTATACGCCGATTATCGTAAAGTACCGCGATTCGAAGACGGATACTAAAATTCGTCTTGAAGAGTTGCTTCGATGAGTGACGCGAAGCTATCAGGATAGAGCAGAAAGACTATGAAGAAGCCGGCTAAGCACGATTCACCTAAGCGAAGCCCTAACCTTGATTCTGAATACCGCCTCGATTACTCAAAAGCGATACCGAATCGGTTTGCTGGCAGGCCGCGGGTAGAGCCTGTTGTCGTCGTGCTCGCTCCGGATGTAGCGAAAGTCTTTAAAAATGGGGAATCCGTCAATGCGGTGCTCCGCTCAATTCTTAAGGCGGTGCAGTCCCGCAGTTAACGGCTGGATTTTCTCAACCCCCCTGCAATGGCGGACCAGGTTTAGAACGTAAAGCGTCCGCCCACCTGGAAGGCTCGGGGGCCGCCGGTTCCGAAAATATTTCCAGCCCTGCTCGTGGCTTGGCCAAAGTTCGGATCGAGCAGGTTGCCGCTGTACCCTCCGAGGTTGGCGATATTAAAAATATTGAAGCCCTCAACGAAGAGATCCAGCTTATAGCGCTCCCTGAAGCTGAAGAATTTTGTCACACGCACGTCCTGGGAGTTAAAACTCTTGCCAAAGTTATAGTTTGCGGGAAGAGTAATCGTGGGAAAAATCTGACCGGGAACCGGCCCCGGCTTGCCTGCGTAAGTCTGATTGTACTGGCTCACCAGCCGGGTAAGATCGCTTTTGCCGAGCCCCCGATTGAACGCTGATCCGCCGATGCCCGGCAATTGGAAGCCGTTAATGCCGCTACCAGTCAGATCTACGCCTGGGATGGTAGGGATAAATGCGCCGGGACTGGTGTACGACGAAATGAATGAGGCCTGGAATTTCCACGGAAGGTCCACGATGCCGGACACGTTGAGGATGTGAAGCGAACCCTGAACCCCTCTGTATTGAGAGATGTTGTCCAGGTTGTACACGCCGTTCACACCGTTTTGAAATTGCAAGGCATAGGAGCCCTGAACCTGGTAGCGGTGCGAAAAACGCTTGTCCAGCTTTACGAGCAATCCGCGGTAGACGCTAGTCCCGCCGCTGCCTGTGACCTCGATATTTCCGGTGGAACATTCATAGTTGTTAATCGAGGCTTGGTTTCCTGTGCAAATCGGAATCACTGGCGTTTGCACTCCATTGATGTAGCGATGGTAGTGATTCGCATCCACGTCGCGCTGAGTCAAGTGGATGAAGTGGCGATAGACGAAATCCGCTGTAATCGCGAAATCGGGAGAGATCTGACGCTGCACGCCCAGGCTGAAATGCTGCGCGTTGGGTGGGACGTAATCCTGCCAGAACAGTTCGGTGGCCAACTTGGCAAAGCCAGTCGTGGTCACGTCCAAGCTTGTGTTGTTGGGGTTCAAGGGAACCTGGCTCTTCACGCCCGCCAGCACCGCCGGCAGAATCGCCATGAGAAGGTTTCCAGAGAAGGCTGTCGGACTGGAGAAATCGAGCGCCCGACCGGCTGGCGCGCCGGCGATGCCTGGAATCGGATTCGGCACGGACGACCCGCCCAGAGTGATATAGCCCGCTCCGAACGGACCGATATAGTTGCGTTCGATGAGGCGCAGTTCGATATCAATGGTGTCGTAGTAGATTCCGAATCCGCCGCGAATCACGGTCTTGTTGTCTTTCGTCGCGGCATAAGCGAAACCAACTGCGGGAGAGAAGTGGAACGGTGCATGCTTCTCGGGGCCAAGTCCATTCCCTCCAAAAATGGGAGCCAGGTACTGAGGCTTGGGGATGTCGTGGTTGAGGGCGTTGGTTTCGTAAGTGTGTGCCAGGCCGTAATTGATGGTCAGCCGAGGTTTCGCTTTCCAGGTGTCCTGCCAATAGAAATGTAGTGTGTTGTCATGGTCCGCATTGCCGATCTGAAAAGGCGGCGGCTGGCGAGGATCGCCGAAACCGAACGCAAAGTTCTTCAATGGCAAGCGGAGGACATCCTGCAGGGTGGTGAAGGTCTTGGGCAGAAGCGGGATCAGTTGCGGCGCCAGGCTTCTGACCTCAGACGGCGAGAACAGCGTGATGGCCGCAGGCTCGTCGATTGTGTAAGTTCCGGTGCCGCGCTGATACTCCCACTCTCCGCCGAACTTCATGCGGTGCGAACCTCTTTGCCACGTCATGTTGTCGGCGACTATGTTGCGGCGCAGGATGCGGCTCTGGGGAGTATTCGTTTGGTTCCCGAAGCTAAGCCCGCTGCCCTCCACGTTCACGTAGGGACCATTCAGCCCCAGACAGTTGGGGCACTGAGATGCGGTCGGCACGTTGTTGGTGTTGTGCCAATAGGTCATCGAGTAACGCGCCTCGTTGACCAGCGTGGGACGAAGACTGGTGATCAAAGATGCGACGCCTGAATCGGCGTAATTGACATTGCTTACCCATGAGGACGGCAGGCCACCGCCGCGGGGAGCAAATCCTTGATTGCCATCATGAGAGTAGCGCACGAAAAAGTTGTTCTTCTCATTAATGCGATAGTCGATCCTCGTGCCAATCAGGTTGCCGGTGAATGGGCTGCCAGCGATCACGGCAAGAGGCTGCAGGGCGGGGTCGTTCGGCAAGGAGCTGAATACGCCTTTCTGATTATTATGCTCGTAGCTGCCGAAGAAGAATAGCTTGTCCTTCTTCACCGGTCCTCCAACCCAGAATCCAGGTTGGCGGCGGGCGAAAAAGGGATCGGGGTTGGTCGGGTCGCGCTGAAGCGACGGGTAAGCCGACAGATTATGATCGCGAAAGAAGAAGAATCCGCTGCCATGGAACTGATTGCCGCCGGTGCGCGTGACTACGTTAATGGCGCCGCTCGATCCAATCCCGGTGGAGAGATCGAAATTCACCGATGAGACTTGAAATTCCTGGACTGTCTCCTGCGAGAAATTCTGCTGCGTGCCGCCAGTGACAGCATCGCGAACATTCGCGCCATCTACGGTGATGCGAGTGGTATTCGAATCGCCTCCCAGCACGGAGACGTCGAACGCGCGATTGTACTGGCCCTGCGAACCGGCCGAAACCTGGACGCCTGGTTCCAGGAATGCCAATTGCAGGAAGCTTCGTCCGTTCAGCGGGAGTTCTTGAATCTGCTGGCGGTTGACGACACCGTCGATAGTGTGCCGGTCATACTCGATCAGCGGCGTTACGGCTTCAACCGTTACCACCTCAGTGGGGGCTCCTACCTGAAGGTGAAGGTCGGCGGTGGTTACCGATCCTGTCTCGACAGTCGCCTGGCGAAGCAGAGTGCGGAATCCAGCCAGTTCCACGCGAACTTCGTAGACGCCTGGGGGAAGCGAAGTTGCGCCAAAGATCCCGTCGGCCCCGGTATGAGCGGTTCGGCTTAATCCGGTTGCTTTATTTACTATTGTCACTGTGGCGGCGGGAACCACGGCGCCGCTCTCGTCGAAAACAGTGCCGGAGATGTCGCCAGTCGGGGCTTGCGCCCACGCAACGGCGGCCATGGAGATGAGGATTAAAAAGACAGAGAAAACGTGTGCTCTGAACTTCATATTTGACCTTTTGTTGGACCCTTTTTCGAACTGCTCTGAAGCTTACTCACACTCTAACACCGCCCGTCGCAGTGAAGTGACGCTTCAATTTACTGGAAATTACTCTTCCGCCGCTAATCAGGTTTCGATGCGTGAATATGGTCGCGAGCCCATGCCCGGGAATCTTGACGAGCCCTTAATCGAAACCCGCACTCGGTTAGAAATTGACGCACAAACGCGCCCGTGCGAAACCACTCGCCATCCCCCCGATCGGCTCGAAAATCATGTGCCGCCACGCAGATATTTCTTACGTGCTTAAGAGCCTCCCGGGACCCTGCCAATGCATCTCGCTCAGCGCCTTCAATGTTCATCTTGAGCAAATCGACCCGGCCTATGTCATGCCTCTTCCAAAGGTAATCAAAGGCCAAACCTTCGACCGGAAAGCTGGTGGGTGTTGCGCCGGTCACAAGGTGGTTGGATTGCCAGTTTGGGACCGTTTCGATTTGTAACTGACCGGGCCTGGCAACGCAAGCTAAATTCAGCGTTGTTACATTCGACAAATCATTAAGCGAACAAAATTTGTTCAGCACGCTAAACGAAACAGGATGTGGTTCAATTGCAAAAACTCTGCCCTTTTCCTGAACCGTGCGAGAGAACGCGTAAGTGTCCTCGCCCCGGCCAGCCCCTATGTCCACCACCACATCACCAGCGTTCGGCCTGTAGCCGAAGTACCAATAATCTGTGGCGTCGGCTAGATATTGCGATGCCAGCCCAGCCAGCTGCTTCCACGGTATGCACTCCGGTTCACTTATGTCGGGCAGAGGAAAATAAACACCATCTACCCGGAAAACCCATAATCCTTTCCAAAAGGCGTCGATCTCAAGACCGGGAAGAGCTTGACGTCCTAGAAAGACCGCTTTGTCGACAAAGGCTTTTTTCGATTGTGTGCGCCTGACATAGACAGGTTGATCGGGTATCTTGGCAGGCTGCTCTTCAACCCGCTGGAGCCGCAGAGATTTAAGGCCCAAGCCTAGCTGCCGGGGGTCGGACGATTCACCGGCATCCAAGGGCGATCGCGGCCGGTAAATTTGAAAGATCACGCAAGGTCGGCAGTCACCTGCTATTAGGTCGGCGGCGATCTCCACGCGAACGGTAACGAACCCTTGATGGTGAAACGTCCGGTGCCCGACAACGACATCCTTATAAAGCAAGTCTGCTTCAAGGGTTGGATGCCGCGAGTTCAAGTAAGGCATGGCTTCAAAGGTAAGAACCGCGCTAGAACCAAGCGGCACCGCCAAGGGGAAACACATCTCGGCGCGATCGCCTACTGTCCAGGCGCCCCAATCTTCGGGGTCTCCCCAGCCGCTCCCCAGATAAGTGACAGAGTTTCCTTGCTCGGAGAAATCAATCGAGGAGTCTGGCGAATACTTCTCACAAACCGGCAAACGCGGCCCTTCCAAGTGAACGGCTAATTCGATCGCGCTCGTGTCGCACGGCAGGACGGCTTTCTCGACGTCTTCGAACAAATAGTAAGAGCTTAGGTCTACTTTAGGATCTAGCTCCCGATATTTAACGCACCGCCGGCGACGCTCGCCTTTTGGCCGATCGAGACACTGGTAGTGGTTGATCCAGCGATCGAACACGGAAATAGAACGGCCCGACACGCGTACTTGGCCGTGCACGTTTTTCGGCCAGATAATTTTCCCTGGATCGTTAACGTGCAACCTGGGATGGAGATCAGGGCACCAGGGCGGGCTGGCAATGAAACAATCGCCTGGAGGAATCACCCAGCGCGTGGACACCCAAACATGAGTCAGGTAATTGTAGGCCGCCAGCAACTGAAAAGAGGCCTTGTCCCAGTTACCTCCTAATGCTTCATCGTCATCGATTCTCAGTACGAAATCGCAGGAGCAGAAAGCGGTAATTTCCGGAAGCACAGACTCGATGTATCCCGAGGTTTCTATAACATGCACATTGGGAGTAAACGATCTCGCCAAGCGAAAGGTATTGTCGGTTGTGCTGGCATCCACGCAGACCACGATTTCATCCGCGAACCCAGTACGCAGAATTGACTCGAGACATCGTTCCAAGCGGCCGCAGCCATTCTTCGAGAGAACCACCGCGCTGACGCTCGGCGATTCAGCGGTTGGAGCGCACCTATGAGGGGGCCGGGTCTGAAGAGCCTTGGCCGGCTGCGGCGAAACCGAACGCGCCAGATACCTCGACTTGAGCCGCTCATACAGACACGCGGGTTCGTACTCGTCGTCCTTGTCGAATCCCTCGCGACGCCACATTTCGTTCCAGAGATGCACCGCGTAAGTTTCTTCCGCGATGCGGCAAGGGGCATCCGGATCGATCACATCCTTCCATCTAAACCAAGGGATCGGACAGAAGGCGGCCGGATCTCTTACCTGGGACTCCAACCCAAAGTTGTGAACTGCCTCGGAGAATAGGCGGGGTCCAATCTCTCCCCAAACAAGATTGGATGGATTTTTGTCTTCGGATGCCTCCCAGAGATATTCCATTAATGGAGAACCGGCCATTGACTTGATCGCACCGACGTTCACACATCGCTTATTTCCATCCAGCGGTGGTGGATCTTCAGAAGAAAAGACGTAGTCGGCATCGAAATCGAACGGCCTTAGGCAAATGAGGTCCAAATCCGCCCACCATCCGCCTTTCGCGCCAAGGAGTTTATAGCGGAAATAGTTCGAGAACCCCGAATAGCTGTCATGGTCCCGGTATTTGAAAATCCGGGCGGAGGGTATGATTTCGCTCGCGTCCTTCAGAATCGCGCCATCAGGAAGGTTCTGAATTCTGCCGTAAGCGTAAAGATGGTATTCGTGTCCGTGGGCCAGGAAAGAGCGAATGGAAAGCTCCTCCATGACGGAGAGGCTGTGGCCGACCCACAGTCCCTGTATTACTTGATTGCGATTTTCGGGCCGACCGTCCACGAAGAGGTCTTAGCCCCGCACGCGCGGCGCTGGGATCTGCCGTAGTAGATGTTCCATCCCGGCGCGGCTCTCGCTCCCAATGGCGACGTAATCATAAAGATTCGCCCTAGCGAATCGCAAACACTCATCCGCCTGTGAGCGTGAGCTGCCTTGCCCCAGAATCTTCATGCCAATTGCGCCTTTCACTTCGTCTGGTCTTGCAACGACATGGACGATCTCGGGATCAGGATCCACCGCATGTTTGCCGGATTCATGCGCCCGAGTCGATCTCTACGCCAGGCTCATTTTGGGCGGATTTTCCAGAGCAAACAAGGATATATGAAAACTTCAGTGAAATTGCGCTGGCCGCGCCAGCCCTAAGGAAATTGCGCCAATTCATGAGTGCTCCTTCAGAATACAATGGCCGATACTGATTGCGGGTAATGGTGGTGATCTAACGCAGGGCCGATCCAGCGGGCTCTTTCAAATCGCCCGCCAAGGTCATATCATTAGTGCTCGCCAAAAACTCCACACGGTTTCGACCCAGCCTTTTCGCGAGATAGAGCGCTTCATCCGCCCGGCGGATCAGCATCTCCGCGCTCGGATGCCGCCCCGGCAAGGCGCTGGTGCAGCCGAAGCTGGCGGTCAGCGTGACACCGGTGCTGGGAAGCTGAATCTCTGCTTCCGCCAGATACGCGCGCAGCCGCTCCGCCTGTGCGAATGTGCTCTTCTCGTCGCATCCCGGGAGCAGGATCAGAAACTCTTCGCCGCCATATCGTCCAATTACGTCGTAATTGCGAATTGAGTGCCGCATCCTTTCGGCGGCTTCCTGCAAAACTACGTCGCCACCGAAGTGTCCGAAGGTGTCATTGATCCCCTTGAAGTGATCGAGGTCTACCAGGATCACCCCGACGGGTCTCGCCTCGCGCTCCGAGCGAGCCAGTTCGCTTTTTAAATTCTCCAGAATAGAGGAACGATTCCAAATCTTGGTGAGCGAGTCTTTAGTGGCCTGTTCCCGCAGGGCTTCCCGCGCGGATAGCAGCTCTGCCTGTAGCTCCACCAGGCGCATGCCTGCGCGCAGACGCACGTTTAGCTCATGCTGATCGAACGGCTTTACGATGTAATCGTCCGCGCCGGCGTCCATGCCTTGAATCAGGTCCTCCTTTAAATTCTTAGAGGTAAGGAGCAAGATGTAAATGTACGGCTCACGGGCTAGCTCACGAATTTTTCGGCAAAGCTCCAAGCCCGTCAAACCCGGCATCATCCAATCGATCACCGCGAGCGCAGGCGCGTCCGGGCGTTGAAGGATTTCCCACGCCTGAATCCCGTCGCCGGCCAACACGACTTCATAGCCCCATTTCGTGAGAGTTGCCCCTAAGAGGTGCCGGGATACGATGCTGTCGTCCGCAACGAGAACTTTCAAAATTCCTCTTAGGAGATACAGATTGGCTGGAGCTGGGCTTACTAGTACTATATCGACAGCCTTGCCTAAAGCTTAACAAAATTGAGCGACGCTACTCTTTCGTCAAGCTTTGCGCCTTGGCAAGATCAGCGGCAGCACCCGCCGGATCGCCCTTTATGCGACGCAAAACAGCGCGATTATGATACGCATTGGCATACCTCGCATTTAGCGAGATGGCATTGCTGAAATCGTGGTCCGCCGCCAAAAAATTGCGCATTACGAAGTAAACGTAGCCTCGTGCATTGTAAGCACTAGCGGACTTGGGGTTCAGCCGAATCGCCTCACTCAGTTCCGTTAGCGCCTTATCGTACTCAAGCGATTTTGTCAGCCTTCTCCCCGCGGCTTCGCGGGCTTCAGAGGACAAACTGATGACGGGTTGTGAAACCGGCTCTGGAGTCGGCAACACAGGCGCAGTCGCGGGAACCACCTCTCGAGCTGCGGGAGCCACCGCCGGTGCAGCCGGTTCTGGCGCACTCACCGTCGGGGCCTTCAGGCGACTCTCGGCCTTCATCAGCACGTCGAGCGCCTCCGGATAATCCGATCGCAAATGCACCGCCTGCCTTAAATCCGAAGCCGAGTGCTCATAGTCTCCCAACAAATAGTAGGCGCTCCCGCGCGCAAACCAAGCCTCGGGGTAGTTCGGATTTAGGCGGATCGCTTCCGTCCGATCCGCGATCCCCTTCTCGTGCATTCCAAGCTGGTGATAGCTCCCTCCCCTGAACAGACGGGCTTCAGCGGAATCGGGCTGCATCCTTACAGCCTCCTCCCGGTCCCGCAACGCATCCTGATGTCGTCCAAGTTGGGCATACGCGTTCGCCCGCTCCAGATAAAGCTGAGCGTCGAGAGGAGCCAAAGCGATCGCGCGCGTGAAGCTGTCGATCGCGTTCTCATTTTGGCCCAGCTTCCCAAACGCCGCCGCGCGCATTCTGAGCGCCCGAACGCTTGGCTGTAATTTCAGGCTGGAGTCAAAGTCGGCTATGGCCCCGTTGAAGTCGTTCGCTCTTCCCTTGGCGAATCCCCGATCGGTATAAGCATCGGCATAAGCAGGCTTTAGATTGATGCACTGATCGTAATCGTCTATGGCGTGGCTGTACTCCCCAAGGCTGGCGTATGCGTTGCCTCTTGCGCGAATTGGCTCGGGATCGTCAAGCCTCAGCCGTATGCCGCGGCTGTAGTCCTCGACGGCTTTTTGGAAATCGCTCAACTCCGCGTAGGCTGCCGCGCGATCGTTGTACAACCGGGGAGTATCGAGTTTCAGTGCCGACGCGCGATTGTAATCAGCGACCGCGTTCCTGGGCTGCTTAGCCGCGAGATGGGCTTCGCCTCGAAGCAGGAAAGCTTCGGCATTGCCTGGCCGCAGGCTGATCAAGGCACCTAAATCCTCAATCGCGTGCATTGCGTCGCCCAGCGCAAGCCGACATTTCGCCCGGTGCTCGAACGCGTCGGTATATCCGGGTTCGGCCTGGATCGCCTCTGAGAATGCTTTGCAAGCCTGTTCGGGCTGGTTCAATTGCTCGAGACGCAAGCCATCCTGGAAAGCCTTGCGCGCCTGACGATTTGGGCCGGCGAACGCATGCAACGATACCAAAGCCAACACCGAGGCTAGGGTAAAACGAAACATGACTGTACACTAGACTATCATTGCGCCGACTACCCGGTTGATAACACTGGTTCATGCTATTCAGATAAACCAGATAGATTTGCTCACCGGAAGCATGTAAGATTGTTGCGTTAGAAAGCAGCAAAATGGCAAGACGCAAAAAGCATCGGAGTACCGCCCCAGGCAAAGAAATGGACCCATTGAACGCACCCCCCGGGCCGAACAAGCCCGATCAGCTTTCCCCCGAAAAGCAAGATCAGAAGCGCGAGGGTATGGCTCAGGAAGGCAATAAGCCAGACTCTCGCCAAATGGACCGAACCAAGGAGATTCGTCTCGATTTAATGCGGTCAATCGTGACCGAGCCGCTGCTCTCCAAGGTAAGCAAGGCGAAGCTCGAGGGGGATCCCAATCACAAGTTCGACGTAATCATTGCCTTGAACGAATTTTTCCAGAGTGGCATTGAGCGGGCGCTTCAATGGGTGGAGAAGCGGGCTCAAGAATGGGGCGTCCGGTCCGCCACTGTATCTCACTATGTGTTCGCGTGCATTAGTGCGCAACAGATCTTGGACTTGGCGGACGAAGCTCGCCAGTTGACAGAATCGTACGGGCGCGGAGGCAGCGTAGTTTATCGAATCTGGGAAGACACCGATATCAGCACCACTCTTACGCGATCCTTGATCACCGTGAAAGCGGACGCCGCCCAGCGCGCGTTTCAGGCGAGGGGCGAGGGAATCGTCTGGGCGGTGCTCGATTCAGGCATCCAAGGCGACCATCCCCACTTTAAGGGAAATCAGGCGCAGTTCGGCCCATTCGATACTTTGTCGCTCGCTTCCCCGATCGTTCACCTCGATTTCACGCCGGACGGCAGAGCCAACAAGGTTCCGCTAGCGCCCGACCCGCAGAGTATCAACACGCCTCAATCCGACCCGACCGCAACGATGGATCGCTTCGGACACGGCTCTCACGTGGCCGGGATCATCGCCGGATATTGGGAAACGCCCAACCCCGATGGGGAGAAGGTGGTAGGCAAAGAGATGCGCAACGAGGTGACCAACGATCCCATTCCGCAGCGGGAATCCTTGCGGGTCATTTCAGGCGTGGCGCCCAAGGCCAATCTCGTAAGCCTGAAGGTAATCGCAGACGTCACTCGCTTTGACGATGCCAAGCAGACTGCCGGGCAGGGCAAGGTGAGTTGGGTTTTGATGGCCATCGATCAGATTCAGAAATGGAATCAAAACGGCAAGCGCGTGCTGGTGCATGGCGTAAACATGAGCCTTGGCTACGATTTTGACCCGCGCTGGTTTGCCTGCGGGCAGAGCCCCATCTGCGTGGAAGTGAATCGACTGGTACGCGGCGGCGTGGCCGTGGTTGTTTCGGCGGGCAACGGCGGATACTCGTCCTTCATCGCAGCTATGGGCCAAGCGCAATCCAGGTACACCGATCTCAGCATCACCGATCCCGGGAACGCCGAGCTTGCCATCACGGTCGGCTCCACTCACCGCGAAATGCCCCACACCTACGGGGTATCGTATTTTTCCTCTAGAGGGCCCACTGGCGATGGGCGGTTGAAGCCGGATCTGCTCGCCCCCGGGGAACGCATCATCTCCTGTGCGGCCGGGCTGGAGGCCAAGAAATACGGAGCCAAGGATGAAAAAGGGGCTCCGGTGACACCCGTTCTTTACTGTGAGCAGAGCGGGACCAGCATGGCTGCGCCGCACGTATCGGGAGCCATCGCCGCCTTCTTATCCGTTCGCTCGGAGTTTATCGGGGAGCCGGAGCGGGTAAAAGAAATCTTCCTGGCGAACACGATCGATTTGCGCCGCGAACGCTGTTTCCAGGGCGCGGGACTACTGGATTTAATGAAAGTGCTGCAGGCGGTTTGAGAGGAACAGATGATTACTGACTTTGACTTTTTTCCGTTGACCTTCGACGAAAATGGCAAGCTGGGTGACCCAGCACAATTCAACGCTTTAAGCAGCCGTGCATCAACGGCTACCGACGTGATTTTCCTGGCTCACGGTTTCCGGAATGACGAGAATGATGCCACCACTCTGTACTCGAACATCCTAAAAACGTTCAAAGAGAATCTGGCCCGTCCTGAATTTCACGGAGCGGCAAACCGCAAAATCATCGCGACCGGCGTGTACTGGCCCTCGAAGCCGTTCCAGGAAACCTTTTCATCTTCAGACAACTCCGGTAACGGGTCCGTTCAGGGCGCCGATGACGAACTACAGGAAATGGTTGCGGTTCTTGAGCAACTCGAACGCATGAAAGACATGTCGCCCAAACATACCGCGGAGCTTAATCAAGCGATCGCGCTTTTGCCGGAAGTGAAGAACGACCCGGATACGCAAGATGAATTCGTAGCGCTCGTTCTCTCCATCCTGGATGGTACGGAACTGGACGCCACCGAGGGCCTCCAACAAATTCGGGCGCAACAAGGTTCCGATTTGCTCGGCAAGCTGAGCACGCCCGTGATTCTTCCGACGGTGCCGTCTGACGGGGAAGATGAAGGGGGCGTGCTCGCGGTGGGTTCGTTTATTTCTACAAACGGCGAAGGAGTGGCATTGTCGGTCGGGTCGTTCTTTGGATCGATCTTCGGCAAAATTGGCCAGTTCCTCAATCTCACGACCTGGTACATCATGAAGAACCGCTCCGGAGTGGTAGGCGCCACTGGCGTAGCTAAGGCCGTGCGGGATCTAAAGGCTAGCCA
>JBBRRB010000051.1:0-44433 GCA_038225555.1 Bryobacterales bacterium
ATGTGCTGCTGAACCCCGTTCCTGCTGAGTTCCCACGGATATTATTTAGCGATCCGGAGCCTTTTGAATTTGATGCGCGACTGTTTGGTACGCGTTAGCTAGCTCAAGAGAAATCTGGAGGCTTGCTCTACAATCTTTCCCGCAAGCTGTTCCCGGTTCCTCCCCAAATCGTGTCCCGCTTTTTCAACGGCGAACAGTTCCGAAGCTCCCGCCGTTTCCTGCAAAGCCTGACGCATCTCATCTAACGAGCCGAATGGATCCCTCTCCCCATGCACGAAAAGCGATCGCGTCCGCAGGGCAGGGAAGTGCCCCGTGCGCAACTGGGTGGGCTTCCCAGGCGGGTGTAGCGGATAAGAAAGCAGGAGGAGTCCATCCGCGAGATGCTCGCCTTCAGCGGCGGCCATCGTCGTCTGCCTGCCTCCGTACGAATGTCCGCCCGCCAAAACGCGGTCTGACACGAGCGCTCGAACTTGGCGCACGGCCTCGCGAACCCCGTCGCGATCGGCAGCCGCCATGGCAGGAGACGGCGGTCCGTATGGACGCTTGCGCCGGAATGGCAAATCGTATCGATAAACCAGAACGCCCGTTGCGGCAAACGCCTGAGCGAGGGCCAGTAGCAGAGGCGCGTTGCAATTGGAACTGGCGCCGTGGGTCAGCGCGAGGCCGTGCTTGGCCGCGCCATCCGGGTAATGCACGAAACCTGACTCGAAAGACTCGCTATGCATTCCATTGCTTCCCGATCTCGTCTTTTCGAGCGCAGAATTCAGCGTAGTCGTCCAGCGCTTGGTCCGCATAAGCGACGGCGAAGGCGACCATCCGCCGAATCCAACGCTCATCCTTCCCTCCCGCGAGTTCCTGGATGATCCCTCGCGGCCCGTTCTTGCCTATGGTTGAGATCAGATGGCATCGAGCTGTCCCTTCCCCGAAAATTCGCGCGGCGTGATGGAACCGATCAATGTCAGTAAACTCGCTAGCCTTAAATCGTGTGTCATTCGCCCCCAGCTCGCGGCCTTGCATGGGACGCTTGTCGAACACGGTATAGCCGAGATAACGCTTGGGAAGCACTTGAAAGGCAAGCGTTGCTCTAAGAACATCGCGCGCCCTGTTCTTGCTCTGGGTCGGTTTTGACGCGATGAGCGCGGAGTCCAGCGAATCCTTCCACTCCATCAGGCGCAGCGTCTCGAAGCTCTCGCGGCCCCTGCCCTTGCCCAGCAGCACTGCATACCGCAACCGGCCGAGGCTGCCGGCCCCAGCAATCCGAAACGCGACATCCTGAAACGAGAAGCGCTCGGGGTGCGATCCTTTGGGCGCCAGGCAGCTCTTCAAGAATCTAGGCAGCGCCTCCTGCGCCTGAGCTCGCACCTTGCTGGATACGGGCAAATAATTCTCGTCGTTCTTGAGAACGAACTTCCCTGCGGAACTCTCGACGGCCACACGCCGCATCATGTCGGCCCGGCACTGCTCGCCAGCCTTTGCCAGAACCTCGCGCGTGTCCCTGCGTTCTTTCAAATTCTCGAACTCCGCCCGCGTCTTGAGTTTGCTTAGACGGCCCAACGTATCGAGATATGCGCGCACGCAAAGCTCGGCGGCGAGCGCTCCTTCTCCCATGCGATGCTTATTGTCGAGCGACGCCAAAATGAGACTGGTGGCAAGCCGTCTCACATCATATTCGTAGGGGGACTCGCCTGTATCGTCGAAGTCGTTGATGTCGTATACGATCTCGCCGGTGATGGCGCGAAACGTGCCAAAATTCTCGGTGTGCAAATCGGCAATAATCTGCCCGCTTGCTTCCAGGCAAGGCCACTTGCGGAACGGGCCGTCGATCAGGTCGCTGGCAAAGAGATGAAAGGAGCCGCGAAAGAAAAAGAATGGAGATTGCGACATCCGGGCGAGCTTGGCCTTCAAGCTGTGCTTGTCAAAGCCGCGATTGAACTTGAGAACCTCATTGACGGCACTGCGCATAGCTTACAGACTACACGAAGGCAGACAAGAAATTCATGAGAAGCCCCTGGCGATCTCGCATTTACGCCTGGTGGTACTTCTGCATCGCTGCCGGATTCGTTTTGCTTAGCATCAATCGCTGGATGCTGGGAGAGCGGCTCGGGCTGGTTTGGCTTCGAATTGCAATCGCCGGAGGATTCGCGGCTCTTGGTCTTATGACCATCAGAGGGAGTCAAAATTAGACAATCTGCGGAATCTCCCATCTTCC
Source organism: Bryobacterales bacterium (assembly GCA_038225555.1). Lineage (GTDB taxonomy): Bacteria > Acidobacteriota > Terriglobia > Bryobacterales > Bryobacteraceae > JANXQZ01. Next base: position 2,210 of record JBBRRB010000051.1, read on the forward strand.
AGACTCCGCCGAGCGGAAGACAGCTTCGATCACCGCCATATTCTTGATCGAGTCTTCAATCGTTACCGGGACCGGTGAGAGGCCTCGAATCGCCTTTGAGAACACGTCGCCCTGGATCGTGTATTGATCGCAGATGGGGAACTCCTCGCGCCGAATGCCGCTTCCGAAGGGATCCGCGCCGCTATCAATCGACATACGGCAAGGCCGATCGGGAGGGGCGTTGAAAGGAATCTCTATCTCAATACGGCCCTTATCTCCGAAGAATTGCATGCGCTGATACGGGACCAACTGAGTGCTGCAGGTGAACGTCGCTTGCCCGCGCGGAAATTCGAGGATGGCGGATGCAAGCCGGTCGGTTTTCATGGTGGGATCGCGTTCGATCAGCCCCATCACGCGCAGAGGCTCTGCTCCAAAGATGAAGCGTGAAGTGAAAATAGGGTAGCAGCCGATGTCCATCATAGCTCCGCCTCCATACTCTGGGATATTGCGGATATTCGCCGGATTGACATTGAAATAGCTGAAGAAGCCCGAAGCCGCCCGCAATTGCCCGATTTCTCCGGACACCACAAGTTCGCGCGTCCGCAGCCACTGCGGGTGGGTGCGCACCATAAACGCCTCCCCCATGGTGACCCCCGTGCTCTTTTCGGCCGCGAGGAGTTGGCGCGCCTCGGTTGTGGTCAGACCGATCGGCTTTTCGCACAGGACATGCTTGTGCGCCTCTGCCGCCCGTATGGACCATTCCACGTGCATGTGATTCGGCAAGGGATTATAGATCGCGTCGATCTCGGGATCCTCGAGCAGTTCCGCGTACGATCCATAGGCCTTCGCGATCCCGAGCGCAAGAGCAGCTTCCTGCGCTCTCCCCAAGTCTCGAGACGCAATCGCCGCAATTTCGGAAAACTCGCCTTTCTGCATCGCCGGAATCACTTTCTTAACGGCGATTCCCGCCACGCCGAGCACGCCCCAACGGACCTTGCCAGTTTGTTCAGCCATCGCTGAAGATTTTAACAGGAACCCGGCCGTTTGTTATCCTGAGCGCTTGTGGCCACTTCAGACGACCCTATTCTGAGCGCTTTTCATCAGACCGGCGCATACCTTCGCGGCCACTTCCGGCTTACGAGCGGACTGCACAGTCCCGAGTACCTCCAATGCGCGTTGGTGCTGCAATATCCCGAGCACGCCGAGTTTTTCGGGCGGAGAATGGCCGCCGAGCTTCCCCGTGTGCCGGTTGTAGTGGCACCGGCGATGGGCGGGCTGATCATCGGACACGAAGTTGCGAGGGCCATGAACGCGCGTTTCATCTTTACCGAGCGCGATGCACACGGGGCCATGGTGTTGCGGCGCGGTTTTCATGTGGAACCTGGGGAGCAGGCAGTCGTGGTGGAGGACGTGATCACGACCGGAGGCAGCACTCGCGAAGTGGTAAAACTCTTGCAAGAAGCCGGTGCCCGGGTGCTCGGGGCCGGGTCGATCATTGACCGCAGCGGAGGAGCTGCAGACGTCGCGGTTCTACGAATTGCGCTGAAAACATTAGCGGTGCAAACGTACGATCCAGACCGGTGCCCGCTGTGCCAAGCTGGCGACCCCGTGGTCAAACCGGGGTCTCGGCCGCTTACGTGACCCTGGCGAGTCCGCGCCGCATCCGCATCGAGCTGGCCTACGACGGAACTGAATTTCACGGATGGCAGGTCCAGCCGGGCCTCACAACGATTCAAGGCGTGCTGGAAAAAATCGTCTCAGGAATTGAAGGGCAGCATGTACACGTCGCAGGATCGGGCCGGACGGACGCGGGCGTCCACGCGCTGGCCCAGGTGGCCGCCTTTTCCATTCGCAATCCAATTCCGGCCGAGAACCTCCAAAGGGCCATGAATCGTTTGCTGCCGCTGGATATCCGGGTAACGCGGGCGGCGGAGGTTGATCCCGACTTCCATCCCCGCTTCGACGCCACGGCGAAAACATACGAGTATCGGATATTCAGGGGCGAAATCGTGCCGCCCTTTGAAAGGCGCTACGTGTACCATCACCCGTTCCCGCTCCGCGACGAGGCTATGATCGCCGCCGCGCCTTTGCTCGAGGGCGAGCACGATTTTACGTCTTTCTCGGCTACCGATCACAGCGCAGAGCCAAGATCAAAGGTTCGACAGATCTATTCTTCCCGGATGCAACGAACGGGTGACCATCTGGTTTATCGCGTACGCGGCTCCGGGTTTCTAAAGCACATGGTTCGACATTTTGTTGGTGCGCTGGGAGAGATCGGGAAGGGGAATCTGACGGGGCCCGCCATCGAGGATCGGCTTCGGCCGGGTTGCGGAATCCGTCCCGGCGCATCGGTGCCCGCCAGCGGCCTGACCCTGATCGGTGTCGAATATTAGGCTGCTCATAGGTACAATTGATTTCGAATGAAAATTACAATCAAAGTCAATCCGATCGAGTGCATCACGGCTGCGAACTGCACAGGCATCGCCCCCGAATACTTCCACATCGGAGATGATCCGTACGTGGAAATAATGGACGGCAAGGGAAATCCTCATGGAACTGAGTTTACGTTCGACGCGACTCCGGAGGAGATGGAACGGTTGCAAGAGGCGGTGGACGCCTGCCCAACCCGAGCACTAGAGATCATCGAGGAGCCTTGACCGTTTTCAGTAGCCCATATCCCAAAAACTGGATTTGACTAAAAAGCCTTTTGTTTCCGAGCGCTAAATCCTGTATTCTCATGGATAAGGCCAATGGTTTACAAGTGGCGATCAAAGTGCTTGGGTGTCGTAAGGCGTCATTCACGGAGTTGGCTTGAGAGATCTGAGGGCTCAATTTGTCAGCGCGCTTCTGTTCATACTGACAGTGGCTGCGGTGAGTTGCGCCGTGATCAACTTTCATCAGCAGAGCGTTTACCATCTGCCAGACGATGGCGTGACGTGGGTGGACCGGAATGGATCGGTGGTCGCCCTCTATGTCGAGCGCCATAGTCAGGCGGAGAATTCGGGCATACAAGCTGGAGATCAATTGCTCCGCGTTGCCGCGGTCGATATCCACAAAGCGGTGAACGTACCCCAGGTTCTAAGCCGGGTCCCGATCTGGAGCAAGATCGATTATGTAATTCGGCGCAGCGGCGTTGATGTAAAAAAGCCAGTCATCATTGGCGAGAGCGCCCCGGATTCATCGCTCTATTATCAGTACGCTGTCGGCCTGATATATCTCCTGACAGGGCTGTTCGTGTACTACCGCCGGGTGAGCGCCCCGCGCGGGGTGCACTTTTTCGCTCTTTGCCTCGTATCGTTCATTCTGTCGTGCTTTCACTACACGGCGAAGCTCAACCCCTTTGATCAGATGGTCTACTGGGCCAATGTGGTTGCGGGTGTGCTAGCGCCCACCATCTTCCTGCATTTTTGCCTCGTGTTTCCGGAGCGCCGCAAGTGGCTGTCATTCAAAGGAGCTTCGGCTCTGGTTTATCTGCCCGCCGCTGCGCTGCTCACCGTTTTCGTGCTGGTTGCCCGGGGCGTGCTCCGAATCGACGTGCCGCTTATCGAGGTGCGCTGGTTTCTCGACCGTGTCTGGTTATCGTACTTAATCGTGTGTTATTTCCTGGGGGCGTTCGCGCTGCTGCGACAGAGTCAGGAAGCCGAGGACGCGCTGGTCCGTCGCCAACTGAAGTATCTCCGCTACGGGGCGCTCGCTGGCTTGATTCCTTTTACCTGTGTCTACGCCATCCCATACTTGTTAGGTTCGGTTCCCAGCCACTATCAAAAGATGGCGTTTTTGTCGCTTGGACTAATCCCGATTACGTGGGCTTACGCGATCCTGCGGTACCGGCTGATGGACGTCGACATTATCTTCCAGCAGGGCTATGTGTACACGCTGGCAACACTCGCCGTGCTGGGCGTGTTTTACGGCCTTATTTTTTCGTTCACCCGCCCCGAGGATTTGAATCCCGCCGCCATTGTGGGATTGATTCTGTTTGCCACCTTCATCTTTCAGCCAATCCGGGACTGGGTCCAGGAGCAGTTGGACCGCTATGTCCTGTATAAGGATCAGTACGAGCATCGTCGGACCTTGATCCAGTTTGCCCGCGAACTGGGGGCCGAGACCAATCTGGATCACATGCTCCATCTGGTTGGTGAACGGCTGATTCAAACTTTATCCATTCAACATGTCGGGTTCTTTTTGGCGAAGGATCTCTGCGGCGCAAGCGAGCGGGAGTTTCGGCTTCACCTGATGGAGGGTGTCAAGAAGGAACGAAATTTGTACCTCGGCGACGATCTGGATGTCAGCTTTTTAGAGGTCTTTCCAGGTGACAAGCCCTACCTTTTCTTCGAACGCACACGGCGTTTATTGGATGTGGTTTCCCACAAGTGGCCAGCCTCCGTGCGTTCGACGATCGCCGAACTAGACTATACCTATTATTTTCCCTTTACAGTTCGAGGCCGCACCATCGGATGGTTTGGCCTGAGCCGAACCGATAAGGGCGACTTCCTTTCGAGCGATGACGTGGATCTTGTGATCACGCTGTGCGGCTATGTAGCGATTGCGATCGAGAATGCTTCACTGTACCGATCCTTGCAGCGCAAAGTCGAAGAATACGAGAAGCTAAAAGAGTTTAGCGAAAACATCGTCGAGTCCATCAATGTGGGAATCCTGGCTGCCGACCTGGAGGACAGGGTGGAAAGCTGGAACAGCCAGATCGAAAAACTGACCGGCGTATCTCGATCTGCTGCCGTGGGCCAAAGGCTATGCGATCTATTTCCGCTTGAGCTGTGCGAACAGTTCGACCAGATGCGTGGCGAAATAGGCGTGCACAACATATATAAGTTTGTTCTGCAACCGAGTATTCGCGGGCTAAATGGCCATACCAATGGGGTGGTTAGAGCCAACGCCGTTCACCCTGCGTCCCACATTGTCAACTTGGCAATCGCTCCTCTGGTTTCGAAGGAATCGCGCCAGATCGGACGCCTGATCATCTTTGATGACATTACGGATCGCGACGAACTGGAGCGCCGGCTCGTGCAAGCCGACAAGCTCAGCTCCATTGGACTGCTCGCAGCCGGCGTCGCTCATGAAGTGAACACTCCCCTCGCGGTGATTTCGACTTACGCCCAGATGCTTGCGAAGCAGGTGTCCGGTGACGACCAGAAGTCGAAGATGCTGGAGAAGATCGCAAAACAGACGTTTCGGGCCAGTGAAATCGTCAATTCGCTATTGAATTTTTCGCGGACATCCCCCACCGAATTTGTCGAGGTCGATTTGAATCGCGTGATTAGCGAGACCGTGACACTCATCGAACACCAGTTGCAGAAGTCCAGAGTGGAAGTGAAATTGAGCTTGGAAGCGCATCTGCCCATCGTGAAGGGAAGCTCTGGAAAGCTGCAGCAGATTTTCCTCAATCTCTTTTTGAATGCCCGCGATGCTATGGAAAACGGTGGAACTCTGGCCGTAAGAACGTGGACTGGCGAGGGGCTCGCCCACGTCGACATCGCCGACACCGGTTCCGGCATCTCGACCGAAAATCTGGCTCGCATCTACGATCCGTTCTTTACCACCAAGGGAGCACGCAAGGGAACGGGGCTCGGCCTCTCGGTGACGTACGGAATCATTCGTGAACATGGAGGAGCCATCGAAGTGGAAAGCGAGCCGGGCGCCGGTACTCGTTTCCACGTTGAACTCCCATTGGTGCTCAAGCCAGTGCATGCCTGATCAACTCCCTCCCGACATTCCATCGGGCAAAGCTTCTAAAGGACGGATCTTGGTTGTCGACGACGAAGTCGACATCCGCGAAAGCCTGGAAACGCTTCTCGAGTTGGAAGGGTACGAGATCGATCTCGCTCCAAATGCCACCGAAGGCCTCTCGAAGATCGACGGGGGGAACTACGATTTGATCCTGCTTGACCTCATGATGCCGGACCGTTCCGGCATGGAGGTCCTGCAAGACGTTCGCGATCACGAGAATGACACGCCGATATTCATGATCACGGCGTACGGGTCCATCGAAGTCGCGGTGAACGCGCTGAAGAGCGGCGCAAACGACTATTTCTCGAAACCCTGGGACAACGAAAAGCTGCTGATCGAGATTGACCGCATGATTGCGCGGTCCCGTCTCGAGCGCGAAAATACTCAACTAAAACGCGCGTTGAAGCAGCGCTACAGCTTCCCCAATATTATTGGAAAGAGCGAGCGCATGGTGCGCATTCTTGACTTGGTAAGTCAGGTTGCGCCTAGCCGGGCGACCATCCTGATCACAGGAGAGACGGGCACCGGCAAAGAACTGATCGCCAAGGCGATTCATGCCAATTCCGCCCGCGCGGATCAGATGTTCGTGGCGGTAAATAGCGGTTCGGTCCCGGCCGATTTGCTGGAATCCGCCTTGTTTGGTCATGTCAAAGGGGCTTTTACGGGAGCGATCGCATCCAGGAAGGGATATTTCGAAGTCGCGAATAAGGGAACTATTTTCTTCGATGAAATCGGAACCATCAGTCCCGAGACGCAAGCCAAACTGCTGCGCGTGATGCAGGAGCGGGAATTCATGCCGGTCGGGTCCACAGAGACGGTACGGGTCGACGTGCGAATCATCACCGCTACCAATGCCGACCTCAGGCGGCAGGTGGAAGAAGGCAAGTTCCGGGAAGATCTGTATTATCGGCTAAACGTGATTAACGTGGCTCTGCCGCCATTGCGCGAGCGCAAAGAAGACATTCCCCGCCTCGTCGAGCATTTTTTCACCAAGTATTGCCGCGAAAATGAAAAATTCCTGGACTCGGAACAGAAGAGCACCCTGAGCTTCGAACCCGATGCACTGCAGCTTTTGATTGACCACAACTGGCCCGGAAATGTTCGGGAACTCGAAAATGCCATCGAGAGGGCTGTTGTTTTAGCGTCGGCTGCGGCTGTGTCCGTTGACGTCTTGCCGGATTCCATTTTGCAGGCCGGAGGAGTTCGGATCCGACGGGACGAATCCGGGTATCTGCCAGCCGACGCTTCCCTGTTCGAGATTTGCGCCGACTTCGAACGCCGCAAAATCATCGAGACTCTCGAAACTGTAAATTGGAGTCAGACCGATGCTGCGGAAGCGCTTCGCATCCCGCTCTCAACTCTTAATCAAAAGATTAAGCGCCTGAACATTGATGTAAAGCGTAAGGGGAATGCCAGTTCGGGGTGATAGGGGGACAGAAAATTACTCTCCCTGTGTATTTCAATTCACACTGTGTCGCCTTGACACAGGGTGTCCCATCCAGTATCCTTTAATTTCGTTCATTTTTAGGTAATCTCCGGCGAAGGGTTGTCCTCGCGTGTGTATTCCGTGGACCTCGCCGAAAATAAAAAGGAGATTGATGGAAGAAAAGCAGTATTTCGTACTGGTCTTGGCCCACTCGCTTCACGGTAGACTGCGCCGCATTCACATTCCGCATAAAGCTCTGTATATCGGGCTTCTTGCGGGTGCCGTTTCTTTCCTGTTTGTTTTGGGATTTTTGTCCAGCTACGCCCGGATGAGCTGGAAGGTGTCCAACTACAATTCGCTTCGGCGGGAAGTTGACGTGCTGCGGTCGAAATACCGGGACTTGCAAAAGGTCACCAACGAGAAGAATGCGCAGCTTGCAACCCTGGAGGTGTTCGCGAGTGAAGTTTCGGTGGCTTACGGCTTAAAGCGCAAGTCAGCGGGCGTGGACGCTCCTGCGATCGGGTTGAATCCAAACTTTAGGGAATCGCTCGATCAGTACGACTTTTTGAAGTCGGCCTCGATTTCGGCGATTTTTAGGAATTATCCAAAGCAGTGGCAGACCAATGTTCGACCGAGCCTGTGGCCCTTGGACGGACGACTGATGAGTCCTTTCGGCGGACGAAACGATCCGCTGTCCGGTGAGGGTGCAATTCACACCGGCGTCGATCTTTCCGCCCATCTCGGCACCTTAGTGCGGGCAACCGCCGATGGAGTGGTGGCGTACGCTTCCTGGAGTGGACAATACGGGAAGCTGGTAGTGGTGGATCACGGCAACGGCATGCAGACCTACTATGCGCACTTATCGGAGTTTGAAGTAATCCCCGGCCAGGAAGTTCGCCGCGGCGACAAAGTCGGATTGTCCGGCAGCACTGGAAAGAGCACCGGCCCGCATCTGCATTATGAGGTGCGCCTGGGGGGAACGCCGGTGAATCCTTATCCTTACCTGGCCCAGTCCCCGGTTTCCCTGACCGCTAAATCTCAGCGGGATCTTCCCTTTTGAATACGTTTTTGAACACGAAGAGCATGGAATATTGACTTCCTCCATCGGGGCTGGCCGTCGTGTCTGCCCCGTTCTTGTTTTTCCCTCTCAATAAACTGGTAAGCTAATAAGTCGATCAACTATCGAAAGGAGAAGCCTGCCTTGAAAGCTTCCAAGTTGCGGCTGCTTGCTACGGGTATGGGCATAGTTCTTCTGACCTCTGCTTATTACCAGACTCACTCCGCCTCCATCATGGCGGATTCCGCCACGGCATTTCTGAATTCCCTAACTCCGGAACAGCGTGCCCAGGCCACATTCGATTTCAAGGATGACCAGCGCTTTGACTGGCATTTCATTCCGAAGCCCCGCAAGGGACTGCCCGTGAAGGAGATGGCGCCGTTCCAGAAGAATCTGGCGCATGCGCTTCTAGCCGCCGGACTCAGCCAGCGCGGCTACATCAAGGCCAGCACCATTATGAGCCTCGAAGACGTGCTCCGGATTATGGAAAAGGACGACGGAGTCCGCCGCAATCCGGAAGGATATTTCTTCAGCATTTTTGGCCAGCCGTCCGAGAAGGGCACTTGGGGCTACCGCGTGGAAGGCCATCATCTTAGCCAGAATTTCACGGTTGTGAACGGGAAAATCGCCGGCAGCCCGAGTTTCTTCGGGACGAATCCCGCGATGGTCCCGGACGGGCCCCGGAAAGGGCTGCGCGTCTTGGCGCGCGAAGAAGATCTTGGGCGCGATCTGATCCACTCGCTGACGCCGGACCAGAAGAAGGTAGCCGTCGTCGACAAAGAAGCCTACAAGGATATTTTTACGATGGCTTCCCGAAAGGCAGCTCTGACCGGCCAGCCCAACGGATTGCAGGCTTCGAAGATGACCGCCAAACAGCGGCAATTGCTCCAGGAGTTGCTCGATGAATATTGCTACAACATGCCAGACCAGCTCGCTCAATCGCGGGAAGACGAGATTAAAAAAGCTGGTGATAGCGTGTTCTTTGCCTGGGCTGGCCAGGAGGAGAAGGGCGAACCGCACTATTATCGAATCCAGGCTCCCACTTTTCTCGTAGAGTACGACGATACCCAAAATGGCGCAAACCACATCCATAGTGTTTGGCGCGACTATGAGGGCGATTTCGGGCTAGACCTGTTGAAGCAGCACTACGAATCGAGTCATCGCTAGTCAGCAATGGATAACTGGCAACACTAGCTGGTCGTCTACTTGCTTGGCTCAGTACAGTGAATACTCAACCGAGCCGCCGCGCGTTTCTTTCGCTCTTTCCGGCGGCTCTCGGCTTTGCGGCGGACAAGGGCGACTTGCTTCCGTCCGAGGCTGTCCGTTATGCCGACCCGGCGACGGAGTTCCCCGTCCTGCGGCTTACTGATCCCAGCCACACCAGCTTGTTGCCTGCCTACTTCGGTCGTCCGATCTCCCGGCGAGCCAACTTTTTGTTGTATTCCAATGATCGGAGCGGGGAGTTCCAGGCGTATCGAATGGATTTGAAGACTGGCCAGTCGCGGCAGTTGACGAGCGCCAAGCTGCTGGAAACGTCATCGGTGACGCTAATGCCGGATGAGAAAAGCTGCTGCTACGTCGCCGACGGCGTAGTTTCGCAAGTCAATTTTTCGAATTCGCGCGTACGGGAGATTTGCCGAGTGTCCGATGGCTTCCAGGCGGGGAACGGATTTAGCGTATCGGAAGACGGCCTTTACGCGTTTATGACAGAGCGAAAACCGGGCAAGTCACGGCTGCGCATCGTGAGCTTCGCGAAAAGCACGGCGACGACAATCGTCGAGAGCGACGAAGAGATCACAGATCCAGAGCCGCGCCCGCGCCGAGCTGGGCTGTTGTACCGGCTCGGCGGCCGTGAACTGCACGTCGTAAACTACGACGGAGCCCAGAATCAGAAATTGCGTACGCAGGTGGGGGGACTCGGTCCAGCTCTCTGGTCGTCGGACGGAAGGACCGTTGAATACCTTGGACTCCCCGAGGATCGCAAGCGTCTCAACAGCATCCGCGAGTATGCGGCGGACGCCAACGAAGACCGGCTGCTCGCGCCGACCAGCCAGTACGTGCATTTTGGCCGGAACGCGGACTCCAGTGTTTTTGTCGGATCGGGCGGAAGCAAAGCCTCGCCATACTTGCTGCTCCTGGTGCGAGCCGTTAAGCGAGAGTTAACCCTATGCGAACACAAGGCCAGCGACCCCAGGATGGTCGCGCCTATATTCTCCCCAAACAGCCAGAAGGTGTTTTTCCATACAGATCGGCATGGCAAGCTGGCGATCTATTCAATGGGTCTTGATCGATTGGTGGAAGAGACCGAATAATTCAATTCGATGCTAACGCGCCAGCAGCTCGTCGAAATCGTACCCGCGCGGTTCCACCAGCCGCATCTTCTCTTTCTGTTTAACTGCATACATACGCCTGTCGGCCTCGCTGAGCAGTTGTTCCGCATCGGTGCCATCATCGGGATAAGACGCATGTCCGATGCTGAGACCCAAGGTGTCCACTCCGCAGACCTCTTTGCCCGCCTCTCTTGTAATTGTATTGAGACGGGCGGACTTAGACTGGAGTTGGTCCAATGTGAGACCGGGAAAAATGAGCACGAACTCGTCGCCGCCCATGCGGGCCACATAGTCGTATTCGCGGCAACTCTCCTTCAACTTGCCTGCGGCCACTTTAAGCAGCCGGTTTCCTTCCAGATGCCCGAACTGATCGTTGACCTGCTTGAAGCCGTTAAGGTCGCAAACCAGGAGGATCAGGGGCGTGCCGGTCCTCCGACAGCGGGCCAGTTCGTTGTCGAGATGCAGAAACAACGACCGTGCATTGGGGAGCCCGGTCATGTAGTCGGTGGCTGCCGAACTCTCGGCCTGCTGAAATTTCAAGGCGTTCTCGACTGCCAATCCAATTTTTGGTGCGACTGCCAGCATTATCCGGAGGTGGTCCTGGGTGAAGGCGTCTCGTTCCGCTTGGTACAAAGTCAAAACACCAGCAAGGCTGTTCGCTCCAAAGAGCGGAACGGACAGGGCAGATCGCAAAGAGGTGAAGCTGCCTTCATTCCCCGTATAACCGGGTTCGATGGCTGGATTCCCGTTGATCACGGGTTTCCGATTCTCCGCCACCCAGCCCGATACACCCTTGCCAAAAGCAATTTCGAGAGTGGAAAAGAGGCGAAGATTTTCCCCGATCACGTATTCCGCCCGCAGGACGCTTCCATGCGGCACATAAATCGCAAGCGAGTCGTAGGGTATCATGCGCTTCACCCGCATGGCAGCTAATGAGAGCGTCTCGTTCAAACTCAACGAGTTGCCGAGGTCCTGAGCCAATTCGAAGAGTGTTTGGGCTTCCTGGCTGGCTGCCGCAATGGAGGACAGAAAATCGGGTCTATTCTGCGAGGCCTCGAAACCCGTGGCTGGCTCAAGCCCAGGCTCTACCTTCACGTGTGTGGAAAGCGTTGCCGACTCCTCGCAAGACTGGACTGCCAGCTTCTCAAGCTCCGCCCACCTCCGTTGAAGGATTGCCACTACGCGAGGATCGAAACTTATACCTGCCTCCGACGCGACCTTTCGCATGGCGTCTTCAAGCTTGATCGCCCGCCGATATTGGCGGTCGGACGCAAGAGCATCCAAGCAGTCGACGGCTGCTAAAATGCGCGCACCGATCGGAATTTGCTCCCCTTTGAGCCCATCCGGGTAACCAGTGCCATTCCACTTTTCATGGTGCGACCGAACGATCGGCGTCACCGGGTAAGGAAAGCGGACACGCTCGAGAATCTCGGCTCCCACCACAGGATGAATCTTCATCTTCTCGAACTCCTCGGGGGTGAGTTTGCCGGGTTTCGAGATGATGTGTTCGGGAACCGCCAGCTTGCCGATATCGTGCAGCAGCGCCGCCGCACGGAGCGCTTCCAGATCGGATTCGCTCAATTGCAGCTCCTTGGCCACCTCGATAGCGTAGACCTGAACACGGCGCAAATGATCGTGAGTCGTGCGGTCCTTAGCTTGGATGGCAAGCGCCAGAGCTTCAATCGTCCGCAAGTGCAAGGAGGCTATGTCCTCTGCATGCGTTCTGCAGTCTTCGACGTGAGCCAGATACGTCGAGTAGGAGCGATACGCCAAGTAGGCGATCGGCACGATTGCCAGGCTTGTTTGCCAGCCTATCGTCGGGGTCAGAATGGCCGCGACACCTGCCAAGACCGCTCCGGCCAGATAATGCGGAAACGACCGGAAGTATCCGGTCCGCCACACTTCGAGCAGGGATTCTCTTTTGAAAATCGAAATCATTGCCGCGACAGAAAAAGTGCTTATTCCAAAAAAGACCACCGTTGCCAGAATCAGCACAAGCATCGGTTCAAGACGTTGCTCACGCTGAATGAATGAATGATAGGTAGAGTAAGCCATCCAGATAGCTAGCGCGATGTTGCAGATATTGAAGACAACATATAGCAACCCGGCCCGCTCGGATCCCCACGTTTTATCTCGATGAAAATTTTGCAAGAGGGTTGCCGCGCAGCCGAGGAGCAGAGTCTCCGAAAGGCTGAATTCAACCAAACCAAAGAGTACATAAATGAAAAACACCGGCATCCCGTTAGGGAGTGAAGGCTGGGTTACTTTGAGTCGAGAGCAGGCCAATGCCAACGTCAAGCAACCCAAGTAAAGCAAGAGATGCCTGGTCTCCCACATCGAAAGTGAAGTGAGCAGCACGCCAGCCCCTGCCAGGATGACAACCCCGCCGAACAGTTTTGCTAAAGAAGACATGCCGGGTAGATTTTGTTCCTTACCGCTGATTTAGCACTCTTCGGGCCAACGTGCATAACTTCCTCATCTACTTAGTTATCGACACTACCGGGCCAATGTGTTAGCGTATTCCGCCGACAAAATGACCCGGAACGAGACAAATTGGCATGGCTCCGCGCCCATACGCTATGCTGAAAAGTCATGCTTCGAGTTGCTTGCGCCGGATGGGCTTAATTCAGTGACCATCCTCGGTTTGGGGGGTCTCATCAACGACCCTGCCTGCGCCATTTTGAGGGACGGCAAGCTGGTAGCGGCAGTTGAACAGAAAAAAGTAGCTCGGCGTATTCAACCTGGCGAACTACCGGCTGAGGCCATCGCCGCTGCCCTCGATCTCGCCAACGTCCGTGCCTCCGAGGTCGATTGCGTAGCGCTAGTCCGGCCTTTCGCGACCGGCCCCGAAAGCGAGCTGCATCTTTCCCTGCGCGGGCGTTTTCCGCGTGGACAGCTTGTGGTGGTGGAACATCATGCGGCGCACGCCGCTTCCGCATACTACGCATCTCCTTTTAACAACGCCACCGTTCTCACGCTCGATCGGATAGGAGACTTCCGATGCGGCGCACGATGGAACGCCAGCGGCAACGAGCTTCGGCTTGAACGCGAGCTTTATTATCCCGATTCGCTTGGCGACATGTACGGCCGCGTCACTGAGCTGCTAGGGTTTCACGGCAATGCCGACGAACACAAGGTTCAATGGCTCTCCACCTCAGGCGGGAGCGACTTCCAGCCGCTCTTCGAAGAAATCCTCGGCGGAGGCGATTGGCCTCAAGTCGATCGTACGTTTTTCGATTCCGACCGCCTGGGACGCGGCGGTTTTAGCCCCAAGTTCTATGATCGGCTAGGCATTGAAGACGCATCGCCCGTTCCTGACTGCATGCGTCCGATGATCGCTGCCGGGGTCCAGAAAGCGGTGGAGGCAACGGTTCTGCGCATGGCTGGGGATTCGCCGAACTTGTGCATCGCAGGCGGACTTGGCTTAAACGCGCTTCTTGTAGGCGCGCTTGAACGATCTAAGAATGTCTTCGTCCAGCCCGCCGCCGGGAACTCGGGCACGTCGCTGGGCGGGGCGCTTTACGCTTGGCATTCCGTCTATCGCCAGCAAAATCGGGTCAGCCTGGAAGATCTGTGCCTTGGTCCCCGTTATTCGGCTCAGGAGATTAAACCGATTCTGGAGAATTGCAAGCTGCGCTTCCGTTATTTGGCCACCACGGACGACCTAATTGCGAGCGCGGTGAGGGAACTAAATGACCAAAAGATCATCGCCTGGATGCAGGGGCGGATGGAGTTTGGTCCGCGGGCGCTCGGCAATCGCAGTATTCTCGCCTCGCCGATGAACCCTTATTCGACGGAGAATCTTAACATCTTTATTAAGCACCGCGAACCCTTTCGCAAGTTCGCGGCGTCGGTTCCGGCCGAACTGGTTTCGGAATATTTCGAGGCGGGACCGAACGCCCGATTCCTCGCGACGGTGGGTCGTGTAAAGCCAGCTCACAGCAAGACGTTCGAAAGCGCTATTCTTGGCGACGACCTTGTCCGCGTGCACGCCGTAGCTCAGGGAGACAATCCCCTTTACCACCGGCTGTTGCATGCCGCTGGAACCGCAACTGGACTGCCGGTGCTTTATAACACCAGCTTCAACCTTTTCGGGGACCCGCTGGTTTGCACGCCTCGGGATGCGGTCCGCAGCTTTTACTCTTCGGGGATTGACACCCTCTTCGCGGGTAATTTTCTGTTAGAGAAATAGTGCCAGGATCGCTATTGTCCGCCGGGATTGAGTTGCTCGAACAACCAAGGATAGAAATACCGAAGCTCCGGCTCGCGGATTAGAACGATTTGGCCTGTAACCTGGCCTGCTTTAGACGTTCCCATCGCCATCAGAACGCGACCGTTTGAAAGGCGGCGCAACCGTAGGCTGTACTGGGGCTTTTCAGCGTTGGGGTAATAATGCGCCGTGGTTTCGCCATCCGGAAACAGCTCGTCCACGGTCCGTTCGGGATCGTAGTTGCGCGTAACGCTAATCAGCGCGTGGGTGGACGTTCGAAAAACCAACTGGTGGGAGTACTCTTCGTGGTCCACAACTCCAATCTGATATTGCCAGCTCACAAAATCCTGGCCGAACACGGCCACCATGCGAGGCATGCCCAAGGCTTTGGCCGTTTGTTGCTTGGTTTCTGTCAGTTCGAACCAAGTGAGTTGACCTTCCTTGATTTGAGGGTCCGCAGCCTGCCTAATCTGCGAAAAAACAGGGCCCGCGCAGAGCAGGCCCAAGAGTACAGCGGTGAAGCGCATTATTTTCCTACGGTCTTCGGATACTTGCCGCCGTTAATCAACAGATCGAGCGCCTTATCGAGGTCCGAGGTGTCGGTGGATAGAGTAGCCGCCATTTTGAAGAACAGGTCGGACTCGTCCAGATATCCGGTGAACAGCAAAGCGCCTGGACCCTCGGCGGTTACCGGCACGCTCGAACCCGTATGGTCTCCGGTGCGGAAGCCAACCGCCAGACGGCGGATTCCAGGCCCGGAGTTGAGCGGGTAGCCGGTCCGCGAATCGAGCGAGTAAGCCGGGGAGCCGAAGTAGGTCGAGTAGGTGCTGGATGCCGGATCGTCAGCGGGGTTGGAGGGGGCGAACGTAGCGGGCATTCCGGCGGCTCCGCCATTGTTGGACGCGGTGGTGCTTGTGTTGATAAACGGAAGCGCGGCACGCGCGTTGGCGTAAGAGTCCCCGTAAACTGTAAAGTCCTGATCGCCAGCCGAGGTCTTGAAGGAGACTTTTTCGCTTTTGGTGCGATTGAAATATTCTTCGTCGGGCGTATTGCTGACGCCGATGATCGACATGGACTGATCGTGATCTGCGGTTACTACAATCAGGGTATCTTTGGCTTGACGCTTCGCGGCCCAAGAGCGAGCCACGCCGACAGCCTTGTCGAACTCGATCGTGTCCCAGATGGTGCCGGCGGCTTGGTTGGGGTGGGATTGCTTATCGATGGAAGCGCCTTCCACCATCAGAATGAACGGCGACTGTGAGAACGAGGTAGACAGGATTTCAATGGCCTTCTGGGTCATCAAGTCCAACATGGGCTGATCGGTGTAGCCGCCTAGATTCGCTATTGGCTCGGAGGCTGGCCGGGGGAGTTGCAATTTATCGTAGGCGACATCCATGTTCACATCAGCTGTTGCGATCCCGTTGCTCGACGTGGCCGGCTTCGCGGAGCCCTTGAAAAGCCCGATGGTGGGCTGGCCGAAGCTGGCATTTCTCAACTCCGAGGCGGTGGTCACGTAGCGATAACCTAGATTGGTGAATTCATTGATCAGATCGCGCTTATCGGCGCGTCCGGCAGCCGTGAAAGGATCGGCTCCGCCGCCGAGAAGCACGTCGAAAGCGGGTCTGCCGCCGAGCATCGGGTTTTCGAAGTATTGGCGAGCGATCTCCAAGCGGGCTTGGCGATAGCCGACGTATGCGCCTTCCACGGCCGGAGTGGCATCGGTGATGGCGGCTGTGGTGACGATTCCGGCGCGATAGTTGAAGCGGCGCTTCAGATACTGCCAAAGGTTCTCGACGCGGGGGTTATCGGTGATGTATTGCAGCGTGGCGGCGTTGGTCTGGCCATTGAAGCGCCAGCGGCAATCGGTTCCGTCGCCAAACGTGTTTACCGCATTCAGGAAGCTCTTGTTCCCGGTCGCCCAAGCAGTGCCCGTGTTGGCCGAATCGGGGACCACGGAGTCCGTGCCGTAGGTCATGGACATGCCGCTGACAGGCATCTTGTCCATTTCCAGCAGATCGTCGAAGAACCCCGCCCGGAACGAGTTCTTTCCGTTCGAGTCAACGATAGAGCGGGATACAAGTCGGGCAGCGTCGCGATACGCGGTTCCCATCGCATCCCCGATGAAGAGGATGATGTTGCGGCGCGCAAGGGTGTTGTAGTTGAACTCGCGAACCTGGATCGTTCGAGTATCGGTAACCGCCAAGCTGTCGGCGTTGAGCGACACATTGAGCTTAATGTCGCCGGGAGTATTGAAGGACTGCAGATCGGCGCGCAGCACCAGATCCATAGTAGTGTCGCAATCGAGTTCCGCCTTCACCGGGGAGCTAAATTTCGAGGTCAGATCGGTATCTCCCGCTGTCACCTTCAGATTGCTGATGGCGGAGGCATTTCGCACTTCTAGAATCAGATCCACCAGTTGCCCTTGGAGCAGACGGGTGCGTTCGGGAAGCACGATTCGTACATTCGGGGCCGAACTCTGCGCAAGCGCGCAAGAAGCCAGCGCCAGAGTCAGCAGCGCGGGTCGGGCAAGACCATTCAGTATCAAACGAAATCTCCGTTGCAGTTGGGATTAATACAGCGTAATTCTAGCCTCCGAATATCTACATTTGACGAATAATGGTTCACAAGAGTGTTACAACCACGCCTGTAAACGAGCCAACATCTAATTGCAACGCGATTGTTACTTTCGGCTGCTAACCTCAGTCTGGCCGATAAAACACCAATGAAAACACAAAAATATCTAGTTGCCATAGGCATCGCGTGCGCGCTTGCCGCCAACACGTTCGCTCAGACAGATCAGGCTCGGTTCGTTGGCGTCGTCGCCGACGCGAGCGGAGCTGCGGTCCCTGGAGCCACGGTTACAGTCAAGAACGAAAAGACCGGCGCGATCCGAACGGCGAGTTCCAACAATCAAGGTCTTTATTTAATCACCAACCTCCAGCCCTCGGACTACACCGTGAGCGCGAAGGCTTCCGGCCTCACGTCCCGCGAGTACGCCAACATCCAATTGGAAGTAGGGCAGGAGCGCACTCTGAATATTACGGTTCAGGTCGAATCCCTCGCGCAGTCCGTGGACGTTTCCGGCGGCGACTTGGCTGTGGTCGATACCAGCTCCGCCAAAATTGGCGTCAACGTCAGCGAGCGTGAAGTCGCCTCGATGCCCCTGAACGGCCGACAGCTCTCGCAACTCTACCTGCTCGCTCCCGGCGCCCAGACTGCTGGCGGGGGATCGTTTGACAACATCCGCTTCAGCGGCCGCGCCAATCAGCAAAACGCGGTGCGTTTCGACGGCATCGAAGGCAGCTCGATCATCGACGCTTCGCCGGGCAACCTGAACGGGGAAACTTCGTCCGGATTCCGGCTCCAGGCCAGCCTCGAAACCATCCAGGAATTCCGCGTGGAATCGAGCAACTACCCGGCCGAATTCGGCACGGGAACCGGCGGGCAGATCAGCGTCATCACCAAGTCAGGCGGCAACCAGACGCACGGATCCGTGTTCGAATACTTGCGCAACAGCGCGCTGGATGCCCGCAATTTTTTCGACGGCACCACGAAGACGCCGCTCCGGCTTAACCAGTATGGCGGATCGCTGGGTGGTTCCATCATCAAAGATAAGCTGTTCTATTTCGCCGCCTTCGAAGGCCTCAACCAGCGCGCCGGCGTTAATCTGGTCTCGACCGTCCCAAGCGCCGCGGCCCGAGCCCGTGCCGTCACGGCTATCAAACCGCTTTTGGCGGGTTACCCGGTGGGCCAAACGTCGACGACGAATCCCGACCTCGACCTGGTGCGAGTCAGCCAGAGCTCCCCAATCGACGAGGACTACGGCAGCTTGCGCTTAGACTACCGGCTCAACGACAAGCATTCCTTCTACTTGCGCTACTTCCGCGATCAGGGTTATCTGCAAAGCCCGCTGGATGTGAGCGGCAGTTACTCGCTGGTCACCGCCGTTCCGCAGAATGCTGTCTTGAACTATCAATACGTGGTAACTCCGACGATCATTAACGAAGCGAAAATCGGCTTCAATGGAGCCAAAACCCGCGTGTCCGGTTTCGCGCCGGGCATTCCAGGGGTCGATACGTCGGCCTTCGCCGTTTCCTTCACGGGCACGGTCGCTATTCCGGGCATCGGCGGCCAAGGAGCATCCGCCGGGGCGTCGTCGCTCGGCAACCTGATCCGTTCGAATTCCACCCAGAACGGGCGCGGCCAGCCGTACACAAATTACTCTTTGAGCTTCGTCGACAATCTCAGCATGATCCGAGGCAGCCACAACTTAAAATTCGGCGCCGAGATCCGTCCCGTTCGCCTCTATACTGACCGGCAAGGCGGCACCACCTATACGTTCCCGAACCTGAACGCGCTACTGGCTAACACGCCGTCGCAAATCCAGGTGCTAGGCGACGTCAGCCTTCCGGACCCGTTCAACAACGGCGCAACTGGCAACCGCTTCCTGAAGCAGACGTATTCTATTTTCTATGCCCAGGACGAGTGGAAGATTCGACCTAACCTCACGATGTCGTACGGCTTGCGCTACGAGTATTACTCGGTGCTGCACGAAGACCGCAATCTCTATTCCCTATTCCTCGCCGACAAAGGCGTGCTGGCCCGTCAACCCTGGTACAACACTTCCAAGCTCAACTTCGGCCCGCGCCTGGCTTTCAGCTGGTCTCCGGAGCGGCTGAAGAACCGGACCGTGCTCCGCGTCGGAGGGGGCTACTTCTTCGGTCCCGGCCAGACCGAAGATCAAGTGCAGCCGATCGATTCCGACCGCGCCACCGTTTCCATCACTTCCGGGGCTTCGCTGGCGTTTCCAGTAGATCCCAAACAGGTGCTTTCCAGCTTTAGTGCGACCAACCTGAGCGGCTATCAGCCTCGCGGCTACGCCTCGAACTACCAGATCCCCGAAAAGATCCTCTCGTACACCTTCTCCGTGCAGCAGGAACTGCCGGGCAACGCCTTGCTGACCGTAGCTTATGTCGGGAGTCAGGGCCGCAATCTTTTCCTGCGGAGTTGGACTAACGGCATCGTCGGCGTCACCGCGAATCCGACTACCGGTGCTGGGTCGGCTGTCCTCCAGTACGGCAGCAAGTTCGCGCAGATCGATTACAAGACCAGCGGCGGACGGGACAACTACAATTCACTCCAGACCACACTCAACCGTCGTTACCGCCGAGGCTTGACGCTCGGCGCTTCGTGGACCTACGGCCACAGCATCGGCAACACAGGCGGGTCGAACGAAGCGCAGACCGCGCAGAATCCGTTCAACTTCAATCAGGATCGCGGTAACAACGCCTTCGACGTGAGACACAGCGTAAACGCCACCGCGCTCTATGAACTTCCATTCGGCAAGGGACGCAAGTACATGAGCGACGGCGGTGTTGCGGATTATGTCCTCGGCGGGTGGGAAATCGGAGGCGTGCTGAATTCGCGCACGGGGCTGCCGATCGACGTTACTCTCGGACGCAACGACCTGGCGTACCAAGTCAACGGAACAAAC
This sequence comes from Bryobacterales bacterium, assembly GCA_038225555.1. GTDB lineage: Bacteria > Acidobacteriota > Terriglobia > Bryobacterales > Bryobacteraceae > JANXQZ01. Next base: position 22,448 of record JBBRRB010000051.1, read on the forward strand.
AACTTCGTCAACGCTCCGATCGTGACTGGCGGCGTCGTCCTCACCACTCCGGTGATCAATAACCCTTACGGCGGAGCTTTCCGCAACAATCGCCGGCCGAACGTGGTTGCCGGCGTAAACCCATTCCTAAGCACCGGCGATCAGAAGTACATCTTGAATCCTGCCGCTTTCTCGATTCCCGCCCCTGGGACGTTCGGCAATCTCGGCCGTTACGCCCTCCATGGCCCCGGACTGAACCAGCTCGACTTCACTGTCCACAAGAAGTTCAGCTTGACCGAGAGCGTCAACGTGGAATTCCGAGCGGAGGTGTACAACATTCTGAACCACACGAACTTCTCCAATCCAGCCGCCACTTTGGGCAATGCGCTCGGAACTGGGAACAATCAACTGCAACCGAATCAGCCGTACACGTCAGCCGCTGCTGGTGGCGTGTTCGGCCAGGCGACTTCAACCGTAACCAAGGATGTCGGACTGGGCGCGCAACGTCAGATCCAATTCTCGCTGCGGCTGAATTTTTAAGCTAATGGAGGGAGGGCCGCGGAGCTGCGGCCCTCTCCTCTGTGTCTTGTTAACGCGACGTTTCGCTCTGTGCCGACGCTCTTTTCCAACTCTGGGACTTGCGCAGGTCCCGGTACGCTTTATCGACTGCATCCGCCTTCTTCTGCGGCCAAACCATACTTCCAGCCTTGTTGTACTCGTCGGTAAACTCGCGCATCGCGTCAATCAACCTGTTGTAACGATCGCTGAACTCCAAACGCTCGATCTGCGCATCCTTCACCTTCGATTGCGGCGACCCGTTTTTGGCCTCAAGCATTAGCCGAGCGCTCTCCATAGCATGGACGGGATCCTCAGTTTGGCAAATTATAGTTGCCGGGGCCAATAGGATCGCAAGTAGAAGACGCCTGAACATCGCGTGTTTCTATTATGTTTCATTTTGATTACATGTCAATGACAATTTGATTCGAAGCCGTGTCACTTTGAGAATTATTTGGCACAAGTTCCGTCAACATTATTTGGCATAGATGGCCTTCTTGGCTATGCCGACCGGGCGAGGAGCCGACAGACCGTCGCCGGGTGGATCTTGAATAGGCGTGCCGCATCCGCAGCCGTCTTGTCGCCCTTGGAAACCATCTTCCGGATCTCCGCCTGTTGTTGAGGCGACAGTTTCGGGCGGCGTCCACCAATCTACACCTCCTCGAGGGCCGCATCCAGACCGGCCTTGGTGCGTTCCTTGAGCATGGCCCGCTCGAACTTCGCAAAAGCCCCAACCATCTGCATCATCATCCGACCGGCAGGCGTGGTCGTGTCGATGGCTTCGGTCAGACTGCGGAATCCGGCTCCGGCTTCCCCGAGCCGTTCCATGATCGTGAGGACGTCTCGAAGGGATCGCGATAGCCGACCCAGTTTCCAAACCACAAGCACGTCACTCTTGCGGAGTTGATCGAGGAGCCGTTGCAGTTCAGGCCAGTCCCAGCGACCACCGGATGCCTTCTCTCGAAAGATGCGCTCGCACCCAGCCGCCTTCAACGCCGCCACTTGCGTGGCGGTTTCCTGATCGTTGGTTGGGACTCGGGCGTAATCTATAAGCATTGCAATAACATATTGCCATTAGTCTACGTAGCAATACCTTTTTGCAACGCCGAAATCCACAGAAACGCAGATTCGGCATAGTATTGCAGAAACGAACGTTTGTGCTAGCCCGGCTCTGCCGACGAATCGGTTGGTACGGTGGCGCTCTATACGCTTCGCGGCACACTGCGCGACTCTAGGAGAGGAATCAGCAAGTTCTCCGGCGACGTGGGCAAGGAATTATTTTTCCAGCATGGAAGAGAGCCCATGTACGGGCTTCTGCGGACTGGTGCATTGCCCTAACTCTGATCGGAGCCACCGCTGCGAGGGGTCGAGGGCGGCATGCTCGTTCCATAACATTCGCATTCGGAAAGGCGGCAGTTGAAACGGCAAAGCACGGACTTCGAGCGGCAGCAGTTTTCGATAGGCCTCGGCGAGCCCGGCGGGCACAACCGCGATCAAGTCGGACGCCGCCACCAAATGGGGCGCTGTTAGAAAAGTTGGTGTCGTGACGGTTAGATTCCGCCGCAAACCGTGGTTCGCCAGAGCGCTGTCGATTAGTCCGCGGCTTTCAACGTGATAAAAGATCGCCAGGTGCTTCGCTGCTGCAAATCCGCGAAGGCTTAGCTCTTTGCGAAAGAGTGCATGACCCTTTCTCGCGATGCAGACGTTTTCTTCCGTGAACAGATCCTGCGAATGAGTTCTCGGCTGTAAACCGCTGGCCTCGGGATAAAAACCAATCGCTACATCGAACCTGCCGCTCCGAAGATCCTCTTCGGGAGGTGTAAATATCTGGTCTACGCGCCGGATCAGAATTTGAACGCCGGGAGCATGGTTGTGGATGCGGGGAAGCATAGGGCCCATGACCATTAGTTCGACGTAGTCAGTCATTGCCACGCGAAAACTCCTGTTGCTTGTGGCTGTATCAAAAGCGGACCCTACATCCAATACGGAGCGCAGTTGCGATAGCCCTCCCCTGAGGGAATCGACGATCTCCAAAGCCCGGGGAGTAGGAGCCATTACCCTTCCGTCTCTGGTAAGCAGTGGGTCTTCGAATAGTTCGCGCAGCCGCCGGAGCGCATGACTCATTGCGGGCTGGCTCAGGCCCACCCGCTTGGCCGCGCGGCTTACGTTGCGTTCATCCAACAGCGCCTCCAGCGCCAACAGCAGGTTCAGGTTTACCGAATTACTATTCATGCAGTGAATATCAACTTATATCTATTATGACGCCCACGATATGATCGTGTACGCGTCTAAGAAGGCAGTGAAGATCAGAAATGTAGTCGTCGCGGTGGCCCTCCTCGGTGCGCCCGCCTTACTCACCCCACAATCGGGGCCACCTCAGTCGGCTGCGGTCGAGCAGTTCGGCGCGTGGCTACACGCTCTTAACCGTCCCGATGGTGGTGCCGCGTTCCGGCAGTTCATCGAAAACAATGCGCCCTCACTTGCCAAGTACGTAGATCAGGACCTGGCGTTTCGCGATGAGAACGGCGGATTCGAATTGCTGAAGTCGGAAGAATCGACGCCGACACGCTACTCCGGACTTCTCAAGGAACGAGATTCCGATCATTTCAGCCGTTTTCTGATCGAAGTGGAGCCGGATGAGCCTCATCGGATCCTGAAGCTCAATCTTCGAGGAACTCCTCAACCGGCGGAATTCCCGATAGCTCGCCTGACACAGGGTGAACTGCTGTCAGCCTTGCGCACGAAACTGGACCATGAGGCGGCGGCTGACCGGTTTTCCGGGGCGGTGATGGTCGCGCGCAACGGGGAAACGGTCTTCAGTGGCGCATATGGGCTGGCGAATCGCGAGCAGAACGTCAAGGTTTCCCTGAACACTCGCTTTTGTACCGCATCGATGGTGAAAATGTTTACTGCCGTTGCCATTCTCCAGCTTGTCCAGGCCGGAAAGGTCAAACTGGAAGACTCCTTCGGGACCTATCTCAATGGCTATCCAAATCATGATGCCGCATCTCGCGTGACGATCCACCAACTTCTCACCCACACCGGCGGGACAGGCGATTTCTTCGGTCCAGAGTATGACCTCTACCATAAATCTCTGCGCAATCTTGCGGACTACCCAGCTTTGTTTGGCAATCGCTCCCTGCGCTTTGAGCCCGGCAGCCGTTGGGACTACAGCAACTACGGTTTTATACTGCTCGGGCTGGTCATCGAGCGGGCGAGCGGAGAAAGTTACTATACCTACGTTCGGAAGCATATCTTCAAGCCCGCGCGAATGACGGCGACGGGTCCGGAAGGCGAATTTGAGCAGGTGCCTCACCGGGCGGTGGGGTATACGAAAACGGTGCCCCGGCGGAGTTGGCTCCCGACGAGCGACATTGAGACTTTTCGGGGGACGTCCGCCGGTGGCGGCTTCTCGACCGTGGGCGACATGCTGCGATTCGCCAACGCGCTAAACACCCACAAACTCCTCGACGAACGACACATACAACTGCTTACTAGTGGAAAGATTACCGCGGGCACAGGCAAATATGCCTATGGCTTCAAAGACGAAGTCGTCAATGGAATCCGTTGGACTGGACACGGAGGTGCAGCACCTGGGATGAACGGAGACCTAAGAATATTCCCGAACGCGGGATATGTGGTCGCGGTGTTGAGTAACCTCGATCCGCCAGCGGCGAGCCGCATTGCCGAGTTTGTCGCTAACCGATTGCCGAATAGATAGCAGCTTTTCGCCAAGCTCTTTCGAGAGCCGTGAAACTGTCGGTACAATGCCGCGATTGGCAGAGGCACTTTTGCCAGCGCGAGGCCTTCAATAGGCTCTTTGAGCTTGGCCGACAGTGCGCGGCGTTCACCACGATCCGTGCGTTTCTTGCGGACCAGCGCCATCAACGCGATCCGGCTATACTCGGAAACCAAACGATGTGCTGTCCGATATGGAATCCCGGCGGTGCGTGCTACCGCTAGTGAGCGGCTCATTGTTCTCAATGTGAGGCCGGAGGGAACCGCTCCATCGTCAGCATACGTGTCTCTTCCGACAGCCCGGCTAGTTCGTCCATACTCAAAGAGTATGCCAAATAGTGTTGACGACTCTATGCCCGATAACGTTGAAAGTGACACAAAGCCGACGGCTGTTCAAGAGACTGCCTAGCCTCCGGCAATTGCTCCCACAATCAAGAACGGCTCCGCTCCCGACGCCACCGCTTCGGGCAGCGGAGTGTCTGGCAACTCATGCGATAGATCCTCCGAGCACGCGAAAAATCGCAAGAAAGGCCGACGCAATTGAGTGACGTGGTCCCGCATCGTGCCGCTCAGCATCGGATAGCGAGCCTCCAGCGCATCGAGAATCGACCGCTGCGTCACCTGACCTTCCACTTCGAGTTCCACCTCGCCGTTGACATGCGCTAGATCCCGAAGATGCCCTGGGAGCACGACTCGGATCATGCCAACGTTTGGACCTCGACCGAGAGCACGGCCGGAAGATCCCGGACGATGGGAGCCCAATTGTCTCCTCCGTCGGGGGATGCGTACACTTGCCCGCCAGTTGTTCCGAAGTACACGCCGCACGAATCGAGCGCATCGATCGCCATCGCATCGCGCAACACATTCACGTAGCAGTCGCTTTGCGGCAGGCCCTTGGTGAGCGCCTCCCACTCGTTTCCGCCCGTCTTGCTACGGTACACCCGAAGCTTTCCCTCGAGCGGATAATGCTCCGCATCGCTCTTGATCGGAACCACGTAGATGGTCTCCGGTTCATGGGCGTGAACGTCGATCACGAAACCGAAGTCGGTCGGGAGGTTTCCGCTCACCTCGTGCCACTGGTCGCCAGCATCGTCGCTTCGCATTACGTCCCAGTGCTTCTGCATGAACAGCGTACCCGGGCGCGAGCGGTGCATCGCGATGCGGTGAACGCAATGCCCCACCTCCGCAGATGGGTCTGGAATGTACTCCGAACGCAGTCCACGATTAATGGGCTTCCACGTCTCGCCCGCATCGTCTGTGCGGAAGGCCCCAGCAGCCGAGATTGCGATGAAGATCCGAGCCGGGTCGCTCGGATCGATCAAGATTGTGTGCAGGCACATCCCCCCGGCGCCTGGTTGCCAGTGGGGGCCGGAGCCATGGCCGCGCAGTCCGGAGAGTTCCCCCCACGATTGTCCACCGTCGGTGGTCCGAAACAAGGCGGCGTCTTCAATCCCGGCATACACCGTGTCCGGGTCGGTGAGCGACGGTTCCAGATGCCAGACGCGCTTGAACTCCCACGGGTGCGGGGTGCCATCGTACCACTGGTGTGTCCCGGGCACGCCGTCATACACGAACTTGTTATTCACTGGCGCCCAGGTCTTCCCGCCGTCATTGGAACGCTGAATCAGTTGACCGGACCAGCCGCTGAACTGGGATGCATACAGCCGATCCGGGTCAGCGGGCGATCCTTTCATGTGGAAGATTTCCCAGCCTGCGAAGTGGGGTCCGCTGACATCCCACTTCGTCCGCTTTTCGTCCGATGTTAGGATGAACGCGCCCTTTCGCGTGCCTACCAGTACCCGTACCCCGCTCTTATTTGTCATGCATGTTGCTCCACTAGTAAGTTGGATCGCGATTGTCCGGAAGGCAGCCCGTGCAGTTCGATCACAGGCCGAATTTCAATGGTCCCCCAGCGCGCAACTGGAATCCGATCCGCTATGCCGATCGCCTCGTCAAGATCGTGAGCTTCCACCAAATAATAGCCGCCAAGCTGTTCCCGCGTCTCGGCGAAGGGACCGTCCGTCACCACCCGTTTTCCATCACGCACTTGAACGCTTGTAGCAGTCGAAGTGGGGTGCAGCGGAGCTGCGGCCAGATACTGTCCTTTTGAGTCGAGGTCGTGCGTAAGCCGCAAGGATTCTTTGTAACACTGCTGTTTCTCTGACTCGTCGATGCCATTTTCGTTAGCGTAAACCAGAAGCATGTATTGCATTTCAGTTCCTCTATCATTGAATCGAACGGCGTATGTCCGAATCGACACCGCCCAGAAATTATTTTCCATCTTCCCATGTATCAGGAAACCCATGCTGCCATCGAGGCGCTCTATCACTCCGATTGGGGCCGGATCGTCGCTTCGTTGATTCGGCTGGTGAGCGACTTCGATATTGCCGAAGAAGCGGCTCAGGACGCCTTTACCGCCGCCGTGAATCAATGGCCGACGTCCGGGATCCCTGAATCTCCTCGCGCGTGGATAATCCAAACGGCACGTCATAAAGCCGTCGATGCGATCCGGCGGCGAGAGTGGTTCAACAAGAAGATTAACCTTTTCGCGAACTCCGAGGAGATGGAGGAGCCGGACTACGACAGCGCCGAAATCCCCGACGATCGCCTGCGGCTGATCTTCACGTGCTGCCACCCAGCCCTTGCGCACGAAGCGCAGGTGGCGCTGACCCTCCGCACGCTTGGCGGCCTTGAAACCGATGAGATCGCGCGCGCTTTTCTGGTGCCCACTGCAACCATGGCACAGCGGCTCGTGCGGGCGAAGCGCAAGATTCGAGACGCTCGTATTCCGTACGCGGTACCCGGCACGAACGACATGCCCGAGCGGCTCGATGCGGTGCTGACAGTGATCTATCTGGTCTTCAATGAAGGTTATGCGGCGACTCGAGGGCCGCTTGTAAGGACCGATCTATGCGCCGAAGCGATCCGTCTCGGACGTCTCGTGTTAAAGCTGCTGGAGCCACAATCGCCAGCCGAAGCGACTGGCCTGTTAGCGCTGATGCTTCTTCACGATTCGCGCCGCTCCGCCCGGCTCGACCAGGCGGGCGATCTGGTTACTCTCGAAGAACAGGATCGCGGTCGTTGGGACCGGTCGCAAATCTCCGAAGCCTTGCCGCTCGCCCTTCAGGCGCTGCGTGGCCGACCAGGTCCGTTCGCCGTGCAGGCATCGATCGCGGCTGCGCATTGCGAGGCTGCGCGGGCGCAAGATACGGACTGGCCTCGGATTCTCCGGCTGTACGATTTGCTCGAAAGGCTCCAGCCCTCTCCCATCGTGTCGTTAAACCGTGCCGTAGCGGTCGCGATGGTGGATGGTCCGCGGGCCGCGTTGGCGCTCGTCGACGCACTCGCCGCCGCAGGCGAACTCGATAGCTACCACCTGCTGTACTCCGCGCGTGCCGATCTGCTGCGCCGCGCCGGATCTTTTGTTGAAGCCTCCGCCGCTTACGCGCAAGCGCTCGCGCTGGTCAGCAACGATAGCGAGCGAAGATTTCTGGAGCGGAGGCTCAGCGAAGTTCAGGCGACGATGGCGTGATGGGGCGGCTTGATATATTTGAAAATACGCCAACGTTCATGGTTCGCGACACGCAGATCGCCCGGTTTGACTCTCTTCTTCTCGATAGCGGGGTCACGCTTGCGCCTCTGGAGGTCGCCTATGAGACATATGGCGAGTTGAACGCCCAGCGGACCAACGGCATCCTGATCGGTCATGCGTTTTCGGGCGACGCGCACGCGGCAGGCAGCGCGACGGATGATGGCGGGCCCGGCTGGTGGGACAGCATGATCGGGCCCGGCAAAGCGTTCGACACCGATCAGTATTTCGTGTTCTGCACGAACGTGCTGGGCGGATGCCGAGGCACCACGGGTCCAGGATCGATAAATCCTGAAACCGGCTGCCCCTACGCCATGGCGTTTCCAGTGATTACGATTGGGGATATGGTGCGGCTGCAGAAGATGGTGGTGGAGCATTTGGGGATTGAGCGCTTGCTCGCCGTGTCTGGCGGTTCCATGGGTGCCATGCAGGCGCTCGAATGGGCGGTCTCGTATCCCGATTCGCTGGCCTGCGCAATTCCTATTGCTGGAACCGCCAGGCATAGCGCTCAACAAATCGCATTCAACGAAGTTGGACGCCAAGCCATCATGGCGGACCCCGACTGGAACCAGGGCAACTACTACGGCAAGACCCGGCCCGCGCGGGGATTGTCGGTGGCCCGCATGGTCGGCCACATCACCTACATGAGCGATGAATCGATGCGCGAAAAGTTCGGGCGCCGCTTGCGCGATCAAAATCAATTTGAAGTGGAAAGTTATTTGCGCTACCGCGGGAGCCAGTTCGTCGATCGCTTCGATGCCAATTCTTATCTCTACATCACGAAAGCGATGGACTACTTCGACCTTACCAACGGCCACGGCACATTGGCCCGCGCTTTTGAGCAGGTGAAGTCGCGTTTTCTGGTGATCAGCTTCACGTCGGACTGGCTGTATCCCAGCTATCAATCAGTGGAGGTGGTGCGCGCGCTGCGCAGCCGAAATTGCGATGTGGCCTACTGCGAGCTTCCTTCCAATTATGGGCACGATGCGTTTCTGGTGGAGGTTGGCGAGCAAACGGAGCTCGTGCGGGGATTTCTTGCCAGCACGTACCGGAGTAAAAAATAGTGGCCGCGGCAGCCGAGCCCCAGAGCCAAGCGTTCGTCAAGCATGTGCTGGAGCGCAGCGACTACGCGATCATCGGCGGCATCGTTCAGCCCAATACGAAGGTGCTCGATCTAGGTTGCGGCGACGGCGAATTGCTGGCGTGGCTCGCCATGAATAAGGGAGTGGACGCTCGCGGGGTGGAGATCAACGGCAGCCGGGTCCAGCGCGCCATCGCTCGGGGGGTATCGGTTTATCAGGGCGATATTGACGAGGGCTTGGCCGACTATCCGGATCAAGCTTTCGACTACGTCATCTTGAGCCAGACTCTGCAGGAGACACGGGAGCCGCTCAAGGTACTGCGCGAAATGCTGCGAGTGGGCCACTATGCGATCGTGGCGTTTCCGAATTTTGGACACTGGTCCGTGCGGCTGGCGCATTTGTTTACGGGCGGCGCTCCCCAGACCAAGCTCTTCCCTCACAACTGGTACGACTCTCCGAACATTCACTTTCTTACTGTCCGCGATTTTGAGACGCTGGCCCATTCGGAAGGTTGGGAAGTGGAGCGGCGCATCTTTGTGCAGGGCAGCCGGCGCATTTCCGTTTTGCCGAATCTGATGGCCGAGGTTGCTGTGTTCCTCGTGAAAAAATAGCATGACAGAAGCGCCGCGGATTCCTCTCGCCGACCTACTTGGCTTCCGGGTCATTTCCGTGCAGCGGGGCGAAGCGGTTATAGAAATGGAAACCAACTCCAATCACGCGAATCCGATGGGAACGCTGCATGGCGGCGTCCTCTGCACCATCGCAGATTCGGCGATGGGTATCGCGCACGCCAGCACTCTCGAAGCTGGAGAAACAGGAACCACGCTGGAGTTGAAGATAAATTTCCTGCGGCCCGTGTGGAGCGATCGCCTGCGCGCCATCGGGAGAGTGATCAAACCAGGCAAGACGATCTCGCTTGTGGAATGCGACATACTCGATTCCAAGGAACGGTTGGTTGCCCGCTCCTCCAGCACGTGCATGACACTGCGCGGCGACCAAGCCGAAGGCCGTCAACTTCGATAACCTCATGAACGATCTCTACGAAACGGTGATCGGGCTGGAAGTACACGTTCAGCTCGGCACGAACACAAAGATATTCTGCGGATGTCCGACCAGTTTCGGTGCTCCTCCCAACGAGAACGTGTGCCCGGTATGCCTAGGTCTGCCTGGCGCGTTGCCGGTTTTGAACCGTGAGGCAGTGGAACTCGCGATCCAGGCGTCGCTCGCCATGCATTGCCGCATCAATCCGTTCTCGCGCTTCGCCCGCAAGAACTATTTCTATCCGGACCTCCCCAAGGGCTACCAGATTTCGCAGTATGATCAGCCAGTCGCGGAGCACGGCTGGCTCGATATTCACTCCGACGAGAATCGGAAGCGGATCGGCATCACGCGGGTTCACATGGAAGACGATGCGGGAAAGAGCATCCACGACGGCTTCAAAGATTCCAATCGTTATACTTACGTGGATCTCAATCGTTCCGGCACGCCCTTAATTGAAATCGTGAGCGAGCCCGACTTGCGCTCGTCCGACGACGCCCATGCCTACCTCACGGAACTAAAACTCGTGATGCAGTTCACCGGCATTTCCGACTGCGACATGGAGAAAGGGAATCTCCGCTGCGATGCGAACGTTTCGGTGCGGCGGAAGGGAGCGGACAAGCTGGGCACCAAGGTGGAGGTGAAGAATCTGAACTCGTTCCGCTTCGCCAAAATGGCGATTGATTATGAAGTGACGCGGCAGGTGGAGTTGATCGAAAGCGGCGGAACGGTGTCGCAGGAGAGCCGCCTGTATAACGTCGACACAGGTGAAACAGCCAGCATGCGCAGCAAGGAACAGGCGCACGACTATCGATATTTTCCGGAACCGGATCTTGTTCCTCTGCGAGTGGGCGAGATGTGGCTGGGCCGCATCAAGGACGCGCTGCCAGAGCTGCCTGCAGATAAACGTCGGCGGTTTGTAGAGCAATACGGACTCCGCGAATACGATGCGAACGTTCTGACATCTACTCGTGCGATCGGCGATTATTTCGAGCGCGCTGCCAAGGCGGGCAGTGATCCGAAGGCGGCGGCGAACTGGGTAATGGGTGACTTGGCTGGCGCTTTGAAGGGTCGCGACATTGCTGAGTCGCCCGTGACGGCGGAGAATCTTGGCGAACTGTTGTTGGCAGTCGGGTCGGGAGAAATCTCGGGCAAGCTCGCGAAGGAGATTTTTGCCAAGATGTTTGAAACGGGGGACCCGCCTCGCGCGATCATCGAACGCGAGGGCTTGAAACAGATCAGCGATACCGGCGCGCTAGGCAAGATTGTGGATGAAGTGATTGCAGCAAACCCCAAGCAGGTGGATCAATATAAGGCGGGCAAGACTACCGTAATCGGGTTTTTGGTAGGCCAGGTAATGAAGGCTAGCAAGGGCCAAGCGAACCCAGGCGTGGTGAACGATCTTCTGCGCCAAAAGCTATAATGCGCCGGAGCTGGCTATTACTCTGGCTGGTCTTCTCATTTCTCGCACGTGTAGGCGCACAACACACCATCAACCACGACATCGGTGTAGTGAAGACTGAGGCGCTGCAACATCCCTGGTCTTTTTCCTATTTGCAGGAACTCAGCGATCACATCGGGCCAAGGTTGACAGGTTCTCCGGCGGAGGCCCAAGCTGGCCGATGGGCGCTCGATACAATGCGGGCGATCGGGCTTCAACACGTTCATCCGGAGCCTTGGCGCTTGGAAAAAGGCTGGCGCAGGCGTTACGCTCGGGGCCAATTGATCAGCCCTTTCTCTCTCGAGCTCATCATCACTTCGTACGGCTGGGCTGGATCCACCTCAAGAAGAAACATGGAGGCGGAACTGGTGCAGGTTGACAGCGATGCGCTTGCCGAAGACATCCGAAAGAACAGCGCCAGTTGGACAGGAAAGGTGCTGCTGTTCGCTCCCAACGGTCCGAAACACCCGGATGCTGTAGCAGACGTATCGCAATTCCCGGCGTTCCTCTCGGCGGCCCTAGCTGCCCATGCCGTCGCGATTGTACGCCGGGATCCCAGGCCCGGCAACGCGCTGCTGCACACCGGGCCGATTGCGTTTCCCATCCAATCCACCTCGATGGCGGTCCTCGACATAGCCAAAGAGCAGGAGGACCTCATCGTCCGCATTCTCCACTCCGGAACACCTGTTCGACTACGGCTTGATGTTCTGAGTGAATTTACTCCCGATGCCGTTTTATCAAACAACATTGTCGGTGAGATTCCTGGTTTGATACACCCCGAAGAAGTTGTCGTTTTGGGTGCGCACCTCGATTCGTGGGACTTGGGAACGGGCTCAATGGATGATGGCTTTGGGGTGGCCGCCGTGCTCGGGGCTGCGAAGTCGATGATCGCCTCGGGAATAAAACCCCAGCGCACTATTCGCTTCGTGCTGTTCACAGGAGAGGAACAAGGGCTTTTGGGCTCCCGGGCGTACACGCGGGCGCATCAACACGAGCTGAAGAACCTCGTTTGTGCATTAATTCTAGACTGGGGAAATGGTCCGATCACAAAATTTCCGCTGGCTGGGCACACGGAGTTGGCAGCACCTTTGGAGGAGCTCTTCCGCTCCATAGGCGACTTCGCTTCTATCCAAACTGCGAATGGGTATCTCACCTACACCGATGCGTATGCGTTCACGCTTGCCGGCGTTCCAGCCATCGCGCCGCTCCAAGACTCTAGAGATTACAATCTCTTCGGTCATTCGGCGGCTGACACTCTTGACAAGGTGAGCCCGGACGTTCTCAACCGGGATTCGGTGCTGCTGGCCTTGGCGGGGATGTGGATTGCCAATTACCCGACTCGCATCGGGTTATCCTGGTCGCCGGAGATGACCGCAAAAATGCTCGTGGAACAACGGGCCGCTCTGCAGGAGATGGGGCTCTGGCCTTTTCCGGAATAAGCATGCGGGCACCCATGTCTGAACTTCAAACCTTAGCACCGGAAATTCTCGTACATGTGGCTCAGGCGGCGAGCGTCCCGATGAGGGCTCTTGTCGTCACCATCGAACTGCTCGACGAGGGGGGTACTGTCCCTTTTATCGCCCGATACCGCAAAGAGGTTACGGGCAATTTGGATGAAGTTCAGATCCGCCTGATCGAAGAGAAACTTGCCTATTTTCGCGAACTTGCCGATCGGAGGGCGACGATCCTGGTGTCAATCCAGGAGCAAGGCAAGCTTACCGACGAGTTGAAAGCCCGCATAGTTACTACTCTAGATAAGAGCGAACTGGAAGATCTCTACCTTCCGTACAAGCCAAAACGCCGCACTAAGGCGACTATCGCTCGCGAGAAGGGACTCGAGCCGCTCGCTCTTTACCTATGGGAACAGAATTCAGCGGCGCAGTCGCTTCGCGAATTCGCTGCCACCTTTGGCGACGTCGATCAAGCGCTGGAAGGGGCGCGCCACATCGTGGCCGAAATGGTGAGCGAGAACGCCGATCTGAGAAAAGGCCTTCGCCTGATGATGTTCAACGAAGGCGTCGTGGTTAGCCGCAAGGTGGAGGACGCGAAAGACGAGCAGGAAAAATTCAAGATGTACTATGACTATCGCGAGCCGGCGAAGAAAATTCCATCGCACCGCATGCTTGCGATCCGGCGCGGCGAGAGCGAAAAGATCCTGTATTTTCTCATTGAGCTCGACCCCCTCAGCGCCGTAGCTTACCTGAAGAGCAAAGTGATGAAGCGGCCCGGAGATTGGACTCCGCTCCTTGAGCTGGCCCTTGAAGATGCTTACAAGCGGCTGCTGAATTCGTCCATTCAAGCGGAAATCCGCATGGAGTTGAAGCAGCGTTCGGATGCGGAGGCGATCAAAGTATTCCGCGAAAACCTCGAGAACCTGCTGCTGTCGCCGCCGGCCGGACAAATAGGGGTCCTCGGACTCGACCCCGGAATTCGAACTGGCTGCAAGATAGCGGTGGTGGACGAAACCGGCAAGTTCCTTGAACACGGCGTGATTTATCCGCATCAGCCGAAGAACGACTTGGCTGGATCGGCTCGCATTCTCAAGACGCTGATTGCCAAACACAACGTGCGGGCGGTTGCGATCGGCAACGGAACGGCGTCTCGCGAAACGGATGCCTTCGTTCGGCAATTCTTCAAAGACGAGGGGCTAGAGGGAGTATTCAGCGTCACGGTGAATGAATCGGGCGCTTCCATTTACTCGGCGTCAGACACCGCGAGGCAGGAATTTCCAGACTTGGATCTTACGGTTCGGGGAGCCATCTCCATCGCCCGACGCCTGCAGGATCCTCTGGCCGAACTCGTCAAGATCGATCCCAAATCGATTGGAGTGGGCCAATATCAACATGACGTCGACCAGAGGCAACTGCAGCAATCGCTTGAGACTACCATTGAGAGTTGCGTTAATCGCGTGGGAGTCGACCTGAATACCGCATCCTGGGCGCTGCTGCGCTATGTGGCAGGCATCAGCGAGCGGACCGCGCAAAAGATCGTCGAATTTCGGAATGAAAAAGGCAAGTTCCGCTCTCGTGTGCAAATTACAGCGGTAAGCGGGATCGGTCCCAAGACCTTTGAGCAGGCGGCTGGATTCCTTCGAATTCGGGGCGGGGAAAACCCTCTGGATATGACGGCGGTTCACCCTGAATCGTATCCTGTGGTGGAGCGCATCGCGGCGTCGCTGGGCGTCTCCGTTGAGGAATTGATCAAGAACCCGGATCTGCTGCGGAAGGTGAACCGCGACGGTTTGTCGGCGGGCGTCTACACGCTCAATGACATTTTCGAAGAACTGCGCAAGCCTGGGCGCGACCCGCGCGACAAGTTTATCGCGCCCAGTTTCAAGGACGACGTGCGCGAGCTTTCGGATCTGAGACCGGGCATGACGCTGGAAGGACAGGTGACGAACGTGACCAAGTTTGGAGCATTTGTCGACGTGGGCGTGCATCAGGATGGTCTGGTTCATGTGAGCGAGCTATCGAACAAATATGTTCAGGATCCGGGCGACGTGGTGAAGGTGGGGCAGATCGTTAACGTGCAGGTTCTCAGCGTGGATGTAAAAACGAAGCGAATCGCGTTGTCAATCAAGGCGCTGCTGGCTCCGCCTCCGAAGGCGCAACATCGACCCGAGCAGCCGCCAAGGTCGGCGATGGACGATAAACTCGCGGCCCTGGCAAACCGCTGGAACAAACGCTAGCCACTCCGTTCCTTTAGAGTGTGAATCTCAATGCCGGGACTGGCTTGCTGAACATCGCGCGGAAATTCGCGAGCGATATCACGCTTCTTCACGTGCTCAGCCTCTACGAAGGAATCCACCCAGGAGCGGACATGGCCGCTCTCGACATCAAGAATATTCAGGACCAAAGTGCGCGAACAAAGCGAAGCGGAGTTGCTCCGTCTGAGCGCTGGGGCGCTTACGGGAGTGAACGTGATTCCGGTAGTAGAAAGCGGGGACATCGCCCAATGCATCGCCCGCCGGGTAAACGAGCACAATATTGGCCTGATTGTCATTCCTACTCTTGGCCGGGGGAAATTTCGGCAGCTTTTGTTGGGGTCGGTAACGTCAAAAGTGCTGCATGATAACGCGTGTCCCGTTTGGACTATGGCGCATGCTGAGACTCCGACAGCCGAGCAGTCGACAGAGATCCACAACATAGTGTGCGCTATCGACTGTGCCTCCGACACAGCTCGTGTTCTGGAAGCTGCCGCCGATCTGGCCTCGATTTATCAAGCCAATGTTCTTTTGATACACGCGATCCCAAACCTGCAAGACACAAACTCTAGTCGATTTCTGTCCGATACCGCCCAAGAACAGATCATGAAATTGCAGCAGACCGCGGGGACCAACTGGGATCTTCAGGTGAAGACTGGAACCGTTCCGCATGTGGTGCGCGACGCTGCTCTGCAGCAGCAAGCGGAGCTCGTCATTATCGGTCGCGGCCGGTTCGGAGAACCGCTCGGTAGTTTGCGGACCCACGTCGAGGCGATCATTCGCGATGCTCCTTGTGCCGTCTTGAGCGTTTAAGAACGTTGCAGGTTGAATTGGAACTCTTCGCGGAATGTTCGCGGTAGGCTTGAAAATGCGCTCCCGCGCGCGAATTTCGCTTTCCCTCTGCATGGGCTTGGCGGATTGCTTCTTGGCTACGCTCTTGTCGGCAACTACTAAGAGCGTAGCATCGGCTGCTTGGGTGTTGTCAGCTGCTTGATTCATCGGGTTTCTCCTTCCGCCGGTTTTGGCCGTGACCCATTGATCGCTCTGGCTCCCAGCAAATGCAAGCGAATAAAGCAGCAACTCTGGTTGGAGATTGTGTTGGTCGGACGCGACGGGGTGCCGCTTTGAGAGGCACCGTCGAGCGTCTCGTCACTTTCGGGGACGGTCGCCCCCCGGGTACCCAATTCGCGAGGTGGTCCCTGACAGCCGCCCCGACTAGTGCGCTGTCCCGTGGTAAGCGTATAAGTTGGCTCATAACGAACATCTCCGCTCTGGAGACCTCGACTTCTTTTTCAGACCGAAATCGGTAGCGGTTATCGGAGCCACCGAAGCAGCCGGCACGGTGGGCCGCTCCATTCTCTGGAATCTGATCAGCAGCCCCTTCGGCGGCACGGTTTATCCTGTCAATCCCCAAAGGGCTAGCGTTCTGGGGATCAGGGCGTATCCCACCTTGGCGTCTCTTCCCGAGCCCGTTGCACTGGCCGTCATCGCAACGCCTGCAGCAACGGTGCCCGGAATCATTCGTGAGTGCGGGGCGGCCGGTCTCCAAGGCGCAATCATCATTTCGGCGGGGTTCCGCGAGTCGGGCCCGCGCGGCGCGCAGTTGGAGCAGGAGATCCTTGCCGAGGCACGCCGCACGAGCATGCGCCTGATCGGACCGAATTGCCTCGGCGTCATGTGCCCTATATCCGGGTTCAACGCCACGTTCGCGCCTACCATTGCACGTCCCGGGAATGTCGCCTTCATCAGCCAAAGCGGGGCCCTGTGCACCGCCATTCTGGATTGGAGCCTTCGAGAACAAGTGGGTTTCAGCGCTTTTGTCTCCGTCGGCTCGATGCTGGACATTGGATGGGGCGATCTGATCGACTACTTGGGCGATGATCCCCATACGCGCACCATCGTGATCTACATGGAGTCGGTGGGTGAGGCATCCTCGTTCCTCTCAGCCGCCCGCGAAGTGGCGCTCAGTAAACCCATCATCGTCATCAAGGCCGGCCGGACGGAAGCGGCGGCCCAAGCGGCGGCCTCCCATACCGGATCGCTTTCGGGCAGTGACGACGTGCTCGAAGCGGCGTTCCGGCGCGTCGGTGTCCTGCGGGTAAATAGCATCTCCGACATGTTCTATATGACTGAAGCCTTGGCGAAACAGCCTCGTCCCAAAGGTCCCCGTCTTGCAATCGTCACCAATGCTGGTGGACCAGGGGTTCTGGCTACCGACGCTTTGCTCACGCTCGATGGCGAGTTGGCGCGGTTATCGCCAGAAACGCATGCCGCTCTGGATCAGGTACTGCCGCCCCATTGGAGCCACAACAATCCGGTAGACATCATCGGGGATGCGGATGCAGAGCGGTATGGGCGGACGATCGAAGTGGTTAGCAAGGACGCGAATGTGGACGGTCTCCTGGTGGTGATGACGCCGCAAGGCATGACCTCGCCCACCGCGATTGCCCGTACGGTGTGCGGGTATGCGAAGATCGTCGGCAAGCCGATCCTGGCGAGTTGGATGGGAGGCGCACAAGCAGCCCAGGGCGAGAGCGTTTTGCATGAGGCTGGCATACCAACATTTCCATTCCCGGATACGGCCGCGCAGGTTTTTCAGTACATGTGGAAATACAGCTACAACCTGCGTGCGCTCTACGAGACCCCGGCTCAAACCCCTGCGGATACTACGGACCGAAGCGCCGCTACGGCAATCATTCAACGCGCTCGCGAAACGCGTGAACTCCTGACTGAAACCGAATCGAAAGATCTTTTGGCCGCGTACGGAATTCCCGTGGTCTGTACGAAGCTGGCTGCAACAGCTGACGAGGCAGTCGCGCTCGCTTCCGGACTAGGCTTCCCGGTGGTCCTGAAGTTGAATTCGACCACCATCACTCACAAAACCGATGTCGGCGGAGTGAAATTGAACCTGTTCTCTGAACCTGCCGTTCGTGCAGCTTTCCGATCCATTCAGGATTCAGTGGCTGAGAAAACCGGCTCCGAGCATTTCCAGGGCGTAAGCGTCCAGCCTATGCTTCCTTCCGATGGGTATGAGTTGATTCTCGGCAGCAGCGTGGATCCGCAGTTCGGTCCCGTCCTGTTGTTTGGCGCGGGAGGCCAGTTGGTTGAAGTCTTCCGGGATCGGGCGCTCGGGCTTCCGCCTCTGAACACCACGCTGGCGAGAAGAATGATGGAACAAACGCGAATCTACGCGGGACTGAAGGGAGTCCGCGGCCGGCCGCCAGTGGATCTTGCTGGAGCAGATCCTGGTCCGATTCAGCCAACTCATTGCCGAACAGCGCTGGATTCGCGAAATCGACATCAATCCGCTATTCGTTTCCGCGGATACGCTAATCGCACTGGATGCCCGTGTGGTCCTTTACGGAAAGGGCGTCCAGATCGATCAACTCACGCGACCTGCCATCCGTCCCTATCCCAGCCAGTACGAGAGGCGCTCCGTTCTGAAGGATGGCAGCGAGATGACAATTCGTCCAATTCGCCCGGAAGACGAGCCGCTATTAGGGCGGTTCCATGAAAAGCTTTCCGATCGCAGCGTTTATCTTCGCTATTTTCACTGGATGAAACTGGAGCAGCGAGTCGATCATGAACGGCTTACGCGCATGTGTTTCATCGACTACAACCGCCAAATGGCTGTGCTCGGGCTAGTCGGCTCTTCGGTACCGGAGATTGCCGGAGTTGGCCGGCTGGTTAAGTCCCATGCAGCCGATGAGGCAGAACTCGCTGTAATCGTCACTGATGAATTTCAACAGCGCGGCATCGGGATGGAACTGGTCCGGCAACTCCTGGAGTTCGCCCGGGAAGAGCGGATACAAAGAATCACCGCGAGCGTGCTCCATGAGAATATCGCGATGCAAAAGGTCTTTCGCCGACTCGGGTTCGTGCTGAAGGATATTCCCGGCGACGACGCGCTCACCGCGGAAGTGACGTTATGAGACTTGGCGTTTTGGTAAGCTGCTGGGCGCACTTCTGAGCGCAACCAGCGCTCTCCGGCCAACGGCTGCAGCCAGACAAGCGCAGATTGGGTTACTGTGCATTCGTCCTAGGGCGGAGCGGAACGCGGCCACTTGTATTAGTGCGGGAACGCCGCAGCGAATCCAGATAGGCCCGCGGATCGTTCTCTCCGATGCGGCTGAAAAAGGTCCGCCGCAAGCTCTTCCTGCTAGGGTTTTGGAAATAGGGGTCCAGCTATCATACGGCCCACCGCCCGCATTCCGAACAGACGCACCACCGCGAACCGCAACTGGATCAGCGCACGTTGCCGCCTCTTTTGGAGAATCATCGCCGGCCCGCTGTTCACGATCACCGGGCTGCGGACGGCCTCTGGGTTGTCCACCGCCATTTGGAACGCAATCATTCCTCCCATAGATAGCCGACCACGTGCCCCGGCGTTGCGTTTAGCTGGGCCAGTAGAGCCACTGCGTCTCGCTCGAACTGCGTCACGCTGTAAGGACCCGGCGGGCGGCTGGAACGCCCATGGCCGCGGACGTCGAATGCGATCACGCGAATGACCGCGCCATCTCCGCAATCTGGTATTCCCAATCGCGAGTGCTCGACCCCAGCCCGTGGATCAGAAGAACTGGCGGACCCTCGCCTGCCATCTCGTAATAC
Source organism: Bryobacterales bacterium (assembly GCA_038225555.1). Lineage (GTDB taxonomy): Bacteria > Acidobacteriota > Terriglobia > Bryobacterales > Bryobacteraceae > JANXQZ01. Next base: position 42,181 of record JBBRRB010000051.1, read on the forward strand.
AGATCGATATGGTTGACGCGCAGTATAGCCACGGGGCCTTAGAATCGATACTTCAATGCAAACTGGATGAGCCGGGGATTGCTGCTCGCCGATATGATTTGCCCGAATGAACCCGGGTTGGCGATCTGTCCCGTCGCCGCATTGATCGATCCCCCCGATGCCGCAACGGCGTTCAAATCGCTAATCGGGTTTGCCAGATTGACTCCAAGCGGTAACTCCTCGGCGGCAGCAGGGTGAACACGGATGCACCCGCTCCATCGGTCTTTGCTTCGCGACTTGCCCTGTCTCGCTGGTTAGGACCACGGTCGCCCCCATAGCCAGAGCTCCCGTGGGATCGCTAACAATGCCTTCGATCCGACCGGTGGTCGCGGTCTGCGCACTGAGCAGACCCGCAAAAATAAATAGTGCCATCAATCCAGACTTCATGGTCTTTCCCAATACAAACTCGACGCCTAACTGGCTCGATCTTCGTGGCGACCGACCACGATGCGGGTTTTCACCCTGACTTCGCGCTGCTGCCCACCTTCTGCTTGCCTGCCCAAAATCCTTCCGTGAAGAGCCGGATCATCTGATCGACCGCCTCCTCCTCCGGAACTCCGAGATGTTCTTTTCCCCGAAACAAGGTCTCCACGAGGTAATAGGTGAAGAACTGCAGATCGATCATCGTGAAGGCCAACGACGGTTTCACCCCACCCCGGGGTGCCTCCCCGGCCGCCTTCCGCCCAACCCCGGTCATCGAGATCGGTCAGCGCCTCGGCCCGCAGTTCTCCGAACCGCTCCTCATACTTTTCACCAGCGTCACGAAGAGCCGTTCCTTAGTGGCGTAGTGGTTATAGAGATTGCCGATCGAGAACACCGATGCCTCGGCAATCTGCCGCATTGAGGTTCCGTGATACCCCTGCTTCGTGAAAATTTTCATCGCGGCCGCCTCGATCTTCTGGCGGCTGCGCTCCACGTCCCGATTCTTATTGGCCCGCATCTCTTGATATACAGAATGATCGCTCGTTCAAACCGAACGATCATTCACTCTTTTATACGGCACAATAGGCGTGGCTGCCAAACTGTACATGCATGGGCATTTGTGCCCGTGTTGGTTTAGGATGTCGACAGTGCAACACAGTCTTCAATTGCTGTGCCACTCGGATCAGAACGGGGCTTGGACTTATTTTACCTGCATGTCTCTGAGGTACCGGGCGAGATTGTCAACGCGCAAACGTCCGTAATCCAGATCCCAGGCAATTTGAGCAAAGATCGGTCCCCACAAAGGCATTTCTCGCGGCCCGTGACCGGCTGGCAACTGCCTGTCTGTGCCCGCGATGATCCTCTCGATCCGGGCAATTGGGAAATTTCCGCCGTTACGCACGGATATTCGGGTCAGGTCGGCGGGCCGCATCTTGAGCGATGGAGCCATCGGTCCACCGCCTTTGCCATCGCTACCGTGGCACACGGCGCAATATGCCTTATAAAGGGCCGGCCCTTGAATCGATTCGATCAACCGCACGGTCTCCGGACTTGGCTGCTGACTCTGAGCCGAAGCGAGAGGCACATTCAAAAGCGCACTCCATAATGTCAAGCTGAAGACGATCTTGCTGCCCATAACACCTCCGAACTTAGCCTAGCAAGCGCATGACCCCTGGCGGAAAGCGTGCAGTTGCGCGATCGCCGCCAGCAGTTCATCGAGGGTGTCGCGCACCGGCGCCGTAAGTTCCGCGCTCCATTCTGTGAATTGCGGCTGCACACCGTGTGTTGTGGCAGATGGGAGCCCTCGCGGCCAGCATTATGATCTCAACTCGGGCCGACCCAGTTTGTCAAACGAGCGCTGCGTTGGGGCCAGCGTCCTTTGGAGATATGTCTTTTGTTTTGTCACACGACAAACTCAGCAGAGGGACAGATGCCAGCCCGCTATCATCCCGCATCGCGCGAGAAGCTGCGCCGGTCCAGGAACACCATTTTCACGGAACAATCACGGCAGAGCCATTCACAAAGTCGTTCTTGACGGTCGCCAGGGCCTCATTCGCCCGCTCAAGCGGGAAAGCTGTGACCGTGGGCCGTAGGCCTATCCTGCCCGCCAACTCCAGAAAGTCTTTTGCATCGGCACGGGTCATATTTGCAACACTGCGGATCTGGCGTTCGCCCCAGAGCAGCCGGTCATAGTCGAATTGAGGAATGCAGTCGAGATGGATCGCGTTGATCGCGACCACGCCGCCCTTGCGAAGGCAGGAGAGAGCCGCAACCACGACTTCCCCGCTTGGA
>JBBRRB010000052.1:0-43511 GCA_038225555.1 Bryobacterales bacterium
CGACACCATCCGCATCGAGATGAAGGACGCGCGCGGCCACTCGATCTTCGGCGCCATCGAGCAGATGGTCGAGAAAGCGGGGTAGCGATCCGCTTTGGGCTGACTCGCGTCGCAGGCGAGGCTCGGTTCCCATGGCTGTGAACATGTCGGCATATTTGACGATGGGCTCGGCGGGCATATTTCGAGTTTAGCGGAAATATGGAAATTGTCAAGAGGCAGCCGTCAGAAAACAAGCGGCCGCGCTACAGTATTAGCCATGCGCACCTTTTCTATTCTGATTTTGCTGTACCTAGCAAATCTTGCCAGTGCCGCTGAAAAGCGGCTGGTGAGCCTGGACGATCTTGTGCGCATCCACGATGTCGGCAGCCCGGAGGTTTCCCCCGACGGCCAGTGGATCGCGTACACGGTGTCCAATGTCGATAAAGAAGCCGACAAGCGGGATACCGACCTCTGGATGGTGAGCTGGGATGGCAAGCAGCATATCCAGTTGACATTCAGTCCCGAGTCGGAGGGGTCGCCTAGATGGAGTCCCGATGGAAAGTACCTTTCCTTTACTTCTTCGCGGCCCGGCAAAGCGAAAGGCTCCCAGGTCTGGATTCTCGATCGGCGGGGCGGGGAAGCGCGCCAACTCACCGATTTTAAGCAGAAGCTTTCCGATTATCAGTGGTCTCCTGACGCGAAGAAACTGGTTCTGGTGATGCGCGAGAACGACGAGCCGGAACCCGACCCGACCAAACCGGCGGCTGCTCAGCCGAAACCCAAGCCGGTGGTGATTGATCGCTATCACTTCAAACAGGACATGGAGGGTTACCTCAGCGGGACTTCCCATCCACGGCTGTACCTGCTGGATATTGAGACCAAGAAACTCGAACTTCTGACCACTGACAAGGCTTTTGACGAAACGAACCCATCCTGGTCGCCCGATGGATCGAAGATTGCATTCGTCAGCAATCACGAGGACGATCCGGATCGCACTCACAACACCGACGTTTTCGTGGTGGACGCCAAAGCGGGTTCGACGGCTCGCAAATTAACGAATCACCCTGGACCTGATGGAGGGCGTCTCTCCTGGAGTCCGGATGGCAAACTGGTGGCTTACGTTCAAGGCAGCGATCCAAAGCTGTCGGCCTACAATCAGAATCGTCTGGCCGTGGTTCCTGTGGCAGGCGGCGCTCCGAGACTGGTTGCGGACAAGCTGGACCGCAGCGTTTCAGCGCCGGTATTCGCGGCTGATGGCGGCTCGATCTATGTGCTGGTCTCCGATGACCGCTCCGAATATCCGGCCAAGGTGTCGCTGTCGAACGGCTCGGTGGAACGGCTGGTTGGCGGATCATTGGCCGTGATGACTCAGTCCCGCGTTGGCGGACATGCGGCGGTGCTCGTGTCCACCGATGATGCCGCTTCAGAGATCTTCGCCTTAGATGGGGGCAGCCTCCGCAAGCTGACGGATCATAATGAAGCGTTGATGGCGGAGCTTCGCCTGGGACGGACGGAAGACATCAATTTCAAGAGCGCCGATGGCACCGAAGTTCACGGGATCCTGGTGAAACCACCCTCTTATGAAGCTGGCAAAAAATATCCGATGCTCCTGAGAATCCACGGCGGACCGAATGGACAGGATCAGCATGCGTTCAACTTCGAGAGGCAGTTCTTCGCGGCCAACGGGTATGTTGTAATCGCCGTGAATTACCGCGGTAGCTCGGGGCGGGGAAGCAAGTTTCAGGAGAGCATCTTCGCGGACTGGGGCCATCATGAAGTGGCCGACCTCTTGGCGGGGGTCGATCATGCCGTGAAGATGGGGGTTGCGGATCCCGATCGGCTCGGCATTGGCGGATGGAGCTACGGCGGAATTCTTACGGACTACACGATCGCGTCGGATACGCGCTTCAAAGCGGCGATCAGCGGCGCTGGCAGCGCCAATCAGATTTCCATGTACGGAATCGATCAATACACGCTGCAGTACGACAACGAGATCGGACCGCCATGGCGCAACCCCGAAGCTTGGGTGAAAATCTCCTACCCGTTTTTCAAGGCGGATCGGATCCATACGCCGACGCTTTTCATGGGCGGCGACAAGGATTTCAACGTCCCGGTGGCGGGAGGCGAGCAGATGTATCAGGCGCTGCGCAGCTTAGGGATTCCGACGCAGCTGGTGATTTACCCTGGCCAGTTCCACGGATTTTCGCGGCCCAGTTTTATACGGGATCGCTATGAGCGGTATTTAGCTTGGTACGACAAGTATCTGAAGCCTGCCGCGAGCAATATCGCGCAGGCTCGCAGCGACCATTAGAATTAGCCGACTTTCTGAATCTTGCCGTTCTTGATGCAGGACGTGCAAACTCGCAGATGTTTGTTACCTTGTTGCGTGACGGCGCGAACTCGTTGCAGGTTGAGGTTCCAGCGGCGTTTCGTCACGTTGTGGGCGTGGCTGACCCGGTTACCGAATCGGGGGCCTCGTCCGCAAACTTCACATACCTTCGCCATTCTAAATCTTGCTCCTTGAAATTAACTTCAAGTTTACCACGCCGGTCAATCGAGCAAATGGCCCATCTTCCGCTTCTTCGTCTCTAGATAGCCAGCCGTCGATTCATGCGGTGCCACGATGCATGGAATCCTTTTCGCCACCCGCACCCCGCCCGCTTCCAGCGCACTTATCTTTTCCGGATTGTTCGAAAGCAGCCGCACGCTCTGAACACCGAAGAAGCGCAGAATCTCGGCTGGCATTTGGTAGCTCCGCAGATCGGCCTTAAAGCCAAGCTCCACGTTGGCCTCCACCGTATCAAACCCCTGATCCTGCAATTCGTAGGCGCGCAGTTTGTTTAAAAGTCCGATCCCGCGGCCCTCCTGATGCTCATAGATCAGCAGACCCCGGCCTTCCTCGCTAATCAGATTCAACGCCAGCTCCAGTTGGGAACGGCAATCGCAGCGCAAGCTGTGGAACACATCGCCCGTCAGACATTGCGAGTGGATCCGAACCAGCGGCGGATCGTCGGGATCGGCGACGTTGCCCATCCGCAACACTACGCACTCTTCGTTTTGTCCATCGTAGTCGCCTTCAAACCCATAAATGCGGAAGAGGCCGAATCTGCTGGGTAAATTCGCCTCAGCGACTTTGGTTAGCATCTGTCTGTAAGTTCGCTTTCATTATAATAATCGGCAGGACGCGCATGCCCGAGCAAAAACAACTCGTCATTCTATTGCTTCGGCTGGCCGTTGCCGGATCGCTTGCCAGCATCCTGGTGCGCTTCGCCGCCTTTCAGGGTATGTTGATGCGCGAAGAGCGAACTTTGCCGCAGCGATTACGGCTTGCCATGGGCGTCGCGGCGGTTTTCGGAGGCGGCGTCGGAGCGCGAGTCCTGATACCAACGTATCAGGCCGTGGATTTAGGGCTGGAGGGCAGCTTGCTTTCCGGCATGATCGGCGGATACGTGACGGGGCTTGTAGCTGGGATTTTCGTATCGCTTCCAGCCATGTTCAACGGGGAACTGATGTCGATGCCGCTGTTCGCCGGGGTGGGAGTGCTGGGCGGGCTGCTGCGCGATCTCGCCGAGGACAAAGAATACATCTGGCGATTTTCCCTATTCGATCTCAGCGCCAAGCGCCAAGAGTTGAAGCGAACCGCCTTTCAGCTCGGCTGCCTGCTGGCTGTGATCGTTGCCGAGCTGCTGCAATGGTGGGTGGCCCGCCTATTTCGGAACAAGGGCGGCGTATTTTGCCTGGCGCCCACAACCGGCCATGCCCCCACGGCAACGATCGTCTCGATCTACGCCAGCACCGTGTTTGCGGTAATCATCCCGCTCAAGATCTGGAACAACAGCAGGAACGAGAAGAAGTTGGAACTGCAGCAGTTGCGCCTGAACGAGGCAAGGTTGGCGGCGCTCACCAGCCAGATCAATCCGCACTTTCTGTTTAATACGCTAAATTCAGTGTCTGCACTGATACGCACAAACCCGGAACAGGCTCGCAGCGTGGTGTACAAGCTGTCGAGCATTTTGCGCCGCCTTCTGCGAAATACGGACAACATGACCACCTTGCGGGAAGAGTTAACGTTCATCGACAACTATATGTCGATCGAACTCGTGCGCTTCGGCGACAAGCTGCGTTTCATCAAAGAAATCGACCCGGACACGGTGGATCGCATGGTACCGAGCATGCTTCTTCAACCCATAATCGAGAACAGCATCCGCCACGGGCTAGCCACCAAAGTGGATGGCGGTATGATTCGATTACGGAGCCGCATGATCGATCATCGGCTTCATTTGTTTGTGGAGGACGATGGAATTGGAATTGCAGAAGCCAAACTGGCGACACTCTTCGAGCAAGGAATCGGGGTCAGCAATGTAAACGAGCGTCTTAAGGTTCTGTTCGGAAACGAATACCGAATGTGGATCGACAGCAAGCCGGGCGAGGGGACCCGGACAGGCATTGAAATCCCCGCGGCATATTCCGGCTCGGCAGGGCAAGCGCTCTCGCCAGCCAGTTAAGATTCATTGGGAGAACCATTGAGCGACTTCAACTATTCCCTGGTCATTCCGGGAACCGATTCCTTTCAGCGGACCATATCAGATCGAACGCGCCGAGTGTACGACTACCTGGCGCGCGTTTACCCCGTATCCACTTTCTTTTTCCACTCGAAGGCGCACAAGTGCGCTCTGGAAATGGCTGGCATTCGGGACGGTATGCGGGTTCTGGAAGTCGCCACCGGAAGCGGCGAGATGTTCCGCAGGTTGGTGAAGGCGAATCCCGGCGGCTCCACCATGGGACTCGATCTCTCTCCCAACATGGCCGCACGCACGCAACGCCGGGCTCGGGAGGAGTTTCCGAGCGCTACGGCGAATTGCCAAGCCGTGGACGCGCGCCACATTCCGTTCCGCGATGAGACGTTTGACGCGGTGGTGTGCTGCTATCTGCTGGAACTATTATCGACCGAGGACATCGCCATCGCTCTGCGGGAATGCCGGCGCGTGCTGCGGCGCAAGGGCACGTTTACATTGGTGCTCATCGGCCAGAATACGGACCTGTTCAATCGAGCCTACCGGGTTTGCGGCAGCATCGCACCCGCGTTTTGGGGGCGGCAGGTGGATACGCGGGTTCCAGCCATGATCGAAGCGACGAACTTGCGGATCACGGCTGAGCGCACCGTGCGACAGGGGTTCTACCCTTCGCGAGTGATCTGCGCGCGCCGGTAAGCAATCTCTATGTACCACTTGATTCCTTCCAACGAACCAACGTCGGAGGGTCCGGCATCCGAGCCGATTTACGTCAGTCCCGAAGCCGAGTTTCACGCCCGGCTGGAAGCCGTGACGCCCGCCATGGTCGTGACGCCCACGCTCATCGCGATCAACGTTCTCGTGTTTCTGGCGATGATCGTTAACGGCGTGAGCGGCATGCAACCGCCGCCGGACGCCCTGATTCGCTGGGGCGCAAATTTCGGCCCGAACACGCTAGCAGGCGGGCAATGGTGGAGGCTGCTGACATCTACCTTTCTGCATATCGGAATCGTGCATCTGGGATTCAATATGTATGTGCTCTGGCAGATCGGTCCATTTGTGGAACGCTTGCTGGGCAATGTCGGCTTTCTTTTGGTCTACTTGATTGCGGGGTTTGGCGGAGCCCTGGCCAGCCTGGCGTGGAATCCTTACTCGGTGAGCGCAGGAGCATCGGGAGCCATCTTTGGATTATATGGAGCGCTGCTCGGATTCTTGTTGATGAGTAAGCACGATTCGATTCCATCGGAGGTGCTGTCAACCCTGAGCAAGAGCGCGCTGATATTCATCGGCTACAACGTGGTGTTCGGTTTTTTACGCGCGGGCACGGACATGGCGGCTCACGCGGGCGGTCTCGCGTCGGGTTTTCTATGCGGGCTGGTATTGAGCCTTCCGGTAACGGTGAGTCATAAGGGGCAGCGTCTGATTCGGGACGGCGTAGTTGCGCTGGGGTCGGCCGCTCTGCTGGTGGGGATCGCCGCCGCGCTGCCCCGTCCAGTAGATTTGCGGACGGAGCTGCTGAAGTTTGGGACCGTGGAGAAAAAAACGCTGACTACTTACAATGCAGCGTTGACTCGCGCGCGGACGGAAAAGCTGCGCGACGAGACCGTGGCGGATGCCGTCGAGAAAGAGGTGCTGCCCGACTGGATGCGCGAGCACGACGTGCTAAAGAAAGTGGCCGTGCGATTGCCGGAGAAGCAGAAACAAGCTGTGACGTCGCTGGTGCAGTATATGGAGATACGGCAGGAGGCTTGGGTGGTGCTGGCGAAAGGCTTGCGGTCGCACAATGCCGCGATGGTGCAGCAGGCGAGCGTGAAGCAGCAGGAAGCGGATGGCTTCGTAAAGAAAATGGCCGCCCCAGCGCGTTAGCAGCCGCAAAAAACCGAGCGGTCGCGCTACGACCGTCCGAGCGGCAAAGTGTATGTGCAGAATACGGTATCCCTGCGCCAGCCCATTCGTTCGTACAGAGCTTGAGCCGGGGCGTTATCGAGTGCCGTGGAAAGAGTTAGACGTGCTGCGCCAATCTTGCAACCGTACTCCGCGGCGGTTTCCAAGAGCTGGTGACCTATCTTGCGGCGGCGAGCTTCGGGCACCACGAACAAATCGTTCAAGATCAGAATTCTCTTTGCCAAGCCAGATGAGAAGCTCGGGTACAGCTGGGTGAAACCCAGAGCGTCTCCATTCAAATCTAGCGCCAAAAATATCACGGACTCGTTGTGCTGAAATCGCTCCAGAAGAAATGCCCAGGCCAGTTCGAGGTCCGGCGACTGTTTGTAAAACTGGCGGTAAGCGTCGAACATGGGAGCAATGAGATCGAGATCGTTCACGTTCGCTTGGCGGATCACGCTGATACCACGACAGCGGCATCGCCCAGCTTAAGCTCGGTTCCGGGCTTGGCCTTGTCGGCGCGGACGTAGGCGAGGGCGACCACTTTCCCCAGGGCTGGCGAGTACGCAGCAGATGTGATTTCCGCGATGTTGGAACTGCCCTCCACGATCTTGGTTCCAGCGGCGGGCACCTCCGCAGTCTCAATCCGCAACGGCATCAGCAGGCGGTGAACCTGACCGCGCGACCGCACCCGTTCTACAATCTCCTGGCCCAAATAGCATCCCTTGCTGAAATTTATGGCGTGCTGCTGATTCGCCTCCTGCGCCAGAAAGCGCTCGCTTAAATCCTGGCCGTAGCGCGGTTTCCCGTTCTCCAGCCTCACGATTTCGAAGGCCTCGGGAGATCCGACGACTCCCAATTCCCGAATTAGATCCGCCTTCTCGTCTGCAGGCAGGAAGACAAAGAAGCCCGGGCCGCCCGTGAAGGCGATGCGCGCGATCAAGCGCTTGCCCCAAGCGTTGCTGGCATTCTCTTCCGTTGGGCAGACGGCTCCCAAAGCTCGCAGAATTTCGCCGGAAGCGGGTCCTTCCAGGGCGATGGTGGCCGTGGTAGCGGTCTCATCCTCCAGGGTCACATCGTCCGCGATGATGAATTTATCCAAGTGCTGGAGGACTTTCTCGCGGGTCTCCGGTTCCGTGTCGAGCAGGAGCGAGTCGGCGAGGCAAAGCACATTCGCATCTGCAAGAATTCGGCCTTGTGCGGACAGAAAGTAAGCGTAGCAGCCGCTCCCCGGCTTCAGACCCTCGATATGGTTAGTGGTCATGGCGTGGAGCAGACGGGCGCGATCGTCCCCGGTCATGCGAATCTTGCCTCTAGCGGACAGATCCTGCCAAGCGGCGTGCTCGCGAAGTTCGCGGTAGCCGGGCGGAGCCGTCATTTGGGGGCGGTCAGCGTCATCCAGCGGAGATCAGCGGAGATCAGCGCGATGAGCAGGCCGGAAATCACCAAGCTGTTGAGTCGCCGCATCCGGTTTCCCTCGCCCGCATTTGGAATCGTGTAGAGCACCGAGGTCGCGAACACGTGGAGCACGAATAGAAACTTGATGCCGATCACCATGTGGTAGTGCGGAGGGTAGCTGGCCTTGGTCAGGTAGTTGTAGAGCCCAGAAACGAGAACCGCCCCGATCGCGGAATACAGGATGGGGCGGAAGTTAGACACGATTCGGTTCGATACCGCAGCCGCGTCTCCGCTGGAAAGGGAGGCGAGTGCCGGAGCCACCATGTAACGCGCGTAAATGAACCCGCCTACGATTGCGATCACTGAAATAATGTGCACCCAACGCATGAACACGCCGAGAACCAGGCCGAGACTGGGATCCATATAGTCCGAGTATACAAGGCGATAATCGGAGATAGGCGCGAACCATGATTCACGAAATTCTTCCGGTGGGAATGCTGCAATGCAACTGCTCAGTGTTTGGGGACGAGCGGACCAAAGAGGCGATTGTCATCGATCCGGGCGAGAATATTGCGGAAATCATGGCGATTCTCAAGCGGCACGGCTTGAAGGTGAAGGCGATCGTGATCACTCACGCCCACATCGATCACATTGGGGGTGCCGCGAAGCTGAAGGCCTTGACTGGCGCGCCCGTGCATATGAATGCGAGCGACCAGGAGTTGTACGATCACATCGACGTGCAGGCCGGGTGGCTGGGCATGGAAACGCCTAAGCAGACCGCCATCGACGTGCATGCGCGCGATGGCGACAAGCTGGAATTGGGTGACCGCGATTTCCACTTTTTGCATACTCCGGGGCATACGCAGGGCAGCATGAGCGTGTGGATTCCAGGCGAAACCAAGCTGGTTGCGGGAGATACGCTATTCCGCGACAGCATCGGACGGACCGATCTTCCGGGAGGGGATGGGCGGCAGATCCTGCGCTCGATTCAAGACAAGCTGCTCGGTTTGCCGGGGGAAACCGTGGTGGTGCCGGGGCACGGTCCGAACACGACGATTGAGCGGGAGCGGGCTAAGAACCCGTTCCTGCAGGGGCTGTAGGGCGACGCTTCAGCTCGTCCATCACGCCCGCGACCAGTTCTTTCGCGTCGGTGAGGCATTTGGAGATCATTTGTATGTCCATGGCGGGTTTGCCAGGTTGGCGGGCGCTCTGGCAATACACGCCATGCTGCCCCACTAAAACGAGCGCGTCGGTAAGCAAATCGAGGGTCACGGCCAGACGCCCGCGTTCGAGCCCCATCATGAACTCGTGCTTTTCCAGCTCCTCCTCGCGCTCTTTGTAGACGGACATAGTCCTACAGTAACCCAGCCCTAAAGCTTTGCGGATGTCGAGCCGATCTAGTTTCTTGAACGAAAAATTTGAGGAGTTACGATCAATGGTTCTCATCTCGAAGGCGGCTTGGTTCGCGATGGCCGTCATTCTCTGCCCTGCGGGATGGTCCGCAGCGCGCACGAACGACGCGGAGTATCTCGGGGGGACGATCAAGTCGATCCAGCCTAAGACTGTGGGGATGTTGGATTTGGACGACTCGAGCGATCTGCAGTTCAAGTCCGCGGCTTCCACCTATCGCTTGCCTTACAGCCATATTCGGAGTTTTCATTTGTCGGAGCCTTCCAGGCCGCGTCCCAGGCTGGGGATGGTGCCGCTTCCCAAATCCCCATTCAGGAATCGGGAACAGGTCTTGGATCTTAGTTTTAAGGATGCCAGCGGCGACCTCGGCACGGTCAGCTTCCGGTTGACTGGAAACAATCGTTCCTCGACGGAGTGGATCCTTTCGCAAAGAATCGAGAAAGATAAGAAGGCCGGGGAACATGCCGAACAGATGAAGCATCCCGAGTCGTGGTGGGGCGATAAGTATTGGAAGACCAATCGCAATAAGGCGGCTTGGGTGGAACCCCGTCCAGAATCGGCCAACGCGTTAGCGAGCTCCAAATAAAAGCGCTCTCCCGCGAGCGGCGCTGACATGACCGAAATTCACCGGCCATGCGATACTTGGATCGCTACCCTCGTAAGCGACCGCTAGCCCGAATGCCGTGCTGGAAATACATTCTAACGTGCCTGCAACCGAATCCATCGCGAGCGAAGGCGGAGACCCGAGGCTTGACCCGGAACTTCTAGTCAAGGCCGATGCGGACTTGGCCAGTCGAGGTCTCCCAGGAATCTGGGCGCACCTCTTCATGGTGCAGTTTCTCCTGATCGGCAGCGATTTTTTCAAAACGAACCCAATCACCGCTTCTGTTTTCGCTTTTGTTACCGTTGGCGCGAGCTTGGCGAGAATGGCGGTTGTCCTTCGGAAGAATACGCTGGCTCCGGGGAATCCCGGTCTGTGGCGAACTCTGTTTGGCGCAACCCTTCTCGTGGTCGCCGGAGGCTGGGGCAGCCTTACGGCCTACACGCTTCTCAGCTACGGATACGCACATTGGAGTTCGCTCCTGCTCACGTTCTGCATCCTGGGGCTTAGCGCGGGCTCGCTGATCTCGCTTACTCCCAATTATCGGATCCTTGCAAGCTATCTGGGCCTGGTTGTCGCCCCGAGCATCATCGCGAATTTGTTCCTAGGAGGGCAGCAGGGATATTCCATGGCTGCTGTCACCAGCATCTACCTAGCGTTCCTTTCATTTCAAGGCAAGTATCTGAGCGGAGAGTACTGGAAGGCGCTACGGGGTCACCAATTGCTCGAGATCGCTAAGAAACAAGCCGAGACGGCAAACGAGACCAAGGGCGTGTTTCTTGCCAATATGAGCCATGAGTTGAGAACGCCGATGAACGGGATCCTGGGCATGACGGAGCTGGCGCTCGATACCGATCTCACTGAGGAGCAACGCGATTATCTGGAAACGGCCCGGCAATCCGGCGAAGATTTGCTGCGGCTGCTGAACGACGTTCTCGATTTTTCGAAGATGGACGCGAATAAACTCGATCTCGATGAGGGACAGGTGGAGATCAGGCCGCTCCTTTTAGAGACGACGAAGGTCTTCGCTGTGCAAGCCGCGCAGAAGCACCTCACGTTCGATTGCGACGTTGCTCCGGAAGTGCCCGAATTCTTCTTTGGGGACGCAGGAAGAACTCGCCAGATACTCGTGAATTTGATCGGAAACGCGCTCAAATTCACACACAACGGGGGGATATCCGTGAGTGCCGGAATCGATCCCGGATTTCTGCATTTCAGGATTCGCGACACCGGAATCGGCATCACTCGGGAGCAGCAATCGATCATCTTCCAGCCCTTTTCGCAAGCGGACGGATCTATGAGCCGACGCTACGGGGGGACGGGTTTGGGATTGACGATTTCCACCCGGCTGGTGGACATTATGCACGGGCACCTGTGGGTGGACAGCGAACCGGGCAAAGGCTCAACCTTCCATTTCACGATCCAGCTGAAGGACCCGTCGGCTCAATCCGAGGCTTCAGTAGAGAGCTTAGAAGGGGTCAGCCACTAGTCGTTTTACAGGACAGCCCGGACAGCAAGCCCCAGTTCTTCTGCTGTCATGCTGCCGGGATGATAAAGCCGCACGATTCCGCGCTTGTCGATGAGCACGAGCGTAGGCGTAGTGCTGACGCCATAGACCTTCAGGTTTTCCTCGCTGACAGGTACTGGCATGTCCGCCAAATCCAGATAATATTTGCGCCGGATCTCATCGATATACTTGATCTCTTCCTGAGGAGTGGCATCCTGGCCCTTGGCCATGTACCCATATCGCTGCGTAGGACCGATAATCGTCAAACCCTGTGCGGCGAACTCCTTCTTCACGAGCGACAACTCGCGGCGCTCGAGCTTGCAATCGCCGCACCAGTGAGCCCAGAAAAAGAGCAGCACCGGTTTGCCTTTCAGCGCGCCGATGGCTGCCGGCTTAGGACCCAGAAATTCGTGCTCATCGAGCGCCGGGGCCGGCTTGCCCACCAGATCGAACAAGTTGATGTTTTTCTGAATGCGCGGACGGATCGAGGTGTTTCTGTAATGAGCGAGCTCCTGCCGAAGGAAGGCCAGCGCCTCTCCCCGCTCGCCCTTGGCAGCCAACACCTGCGCCTGCACCTCGATAGCGGCCCCGAGAGCCAGCGGCAAATGCGCCTCCCGATCAAGCGGCTGCTTCTTCAGTTGAGCGAGAGCCAGCTTCTGCGTTTTTTGCGCATAGGCCTGAGCTTGATCGTACTGCTTGTTGGCAAGCGCTCCCCTGCCAAGCCAGGACAGCGCCTCCAGCATCTCGGGCGTGGTTCCGTGTTCAACGCGGTACTTTTCGATGAAAGATTCACCAAGCGGGTAGTCCTGTCTCTCGATGGCGGAGCGCACATCAGCGACGATCTCCGCGCGGGAAGTGGAAGCGAGCATAAATAGAATAAAGAGTGAGCGCATTACATGGAGGATAAGGTCCTGCCGCCGTCGATCACCAGAGTCTGCCCTGTCAAGTATGACCCGCTATCGCTGGCCAGCAGCAGAGCAGCTTCGGCAATTTCGCGCGGTTGCCCAAGATGCTTGATCGGCTGAGAAGCGAGCATTTGGCTAAAGCGGCTTTCATCTTTCCAGTAATACTCGCTGAGAACGGTTTGAATCAGCCCGGGCGCGATCGCGTTGACGCGCACGCCCTTAGGCCCGAGTTCCAGCGCATAGGACTGAGTCATCATGATGAGCGCTGCCTTGGTCATGCTGTACAAGAGGCCATGAAACTGCGGCCGTAATCCTGCAATCGATGCGATATTGATGATCGAGCCTGACCCGCGGTCGCACATTCCTGGCGCGACCAGCCGCATCAGCCGGTAAGTGCTCTTCAGATTTACTTCCACCATCTTGTCGAATTGAGAATCGTCCATCTCGATCGCCGGGCCCTGGGCGATATTCGTGGCGGCGTTATTCACCAGCACATCGATTTTGCCGAACTCCTTGTTCGCCGAATCGATCAGTTGCTGGAGGTCTTCCAGCTTCCCCACATGGCAAGCGCGGGGCACGATTTTCCCGCCAGGGCTGGCTCCCCCGGCCATGGTTCCGTTGATCTCATCCGCTACGGGGTCAAGCCGATCCTGCTTGCGTCCGCAGATGATCACCGTCGCGCACTCCCGGGCGAACGTCTCCGCGATTGCTTTTCCGATTCCGCGGCTGCCACCCGTGACGATGGCAACCTTCCCTTTCAGTTGGTTCATAATTCGATCAGCTTCTTCGTGTATTGTATGCTCGCTTCCAAATCTTCGCGCTGCCGCTCGGCAACCCGTTCTTTCGCCACCGGCTCCTGCTTGGGCCGCGGCTTTCCGTTTTCGGCCAGATTCGCAAATCGCTCGAACTCCCACGCCCGTACGCCTTTGTACTTGTCCCAAAACTCGGGCTTGCGATAAGCGAAGATCCGAGGTCCGGTAACGATGATTTCGAGCGACAGAGCTCGGCCAGGACAGAGCTCGGCATACCTTCGAACGTAACCGTCGATATCGACATTGCCGTCGCCCATGCGAACCCATTGGACCGCCGCACCCTCGGGGACGCTCCAAACCGCAGTGTCGCGCACATGGCTGGTCAACACGTAAGGGTGCAGCGTTTCGAGGGTGAGGTGGGGATCCTCAATAGTCCAGAGCGGATTGCCGGAATCCAGGCAGACGCCCACGAAATCTTTGCCAGCTTCTTCCACGAGAGTCTTCAGTTCGCGGGCCTGCATATCGCCGGCGTGGTTTTCTATGGCGATCTTGATCCCCTGGTCGACGGCTCGCGAACGGGAAGCACGCAGAACCCGGACCATGTCTTCGATATGCGCCTCGATACCCGGCGGAGTCTTGCGATCGTCCATGCTCCCGAGCACGGTCCTGACAATCGGCGATCCCACCTGAACTGCAGCGGTGATCATCCTGGCAAGCTGTTCTTCCGCTGTCCCCTGTTTCGCATCGAACATGGCGGAAGTGGGACAGATAGAGCGCATTCCGATTTCAACCTGAATCCCAAGCCGTTCGGCGTGCGCTCGAACTTTCTTTAGGTGCTCCGGCTCCAGGTTTCCGATAAAGCGTATCTCGGAAAAATGGACTACCTTCGCACCCTGCCGAGCGGCGTAGTCAAGGTACTCAAATGGCGACCAGCCCGAGTCTCGAATGCTAAACAGATCGATTCCCAGAAGGACGGGCGAGCGGGCTTGCGCCAGGGCTACTGCCGCAGTCGCACCCGTGTAGATAAATTGCCGGCGGTTCACAATTTGAGACCCCTTAAGTATTCCCGGAATTCATTCCCGAGATCGAACCGTTGCAGCGCAAATTCCACGGTCGCTTTCAGGAAACCTAATTTATCGCCGGCATCATAGCGCTTGCCCTCAAAGCGAAAGCCGTAAATGGGACGACTTCGAAGCAAATGTTTCAGCGCGTCGGTAAGCTGCAGTTCGCCGCCGCTTCCAGGCTCGATCGATTCGATGGAGTGAAAGATCTCCGGTGTAAGAACATAGCGCCCGATGATGGCCAGGTTGGAAGGAGCTTCAGAGGCCTTGGGCTTTTCCACCAAGTTTCGGATGCGATACAAGCGGTTCCGCGAACCGTTGTGGGCCACCGGCTCGGCATCCACCGCACCATAAGAAGAGATCGCGTCGCCCTCCACCTCCATCAGGGCGACCACCGATGCCCCGTAAAACTCATAGACGTCGAGCAACTGACGGATGGCGGGCACTTCCGAATGAATCACATCGTCGGAGAGAACGGCCGCGAATGGCTCCGGTCCCACAAGTTCTTTGGCCCGCAGCACCGCATGACCGAGTCCCAAGGCCTCTTTCTGGCGGACATAAGCGACGTTGATCATGTCAGAGACGCTGCGGACGATGGCGAGCAGCTCTTTCTTCCCCTTGGATTCGAGGGTCTGTTCCAGCTCGAAGCTAACGTCAAAATGATCTTCGATGGAGCTCTTGCCCCGTCCGGTGACGATGATGATGTTCTGGATGCCGGAATGAATGCACTCTTCGACGCCGTACTGGATCAGGGGCTTGTCCACCAGGGGGAGCATTTCTTTGGGCTGCGCCTTCGTGGCGGGAAGGAATCGGGTACCCAATCCCGCGGCAGGAAACACCGCCTTGCGGACTTTTGGAATCATCAACCTTATTGTATAAGCGAAGCGTTTTCGGGCCGCCGCGTGAACATCGAACCTGGCGCTATGCGGCCTTGGTAAAAGAGCGGGAGCGCTTTGAGTTTCAGAAAATGCTTTTCAAGAAGATTCCAGCTTAGGAGCGCGGTGACGATTGAAAGGGCGAATCCGATCGCGTTGACTAAAATTAGCGGCAGAGTTCGAAAACCAAAAAAGAAGCCCGCCGGAGTACGGCGGGCGTGCCTTGTGAGGATGAGCATTCTGGATGGCTTCGTGCCAAACCAGCGCATCTCCAGTATGTAGAGAGCATTAAAATATGTAAATCGGGTTGATGCTGTAGGGACCCCTAGGGGAGGGCCGCATCATGGCTTTAGCATCGGAAATAACTGCCGGATCCGATCATCGGACGGCTGGACGCCATATTCGCAGATCTCGAAAGCTTCGGCATGTCGGATCCGGCCACCCCTCTCAGGCCCATACCACTTAACAAGACTGGCCCGAATGGCCGGAGTAATCTCACGCTTCTGCCGCTGCTGTTTGAGCCAATCCTTCCTCTCGGGGGCAGTCTTCGGGACTTGATCGAGCCTCCCGTCCACCCACGGCAACCACTCATAAAACTGCGAGACGTGCGAATCCAGGGCGTCGATTTTCTTGTCGAAGACATCGTCGATGTCGATCGCAATATCGGGCCGGAACGGATTCGGGCGCTGGAACCCGTCCTGAAAGTAGAGGAACAGCGGGTTCTTCTTGAGGGCCGGGGTATCGGACGCAACGTTTGGAACCACCACCATATACGAGGAGTCCTGCACCAAAACGCCGGTATAGCGGTGATCGGGATGGTAGTCGTTCGGGCGCGGAGCAATCACGATGTCGGCGTTCCATTGCCGAATACGGCGGATCACCTGTTTGCGAACCTCCAAGGTGGGCAGCAACTCGCCGTCATGCGTGTCAAGTACCTCATAGGTGATCCCGAGCCGACGCGCCGATTCCATTGCCTCGGCTCGTCTGCGGTTGGCCAGCTCCACTCCGCCCTGGGTCTGATGACCAGCGTCGCCATTGGTGACTGAAACAAATTTTACGGCGTGTCCAAGCGAGGCGAACTTCGCGGCAGAGCCTCCGGCGCCCAGATCGCAATCGTCCGGATGAGCGCCAAAAGCAATGACCCGGAGCTGCTGGCCTGATACAACGGCGTGAGACAAAATCATAAGAACAAGCCCGAGTCGGCGAACCTTACCGGAGCGCCGTGCTCTACAAATTTGATCTGTTGACATGAGCACCTAGCGCTCGATCATCACTTCGTCGGCGTAGCACCAACCCCAATTTTCGCCCGGCTCGAAGGACCAGACAATGGGGTGTTTGGTGGCCTTAAAATGCTTAGTCGCGTGACGATTCTTAGAGGAGTCGCAACAGCCCACATGGCCGCACTCCGCGCATAGGCGCAGGTGAAGCCAGCGATCGCCCGTCTTCATGCATTCTTCGCACCCTTGGGTGTGCGGCTGCACGTCTCGTATCTGATCCAAATGGCTGCATTGTGGCTTCATATCTGCTCCTTGGGTGGTGTCACTGGTAGATTTACTTGAAAGCGCGTGTCGCCGGGTTTGGAGGTCACGCCAATGGACCCGCCATGGCGAACCGTCACAATTCGGTAAGAGATGTCCAAGCCCAGTCCGGTGCCGTTCCCCATCGTCTTGGTTGTGAAGAATGGCTCGAAGATGCGCGGCTGGATTGCGGGCGGAATCCCCGGCCCTGTATCACCGATTTCCACGCTGACTCCTTCATCCGAGCGAACGGTGCGGATGGTGAGACGGCCCTTGCCGTTCATGGCATCGAGCGCGTTAGAAATCAGGTTGGTCCAGACTTGGTTCAGTTCGCTTGCGTAAGCGCAGATCAGGGGCAGGCTAGGATCGTAATCTCGCACAACCTCCACGCCGGCCTTCAGCTTCGGGGTGAAAATCTTGAGCGTGCTCTCGATCCCCTTGTGGATATCGATACTCTGAAACGGCGACTGGTCCATGTAAGTGTACTCTTTCATGGCTCCCACCAAATCGGTGATGCGCGTCATGCTCGCTTCCACCTCCGAGCTTAGATCGATCATCTTGAGGGTGGCTTCCAGCCACGTAACGGCAGCCGTCAGGGCGTTGGAATCCAGCATCGCGGCCAGAATCTCCAAATCCGCAAGCGTCATCCCGCAGCAAACCAGGACTGGCGAGAGTTCCCAGCCCTGCGGGACGCCGTGAGATTCCAGACGGGCGCTCAACGTTTCTTCGCGATCACTCCGGTCGATGCTATCGAGCGGGGCGAGCCCAGGTAGGTTCTCGATCAAACTCTTTTGCAAGGCGAGAATTTTGTTGCGCTGATCGGGGGTAAAGCGGCAGTCGTGCTGAATGGAAAGAGTCTGCACGCCGGTGATCGCTTCTCTCAAAACGCTACTTGCCCGAGCAGCCGCGGACGCGGGATTGTTCAACTCATGCGCGAGCCCGGCGGACAACTTTCCAAGGGCCGCCAGCTTCTCCTGCTGCACGATAAATCCGGAGACCTCCTGGCTTCGCAAAGTCATCGCCGCGACAATAGCTTGTCGAACCGGTTCCGAGGCGATGCTCCTCAAGGCGGAGACCGGAATGCTAACCACCGTGGTCGGACCGACGGCATAGGCGCTGGCTACCGACGGGGATCCGGCCAGCATCGAGATCTCGCCGATGAAATGTCCTGGGCCGTGCACCGCCAGCAACTGCCGGTCAGCGCCAATCTGCTTGCTGACCCGGGCCTGGCCTTTGAGCACGGCCGAGAAGGGATAATCGAGGGTCCCTTCCTGTAGAATTTGTTCGCCATCGGCAAACTCGCGGACCTGGCCCAATTGCTTGAGCTGGTCCAGAATCTCGGGCGGCAGAGTGGGGAATAGGGTTTCTTTAGTGGGGTCGTGGACCATGCGCTGCTAGACTAAGTTTATGTCTAAACAGTACCCTGGTCCGCCTTCGATGTTGATCGATCCGAAGAAATCGTATTCGGCGACTTTGACGACATCGCGCGGAACGATTGTCTGCGACCTGTTCCCGAAAGAAGCTCCGAATACGGTAAACAACTTCGTTTTTCTGGCTCGCGAGGGGTTTTACGATGGGACCAAGTTTCACCGCGTGATCAATGATTTTATGATTCAGGGCGGTGATCCGGAAGGCTCGGGGCGCGGCGGTCCGGGATACAAATTCGCAGACGAGTTGAAAGGCGATTTCAAGAAACATCAGGTGGGCTCCCTTTCAATGGCCAATGCCGGGCCGAATACGAACGGCAGCCAGTTCTTCATCACGCATGTCGCGACGGCTCATCTGAATGGCAAACACACAGTGTTTGGGCAAGTGCGCAGTGGCCAAGACGTGGTGGATGGGACTAAGCAGGGCGACGAGCTCAAGAGCGTAGTCATCGAAGAAAAATAGACCGCTCCCGATGGGTGGAATCAATTCGTGCCTGGTGGTCGGGGCCGGCATGGCGGGACTAACGGCAGCTCGGGTTCTGGGCCAGAGCGGGTGGGAATGCGTCATCCTCGACAAAGGGCGCAGTGCAGGAGGGCGCATGGCGACCCGGCGAGTAGCTGGGAGCCGGTTCGATTATGGCGCTCAATTCTTCACTGTTCGCGACGCCCGGTTCCGCGCGGAGGTCGAGCGATGGGAAGCGTGCGGCTGGGTGAAACCCTGGTATACGGAAGGCGGCCATACTCGATATCGCGGAACCGAGGGCATGGCTGGCCTCATGCTCGAACTGGTTAAGCCGTTCGAGTTCAGGGCGGCAACAAGAGTGGAGCGCGTGGTGCCTGCCGAAAAGGGCTGGCGCATTCAGACAGACGCGGGTGAAGAGTTCAGCGCAAGTACTCTTCTGCTTACGCCTCCCGCGCCGCAGACGCTGGCTCTGCTTTCGGGCTGCATGCAGCGACTGCCTGAGACGATGCTGTCGGTTTTGAGGAGTATTGCATTTGATCCATGCTTCGCTTTGTCGGTGACCCTGGGCGGACCGAGTCTGGTTCCGCCACCCGGATGCGTGCGCCTCGACACGGGTCCGATCGCTCTCATAGCGGACAACACGCAAAAAGGAATCTCTGTCGGCGAGGCGGCACTGACGATACACGCGCGCTCGGACTTCACCCGATCCTGTTTTGAAATGGCTCGGGAAGAGGTGGCCCAAATACTGCTTAGATCGGCCGAGCCTTGGCTGGGCAGCCCGGTTCTGACTTGGCGCTTACATCGCTGGAAATATAGCCAGCCAACTGCCGCGTGTGCGGAGCCCTGCCTCTACACTTCCCAGCCCGCACACTTGGCAATTGCCGGCGACGCGTTCGGCGGTCCGCGAATCGAAGGTGCGTTCTTATCTGGAATTGCCGCTGCCGAGCGGATCATAGACGGCCACCCCTCTCAACGGCGATAAAGTTTTCAGCCCCCTATCTCAGCAGGTCATCAGAGACTCATGATTACTTGTAAAGAGAACGCCCATGTTTGCTAAGGGCGACATTTTGATCATGTTGGCTGCTTTCTTGTCGTTCCTATTCTCGGTATCGCTCTGGTTTGGTTTCGGCATGCCGGCGAATAAAGAAGCGGGAATCTTCGTCGGGATCTGGGTCCCGTCGATCATCGGCACCGGCATTTACTTCAACATGGCTGCACGGAGACGTTGAGTGTCCGATTCGATCATCTTCGCGGTCGGGCTGATTACGTTTCTCTTGCTCGCTGGCGGGCTCGGGTTCACGGTCATTGAGATGCGCCGGATTAGCAACATTGTGGGCAAGAAGAACTAGCTGCCCGGTGAGTCTGTGGATTTTGCTTGCATATCGGCCCGGACCGTGCGTATACTGGCTCTTCATGCTATTTGTTAGCTTCAATTCGTTTCGATTTTGGTTCCGTTACCGGACCTGAATCCAGACGAGTGTGTTGGCATAACGAAGCGAAAAACCGGCCCACTCGAAAGAGTGGGTTTTTTTATTTTGGGGACCAGGAGAAGGGATGATTATCTCGATGAAGCGGCACGCAAGCAGAGAAGAGATTCAACAGGTATGCGATCGAATCGGCGACTTTGGATATAAAATCCATGCGATCGAAGGCGAAGAACGCGTCGTGATCGGCGTAGTAGGTGTAGGCGATGTCACCGCCTGCCTCGAATCGGTGGAAGCCATGCCGCAGGTGGAAACGGCAGTGCGAATATCGGCGCCGTACAAATTTGTAAGCAAAGAGTTCCGGCCCGGCAAGTCGTTAATTCGAGTGAACGGCTGCGAGATTGGCGGGGACGAGTTCATCGTCATGGCAGGCCCTTGCTCCGTGGAGAGCGAAACGCAAATCATGGCGGCTGCCGAGGGCGTTGCGGCCTCGGGCGCTAAATTGCTGCGGGGCGGGGCGTTCAAACCGCGCACTTCCCCCTACGATTTTCAGGGCCTGGAAACCGAAGGGCTCAAGCTGCTCGCCAAGGCGAAGAAAGCGACCGGGCTCGGGATCATCACCGAAGTAATGAGCGATCGAGACGTGGAACTGGTGGCCGAATATGCGGACGTGCTGCAAATCGGCGCTCGAAACATGCAAAACTTCGCGTTGCTCAAGTCGCTGGGGAAAGTGACACGGCCGATTCTGCTCAAGCGAGGGATGAGTTCGACAATCAAGGAACTGCTGATGTCGGCCGAATACATCGTCGCGCATGGAAATCCGAACGTAATCTTGTGCGAACGCGGCATCCGCACCTATGAAACATATACGCGCAATACGTGCGATATCGTGGCGATTCCGGCGTTGAATGAGCTTACCCATCTGCCCGTAATTCTCGATCCAAGCCATGCTACCGGGAAGCGCAGCCTGATTCCGGCGCTGTGTCGCGCGGGGGTTGCGATTGGCGCGGATGGATTGATCGTCGAAGTCCACCCGCAGCCTGAGAAGGCGGTCAGCGATGGGGCGCAATCGCTCGATCTGAATCAGTTTCAAAAATTAATGAAGGAATTGAGGCCCTATATTCAACTGTGGGAACAATCGCGCGTGACAGAAGCTGTCGCGGCAGTGTAGTGTTGAAATTCGTATCTGGACGGCGCGCTCTTGTGGCGATCGCTGGGGCGCTGGTAGCGATTGTGCTCGGTTACTTCATAATCTTTCGAGGTCCGTCCACACCCGCCGAGCTCGCTTCCTATCTGCCGGACAAGGGGGGCACCATGCTGCATATCGATGTGGATGCCATGCGCAAATCCGGCATCTTGAACATGGTCGCCGGCGCCAAGGTGGCCGAGGAGCCAGACTACAAGGACTTCGTCCAGCAGACCGGGTTCGATTACAAGCACGATTTGGACGCGCTGGTCTCGACCTTCCGAAGCGGGCAGATTTTCTTTGTGCTGAGCGGGCGCTTTCAGTGGGACCGTCTTCGCGATTACGCCAGGAAGCATGGCGGCACGTGCAAGGGCACTTATTGCTCCTTGGATGGAAGCAAGCCTGAGCGGCGGATTTCCTTCTACCGGCTTCGATCGAATCTAATGGCGCTGGCGATCAGCCCCGACGATATGGCGTCGTACCAAATCGCGCGCAATGCCAGCAAGGTGAGTCCGTTCACTCCGGATGCTCCCATCTGGGTACTGGTGCCCGCTGCCGTCTTGAAGGAAGCAAGCTCCTTGCCAGCGGGGACGCGCGCGTTCACAATTGCGCTCGAGAATGCCGAGCGAGTGGTCTTCTCCGCCGGATCTGAGGGCGATCATCTTCAGCTCGCTCTCAACGTCACGTGCCAGAATGTCGAGGCTGCGTCGGCCCTGCTAGTGCAGCTCGAGAACACGACGAACACGCTTCGGCGCATGCTGTCGCGCGAACATCAGGAAGCGAATCCGGCTGATATCAGCGGGGTGCTGGTGGCAGGATCCTTCCGCCGCGAGGATCGCAAAGTTCTCGGCCAGTGGCCCATTCAGAAGGTCTTTGTGGATGCGCTCACCGGAGGCGCTCATTAACTCTTACGGCGTTCTCTGCTGCGGCAGCGTGGTGGCTGACATCCTGGTGCAACCCGTGGACGAGCCAGGCTGGGGCAAGACGACCTGGGTAGAAAATATCGAGCTGAATCTCGGCGGCAATGGCGGGAACACCGCCTACACATTGGGAAAATTGGGAACCCCGGTACGCCTTCTGAGCGCAATCGGCCAAGACGATTTCGGTAACGAGGTGCTGTGCAAGTTGCAGTCCGCAGGCGTCGATACCTCGTTCATCGAGCGCTGCGCTTCATCGCCCACTCCAACTTCGGTGGTGCTGGTGCACTCGAACGGCATGCGAGCGCTCCTGCATCGTCCCGGTGCGAGCCAGAACGCATTTCCGTCGGGGATCGAGCTGAGCGCCGGTATGGTCGACGGCTGTTCGCACTTTCATCTCGCGAACATTTTCGCGCTGAGGAGGTTTCAGGAGCACGCCAGCGTTGTGTTGCGGCAGGCTCGCGAGAGAGGCCTCCGCACGTCGATGGATACGGCTTGGGATCCGCAGGCACGGTGGATGAAGACGCTGGAGCCGTGCCTGCCGCACACCGATCTGTTGTTCGTGAATCAAGACGAAGCTCGGCAACTGACTGGGTTGGAAGATCCAGAACGGGCGGCGGCGATGTTGCACGAGCAAGGCGCGGGTGCCGTCGTGGTGAAACTTGGGGCATCAGGTTGTCTGGTGCAGCATGGCGGGGAGCGGTTTGCGGAGCCCGGATTTCAGGTGAACGCCGTGGATACTACCGGGGCTGGCGATTGCTTTGCGGGCGGTTTTATCGCGGCACTCCTGCGCGGGTTTGATATGCGTGAGGCGGCCAGGTTCGCAAACGCAGTGGGAGCGCTCAACGTCCAGAGTTTGGGAGGCGTGACCGGGATCCGGAATTTCAAAGACACGCTAGCTTGGATGCTTAGTCGCGCAATAACCCAGTAGGCGAAATTGCCGCCGCCTTCGCCGCCGGGCGTAAGGCAGACACAAGCACGAGCGTCAGCAATCCCACCGCCGAAAGTCCGAGCACAACTGGATCCGCAGGCGAGAGCTTGTAAAGCTGACTCCTCAGCGCCTGGGCGCAGAGATACGCGAGCCAGGTTCCTGCGAGCAATCCGACGAACGCGGGAACGCCGAAATCGCACAGAACAAGGTGCCGCACCTGACCCCGCTCGGCCCCCAAGGCAAACCGAATCGCGAACTCGCGGGTGCGCTGGCTCAAGGCGTAACCGACCACTCCATAGACACCGACAGCCGTCAAGACCGCCGCCAGAATCGCAAACACAAGCAGCAATTCTAGAGCGAATCGGCGAGGAGCGAGAGAGGATTTGACAATCTCATCCAGCGGCGCGATTCGGGTGATCGGCGCGTTCGGATTCGAGGCTCGCAACAAGCGGCGAACTGCCGGGATCAGCGATGCTGGCTCTACGCCGCTGCGGATAAGAAGCATCGACCGGCCCGAAACACCAAGGGAATAGAGGGTCGGACTCGGCTCGATGTCCAGGCCAAGATCGCGTGTGTCGCCGACTACTCCTATAATTTGAATCGACTCTGGGTTCGGGCCGTTCACGCCATAAAGAATGCGCTGCCCGATAGGATCAGAATCCGGGAAGAATCGTCGCGCGAGTGCTTCGTTGATGACGTATCCTTTCTTGCCAATGTCGCGGGCCGTAAATAGCCGACCCCTTCGCAGCGGAATGTTCAGCGTTCGAAAATACTCAGGCGTGGTCCACCGATACTGCGCGAACGGGAAACTCCCGGGTGGAAAAGTTCGGCCCTCAATGCCGAAACGGGTGCTATAGCGCGACGTGCCCGTGCGCGGCAGCATCATCGGACCGCAGTTTGCCGCCGCTACGTCCGTGACTCCGGGAAGCGCACGCAACGCGGGTCCTACTCGCTGTTCAAATACTTTTGCGGCTTGGTTCCCGGCTAGATCCAGCGACACATCCACCGCCAATACGCCGTGCGAGTCGAAACCCATCTTTTCGTCAAGCAGCAGCGCGAAACTCCGGTACAGAAGTCCGGCACCCGCCACTACCATGAAGGCCAACGCCACTTCGGCCGCGATGATAAAGGCTCCAAACAAGGAGCGTCGATGCCCTGCCGAAAATCCGCCGCTTTGCTTTATAACGTGATGCAACTCAAGTTTGCTCGATCGTAGCAGTGCGGGTAAGCCGAAGATGATCGCGCACAGAAGCGTCGCGCAGCCCCCAAAAATCAGCGCAGGCGAGGAGAGAGAAACCGAGTCCAACCGGGGAATCTCGTTAGCCGCCAAACGCAATAGCACAGGCAGCGAAACCCACGCCAGGAAGGCTCCCAAGAGCCCACCAGCGGATGCCACAGCCAAATTTTCGACCATCAGGAAACGGATCAGACGTCCGGAACCCGCGCCCAGCGCTGCTCGCACCGCCAGTTCCCGGGACCGGTGCGCCGTTCGAACCAGCACCAGATGTGCTACGTTCGCGCACGCAAGCAGCAAGACCAACGACACCGCCGCCCAGGCGATCAGCAGTTCAGGCTTCACTTCGCCCGTCATCCAGGAAGACAGCGGGATGACCGAAACGCCCACGCGACCGTTGCTGTCAGGATACGACTTCGCCAAGTTGGAGGCAATTCCCATCATCTCCACCTGCGCCCGCTCGATCGGGACACCAGGCTTCAGACGAGCGACCACCTCCAAGGCTCGGAAGCGTCTCGATTCAGTCAGAGCCCTATCCAGGAAAGTTAGCGGCATCCAAACGTCTGCCCAGACTGGCTCTGCGTGCCGCGCGGCCACAACTCCGATCACGGTGACCGGCCAACCCACGAGCCGAATCTTGCGCCCGATGATGGCGGGATTTGCTGCATATTTGCGACGCCAAAGAGACTCGCTAATCACGACTACGGGAACCTTTTGAACTTCCTCCGCTTCCGTGTAAGTTCGTCCGAGCAGAGGCCGCACGCCCAGCATTCCGAACAGGCCCTGCGAAGCTTGCACGACATGTACTTGTTCCGGCTCGCCATCACCCAGAATCGTCCAAACATTTACAGCCTGGAATGTATACGCGGAAATTCCGTCGAAACTGGTGGCCAGCCGCTGCCAATCCACCACGTCCGGCGCCGCGACTTGGAAAGAAGGAAAATCCGGATGCGTCTCGGCGATGTGAACCAGCCGTTCGGGATCGCGGAACGGAAGCGGGTCTAGCAGGACCGCATGGATCACGCTGAACACCGCTGTGTTCACGCCGATTCCGAGGGCGATGGTTAAAATCGCGGTGGCGGTAAAGGCAGGGGAGCGGAAGAGAGATCGGATGGCGTAACGGCTATCGCCGACGAATTCTTCCAGCCAGTGCATCTTTCACCAGGTAATTCGGACCAGCGAAATACCCTGTCTCGGCAGTACCATATCCAGCTTGAGCACGCCGCCCTTAACATCGATCCAACGCGGGGATTCGAACTGCTGCAACTGTCCAGCCGCTTCCAGCGACGCGTACTGTTCGGGCGAAGGCTGCTGCGGCGATCCCATTTTCTTCCAGGACGTCCACGCGTTGCTGTGAGTTTCATCAATGCGGTAATGAGTCAGCAACACGCGTTTGGCCTCTGCGGGAACGCCCGCGATCGCAAGCTGCACGTTGGCATTCGGACCCGGCACATCGTCATCATGATAATTCCAGGCAAGCACCGAGATCACGCGATCCGAACCAACCGCCAGTGCGTCGACATCGGCCTTGCCGCGCACCCCATCCCTGGTAATGGCTACCAGCTCGACGGAACCCGTGCTCTCCGTCTTCAGCCGATCCCCTTTCATCATCCCGGCCATGCGGAATAGATTTAAGACCGGCTTATCAATGCCGTTGGTCGCCAGCGTCCGAAACCCATCGAAGTAGGGCTGACCCTCAAACTCAAAAGCCCAGGTCAGCATCCCCGCGATGTTAGTCCGTTCCCGATCCGCCAGCTCGAAAATATTCTTCATCATCAGCGCCGTGTAGGCGGGATACAGCGAACCATTCCGATACGCATTCTGAGGATAGACACGCGCCGAGCACCCAGCGCAGCCTTCGGGATCCGATTCGCTGAGCACGATGGGCAAGTTTTGAAACTTCGGAAATGACCGGATGATTTGCATTCCCTTGCTCACGTCTTCGGTGTTCTTGGCGATGCCCATGCGCACATGGCCATCCACAACGGAAGGCCGACCCTTGGCGTGATAAGTGATGAAGTCGAGCGGAGCGCCCATAGACCCGGTAGCAGAATTCTTGCCCGTTGCGCAATGCTCCAGAAACTGACGAAGATAGTTCGCCGCTCGTTCATTCGCGGGGCCTGTGGTAGCTGGCCCGCCGACCCGCGCTTCCGGCAAAGCCCGCTTCACTCCGTCGACAGCGAAGTCGTAAAGTTTGTCGTACTCCTCGGGCGTGCCGTGCCAGTAGCTGATATCGGGTTCGTTCCACACCTCCCAATACCAGGACGCCGCCTCCGCGCGACCGTATTTCTGGACCGCGTGACGAACCCACTGATTCACCAACTCGCCCCACTTGGCAAAGTCTTTCGGAGGATAGGACCAGCCGATGCTGTACTGATCGTTCTTCCCGCCCGGAATCCAAGTTGGATGGTAAGGATCGGGCTTGGCCGAAAGAGCCTGAGGCATGAAACCGATTTCCACAAACGGTTTTGCGCCAGCCTGCAGATAGGTATCGAAGATACGATCGGTGATGGTCCAATCGTAGACAGGTTTTCCGGACGCGTCTTCGGTATACGCATTGGTGGATCCCCATTTCAATCCCGGCGTTCCATCTCCGGTAGCCAGCATGAAATGGGTGCGGATGTAAACGGGGACGCCGCTCAATGCCGCGAGTTCGCCGACTAGCTTGCCGCCGTTCTTGGTGTACGTGTAGTTCGGCTCGTCGTAGCCGAAGTAGCCATAGATCGGTTTGAACGGACCAGTCTTCTGCGCCGCGTTGACGCGAATCGCAACCGTCTCCTGCGCAAGCCCTGAAGCCGCGATCAGTAGTAGCACACAGATCAGTTTCATCGTTCCTAGAAGTAAAGCTTCAGCGCGAATTGTATGTTGCGCGGCGTGCTGACGGTCGAAGTTACCACTCCGCCCGACGCCGTATCAATGTTCGTCCCGGGCGCGGAAAAGCTGGCCGTGTTGGTCAAGTTGAACGCCTCGGCCCGAAACTGCAGACGCATTCGCTCGTTGATCTGGAACTGCTTAAACAGCGACAGATCGAGATTCTTGAAGCGATTCTCGCGAAGTATGTCAGCGCCCGAGTTCCCGTAGGTGAAGTTTGGAGGCACCGCGAATGCCGTCTTATCAAACCATTGCGCGATGGTCGGATGATCGAGTTTGCCGGAGCCGATGCGATTCGGTCGCTGACCGCCGATTCCGGTATTCGAGACGTCGCGAGAGATGGTGGGAGTAAATGGCCGGCCACTTCGCAGGATAACAATGCTCTGCAATTGCCATCCGCCCAGCGCACCGGTAGCGAACCGGTTCGTATTCGAGAGGAACCTCTTGCCCTTGCCAAACGGCAAGTCGAACCCGGCGCTTGCAGTGAGGTTTTGAGGTATGTCGAACGCGGTCACGGCGCGCTCATAAGCGTAATCTCCTCCCACGGCGGGAGTGTTCCCGACAGCGATGCTCTTTGACCACGTGTAAGAAACTAAATACCATAGCCCCGCGGAGAAACGCTTTTCGAGCTTCGCCTGCAGCGCATTGTAGATGGTCGAGTTGTCTTGTCCGTTGTAAGTGATGCCGCCGAATAATGGGTACGGCCTCCTGGCCTGAATCGCTCCCGGACCGGCTGGCGGATCGTTGATTGGATTTCCCTCATACAGGTTCACGCCCCGGTTGCCGACATAATTCACCTCCACCACGGAGTTGGAAGGCAACTGCCTTTGGACGCCAAAGCTCCAATGCTGGTCGTATCCCATGGGCATGTTCGGGTATCCTCCGGCTAAGCTCGGAGCCGTAGTCGCTCCTCCAATCGGGCGCCCGGTGAAGAAGTTCGCCATGGTCCGCAGTCCATCGTTGAAGACGGTCTCGTTGAGTTGATACGGAACCATGTTGTGGTTTACGCGGTTGCCGCTGCTCTCCACTTCGTAGAAAATCCCATACCCGCCGCGGATCACCGTCTTCTCGCCAAACGGCCTCCATGCGAAACCGAGACGGGGCGCCCATTGAGTCTTGTCCGTGGCAGTGCAGTTGGCGGCGATCCCCGCCTGGCTGCACGTCTGAATGAGATTCCCGAAAAGAGCATTCGCGGTAGGGGCTGCGAACTGCGCCCCTAGATTGATCGATTGCACCGCGATCGGCTTCGGAGAGTTTGGAAGAAATGTGCCAACCTGTCCTTTGTACCCATTGAGCCAGGGCGAGTACTCGTAGCGCAAACCGAGATTGAGCGTCAGCCTTGCGTTGACCTTGAAATCGTCTTGAGCGAAGAAGTGCCAGTAGTTCGCGTACCCTCCGAAAGTGTCGGCCGGAAAGTTGCGACTTACCGAAAAGGGCACGCCCAGAAGGAAGTCCGCGTAAGCGTCGCCCGTACCCGCTGGCTTGACCTTGTTCTGCGTAATGCTGCCGTTGAAGGTCCACTGTCCTTCGTAGACGCCGCTGTCGGTGAAGAGCGGAACCCAATGCCGAAACTGAGTGCCGAATTTAGCGATGTGCCGCCCCTTTACCCACGTCACGCTATCGTTGAACTCGGTCACTTTCAAATCCTGCGTCTTCGGACGCTGATCGAAAGTGGATCCGCTGAGCGAAGCGTAGCCGCTCCAGGAAAAGTCTGGAAACGATCCGGCCACGCCAGGTCGATGTCCGGTATCTTCAAAGCCGGGAACCCCCGCCTGCACGTAGAAATTGGTGCCTTGTTGAAACGCCTGCAGGTCAATCTTGTTCGGCAGGTAGCTGAAGCGCGCCTCGTTGATGAGGGAGGGAGTCAGATTGCTGATCAAGGCGCCTACGATATTCTGTCCGCGCGTGTTGAGAGATGCATAGCCGAGACCGGGAAACGCGTTGGGATCGTTCTCCTGGTAGTTGATAAAACTCCACCGGACGAACGCGCGATGTTTGTCGGTGATCGTTTGGTCGATGCGAATTGTGAACTGATCTTGATCGAGCGCGGCGGAGGGGGCGAACACGGCGCGGGTGCCGGCATTCGGGTCGGGGATGTACTTTGCGAAAAATTGCGCCTGGGGCGAGATCCGACTTGCGGGAATGCGGTTTCCGGGGAACGGCTGCCCCGTGGTGGGATCGTAGATCACGTTGAGCCCCGCGGCACTGAAATCGCCTGACTTCTGAGCAGTTGTTGGCACCAGGCTGTTGAAAACCTGCCCCGCGCGCTGCCGCATCCCTTCGTAATTCGCGAAGAAGAAGGTTCGGTTTCGTCCGTTATAAAGCTTAGGTATGGACACAGGCCCGCCAACTCCGCCGCCGAACTGATTGCGTTTTAGAACGTCTCGCTGCAGAGCGAAGAAGTTGCGCGCATCCAGCTTGTCGTTGCGCAGGAATTCGAAAAGCACCCCATGAAATTCATTCGTGCCTGACTTGGTGGTGCCGTTCAGCACTCCGCCCGCGTTTCGAAACTCGGCGGTGTACTCGCTCTGCTGAATCTGAAACTGATCCAGAGCATCCACCGAAACCTGAATCAGCGTCCCGCCCTGATGGTGATCCGTGGTGTCCACCCCATCCAGGTAAAACGAGGTCTGATTTCCCCGCACGCCGCTGATCGATGTGCCCGATTCGTAATTCGCGCGAATCCGCAGCAGATTTCCAGTGCCGGGCAGCAGCGTCGCGCCGGGAGTGAGACGGGCGAGTTCATAGAAGCTTCTCCCGTTGAGGGGCAGGTCAGTAATCTGCTTGGTAGTGATCTCCTGGCCAAGCGTTCCGGATTCTGTGTTTAATAGAGGCGCAGTGGCGTTCACTTCAATCTTGGTAGAAGTCTCGCCGATCCTCAGAGCGACATCCACGCGGGCGGATTGGCCAACGATCACCTCGACTTTGTTAATTTCGGCAGTCCCGAACCCCGCGGCTGATACCTCGACCGTATACAATCCCGGATTTACAGGCGTGAGAGCAAAATCGCCTGCTTGATTGGTGGTTAGAGTTTGCGCTTGGTTGGTTGCAATGTTGGTAATCACGACCTTGGCATTCGGAACCAGCGCCTTGTTGGGATCGTTAACTGTCCCAACGATTCTGCCCGACTGCACCTGACCAAAGCAGGTTGCGGCGATTAATGCGAAAACGACAAGGAGCTTCATGGCTTCATCTATCGTATTCCAATCGTTAGATGGCCGCGAATCCATGCTTAACGTGCTTAGCGGTGCCGATGAAGCTCGTTATGCAACGTTAAGCGGCTAAATCGAATGGCCTCAGGTCCCGAGTGGCGTCACACTCGGCCTGCGCACGGACCAAGGCCTCGGTCGCTTTCTTCAGAAGCAGCGGCCCTAATTCAGTGAAGTCGAACCCGCCGCAAAATTTGCGGAGCGCTATGTTCCATTTCTTGTTGAACGTGCCCACGTGTTTGGCGCGATCCTTGGCGGTGCAGCGCCCGTACATGCTGAGCTGGATCAACTCGTCCATCAGGCGGCCCTCCGTCACCAGCATTTGGTTCAGCGGCTGACGGTAGCAGCGGTGCACGCGCACCCAGCGCATCATCTTCTCGGCATCGGCGGGGTCATAGGCGTCCACCATGTCGTTCATGCCCGCCGCGATCACGGACGAACGCGCGTCCGCGATTTTCCGGCTCAGCTTGCGTCTGGCGGAGCGAAAGAAGGTATCCATGTTCTCCCGATCCAGAACGTCGTAGGAGAATTCGGTGTGGTCGCGGCAACCCGATGGGCGGCTCGAACTATACACCAGAACCGCGTATGCGTACTTGGTATCGGCGAACTGCGACGGATCCCTAAACAGGAGGGCAGGCACCGCTTCTCGAAGGGTTTGATGCAGTGCGTGCGAAACCTCCCTAAACACTGGCGAGAAACGCCGCGTTAGCTGAGCGGGAGCAGCGAACCAGCTCTCCTTGGGAAGCATCATTTGTACGTCTTTTTCGGCAGTTTGCATGCGGTGTTCATCTCCAGGCTGCATGATTATACAAATTGAGCTGGCCATTTCCAAAACTTTTGGCTGTCGCTCAGGCTGACATGTCCCTGAACTTGTTGCTACTTATGGATTTGCGCTTTTAAGAAATTCTGGAAAATAGTTGTTACGGACTTTTAGGCCTGCGACTTTTATTGGCTTTTTGGGTAAATGAGGAGATGTTGTAAAAAGGCCTGATCGGCAGTCTGGCTAAGCGGTGCATCCTGGTTGGAAACCCCGCTGGATCGAAGGTAGCCTTTATCTCAAGCACGGCCTGCTTGGTTTTTTCCCTACGGCGTCGAATCGCCTCGCCTCTCGGCGGAAATCGCAAAATAGGAAGGAGAGAAATTCGGGCTAACCCCCACCAACTATCATTAGATGGCTACCGCGTTTGCTCCCGCCCTGTCCAAAGAAGAGGAACTGCACTGGCTGGCTCTAAAACTGGTTCCCGGACTCGGGACCCGGCGGGCCTTTCAAATCATCGAGCGATTCCGATCCCCGATGGCCGTCTTTCGAGCCTCGCGTTCCGAACTGCAAGCCCAAGGTTTATCCGGGAGCATCGCCCAGAGCATCGCGAGCGGCTGCATGTTCGACGACGCCGTC
The DNA here is from genome assembly GCA_038225555.1 of Bryobacterales bacterium. Lineage (GTDB taxonomy): Bacteria > Acidobacteriota > Terriglobia > Bryobacterales > Bryobacteraceae > JANXQZ01. The sequence goes on from JBBRRB010000052.1 coordinate 31,459, forward strand.
GATCAACAGCAAAAGCTGCTCGAGTCCGGTGCGACGCTGGTGCCCATCTTCGATCCTACATATCCACCCCGACTGCGCGAAATTTTTGACCCGCCCATAGTATTGTTCGTTCGCGGCCGAGTGGAACTGCTGCAATCGACGATGCTCGGCGTAGTTGGAACCAGGCGGCCCACAGCGTACGGAATCGCCGCCACCGAGCATCTGTCTCCAGACTTAGCTCGAGCCGGGTTGACCATTACCAGCGGCATGGCCCGCGGCATCGACACTTCGGCGCACAAGAGCACGCTGGCAGTCGGGGGCGATACGGTCGCCGTGTTCGGATGCGGCGTGGATCAGATTTACCCGGCTGAAAATCGCAAACTGGCCGAGGAGATCGCTGTCAAAGGATTGCTTGTTTCTGAATTCATCATGGGGTCGCCCTCCTATCCGCAAAACTTTCCAATCCGGAATCGCATCATTAGCGGCATGAGTGTTGGGGTGCTCATCGTGGAGGGTGCGCAGTACAGCGGATCCTCTATCACCGCCAAGATGGCCATTGATCAACAGCGCGAGGTGTTCGCAGTCCCCGGCAACATCGTGTCGAAAATGAGCTGGGGACCCAACTTGCTGATCAAGCAAGGAGCCAAGCTGGTGCAGGAGTGGAATGACGTGCTGGTCGAACTCCCCCCCGACATCCGGCGCCAGTTGATCCACAAGGCGCAGACTCGCCAAGGCATGCTGCCTACCTCGGAAAATGATGCAAATTCAACGGCTTCGGCTTGCGAGATCGGCCCGTGCGCACGGCAACTGCTGCCCGCGATCAAAATCGACGTGCCCATGAACCTGGACCAACTGCTCGAAACTTTCGAGTCGGTCAGCTCATCAGAGATAATTGCCGCGCTCTTCGAACTGGAGATGCTGGGGCTCATCCGCCAACTTCCAGGCAGGAACTTTGTTAAAGTGTGGTAGGTTCCAAACCCATCAATAGTGTAGCAGAATAACGGATTTATAAGAAAATGGCTAAATCTCTCGTCATTGTCGAATCACCGACGAAGGCGAAAACGATCGGTAAATATCTCGGCAAGCAGTACGTGGTGAAGGCATCGCTAGGCCACATCAAGGATCTGCCCAAGAACGACCTTGCGGTCGCTGTCGATAACGACTTCGAACCTCGCTACGAAGTTATCGAAGGCAAGAAGAAGCTGATTTCGGAATTGAAGGCCGCTGCCAAGGGCATGGATTCCGTTTACCTGGCGGCTGATCCGGATCGCGAAGGAGAGGCGATCTGCTACCACCTGCAGGAAGAATTGCAAGGTTCGAAGAAAAATAACGCCACCAAGATTTATCGCGTGATGTTCAACGAGATCACGAAGAATGCGATTCAGAAGGCGTTTGAAAAACCGCTTCAGGTGAACATCAACCTGGTAGAGGCACAGCAGGCTCGCCGCGTTTTGGACCGGTTAGTGGGATATAAGATCTCGCCCTTGCTTTGGGATAAAGTTCGCCGGGGCCTCTCGGCGGGACGCGTGCAGACGGTGGCGCTGCGCTTAATTGTAGACCGCGAGCGCGAGATTCGAGCGTTCCAAAAGCGGGAATACTGGACTATCGACGCCAGCTTGGCGGCTAAGAAACCGCCCGTTCTGAAGGCGCACTTCACAAAGCGGAACGATGAGAGCATCGAACTCCCCAACGAGGAAACCGTCACCGGGCTGCTGGCTCAGTTGGACGACGCGAAGTACGCGGTCCATTCGGTTTCCACCCGGGAGAAGAAACGGAATCCTGTCGCTCCGTTTATTACATCGACGCTGCAGCAGGAGTCGTCACGCAAGCTGAGATTTAGCGTAAAGCGCACGATGATTCTGGCGCAGCGGTTGTATGAAGGCGTCGAGATCGGGGATGAAGGCGCGGTTGGCTTGATTACCTATATGCGTACGGATTCCACCCGCGTCTCGTCTGACGCCCAGGACGAGGTGCGCGCGATGATCGGAGAGCGGTACGGGAAGGATTTCGTGCCTGAGAAGCCGAACATATACAAGAGCAAGAAGGACGCTCAGGACGCCCACGAAGCGATCCGCCCCAGCTCGGCTTTGCGAACTCCGGACGACGTGGCTTCGTTCTTGCAAGAAGACGAGTTAAAGCTATATCGTTTGATCTGGATGCGCTTTGTCGCATCTCAGATGATGCCGGCAGTGTTCGATCAGACCACCATCGATGTCGCAGCTCCCGGTAAGGACGGCGCCACATATTTCTTCCGTGCTACCGGCAGCGTGCCCAAATTCAAGGGGTTTCTCGAGGTGTATGAGGAAGGCAAGGATCAGAAGGACGAGGATGACGAAGAGCTGAAGAGTCGGCTTCCGGCAGTTACGGAGGGCGAAGAGCTCAAGCTAAAGGCGATGGAGCCTGAACAGCATTTCACCGAGCCTCCTCCGCGCTTCAACGAGGCCACGCTGGTGAAAGAACTCGAGTCGGACGGGGTGGGTCGGCCTTCGACCTACGCTTCGATTCTGTCTACGATTCAGGAACGCGAGTACGTGAGGAAAGATGGCGGCCGCTTTGTGCCTACGGAGTTGGGCATGGTTGTGACCGACCTGCTTCTGGAGAGCTTCGAAGACTTGTTTGCCGTCAGCTACACGGCGCGGATGGAGCAGGAGCTCGACGAGATCGAAGAGGGCAAGATCAACTGGCGCACGTCCATGGCGGAGTTCTACGACCGCTTTCAGAAAGATCTCTCCACGGCCGAGCGCACCATGACGGATATCAAGCGGATGGAAAAGCCCACCGACTTGATCTGCGACAAATGCGGCAAGCCCATGGTGATCAAATGGGGCAAGCATGGCAGCTTTATTGCGTGCACCGGATACCCCGAGTGTACGAACACGCGGGAGCTAACGGTTGATCTGCCCGATGTAGATACGGCCGATCTGACCGAGCAGGGTTCAGAAGAGTACTGCGAAAATTGCGGTCGGCCCATGGTTTTGAAAAAGGGCAGGTTCGGGCAGTTCTATGCGTGCTCGGGCTACCCGGATTGCAAGACTACCAAACAGCTTGGCGGTGAGCAGAAGAAGGACGTGCCGCTGGAGGAGAAGTGCCAGCAGTGCGGGAATCACTTGGTGATGAAGTTTGGCCGGTTCGGCGAATTCACTGCTTGCAGCAACTATCCGACGTGCAAGTTCGTGAAGCAGAAGACGATCGGGGTGCCTTGCCCGAATTGCTCGGAAGGTCAAATTGTGGAGAGGCGCTCCAAGCGCGGCAAGACTTTCTACGGCTGCAATCGGTATCCTGAATGCGACTTCGTGGCGTGGGGCAAACCGCTTAATGAGAAGTGTCCCGAGTGTGGGAGTCCTTATATGGTGGAGAAGTGGCTGAAGTCTGGCGGATTCGCGCAGTGTCCGAATGGGGAGTGCAAACATAAGCGGGTGCTGGAGCCGGTAGAAGGGGCCGCTTAGCGGTATGCCCATCACCCTCACGCTGGATCTCCATGGTGAGTTGCTCGTGGCAGCGCACCTTCGCACTGGTCGCTATGGCTCGCCCGAGGAGGTGGTGACGCGCGCTCTTGAAATTCTCTCCGACAATCAACCCGCGCCGGACGCTAGTACAATGACTCCTGCGGAAGCCGTTGCAGACATCCGCGAATTGCGCAAAGGAGTAACTCTGGGCGGTCTCCGCATCAGGGATCTCATCAACGAGGGCCGCAAGTATTGATGCCCGGTTTCGTGGCTGATGCATCGGCGACTCTCCCTTGGTGTTTCGCAGAAGAAGCCACGCCAGATACAGAAGCTCTGCTCGAGCGTCTACGCGCGGGCGAAACTGCCTTCGTGCCAGCGCACTGGTCTGCGGAAGTCATGAATGGTTTGGTTATGGCTGTACGTCGAAGTCGCATAGATCGGGAACGTGTTGTGCGGTTCGCTCGCGATCTGGCGGCCCTACCGATTCGAAATCGAACCACCTCATGCCCCGGAACACTGGGAGGCTGTAATGGAAGTTGCCACCGAACACCGGCTCACCGGTTACGATGCCGCGTATCTGGAGCTCGCACAGCGGACCGGTCTGCCTCTGGCGACCCTCGACGGCGATCTGCGAAAGGCGGCGGTGGAGGCAAGGGTGGCGCTTGTCAACACATGAATTCGAACTTGCTGCAGCTGGCGGCTAGCCCGTTTGTTTCCAGAATCACTGCCAACCGTCAGGCTCGACTCCGTCAAACTCCGCTTTGAAAAGGGTGCCGCTTTGGGATGCAGCCGACTCTGCACGCCTGAATAGAGCATCCGGAAGTTCGATAATCGATTCGAAAGCCTGTGGGTTCAACCGCTATTACAGCGATCGCAGCAGAGCAACTCCCGCGATAATGACCGCTACGGCACCTAATTTCCCTGGCGGGAGACGTTCACCGAACCATACCGCCCCGACCGCGACCGCCATCGCCGCCTCCAGTCCTAGCACCACGATGTAGGTTGTGCTCATCTCCGCCGTTCGCATGGCGAGAGCCTGCAGTATGGCCCCGCCGCAAAACAGAGCGCAAAATGCCAACGTGGGCAGCAAGACTCGAGCACCTTCGGATTGCTTCATGTAAGCACCCCCCAGTGCGAAGGCGAAGGCCGCTGCCAGAGATAATAAAAGCTGCATACCGTTAGAATACGAGCCAAACTTGCATCTACATTCTTATGCGCATTCCAGGCGCCACCTATAGAGTTCAGCTGAATAAGGATTTCCGATTCGCCGATGCTCGCGAGCTTCTGCCATATCTCGAGAGAATCGGGATCACCGACCTCTATGCTTCACCGGTATTTCAGGCGCGGAAGGGGAGCATGCACGGCTACGACGTGGTGGATCCGAACCGCGTGAATCCCGAGCTCGGAACGCTTGGCGACTTCGACGCGCTCGTAGAGGACCTGCATAGGAGGGGGATGCATCTGCTGCTCGACATCGTTCCAAATCATATGGCAGCCAGTCCGCAAAACCCGTGGTGGATGGACGTGATCGAGAACGGGTCGGCATCTCCTTATGCTTCGTTTTTTGACGTCGAATGGGGACACCGCTCGCCGACCGTAAAAGATAAGATCGTGCTGCCCATCCTTGGCGAACCCTACGGGACCGCGCTCGAAGATCAGAAGCTCCATCTCAGTCTGAGCAAGACCGGTTTGTGCATCAATTATTACGAATCCGGCTTGCCGATCGATCCTGCAACCTATCACGACGTGCTTTCGTATCGACTAGATGAATTCTTGCGCAACATGCAGAGGGACGATCCGGCTCTGCATGAATTCGGCATGCTTCTGGAGATGGCGGAACGGCTGCCCGGCCGCAGCTCCACGGATTGGGAAGCGGTGGAATTGCGCCGGCGCGAGAGCACCGTGATGAAGGAGAAACTGTGGGCGCTCTACCAGAGCGAACCGTCTATTCGCGAGTTTCTGGATGAAAATCTTCGCTGGCTCAACGGCAGCAAAGGGAACTCCTCCAGCTTCGACCGGCTCGACGCTCTCCTCAATCAGCAGCCGTATCAGCTTATGTTCTGGAGGGCAGCGCGGGAGCGCATCAACTACCGGCGCTTCTTCGATGTGACGGACCTGATCGGCATCCGGGCGCAGGATGCGCAAGTGTTTCAGGCCACCCACGATTTGCTGCTTCGATGGGTGGAGGACCGCAAAGTAGCGGGGTTGCGCATCGATCATGTGGACGGCCTCTACGATCCGCTCGCATACCTGGCGCACTTGCAGGCGTTAGCCTCGCGCGCAGCACGGGAGCCGGTTTACATTGCGGTGGAGAAGATCGTTTCGGGGCCGGAGCATCTTCCGAGCGAATGGCCCGTGGCCGGGATAACCGGCTATGATTTTCTTGGGATGGTAAACAATCTGTTCGTCCATCCCGAGGGACTGAAGGCGCTCACCTCCGTGTACGCCAAAATTATCGGCAAGGAGGTGAACTTCTACGAGATCGCGTACGCGCAGAAGAAACGGGTGATTGAGGACCTCTTCGCGGGTGAGATTCGTACGCTCGGCCTGCGTCTGAACGGGATCGCGGAACGTTACCGCCACGCGCGGGATCTAAGCCCGCAGATGTTGAGCCGCGCCCTTCTGGAATGCACCGCTTCGATGCCGGTGTATCGAACCTACGTCCGGGACTTCCATATTGGCGCCCATGACACAGCGGTAATCGAAGATGCTGTCGCCAGCGCGCGAAGAAGAAATCCGTCGTTGAGCCCAGCCTGTTTCGATTTTGTGCGCCAGCTTCTGCTCCTCCAACTCCGCGACGATGAGGAAGCGTTGCGCTTCGTTATGCGCTGGCAGCAGCTCACGGGTCCAGTGATGGCCAAGGGCGTGGAGGACACCACCTTTTATTTGTACAACCGGCTTGTCTCGACCAATGATGTCGGAGGAAGTCCGGAAGCGGTCTCCATCCAGCAGTTCCACTCATTTAACAGTGAGCGTCGGCAGCAGTGGCCGGGCACCATGAATGCGACATCCACCCACGACACTAAACGTAGCGAGGACGTGCGCGCGCGAATTAATCTGCTCTCGGAAATGCCGGCCGAGTGGGAGAAGTACGTGAATCGGTGGCGGCGCTGGAACCAGTCGTTCACGGGATCGGATTTTGCGGAATTGGACCCGAATCAAGAGTATCTGCTTTATCAGACTCTCGTTGGAGCTTGGCCGCTGGATGACGTCATCACGCAGGATTTCGTCGAGCGCATCAAGAATTACATGGTAAAGGCGGCTCGCGAAGCCAAGGTCCACACGAGTTGGCTGCACCAAAGAAACGAGTACGAAGGGAAGATGCTGGCGTTCACGGAAGCGATCTTAAGGGAAGGGGACGGCAATCGGTTCCTGGCTCACTTTCGAGGATTTCAAAAAAGGCTGGCGTACTACGGCGCCATCAGTTCATTGGCTCAGACATTACTGAAAGTGGTCTGCCCCGGCACCCCGGATTTTTATCAGGGAACCACGTTGTGGGATTTCAGCTTGGTGGATCCAGACAATCGGAGGCCAGCTCAGATCGCGCCGCGCCTTGAATTGCTGCAGGAATTTGTTCATTGGGCGGGCACGGTTCCCGCCCGGACCATCACTCGACTGCTCGAATGCTGGATGGACGGGCGATTGAAAGCGTTCGTCATCTTCAAGTCACTTCAATTTCGCAAGGACCGGCAGGACCTGTTTGAGAATGGAGAATACATCGGCCTCACCGGCGCGGGCTTGGCGGAGGAACACACGGTTGCAGTGGCACGCAAGCGCGCCAACGAATGGGTGATCGGGATCGTGCCGCGGTTTGTGACCGGGTTGTCTGCTCTCGAAAAGATGCCGCTCGGTCGCCGAACATGGAAGGATGCCGCCATCGTGCTTCCGGACGATGCGCCTCGACGTTGGCGGAATGTCTTCACGGGTGAGGAAATCATGGCATCGGGCGTTCTTCCAATGGCGGAAGTTTTGAAGAGTTTCCCCGTGGCTCTGCTGTCGAGTGTTGATTGAGAGCTGGATTCAGCGGAGACTGAAGGGGTGCATGCAGACGCAACCAATATCCCGCTCGCGATGCTTGCTGTCTTCGGCTCCGCGAAGCTTCTAGCCGAGCTTTTCGAGAGACTCAAGCAGCCCGCCATTGTTGGCGAGATAATCGCCGGGGTTCTGATAGGGCCGAGCGTCTTAGGCTGGGTTGAAACGAACACAGTGCTGAAGGCGCTCGCCGATTTGGGCGTGCTGTTCCTGCTATTCCGCGTCGGAATGGAGTGCGAACTCGCGACTTGATACGTGTGGGCGGGGTCGCGACCATGGTTGCATTTCTCGGAGTTGTCGCGCCATTCCTGCTTGGATGGGGCATCATGTCGTGGCGGGGTGCGCCACACGTCGAATCGATTTTTGTCGGCGCGGCGATGGTTGCCACCAGCGTTGGCATTACGGCGCAAGTGCTCGCCTCGCAGGGTTTGCTGCAGCAACAGGCCAGCCGGGTGATCCTCGCCGCCGCGGTGATCGACGATGTGCTCGGTCTCATCGTGCTGGCGATCGTGAGCAGCCTCGCTCGCGAACACTTGCGAATCCTGGAACTGGTTGCTACTGCGGCGATTGCGATCGGCTTCACTATCGTGATCGCGAAATGGGGCAGCACGACTGTCAACCGGGTTGCGCCCCATCTGGTGTCGCGATTGAAGGCCGGAGAAGTGCAATTCAATCTTTCTCTGCTGCTGCTGTTCGGGCTTGCGCTGGCAGCCACCTACGCTGGCATCGCGGCAATCGTGGGAGCCTTCCTCGCCGGGATGGCTCTTTCCGATGCGGTGAATGAGCGGGTTCGCGATCTAACCCATGGAGTGACGGAACTGTTTGTCCCGTTTTTCCTGGCTGGTATCGGACTGCAACTTGATTTGAGCTTTTTTCGGGATTCCGGGACCATCGCTCTTGCACTCATGGTTCTAGTTGCGGCGGTCGTTTCCAAGCTGGTGGGGTGCGGCTTGGGAGCGATGAGCTTGGGCAAGCAGGACATGCTGCGAGTGGGCACGGGGATGATTCCGAGGGGCGAGGTAGGGATGGTGGTGGCTCAGTTGGGATTGAGCATGGGCGTGATTCCAAAACCGATCTACGCGGTGGTGGTGTTCATGGCGGTAGCTACCACGCTGATCGCGCCGCCCTTGCTCAGCCTGTCGTTTCGGGGCGCCCGGCATGAGGCCCCGGTGGAAGATTTCCAGATCGGTTAAATTGGGTGATGGCCAGCCCGGAGGCCACCACCACAACTGCGCCAATCACGTTGAACCACAGAAACGAAATGTTGGTAAGCAGGGCGGTGGCGAAGATGGCCGCTTCCCCAATCAGGACGCCGTAGAAAGCTCCGTTCGCCCCGACATGCTTGAACCCGAACGCTAAGACGAATACGCCCAGCAAGCCTCCATAGAACAAAGACCCGACCATGTTGACGGCCTCAATAAGCGCTCCGAAGTTTTTCCCGAATTGCGCGAAGCCGATGGCGTAAAGTCCCCAGAACACGGTAGCCAGCCGCGACGCGATCAGATAGTGGCGATCGCTGCCCGCTTTCGAGATGTGCCGCTTATAGATGTCGATCACGGTGACCGTTGCCAAGGAGTTGATCTCGCCTGATGTCGAGGACATCGCGGCCGAGAAGATCACAGCGATAATCAGACCGACCACTCCCGCAGGCAAGTAGCGCGTGACGAACGATAGGAAGATATAGTTCGTGTCGTTGAAGCCCTTGCCCACCAGCTTCTCGCCGTCAGCGTGCGCCTTCAGAAAATCGGCGTGCGCCGTTCTATATTGCGCGAGACTGGCTTGCTTGCGGCCTTCGTCATGTGCGCGCGTTGCCCCTATGAATTGTTCAGCCGCGGTCTTACGCCGCTCGAATGCGTCGTTAAAGCGGCTCTGTACGTCGGTGAACCCGGCGCGCGATTCCACGCTCTTCAACTCCACTGGTTGAAACAGCACCGGCGGCTTTTCAAAATTGAAGAAGACAAACACCATGGCTCCGATGAAGAGGATGAAGGCTTGCATGGGAACTTTGGCCATCGCGTTGAAGATCAGGCTAAGCCGGCTTTGCGCGATGGACTTTCCTGTGAGGTATCGTTGCACCTGGCTCTGATCGCATCCGAAATACGCGAGCATCAGGAACATGCCGCCAATCAGGCCGCTCCAGACGTTATACCGGTCATTCCAATCGAAGTGAAGATTCACAGCGTTCAACTTACCGGCGGCCCCGGCCAGCGACACGGCGTCGCTAAAGGAAACGGAGCCGGGCATCAAGTGCACGGCCATAAATAAGGATAGGATCAAGGCGCAAAAGATCAGCATCATCTGCTGCACATCCGCCCAAGTGACTGCTTTGATGCCGCCCAGTGCCGTGTAACTGATCACTAGCAGCCCCATGAGAATAGTTGTAAGGCGGTCTGGCAGTCCAAGGATCACGGAAAGCACCACAGAGGGAGCGTAAAGCGACAGCCCCGCGGCGAGTCCCCGCTGAATGAGGAAGATCGCGCTCACGATCGCCCGTGTTTTAGCGTCGAAGCGCTGTTCCAGGTATTCGTAGGCCGTGTACACATTCGCGCGATGGAAGATCGGGACCGCAGTGGCGGAGATGATGATCATCGCCAGCGGCAGTCCGAAGTAAAACTGCACGAAGCGCATGCCGTCGATGTAGCTTTGGCCGGTGGTGGAGATGAACGTGATCGCGCTGGCTTGAGTGGCCATGATCGATAGGCCCATCGCGTACCACGGCATGGTCTTGCCGGCCAGCAGGTACTTGTCAACGGTGGAACTGCCGCGTCCGCGATAGAGGCCGTAGCTGACAATGAACAGCAGCCAGCTGAACATCACGACCCAGTCGAGTGGTCTCAAGGCTATAAAGATAACAGATTCGAGAACGGCTACTTCTGCCGAGCGGCTTGCAGGCGCGCGGCAAAGGCCTGGTATTCCGGGGTGTCCATGCCCGATTTAAGCGTGGCGAGCAGCCCGCTTTTATCGTCAGCCCAGAAGGCCGCGATATTCAGCCATAACCCCGGAAATGCCCGAGAACGCAAGACTCCGTCAAAACCGGGCTGAAGAGGTTTGTATGAACCCTCAAGCAATTCGCGCCAGATAATGCGTTTCCCGAGAGTTTCTACGGTGATGTACTCTTGCACTCCTGCTACTTGATAGAGCGCCAGCTTGGGGCCGAAGTCGACCTCCGTGCTGGTCACACAGATCTCAATTGCGAGTTCAGGTGCGCCTGCATAAAATTTGCCTTCGATGCGGGGCGATGTCGAAAGGAATACATCGGGCTGAGGGGCGCTGCCAAACATTAACCAAGTTGAGTTGTTGGCGCCTTGGCACCCAGGCGTCATAAATTCATAGTGGGATAGCCAACCTGCAATCAAGTGATCGAAATACCCATGATCAGCCCTGACCGGTGATGGCACGTGGACAACTCCCTCAATAAGCTCGGCTCGTTTCAGACCGGGCAAACCTACCCACCTGCTGTCATCAATCATCTGAAAGCGTAGTTTTTTGAGCGTTGTGCCGGAGACAACAGGATAGCGGCAAGAAAAGGGCCCCTACCGCGCCAACGGTGGAGGCCCCGATGTCGTCACCCTCATGGAAGGTGAGACCGAACTGACAGGTCTAGACTGACACGAAAAGGGTGCCGTTGTCCAGCGTGATTTGGCCCGCCTGCTTGACGCATGGCGGCGCACGAAACGGTACTGGTGCAGCGGACTTTCTTCGCGCAGATTGCCTGGCGACCTTCTTTCTCTGCTCGCACTGCGACCGTGGACATCGCTATTGCAGCGCTGAATGCAGCGAACGCGCCAGACGCGAGCAACGGCGGCGGGCCAATCAACGTCATCAACGCAGCCCGGAAGGGCGGCTGGATCATCGAGACCGGCAACGCGACTACCGGCAACGATGCGAAGAACGCTCGCGCGTGACGGATCATAGTTCCATTTCGATCACATCCCCGCCATTATTGGCGTGTGGAAGCAGTCCGCCGCGTCCGCCGCTCGTTCCCGGAAAGTTGATGCAGTGCCGTATCTGCGGGCGATTGGGACGTTTCATAAACCCGTTTCCACGAACGCCATTAAGAAGGTAGGCAATCGATGACTTCGCCTGAGGTGCGCGCCCAGATCCGGCGCTATTTTTATGCCGAGCATTGGAAGATCGGAACCATCGTGCGGGAACTCAGCGTACATCCCGACGCGGTGCGCAACGCGATTGAGTCGGAGAAGTTCGAAAGCTCGCAGCCGCTGCGCGCTTCCGTGGTCGATCCCTACCTCGGGTTCGCGCAACAGGTGCTGGAAGAGCATCCACGCCTGCGAGCCCCGCGCATCTACGCGATGATTCGCGACCGCGGCTACACGGGCAGCGTGGGACAACTGCGCCGCGCGAAGCGTTTCTGCAACTGGAGATGTTTCCGGGCGAGCAGGGGCAAGTCGACTGGGCTCACTTCGGATCGGTGATGGTGGGCCGCGCCAAACGTGCTCTGTCGTGTTTCGTGATGACACTGTCGTACTCACGCGCTCTCTATCTGGAGTTCTTCTTCGATCAGACGATGGAGAACTTTCTGCGCGGACACGTGCATGCCTTCGCGTTCTTCAACGGCCAACCGCGCGTGATTCTCTA